>JAXJNA010000033.1:0-15437 GCA_036312945.1 Anaerostipes hadrus
GAATAGACTTCAGGTGTATGTGACAGAAATAAAAGAAAAACAAATATTTAAAAGAATCAAGGTGGCAAACATGAGCACTTTTTGAGTGCGTTTTTTACAAATTCGCAGTGCCTGTGGTTGGATGTTTGACTGTTGCTGCGGGCATTTTGGCTCGCAGCGAGGGAGTTTCCAAAGGAACAGGCACGGATCAGCGATTTGTAAAAAACGCTCTCAAAAATGCGGAGTTGCCACCTGATTCTTTTAAATATTTGTTTTTCTTTTATTTCTGTCACATACATGCAAGCCTACTTACAAATCAGAACTTTCCTTCTTTAAACGCCCGCATCATCTCATTCGTCAAACTAAAATCATTCGGCTGAAGTTCAATCTCATCGCGGCTCTTCCATTCAGCAAGTTTCAATTCCGAAGCATCCATATGAATCTGGGTATCTCCATCCACTTCACAATAAAAACCAGCCAGTAAGTCATCGACAACACCCCAAGGCTGAGATTTATAATATTGAATATTCTTCACACGAATACCAGCTTCTTCCATGACCTCTCGTGCAACAGTCTCTTCCAAGGTTTCACCAATTTCTGTAAATCCGGCGATCAGGGCAAATGGAGTGAATCCCTTACGGTATTTTGTAAGCAGGATCTTATCACCATTTTTAACACCAACAATAACAGCAGGCACAATTCTTGGATAGATCAAGTGACCGCAAGATGGGCATTTTAAAGCACGTTCTGTAGAAGAATGAACAGTCTTGTGTCCACAACATCCACAGAAACGGTTTGTGCGGTACCAGTTATAAAGATGTAAACCAGTGATCGCAGCAAACGTGCGGTATTTTGGACCAATCTGTAAATTGCGAAGCTCGCGGACTGTATTAAATTCATAATCTTCAGGGATTTCTTCAGGAGCTTCGTTTAATAAGAAATAATTGTCATCATCCACAGAGAAAAGATATGTAAGAGTTTCCGCTGTAACATGAGCATCATTCACAAAATCACTCAATCTAGGGAATGATAAAAATAGATGTTCCTCATTTAAAAGAGTTGGTCTTGCAAGTTTCTTACCATCACCGGTATAGATCATTTCGTCCAGAGAAAACAGATCTTCCTGTCCCATTTCTTCTAAGTCTTCTTTCTTTAATAAACGATGAAGAAGCCCTTCCTGTGTAAAATATAAAATGATGCTGTCAGCATCTGGTTTTTGATCTGGGTGATATTGATTGTTTAGTTTATGTGGATAAATATCTTGTATCATAAGTAATTTAAATTTCCTTTCTTCTATAAATAGTATCAAACAAAAAAAGCACTTTCATCATAACAGAATCAAAAGAAAATGAACAGAAGAAAAATGATATATCATAAATGAAAAAGAAAGTTATGTACGAAATAAAAAAATGACCAATGTTCAATAAATTGTTGACTTTTATCAAAGAAGTGCATATAATAACCAATGATTTAAGGAGGCATGACCTCTATTTAAGTAACAAAAATGCAAGGAAGGAGCAGCTGTGATCATGTTAAAACGAGAATGGCAGAAAATTTCGAAGAACCCCTGGATGATTATCATTTTGATCGCGATCATTACGATTCCTGCAATTTATACATCTGTATTCCTTGGTTCCATGTGGGATCCATATGGAGATGCAGATCAATTACCAGTAGCGGCAGTCAATCACGATAAGAAGGTAAATTATGAGGGAAAAACCTTACAAGTAGGAGATGATCTAGTAAAGAATCTGAAAGATTCAGGATCACTGGATTTTCATTTTGTAAGTGACAAGAAAGCAGAGGAAGGATTGAAGAGTGGAAAATACTATATGATCATTTCCATTCCAGAAAATTTCTCAAAAAATGCAACAACATTAATGGATAAGAATCCAAAACAGATGAAACTGACATACAAGACAAACCCAGGTACGAACTATGTAGCATCCAAGATGGATGACAGTGCTATGGCGAAGATTGAGAAGTCAGTCAGAGAAAAAGTAACAGAAACCTATGTAAAGACCGTATTTGACCAGATCAAGACAGCCGGAAGCGGTTTCCAGAAAGCAGCAGATGGATCTAAAAAGATCGAAAGCGGTGCGAAGAAGCTGAAAGCTGGAAATGATACGATCGAACAGAATTTAAAAAAATTAGCATCCAGCACATTAACATTCCAGAATGGAGCAAAATCACTTTCTGTAGGACTAAAAACATACACAGCAGGTGTAGCCAAAGTTGATAGTGGAGCAAAATCTTTAAAATCAGGAACAAAGACATTGAAAAATGGAGTCGCAGCCCTGCAGACAGGAGCAACTCAGTTATCCAATGGTTCTAAGTCCTTAAAATTAGGAATCTCCCAGTACACAAATGGAGTCAGCACAGCACAGGCTGGAAGCAAACAGCTTGCAGCGAATAATAAATCATTAAATGCAGGTGTTGAAAAATTATCCAGTGGAAGCAAGGATTTAAAAGATGGAACTGGAACATTATCAGCAGGCCTTAAAAATCTGTTGAGTCAGACAAAAGAAACATCCAATGGACTTGGAACTCAGCTAAAAGAAAATGAAACGAAGAAAGATGGAATTATAAGCAAACGAAGCAATTTCGATACACAATTAGAAGCATTTAATACAAAATTAAATGAATTAAATCAAATGCTTTCCGCTGGATCAGCCACATCAGAGACATCAACACAGACAGCAGACAATGAAACAGCGAAGAAGGCAGCAAACAGTGCAGCAAATGCAAAGTCAAGTGTATCTAACTTAAACAGCAAAGTGAGCAAGTTAAAGAATTCATCCGTACTTGATAAATTAAGCGAAGAAGATAAAAAAGCATTATTAGCTGAAATCGATGAGGTAGATAGTGCAGCATCTGATGTCGAAAATAATGTTGATGAAACATATACAAATGCACAGAAAGCAGCAGATACAAAAACAACAGCAAAAACACAGTCTGCAAGTAGTGAACAGCAACTTGCAACGGTGAAAGCATATGTTAGTTCTTTAGCAAAATCATCTAAGCAACTTGCGGAATCATCTCAGACACTTTCTGGATATGAAAAAGCGATGATGAATGGTCTGTATGAAGGCTTAAACGAAGTAAAAACAACATTAGACCGTCAGGGAACAACTCAGGATACAATGGGTATGATCCAAGCGTTAACTCAGTTATCAGAAGGTGCTACAAAAGTACAGACAGGAATGACAACCTTAGAATCCGGAATCAACGACAGCACAAGCGGATTAAAGATTGGAATTGCAAACTATACAGCAGGAGTTGAAAGTCTGAACACAGGACTTACAACATTAACAAACAACTCCAAAGCATTAAATAGCGGAGCAACGCAGTTGAATAGTGGAATTGGTCAGGTAAGCTCAAAACTTCCAACATTTAAGTCAGGAACAGCAAAGCTTTACAAAGGAACAAAAACACTGAAATCAGGAACAGCAGCCTTAGTTGCTAACAACAATACATTAAACAGTGGAGCCGGACAGTTAGCATCTGGAGCTGGACAGATCGCAAGCGGATCAAGCCAGTTAGCAGCAGGATCTACAACTCTTGGAAATGGAATCGGAACACTTCAGAGTGGAAGCAAGACATTAAAAGATTCCTTACAAAAAGGAGCAGATCAGGTTAACAGTATCAAGGCAACCAAGAAGACAAATAAAATGTTTGCAGCACCAGTGAAAGCTAAGAATGTAGAATATTCACACGTTGATAACAACGGTCACGCAATGGCACCATATATGATGTCCGTTGGATTATTCGTAGCATGTATGGCATTTACATTAATGTATCCTTTGATGGAGAAAAACGAAGAAGTCAAGAGTGGACTTCAGTGGTGGTTAAGCAAAGTCACAGTCATGGCAGCAGTATCCATTGCACAGGCAGTGATCATGGTTGCAGTTTTAATGGGAATCAATGGACTCGAACCACATTACGTAGGAAAAACATTTGGAATGGCCGTCTTAGCATCCATGGCATTTATGTCATTGATCTGCTTTGGTGAGATGTTATTAAACCGTGTCGGAAGTTACGTCATGTTAGTATTCATGGTCGTACAGTTAGGTGCAGCCGGAGGAACATATCCACTAGATATGGCACCACACTTCTACACAGTATTACACAAATATATGCCATTTAGCTATACAGTACACGCATTCCGTCACACACTATCTATGGATGGACAGATTGGACAGGATATTGCAGTATTCGTTGGAATCTTAGTTGTGTCAACATTAGCAACGATCATCTTCTACCGCTTCAGAATGAAGAAACAGGTTGGAGGAACATTGGAACCTAATGGAGCGCCACAGCATTAGATATAAAAATAATTAAATAAAAACTCTAATGAACAAAAGACCGGGACAGTCAGTTTTGGAAGATGTGTATTTATACAATCTTGAAACTGGCTGTCTTGGTCTTTTTGTTTTTGTTGTTGCATGTAAGAAAAATGTGTATAAAATGTGAACAAATACATTGAATAAAACTTGACGCAGGAGTATAATTAAAAAAGTATAGTAATTGTCAATGGGGATAATAAGTTAACAGGGAGGTTTTACTTATGAAGAAGACTAAGATTCCAAGGAAAAAAGTACGTGGAAAGAACATGAAAAGACTATTTGCTTGTTTGTTGAGTTTGTCAATGATACCGGCGAATGGGGTAGCGGTATTTGCAGCACAGGAGCAAAATGTATCAACAAAAGCTGTGAAGACAAAAGGACAACAGGCAATAAAGACAACTAAGGCGGAAGAGTCCAATGATAAGAAAGTAAATTTTACAAAAGATAAGATTGAAATTGGTGATTTTGAAGGAATTCAATTTGATAATATTGATCCGGATGATATAGAAGATGTAGAATTTGATATTGCTGAAGAAGATCAGGATAAATTAAAAATCTATAGTGTAGATGATGTAGATGGTTGTGAATATATTCCAGAAGTAAAGGGAAATGTTGGAGACAAAGTGAAGGTAGGAGCTACGATCACGAAAAAAGATGGGGATTCAATTACAGTTGAGCCAAAAACGTTTGAAATACTGGCACAAACAGATACAAATGTAGTTCCAATTAAAACTTATGGTTTATATAAAGCATTATTAAATAAAGATCATCAATCTGTAGATAAAAATAATAATGGGAAAATTGAAAAAAAAGAGTTGAAAAAAGTATTTTATATAAACTT
This sequence comes from Anaerostipes hadrus, assembly GCA_036312945.1. Lineage (GTDB taxonomy): Bacteria > Bacillota > Clostridia > Lachnospirales > Lachnospiraceae > Anaerostipes > Anaerostipes hadrus_C. The sequence goes on from JAXJNA010000033.1 coordinate 5,167, forward strand.
ATACGAAGGCAGTTCGTATGATATGAATGTAAAAAGCGAAGAACTGAATCTTTTGAGTGATGCAACAGAATGTAGAAATGTAGATTTAGATCAAGATAAAGCATTAACTAATATTAATTTTGTAAAAAATATGAAAAACTTAGTTAGTGTCAATTTGTATAACACGGGAATTCAAACAATTGGCGATGCACTGGATCATGTAAAAGATCAATTAGAAGAGTTGAATTTAGGAAATACAAAAGTTTCATTTGATGAAAAAGCAAAATTTTTAAAAGATGAAGTTACAGTACAAGAAGGTACAACGAGTAGCAAAGGGTTTATTAGTCATTTGTTTGATTATGATAATGAGGAAGTTTTTTTAACAGATGATGCTGGTTCTGCATTAACTGCAAAAAGCGATTGGCGTACGATTAATATTTCAGCGGAAAAAGGAAGTGCAGGTAAAACTGGAGAATTAACAATTAAAGATGGCGAAAAATCTAAAAAAATTAAGATTAAGATTATTGGAAAAAATCAAAATGCTCCAGGATTTGCTCAAAATAAAATAGATGATACAATTGGACATTTTATTGAAATTAAAACTAAAGATGGAGCAAATATTGATAGGGACAATGACATATCAGTAGATAATGAAGATGTGGTAAAGGTTGATTCTATTTTTAAAGAAGGGCCAGAAGAAGATATTTATTATTTAGAACCTCAGGGAGTTGGTACAGCTAAGGTTACAGCTAAGTTTACAAAAGATGGTGTTACATATACAGATACAATGGAAGTAAATATATCAAAGGCAAAAGATAATATTGTGCCATTAAAATCTATTTATACATATGAAGGGCTGTTAACAAAAGATGGAAAATCTGCAGATGAAAATAATGACAAACAAATTGATACTTCCGAGATATTAAACGTAAATGAATTTGATACACGCAAATCAGGAATGACAGATAAGCAATTAGAAGGATTGGATAAAGCTGTAAATTGTACCAAAATGGGTCTGGAAAATAGCAATTATATTACGGACATTGCTTGGATGAAAAATTTAAAAAAATTAACAAGAGTTGATTTAGGTTATACAGGTGTTAAAGATATTTCTTTCTTAAATGATATAAAAGATCAGATTACATATCTTAATGTAAGTGGTACGAAAGTTCCAGCAGATCAAAGATATCAGTTGATAGATCAAAAGGAAATTACGGTAGAAAAAGGAAGCAAGATTGAATTACCATCCAATATTACTAGAATTTTAACAGAAGAAGATAAGATAAAGGTTGACGATGAAACAGTTGCAACTTTTAAAGAAGAAAGTGTGCCATCTATCGAAGAGGGAACAGCTTGGGTGATTAAAGCAGAAGGAGAATCAGGACAAGCAACAAATCTTGTAATTCAAAATGGAAATGATAAGAAAATCATACCAATTCGAATTGTAGACAAGGCAAAAGATGCGATTGGATTTGCTCAGAAAGATATGATAATAAAGCAACACTCATTTACGAAAGTTCCAATTAATAATTTAAAGAATGTAGAGGAATATTATATTATCACAGAAAGTAACGATAAAAATGCTGAAGAAGATCCATATGATATTTTAAATACCAGGTGGGATGACAGTGAAGATGAAAAATATAAATATTTTGAACCAGGAAAGAAAACAGGTACAGTTAAACTGGTAGGAAAATTTGAGAAGAAAGATGGTACAGTATATGAAGATACAATGACAGTTACTGTTGAAGAAAATAATGATCCTACGGTTTTAGCATTAGAAAATGCTTATACATATTTTGGGTTATTAGATACAGATGGAAAATCTGTTGATACAAATGGTGACGGACAGATTGATGAAAAAGAGATAAAAAATGTAAAACAAATGAACTTATATGAAGCAACAAGGAAAGAATTAAAGTTATTAGAAGCAGCAGAAAATTGCACAGATTTAGATTTGAGTTATAATAGTTCAGTCAGAAATTTAGATTTTATTGATTGCATGAAAAATTTACAAGAATTAGATCTTAGAGGGATTAATAAAATCAAAGATTATTCAAAATTGAGAACAATCAAAAATCAATTAATTTATTTGAATTTGAGTGATTCAAATATTGATGATGAAGAACGATTATCCTATGTTTATACAAATGAAATTTCCATTGGCGCAGGAAATGAAATTACGAATCCAATCCTTCCTATGGGAATTATTAATGACACAGATACATATGCAATTGAAAATTCAAACGTTGCAGAAGTAGTTGATCGATGGACATATGATAAAGATGGATATAAAGACCAGAGAATCGTAACGATCAAAGGCAAAAAAGGGCAAGAAGGAAAAGAAACAAATCTTGTTATTACAACAGACGAAGGGGAAACATTAAAGATTCCAGTAAAAGTTACACAAGGCTCTATTGTGAATCCCCCAGTGGTCGCACCAGCAGAGCCAACAAAGCCTGAGGATCCAAAACCAGAAGCACCAAAACCAACCCCAACACAGCCAACAACAGCTGCACCACAAAAAGTTGCCAAGATCACAGTCACAGCACCATCTAACAAACTTTCTGCAGGAAAGAAAGTAAAATTAACAGCCAATATTTCAAACGATGCAAGCAACAAAAATGTAACATGGACAACAAGCAACAAGAAATATGCAACGGTTGATAAAAATGGTGTCGTAAAATTCAACAAAAAGGCAGCAGGAAAAACAGTTACGATCACGGCATATGCAACAGACGGAAGTGGAAAGAAAGCAACGTTCAAGATCAAGATCATGAAAGGAACCGTTAAGAAGATCAAGATCACAGGAAAGAAAACGGTCAAAGCAGGAAAGACACTAAGTCTGAAAGCCAAAGTAACCGCATCCAAAGGAGCCAACAAGAAACTGAAATGGACTAGCAGCAATACAAAATACGCAACAGTATCCGGATCAGGAAAAGTCAGAGCACTAAAAACTGGTAAGAAGAAATCAGTGAAGATCACTGCAATGGCAACAGATGGAAGCGGAAAGAAAGCAACTGTAACGATTAAAATTAAATAAAAGCAATTTATAGAAACAAAGAAGAACAGTCAAGAGGTATTCAAGACTGTTCTTCTTTGCATTTGTACAATGTGCATAAAAAAATCAATATGTGTAATAAAAAATATAGAGTATATTCTGACAGGATGGTATAATAAAAAAACAGAACATTAACAAGCAACAGAAAGGGGAAAATATGAAAAAAGTAAGACGGACACTTGCGTATGTCTTAGCATTGCTTATGATAGTTACAGGTATTCCAGCTACAGGACCGGTAATAGTTCAGGCAAAGAAACAAGTCAAAGCAAAGTCGATCAAGTTAAGCAAAACGACATACACATTAAAAAAAGGGAAAAAGGTAAAATTAAAAGCAACGATTTTTCCAAAGAAATCAACACAGAAGAAAGTTGTATGGTCAACAAACAAAAAGAAAATAGCAACGGTATCAAAATCAGGGGTTGTTAAAGCAAAGAAAAATGGTACCGCAATCATTACAGCAAAGATAAAAGGAACAAGCAAGAAAGCAAAATGTAAGATTATCGTAGGAACACCAGTAAGTTCCGTGAAATTATCTGATACATCAAAACAGCTGGAAGTTGGAAGCAAATTTCAGTTAAAAGCAACGGTTTTACCAGCAAAAGCATCTGTAAGATCAGTCAGCTATCAAACTTCGAATAAAGCGATTGCAGAAGTAACACAATCTGGTGTTGTGACAGCAAAAAGTGCTGGATCAGCTGTAATCACAGTTGTTTCAAAAGATGGAACAAACAAGAAAGCAGTATGCAGAGTGCAGGTATCAAATAAGCAACAGTCTACAACACAAACACCTGTAAAGGATGAACCAAAAGAAGAGCCAAAGGATACTACTGTGAAGACAACAGGGATCTCTTTGAATAAACAATCTCTGACATTTTACTCTAACTCTGCACCACAGCAGTTAGAAGCCTCTGTAAAACCAGAGAATGCAACGAATAAAGGTGTCATCTGGTCAAGTGAAGATGAAAGCATTGCAACAGTTTCAGACAATGGAGTTGTAACACCATCTAAAACAAAAGAAGGTACAACAACGATCACAGCAACAGCTGCAGATAAAAGTGGGGCAAAAGCAACTTGTGAAGTAAAAGTTATTGCAGGAATGCAGGTTACATCTGCACAGCAGTTAAGAGAAGTTTTAAACGGATCTGAAACATATAAACTCATCCATTTCCAGACAGATGAAAAAGGTGAGATCAATATTCCAGAACCAGATAAGAAAGATAAATTAAAAGACACGGTATTAGAAATTGATGCACCAAATGCAACGATTACAAATTATGCTCAGTTTAAAGAAGTAAAGATTATCAGCATCAGCAAGGATACTTATATCGAACATGCTGATAACACACTGATAATACTAGCAGAAGATTGCCATGTTGTTGTAAAAGAAGATGCAACAATTGAATTACAGGTAAATGATGAGGTAAAATCACTGCTGATTGATAACGGTGGAGAAATTAAAAATGCAGTGATCAAAACTTCTGGAAAAGTAACATTTGAAGGAAAATCTTCTCAGGCAAGCATTCCAGTAACAGCAGACAAGAATGTAACGATTTATACAGCAAGAAGATTGGATATTACAGCAAACGACAAAGTGCTTTTAACACTAAAAGCAGGATCAGAAGGAACAGCTGTAAATACAACAAATGAAAAAAATGTACCAGAAGTAAAAGGTCTTGGAACGATCACAGTACGAATCGAAAATAGTGGAAAAGTCGATGAGAAGACAGTTGTTGCGGATCAGACAAATGAAGACGTTGGAGCAGTTATGGTTTCTGCAGTTACAGGAACTGTAGTTGATTCAGATTCAAAAAAACTAAACGATGTCAAAGTATTTTTAGCAGCTTACAGCAAAGATTTTAAGATTGCAGATTTCTCAGAAAGAGATGCAATAAAAACAGCAACAACAAACGAAGATGGTGTTTATAAAATTACGTCTGTAAAAGCAGGGAACTATTACTTGATTTTTAAAAAAGATGGATACTATGAAGCAGTTCAGACATGTATGTTAACAAATAATACGGCAGAAGTAACAACTGCATCAGCTGTTTTAACATCAAAAGATGTACAGGTAGAAAAAGGAAGTGTCAGTGGAAAGATCATAGACAGTGTTACAGGGAATTCTGTATCTGGAGTTACAGTCAGGATCAGAGAAGGACAGAACAATGTAACAGGGGAAGAATCTGCCAAGGAAACAACAACAAATTCAGAAGGTATTTACAAATTTACTGGTCTAAATCCTGGAATCTATACAGTTCAGGTATTAGATTTACGAAGTGATAATCAGAAATATATCAGTACTTCATTTAATGTATATATTGAATCAGGAAAAGAATCTGAAAATAATGGAGCTGGACTTTCCCCGATCATCGATAATGAACAGGTTCGTTTTGTATTAAGATGGGGGAATAAAGAATCTGGAGCACCATCAGATTTGGATTCTCACATGATCGGACCAAAAGCAACAGGGTCAGGACAGTTCCATACATATTATAGTGATAAAACATATGTGAATGATGAAGATGGTGAAACATATGCAGATTTAGACTTAGATGATACAGAGTGGGAAGGACCTGAAACAACAACGATTTATAAGGGAACACCAGGAGTATATTATTTCTTTGTTCATAATTTCTCAGACTGCGAGGATACAAATTCCAATACATTAGCAACATCACAGGCAAGTGTTCAGGTATATTCAGGAAGCCGTTTAGTACAGACATTTTATGTGCCAAATAAGGAAGGAACCGTATGGTCTGTATGCAGTTATGATTCTTTGACAGGAAATATTACTCCAAGTAATGAGATGTCATATGAATCAGAGCCTGAGGATGTAGGATCAGATGTGATGTATGGAGATCTTAAGATTACAAATATTCAGAAAAATGATTTTGTAAAGAAAGCAACGATCAGTGGAAGCAGGATTAAATTAAGAGTAACATCCGACGATATAAAGGAACATATAAAAGAAATTATTCCAGAAATCAAATTGAGTGGTGCATCCTATGAAGTAAAATATGACGAATCAGAAGAAGATTGGCTTATTGAGATTTCTGACGGAAAAGGCAATCAAAGAACATATAGAATGCAATATTCTATAGATTATGGTAATAAATATGTGACTTCATTTGAGAAAAATGAAAACGTGCGGGATTACGAAATTTATGATGAAAATAATCGCATCGATTTATGGATGAAACATACAGACTTGTCAAAAGAAGAAGTCTTAAAAACGATCAAACCTGAATTTGAAGGTTCTGGAGTAACATATAAAATTCAAAAAGATGAAAATGATGGTAATGTAATGATCGTGACAGATACAGATGGATCCACAAGAACATATAGTCTGAATGTGATGGTAGACACAAGCGATATATACATAAAAAATGTGACAAGTAGTGATGATAGAGTAGCATCTATAGAAATGGACGAAGATGATGAAAATTACATTACAATTTATGGAAAAGCAAAATCTCTGAATGATATTAAAGATTCATTGAAATTTGAATTCAGTGATGATGTTACGGAGCATGAACTAACTGTAGATGATGAAAATGATGGTAGTATCACATTAAGTTCAGAATATGGTGGTACGGTAACATATGATATTTATTATTATTATGATTATGGTTCTTTAGCAGTTGATAGTATTACATCCAAGGATCAAGATAAAGTGGATGAAGATAATATTGACATTACTTATAGTACAATTTATGTAGAAATTCAAAATGTTAAAAATGATGTAAAAGAAATCTTTGATAAGTATTTGGATGTTAGATTTAAATCAGACACGATTACTGGAGAAGTCATAAAAACAGATGACGGTGATTACAGATACGTGATTACTGACAAAGAGACAAAAGAAACAAGAAGTTATAATATAAGATGTGATATTTATTATTCAGGAGAATACCGTGTAAAAGATATTAGTGGACCAGATGGAATATTAACTAAATGGGATAATTATCAAGACGATAATGAATTTTACATTGAATTATGGGGAACGACAGATACATTAGAAGAATTAATAGGACAACTAAAATTTTCATATGGAGAAAAAGTGTTGTCTGGGGAAATAAAAACTCAAAATGATGGAACATATTTAGTACTAAAATGTAAAGATGATATAACATATAGTTACCAGATCCAATATTATCATGCGAGCGAAGATGAAGATTAAATAAATGCCCCCAATATGCTAAAAGAGTGATCAGATCGATCACTCTTTTATGCATTCTACACAAAAAAGTGTTATAATAAACAAAGCAATATGCAGATTCAAACATGAAGAAAAGGAGGACGAATTTCATGCAAAAAGGATGGAAAGTATTCAGCCACTTAGATGGTAAGAGCAGAAAGAAATTGTTAGCATGTCTGCTCAGCATATCCATGATACCGGTCAACGGATTTACGGTAATGGCGGCAACAGCAGATCAGGGGAATCAGGCAGCGGTGACACAGGAAGGTACAACCACACCAACAGTTACAAGTGGAATTTCATTTGCGGCAGAATCTCAGAATGTAACAATGGGAAGTTTCAAGTATTATGAATTTCAAGGAACGCAGGCGAAAGACTTTGATAAAGTCAACTTCAATATTTCTGATCAAACAGCATTAAAGATTGAACAAAAGACTTTCAAACAAGCAGATGGGACAGAAGTTGTGAAGTATATGCCGATCGCATTAAAAGACAGCGGAAAAGTTACTGTAACAGCAACATTTGAAAAAGATCAGAAGCCATTATATAAAGATAACAAGATTGTTGAAGCTAAATTTGAATTTAATTTAGGGAAAGATGACAATGTAATTCCATTTACTTCGCAAGCAATGTATCAGGCATTTAGCGGGGCAGAAGAAGGATCCCTTACAAAAACAGATTTAGCCCAGAAAAAAGAAATCGACCTTTCTAATAAAAATCTGACAGACACAGAGGTAGAATATTTAAAAGATGCAACAGGATGTGAGAAACTGGATTTAAGCAAAAATGCAAATGTAAAGAAAATTGATGCATTAAAATCCATAGCAAACTTAAAAGAAATTAATCTTGAAGGTACTCAGGTTTCTACAGCAGACAGAATTGCATTGATTAAAACAAATGATATTGCAGTAGAAAAAGGAGCAAAAACAAATGATCCGATTCTCCCAACAGGAATTTTAAAAGGATGTAAAGATGTTAAATACTCCGAAGAAACGGCAACAGGAACAACAGCAAAGCTGAAATTAACCCAAGACATAACCGACGGAACATTAAGCTTAGAGGCACTGAATACAGCAGAAGCTGGAGCAACAAAATTAAAAGTGGAAAGCACAACAACACCATTAGCAACTGTGTCAATTCCAGTTACAATTACAGCAAAGAACGAAACAGCACCACAGTTTGACAAAAATGATCCAAACATAAATGTTGGAGTATTCAATAAAGAAATTAAGCTTAATAATCTGGAAAAAGATGATACAGTAGTAATTATATCAAAATCCCCAAAAATTTTGAATGTGTATACAGAAACAGCTAAGGATGGGACAAAAGCATATTATTTGGAGCCAAAGGCGGCAGGAAAAACATCTTTAGAGGCAACTGTAATTAGAGGAAATAAAGTTTATACAGATACGATAGAAATTCAGGTTGCAGCAGTAGGAAAAGATATTGTTCCATTGACAAGCTACAAAGTATACAAAGCATTAGAAACTTATGATAATGGTGGTGGAAAAAAAGATGGAATGATTTCGACAGAAGAAATCAAGAAGGTAAAAGTGATTGATTTAAAGAAGGAAAACGATTTGACGAATGCTGATCTCACAGGATTATCTGAAGCAGTATATTGTGAATATGTCGACCTCGAAAACAACAAGAACATCACAGATATCAGTTTCATAAAAAATTTAAAACAGTTAAAGACACTCTATCTAAGAGGAACATCTGTGACAGATTTTACAGCATTAAATGATCTGAAAGCACAGTTAGAATCATTATATCTGCCAACAACAGCAAGCACAGCGACAAGAATGTCATTCTTAAGCGATAGCCTGTATCTAAAAGAAGGACAGGAATTAACAATACAGCAGTTTACAAAAGGTGTATTTGTAGACAGCAAAGAAGCATGCACGATCACATCATCCAATGTGGCAGCAGTATCCATTACAGGAGATAAGATCAAAGCCGGAACAAAAGGTCAGATGGCAACACTGACATTAAAAGCTGGAACAACAACAAAAACGATCAAAGTTTACACAACCGATGAAACAGGTAAGATTCCTACACAGGCGGTTGTATTAAACAAAACATTTGTAACATTAAATCCAGGCAAGACAGAACAGCTGAAGATTACATATTTACCAGATTATGCAACAGCTTCAATCGGAACAGTAAAATGGACATCTTCCAACGAAGCAGTTGTAACAGTTGACGCAGCGGGTAAATTAACAGCTAAGACTGCAGGAAAAGCAATTATTACGGCGGTAACATCTGACGGAAATGTAATGTACTGCATCGTAACAGTAGAAAATATCAAAGTCAGCAAGATTACGATCGCAACAACAACATCTAACAAGATCGCAACTGGTAAGAAAGTAACATTAAAGGCGACCATAACACCATCCAACGCATACAATAAAGGTGTCACATGGAAATCAAGCAATACCAAAGTTGCGACAGTCAGCAGCAGCGGTGTCGTTACGACGAAGAAGAAAATGGGTGGAAAAACAGTAACGATCACAGCGACAGCCAAAGACGGAAGTGGTAAGAAAGCAACATACAAGATCTACGTCATGAAAGGTGTCGTAAAGAAAGTTACGATTTCAGGCGTTAAATCAGTAAAAGCTGGTAAGAAGTTATATCTGAAAGGAAAAACAAGCGCATCTTCAGGGGCAAATAGAACTTTAAAATGGTCAAGCAGCAATACAAAATATGCGAAAGTTTCTTCCAAAGGAACCGTAACAACATACAAAGCTGGAAAGAAAAAGTCCGTAAAGATCACAGCAAGAGCAGTGGATGGAAGCGGAAAGAGCAAGACGGTTACAATTAAAATTAAATAATTACAATGCTGTAGCATAGGAAAAGCAGGAATATTACAAATTTGATATTCCTGCTTTTTTATAATGTGCGCCTAGCGGCGCACGTTTCTAACGGGTTAAAGTCCCGAATCCACCCGGTAGTGGGAAGGATATAGCCGAAGGCAAGGGTGTCCATCGTGAGGTGGAATCTGAAGGAAGCTGGATGTGAGGAACATACTAACTC
>JAXJNA010000034.1:0-28762 GCA_036312945.1 Anaerostipes hadrus
GAGCAGAGCAGAGCAGAGCAGAGCAGAGCGTTTATCATGGCTTGATGTATTAAAGGGAATAGGTATTATTCTTGTTGCAATAGGACATATCTATTCCAATCGAACTGTCTTTAATTGGCTGTATTCTTTCCATATGCCGCTGTTCTTTTTTGCAGCAGGTTGGGTGTACAAAGAAAAACCAATTATAATGGACATAAAGAGAAGGATACAGACTATAGTTGTTCCGTATTTCTCGTTCGGTTTGCTGATACTTTTATATTGGCAAGGGATAGAGAGAAGATTCCGGGATTCAGATATGAGCTTCGTGAAATCACTATTTGGTTTGTTCTCTGGTTGCTATGACAATTTGGATTTCAATGTTCATCTATGGTTTCTGCCGTGCTTCTTTGTAACGGTGGTTCTATTTAATATACTGGTGAATATGGGTGGCAGGAAAATTGCGTATATTGTTTCTGCTCTGATGAGTTCAGTTTATGTTGTTCTTCTGATGCCTGAACTCCCGTGGGGATTTAACCGTGTGTTCAAGTACATAGGATTCTATGCTGTAGGAGTTATCTTGGCGGGGCGAGAAACAAGGATTGTGGATAGAAAGATAAGAACAGGAACGGTTGCAGTAGCTTTGATTATCTTAAATTTTTTCCTATCTCTCCACAATTTAACCACGGGGATTATGTGGTTTGTAACAGCCTTCATTGGTGTGGTTGCTATGATCCTGATTTCTCAGTTCATCAACGAAAATATAATTCTGCAGTATTTCGGCAGAATCTCTCTAATTATTCTTTGTATCCACGGTCCTGTGTACCGAATCGTGGTAAAAATTGTATCAATTCCGTTGCATGTGAGTACAGATGCAGTGAGAGAGAATATACTGCTTGCGATGATTGTTGTTGTGGCTACGATGCTAATTTGTAGTGCAGCATATGAGGTTGTTATACGAATTGCTCCGTGGATGGTTGGCAAGAAAAGATAAACTAATAGAAAGAGGTGATTGGTAATCAAGTGGTACATAAAATCAATAATTCAAGATTTCAGACAACCCGTGTCATACTTGATTCCAGCCATCTTCTTGAGTGGATGCATTGTATTTGCTGTTAGCAGGTTATGTGGAAGGAAGAGTACAATAAAACATAGAATTCCATTTACCTTTTTCTTAGCGTACATTCTCGTTATTTTTCGCATAGCTTTTTTATGCAGGGAACCTGGGAGTAGAAAGGCTATCAGCTTGGTTTTATTTGAAACATGGGGGAATACCTTTCATATGCACGCTATGTTTGTTGAAAACATTATTATGTTTATTCCGTTTGGCGTTTTGCTACCGATATTGTTCAGAAAATATAAAAATGGTTGGTTATGTATGTTGACCGGATTTATTTGCTCTTGTAGCATTGAGATAGTACAGCATATTACTCAAACGGGATATTTGCAATTGGATGATGTGGTGACAAACACAATGGGTACGCTGTTGGGATGGTTTGTATGGCGTGCAAGGTATGTCCAATTAAAGCAGCACGAGCACAGTAAGGAGAGATTATGAACACAACATTACTTATTATGGCAGCCGGTATCGGCAGCCGTTTCGGAACGGGAATCAAACAGTTGGAGCCGGTGGATGATGCGAACCATATCATCATGGACTACTCAATCCATGATGCGATTGAAGCTGGTTTCAACCATGTAGTATTTATCATCCGAAAGGATATCGAGAAAGAGTTCATCGGTGATCGCATTGCCTCTATTTGTGCTTCTCATGATGTCACTGTGGACTACGCTTTCCAGGATATCAACGACATCCCGGGAGCTCTGCCGGAAGGACGTACAAAGCCGTGGGGAACTGGTCAGGCCGTGCTTGCGGCGAAGAAAGCAATCAAAACCCCATTCATTGTGATTAATGCAGATGATTACTATGGCAAGGAAGGCTTCAAGGCTGTTCATGAGTATTTGGTGAACGGCGGTAAGTCTTGCATGGCAGGATTTGTGCTGAAGAACACGTTGTCTGATAACGGCGGTGTGACCCGCGGCATCTGCAAGATGGATGCGGAAAATAACTTGACTGAGGTCATAGAGACCAAGAACATTGTAAAAACAGCGGATGGGGCAGAAGCAGACGGAAAAGTGATTGATGTGAATTCTCTGGTTTCTATGAATATGTGGGGATTAACTCCTGATTTTCTGGATGTTCTGGAGGAAGGTTTCAAAGAGTTTTTCGAGAAGGAAGTCCCGGGCAATCCTCTGAAAGCGGAATACTTGATTCCCATCTTCATCGGTGAATTGCTGGAGCAGGGTAAAATGTCCGTGAAGGTTCTGAAAACCAACGATACCTGGTACGGCATGACCTATCACGAGGATGTCGCAGCAGTAAAGAACAGTTTCAAGAAGATGCTAGCGGATGGCATGTACAAGGCTGACCTGTTCAGTGATCTGTAAACGACGATGAAAGAAACGATCGATTTACTCGGAAAGATCCTCACAAACATTTTAACTGCTCTTTATGAGCCGTTTGGATTCTCGCTCTTGCTTTCTTTTCTTGCTATGTTTTTCTACCTGTATGCGTATGAGCCAATACATGCTGGCAAAGGCTGGAAGAGTGCCATAGTGACCTGGTATCAGAAATTCAAAGAGAGTGTGTTCTTTCGGAAGTTGTCTTTCTTATTTTTTGTGACCTCACTTATTCTGTTCCGAACCCTGTTAAACCGGAACCTATGGATGAATCCTTTATCTGATGTTATGGACGGATGAGGCATCTTGGAGACAGTGAATGGCGAACAGAAGCTGACCACCGAGTGTATTGAGAACGTAATCATGATGGAGTGCCGTTCTCAGCAGTAGTGATGTGGACATTCGAAGAAAAGATAGGAAACGGCTGGAAGAAGATCCTGTGGCAAAGCGGTAAGATAGCGTTCATCTTCTCGATAAGCATTGAGATGTTGCAGTTATTGCTTCGTTTTGGAACGTTCCAGCTATCAGACATCTTCTATATCTATAACACACTTGGTGGAATGATTGGCGGATTGATGTATTGTGCAGTGATGAAGGCAAGAAAGCGTCTGTAAAACTGGATGAAATTGTGATATACTGGGAGCGGAAGCTCCCTACGCTGCTCTGATAATCACACACCTCTCCGTGGTGAGCAGCAGGCAACGATCTATTATGATTGGCGAAGATGTGATTAAAAAGTTAATGATTAGGCGAAGGAGGAAAAGTAGTTGGCAAATGAAAATTTGATTAGGCTTGTTGAGCAGACTCCAGATATAAAAAAGCGATTCAAAACGGAGTACATATCTTTTGGAAAACCAGTCGGAAAGCCTGCTATTCAGACTCCATATCAAACGATTCATAATGATGAAAAATATTTACTGTGGAAAGCAGAAATAGAGGCGGAACTTGAAAAACTTCCACAGAGCAAAACAGTCCAAGATGTAATTCATCTTTTTTCAAAAATGGGAAAAAACTTTAGTGATGATTCAACATTTGCTCAATTGGAGGCCAAATTAACAGTATTAGGAAAAACACTATCTGAATCAGTAGAGGAGGGAAGTGGGATGGATAAACCACATAAATTATTTATATCACACAGTAGTAAAGATGTTGATTATGTCGAGGCATTTGTGAGTTTGCTTGAAATTCTGGGGTTAAGAGATGAAGAAATAATTTGTTCATCAGTTCCTCCGTACTGTATTCCACTTGGCAATAAGGTGTATGAGTGGCTTGTTAATGAATTTCAGAATAGTGACCTTCATGTGATTTATGCTTTTTCAAAAGATTATTATAGTAGCGCTGCATCATTAAATGAAATGGGAGCTACATGGGCAATGAAACATAAATGGACAGGAGTTTTACTGCCAGGATTTCAATTCAATCAGCTAGATGGATGCATTGATAAGACGCAAATAGCAATTAAATTGGATGATTCAGACAACAGGACATTAAAATATAGATTGAGTGAGTTTAAGGATGAACTTATAAAAGAGTTCAATCTTCGCCCAATGTCTGAAGCAACATGGGAAAGACAGCGTGATGATTTTTTAGATAGAATATCTACTATTACGGAAGCTAGGACAAGAGAATGTAAAGATACAGGGGAGGCTGATCAACGACACGTGCCAACAGTAGGGCAAGATGACGTTGGTAGCATTCCAGTTGAACCAGCGTTTCTTTTAGTATACGCAGCTGAGGGAAATGGACAAATCTTTAGAATTGCTACATTAGGTTCAGCGGTTCAGGTCTCAGTTGATGGCAAACAGTTTATGGCAGATAATTCGCAGAGAGAATCTGCCAGGTGGCAAGAAGCATTGGATATGCTTGTTATGTGGGGCTGGGTTAAGCCTGTTGGCCGAAAAGGCGTGGTATATGAAGTGACGGGAACGGGATATACGAAAGCAGACTGGCTCAAAGATGGTATGTGTATTGATACGAGCAAGGAACCACTAGAAGAATTAAAACAGTTTGAAGTTTAAAAGGAATGAGGTTATCACCATGCTCAGAACGAAAGGCAGCAAAAATCGTCCCAAAACCAATACCACCAGAGACTATGCATCCCAGATTACAGAGAAGCAGGAGACTATCGCATCTCTGAATACGGAGATCGCATCCATTACCGCCAACATTGACACTTTGAAGGCTGAAGCCGAGAATGTGGTTAAGAAGCTGTTGGCCGGCGGTATGAGCGCGGACGAGATTCTGGAAAAACTGAAATAAACACCAAGAAAAAAAGAAATGCCGTGTGAACTCTAGGAGTTCACACGGCATATTTTGAAGGTTGCTATATAGTTTATAACGGAAATAAAAGAAGAACAAAAACAAAAGAAACGGAGTGTGAGAAAAATGAATTTATCAAAAATACATCATATTGCAATCATCGTATCTGACTACGAAGCCGCAAAGGATTTCTATGTGAACAAGTTGGGATTCGCTGTTATCAGAGAGAACTACCGCTCCGAGCGTAAGGATTGGAAGTTGGATCTACGTGTCAATGAACACACGGAGCTGGAGATTTTCGCTGAGGAAAATCCTCCAAAGCGTGTGAACCGCCCGGAAGCCTGTGGCCTGCGTCACCTTGCGTTCTGTGTTGAGAGCGTGGAGCAGACAGTGAAAGAACTGGCAGCGGTCGGAATTGAATGTGAGTCGATTCGGGTTGACGATTATACCGGCAAGAAGATGACTTTCTTCCATGACCCGGACGGACTGCCGTTGGAGCTGCACGAATAATCATGGGAGAGAAAAGAGCGTATAAATCTCGGAAACCAGGCGGCGGTCGAAAGAAGCTGAAGCCAGAGTATGATGCTGGGAAGAATCTAAAAGAGCAGATGGAAAGAGCTGTGGCGCTTTATGAGGAGGACTGCTCCCTCCGATCCATTGCAGATGTGCTAACCCTGAATCCTATCAAAGTAAGAAAGCTGCTCATCACGGCTGGTGTGTATGAATCGGAAGTGGCGGAGAAGGTACAGGATACCTTTGAAGAGTACCGAGAAATACAGAACTATAAAGATACCATCCTCTCAACCGCAAATACTCTTCAACTTTCCAAAGCCTCCGTCACCTCGTACCTTATTGACACGCCGAACAACGAGAACGGAATAAAATGGTGTGAACACGCCATTTTATGGGAGTTCGAGGATTGTGGAATTGCGAAGCAATGGAACAATCCGGGTACATCGGAGAGTGGCAAAATTTACTTTTGACACTCTCATCATAAGATTAGTAATCGCTTTATTTTATGCCCACATTGGTGTCAGGCATCAATGTGTATAAACTGATACAATATACATAGAACAGGAGAAAGCACAAGAATGAAGACTATCATAGGAAAAATCACAATAGACATTCTAACATCGATCTATCAGCCGTTTTGGTTTGCAATTTTGTTATCAATAATGACAATGTTCTTTTATTTGTATGTAAAATGTCCAGAAGGAGCAGGCAAGGGATGGAAAGCAGCTATCCGGACATGGATCGATCATTTTAAAAGAGACAGAGAATTTCGTAAAAAATATATATTGTTTTTCTATATTACCATGGTATTATTTAAGACATTGATCAACCGAAATATGTGGATGAATCCATTATGTGATGTGTGGGGAGTATGGGGAATATACAGATATAATACAGTGACAGGCCAGCGCATTTTAACATCAGAGTGTATAGAAAATTTTTTCCTGCTTATGCCGTATATAGTATTAATGTTTTGGAATTTTGAAGAAAAAATATTTGGTAAGAAAGTGTATATAGGGAAAATCATATTAAAAAGTATTCAAATAGCGTTTCTGTCATCTCTGACAATTGAGCTGTTGCAGTTGTTTTTAAGATTAGGAACATTTCAAATATCAGATTTATTTTTTAATACAATTGGAGGGTTAACAGGAGGAATTATTTATTTTCTAGTGAATGCCGTAGCAGAACGGATGAGACGAATGAGAAATTAAATACGACCAAATACAAACAGCCCTCTTCATAAATTGGTACTACAAATTGCACAAAAACAACAACAAAGACATATTTATTACTGAAAATTTTGCTAACACCAGAGGGAAAATGCAAATGAAATGTTGTAATTTCCTAGAAAATAATGCTACATATTGATTCTCCGAAATTAATTTGATAAAATATAAAGCATAAATACAGAATACATAATACAACACAATATAAAGAGGAGAATAACAATGCATTTATTAGGAACAATTGCAATGATCTTAGTGTTAAGCTTAATGATCGCAGGGCTTTTAAAATTAAATTACAAAGATTTATGGGTATCAGAAGATAAGACATCCAGAGAGCCAGAGGTAAGAACATTAAGAAGTTGTTAAGTATAAGAACAATGAGATAAAAGAGCAGGTACGAAACAGAGTACCTGCTCTTTTTGAGTCTTATAATAAGAAAGAACTGCTGATTCCGCCATCTACAACAAGGTCGATCCCACTAATGAATCGTGCGGCATCAGAGCAAAGGAAAGCAGCTGCCATTCCAAGGTCTTTTTCTTTTGCGAAACCACGAAGAGGTGTGCGGTTTTGAATTTCTTCTAATCGTTCTGGTGTTTTTAAGTTTGTTTTTGCAAGCATATCTGTGTATACGAATCCAGGATTTAAGCTGTTGACACGGATGCCATATGGACCAAGATCGCGGGAAAGGCTTCTTGTAAGACCTTTGACGCCGCTTTTACATAAAGTATAGGCCTGAATATCATGCATTCCGAGGATTGAAGCAAGGGAAGAGATGAAGAGAATGCAGCCGGATTTTCGTTTCTTCATATTCGCAGCAACAGCCTGTGAGAATAAAAATGGTGCTTTAGCCTGAGTAGCGATGATGGTATCTAATTCTTCTTCAGTAAAGTCAAAATAGTCTTTTTTGTTATTGATCCCAGCATTGTTAACCAGAATGTCGATAGGTGTAGTTTCTTCAATCTTGGAAATGAGTTCGTCATAGTGTGCGGTATCTGTGATGTCGAATACGTAATAAGAACAATGTTCCCCGAGCTTTTTGGCAGCTTCTTTTAATTTTTCTTCTCGACGTCCAAGAATAATAACATTCGCATCCGCATCCAGAAGTTCGCTTGCAATGGCGAACCCGATCCCGGTAGCTCCTCCAGTGACGATGGCAGTTTTTCCTTTTAAGGAGATTTCTTTTTTCATAATGCTTTCCTTTCGTGAAAATGTTAAAAAACAACAAAAAATATTTAAAATAAAGAAAAAATCTTTATAACAAAGATTATAATACAAATAACAAAAATGTCCATATGAAAATACAATAAAATAAGGAAGTATTTAAGGAAAGGATAGCCAGAATCTATTGACATTATAGAGAATAATATTTATAATAAAAGGTATATGTGAAGACAAATATATGGAATGTTTTACACAGCATATAACAAGTATACAGGTAACAAAACAGGTCAGATGACTGAAGGGGAGATTTATGGATACTACATTAATAATTATGGCAGCCGGAATCGGATCAAGATACGGTGCAGGAATCAAACAGCTTGCGAAGATGGGACCGAATGGTGAGATCATTATGGATTATTCAATTCGTGATGCGAAAGAAGCTGGATTTAATAAGGTTGTATTTATTATCCGTAAGGACATCTTTGAAGAATTTGAAGAGATAATCGGCAGCCGAATTAAAGATCAGATTGATGTAGAATATGTATTTCAGGAATTAGATGACCTTCCAGAAGGATTTGAAGTACCAGAAGGACGTACAAAGCCTTGGGGAACAGGACAGGCTGTTCTTTGTTGCAAGGATATCGTCAAGGAACCATTTGTGATCATCAACGCAGATGATTACTATGGAAAGGAAGCTTTTGTGAAGCTTCATGATTTCTTAGTATCTGGAGAAGATCTTGGAAGAGAATTCACAATGGGAATGGCAGGATTTATCCTGAAGAATACATTAAGTGACAATGGAACTGTCACACGAGGAGTGAGTGTTGTAGATGAGAATGGATTATTAAGCCAGGTTCATGAGACAACAGGAATTATGATGGGGGAAGATGGTAAGATCAAGTGTGATCTTCCAGATGTTCAGGAATGGATCAGTCCAGAGGATAAGGTTTCTATGAATATGTGGGCTGCATATCCAGAATTTTTAGAGTTCCTTGCAGAAGACTTCAAGACTTTCTTAAGCGAAGTAGAAGAAGGAGATCTGAAGAAAGAATATTTATTACCAAACATCGTAGACAAATTATTGAAAGAAGGACGTGCAAACGTCAAAGTATTAGAGACACAGGATCGATGGTTCGGTGTAACTTATCAGGAAGATAAGGAAGCTGTACAGGAAGCATTTGCCGGATTGATCAAAGAAGGTGTCTACCCAGCGAATTTATGGGGCTAAGATACATGGCATAATTTAGGGGCAGTCAGTGTTGAACTGGCTGCCTGTTTTATTTCAGAGGAAGTTTTGATGATCCTCTTTGGAATAGAATAAGGAGGAACAAAGTGAAATACAGGAAAACAATTGCAGGAATTACGATAGAGATCTGTGAAAAAGCAATAGGAGAAGATCTTGTTTTAACTCTAAGTGGTGGTGAGAAGCCGCATATTGGCTGTGTTGTTCAGGCAGTTCCACGCCCTTCACTGCGTGGTGACGGAACGATCAGTGTCACTTCATCTGTGATCAACCTGACAGGTCATAAAGACGAATTCCTATGCCGCAGACTAGCTGAGAATCGATGCAGGGAAACAGGAAAAGTAGTGGTATGCACGGGCGGGGTGCATATGGATCATATAACGGGAGAACAGATCGAAGAATTATTAAAGAATATCGATCATATGATGACAGAATAAGATCATAGAAGATGATCAGAAAGCAGGTGATTTTTTGAAATTTATTCATATTGCAGATGTCCACTGGGGAGCCAGACCAGAGAGAGAACAGACATTTGGAAGGATTAGAGAACAAGAGATCAAAGAGACATTTCAAAGAGTCATTGATCATGCGAATAAGCAGCAGGCAGATCTGTTATTGATCGCAGGGGATCTGTTTGATCAGCTGCCAACGCAGCAGGAGCTGAGAGAAGTGGATTATCTGTTGTCCAGATTGAATCATACAAGAACGGTTTTGATCGCAGGGAATCACGATCATCTGGAACCGAATGATGCATTTTCACAGTATAAATGGAATTCAGAAGTTTATCTTTTGGATGGAAAACAAAGAGATCATATTTCTTTTGAAGATCTTGAAACAACCATTTATGGCTTTAGTTATTGGAAGAATCAGATCACAAAACCATTGTATGACCACATGAAACCAGATGAGAGCGAAGGCAGTGATTTTTCAATCCTGCTGGCACATGGAGGGGATGAAAGTCATATCCCGATTCAGAGAGAGGCGTTAAAATGGTCTGGATTCGACTATATCGCTCTTGGACATATCCATAAACCAGAGATCATTTTCGAAGATCTGATGGCATATGCAGGATCGCTGGAACCATTGGATCACACAGAGACAGGATATCATGGGCTGATCGAAGGGGAGATCAGCGAAGAAAAGAAACAGATAACTTTTGTCCCATTTGCAAAAAGAATGTATACACAAGTGGAAGTCATGATATCCGATGAGATGTCAGCGTTAGAGATCATAGATCGAGTGGAAACGGAACTCTCATATCGTGGAAGAGAGAATATATACGAGATCATACTGACAGGAAGTATTGACCCACAGATCCATCTGGATTTTTATGAGATCACGAGTCAGTATATGGTCACGGATATCATTTATGAAACGAAGAATCAATGGGAATATGAGCAGCTATCAGAGGAAGATGATTTTATCATCCAGAAGGTCGCAGATATTTTAAAAGATGAACCAGAGGCTTTGCGTTATGCGATGGAAGCTCTGACATATGCCAGGGAGAAGTAAAAGATGAAGATTGAGGAGATCAACATTGATGGATTTGGAAAATTTCATAAATATCATTGCCAGACATCTGGGAAGTTAGACGTTTTCTATGGCAAGAATGAATCTGGCAAGACAACGCTTCGTAAGTTTATGATCGCAATGCTGTTTGGGCTGGAGAAATCAAGAGGACTTGCTGCAAAATATGATGATTTCACCAGATATCAGCCGGTAAATGGTGGTATTTACGGTGGTTCTATGGTCTTTGAAAAGGATGGGACCAGATATAAGATCATGCGAAACTTCGCTCAAGGGCAGACTGAGTATCGCATATTTGATGCAGATACGATGGAGGAACTTAAGGGGAAGGAATGCTTATTCGAATCCGATCAACAGGCATTTGAGAATACGGTTTCGATGACACAGGCAGAGATCCGTACGGGCAGAGAGATGAAGGAAGTTTTGCAAAATTCCATGGCGAATCTGCGAAGCAGCAAGGATGCCGCGATCGACCTTCGAAAAGCGATCGATCATTTGAAAGCCAGACGAAGACAAATGCGAAAAGATCCTGTTTTTGCACAGATCGATCATTTGCGAAGACAACAGGGATCATGGCA
The DNA here is from genome assembly GCA_036312945.1 of Anaerostipes hadrus. Taxonomy (GTDB): domain Bacteria; phylum Bacillota; class Clostridia; order Lachnospirales; family Lachnospiraceae; genus Anaerostipes; species Anaerostipes hadrus_C. The sequence goes on from JAXJNA010000034.1 coordinate 10,944, forward strand.
GTATGATGCACAGGCATTGAATGAATATGAACAGGAAGAGAGAGAGATTCGGAAGCGTTTAAGACAAAAGAGAAAGTTAACGCTGTTTCAGAAGATTTTGCTGTGGTTTCGAAAGTTGTTTGGCGGAGAAGATGAAGAAAGAATTCGCAAAATAGAACTAAGACATCGGTTAGAGATCATAGAGATCGAGAAAGCACAGCTTTTGCAGCAAAAAGAGCAGGCAGATAAGAGAAAGCAGGAATATGAGATCTTGCTTGGGCAGAAAAGGAAGAAAGAACTTGAGATTCATGAGATAGAACTTGCAATGAAAGCAATCGAGGAGGCTGCAAGCCAGGTACAAAAAACTTTTGGACAGGAACTAAATGAGAAGATCTCAGAGATTTTTTGTGATATGACGAATGGAAAATATACGCAGGCAGTCATGGATGAGAATCTTTCAATGATGGTGTATGATGGATTTGATCATATCGATATGAAGTATTTAAGTAATGCCACGGTAGAGCAATTATACTTTGCGCTGCGCCTTGCATCGGCGGATCTGTTGTATGAAAATGACGCATTTCCGTTGTTTTTAGACGATGTATTCGGCAATTATGATGATGAAAGACTCGCACAGACGATGCAGTATTTAAGTCACCATACAGACCGTCAGATCTTCTTATTTACGGGTAGGAAAGAAATACTTCGTTTATTGGATGAGAAAGAAATTTTATATCATCTTATTTCTTTATAGCTTTTTCTGTGCTAAGATAATGAGAGATAAAGTAACAAAGGAGATCAAAATATATGGCAAAGAAGATGACCATGGCAGATATCGCAAATTTATCAGGAGTAGGGAAAAGCACAGTATCCCGCTATTTTAATGGGGGATATGTGAAGGATGAGACGAGAGCGAAGATTCAGAAGGTCATTGAAGAATACAACTATACACCGAACGCATTTGCAAGATTGAATGCGAAACAAAGCAACGTGATCGGTGTAGTTGTGCCGACATTAAATTCTAAGATCACAAGCCGTGTGATCACAAGTATCGATCGGTACTTAAGGGAAAAGGGGTATACAACCCTTATTCAGAATTCAGACCACGATATTGATCAGGAATTACAGAACATCCAGCGCCTGATTCAGTTGAATGTGGATGGGATTTTGATCAGTTCCATAGCGATCACAAAGGACCACAAAGAACTGCTAAAGAAAGCGGGAATTCCAGTGGTTGTCTTAACACAGGATTATGAAGATGGGATTTCCATTATTTATGATGATTATCATGCAGGGAAAACGATCGGAGAGTATATCGGGAAGAAAGGACATCAAAAGGTTGGATATATTGGTGTCTATGAGACAGACCAGGCAGTTGGGATCGAGCGTAGAAATGGTGTGTTAGATGGATTGAAGGAATATGGGATCACACCAATAACAGGGAAGAGTGATTATAGTTTTATTGGTGGACAGATGGTTACAAGAGAATTACTTGAGAAGGAATCAGATTTAGATGCGATCATCTGTGCAACAGACCGGCTTGCGTTTGGTGCATATAAGATCTTGCATGAATACAAGAAGAAGATTCCAGAAGAAGTGTCTGTTGCAGCGTTTGGAGGATATGATGAAAGTACACTCCTGACGCCAGAGCTTACAACACTAAAGTTTGATTCCTATGGAATGGGATACCTTGGAGCGGAAACGATCCTTAAGATGATCACAGGAGAACCAGTGTCCAAGAAACAGATTGTGGGATATGAATTTATTGAAGGCGGAAGTGTCAGATCATAAATTCTTTATACGTGCTTATAATATTGCCCTCCTTCCGTATTGTTCGGAACGGAGGGCTTTGTCGTTTATTTGTCGCTTTGTTAAGTTCCCTTGTATATTCTATTCATATAAAATAAAAAAATATGGTACCGATTCCACAAAGACTATTGACAAATGAAAGAGAAAATTATAAGATACAGATATGGAACCGATACCATAATAAGTTTCACGATAAAAAAAGGAGAGAAGATATGGATTACGCAAAAATCGCCAGCCAGGTCATTGAGCATGTTGGTGGCAAACAAAACATTAAGTCAGTTCAGCATTGTGCAACAAGACTTCGTTTACAGTTAAAAGACAACGATCTTCGCAATGAAGATGCAGTCAGTGATATTGAAGGAGTTAAGGGAGTGTTCTTAACACAGTCACAGTTCCAGATTATTTTCGGATCAGGACTTGTAAACTTAGTATGTGACGAAGTACAGAAACAGTTAGGAATCTTAGTCGATACACCAGCAGATGCTGAGAAAGAAGAGAAGAAGGGAAATGTTCTTCAGAGATTAGTAAAGTTATTAAGTGATATTTTCGTACCGATCATCCCAGCCATCGTAGCAGGTGGTCTGTTAATGGGATTGAACAATATTCTGACAGCAGCGATGTTTAGCGGCAAGTCCGTCATTGATCTGTACCCACAGTTTAAGGGTCTGGCAACAGCGATCAACATGTTCGCAAGTGCTCCATTTGCATTTTTGCCAGTATTGATCGGATTTAGCGCAACGAAGAAGTTTGGCGGGAATCCATATCTTGGAGCGGCCATGGGTATGATCATGGTTCATCCAGATCTGTTAAGTGCATACAGCATCGGTATCGCCAAAGCGCCAGTATGGGATATCTTTGGATTTAATATCCAGGCGATCGGATATCAGGGAACTGTACTTCCAGTATTAGCAGTAGCATTTATTTTAGCAACGATCGAGAAGAAGTTACATAAAGTAACACCAACATGGTTAGATAACCTGACAACACCATTGATCTCTATCATGGTAACATCATTTTTAACATTCATCTTCGTAGGACCAGTGTTAAGAGAAGCAGGTAACTTATTAGCAGATGGGATCACATGGGTATATAACACACTTGGATTTGTCGGTGGTGGATTATTCGGACTTGCATATGCACCGATCTGTTTAACAGGAATGCATCACAGCTTTATCGCGATCGAGACGCAGCTGATCGCAGCCAAAGCAACAACAGGTGGAAGTTTTATCTTCACAACAGCAAGTATGAACAACGTAGCACAGGGAGCAGCCGTATTAGCAGTTTTATTCTTAACAAAGAATGAGAAGATGAAATCAATCTGTTCTGCATCAGGTGTTTCTGCATTACTTGGAATCACAGAACCAGCAATGTTCGGTGTAACACTGAAATTAAAATATCCATTCTACGCTGCCATCATCGGTTCAGCCGTAGGTAATGCATACTGTGCAGCAACAGGAGTTTTAGCACAGGCATTAGGAGCAGCAGGACTTCCAGGATTCCTGTCTATGCTTCCAAAAGATTACTTAAACTTCGCGATCGGACTGCTCTTATCCATGGGAGTATCCGCAGTTTTAACTGCAGTCTTCTGGAAGAAGTTTAACATCGAAGGAGAAGATCTCAAAGCAGAGACTCCAGCCAAAGAAGAGAAAGCAGAAGAAGTAAAAGAGATCGAAGTACAGGAACCAGCAGATACAACAGAAGAAACAAATGAATTATATGCACCAATGAAAGGTGAAGTTTTAGATGTAGCAAAGTCCGCAGACCCAGCATTTGCAAGTAAGGCAATGGGAGAAGGTGTTGCGATCAACCCAAGCGAAGGTATCGTATATGCACCAGCCGACGGAACGATCAGTCTGATCTTCCCTACAAAACATGCAATGGGGATCACATTAAACTCAGGAGTAGAACTTCTGATCCATGCAGGAATTGATACAGTTAAGATGAATGGCGAAGGTTTTGAGACTTTCGTAGAAACAGGAGCCAAAGTAAAGAAAGGTGATAAGTTATTATCTTTTGATATGGATCTTGTGAAAGAAAAAGGATACAAGACACAGACGATGTTCTTAGTCGCAGATGCGAAAGGAAAAGAAGTCGAAGTGGTTGAAGCAGCAGATGCAGATAATAATACGAAGATCATGAATTTAAAATAATCACTATTCAAAGAAGGAAAGGAAACCAGGGCAGATGTTTGAAAAATACAAGAAAGTCTATAAGGCAGATTATGAAAAATGGTATAAAGAAAATGAAGCTTACAGACAACGTGTGGCAGCAGATCAAGACCGATTAAAATTCCATTTAATGCCAAAGACAGGATGGTTAAATGATCCAAACGGTTTATGCCAGTTTAATGGGACATACCATATTTATTACCAGTACACTCCATTTGAACCAACTGGTGAGTTAAAGACATGGGGACATTATACGACAAAAGATTTTATTCATTACGAAGATTTTGGGCCAGTCGTATTCCCAGATGAAGACATCGATGCCCATGGGGTCTATTCCGGTTCTGCATTTATTGAAGATGATACGATCCACTATTTCTACACAGGAAATTTAAAATATTTTGACAGAGATGATTATGACTATATCAACAGTGGACGTGGAAGTAATACGATCACATTTACAAGTAAAGACGGCTATGAGTTTACAAAAAAAGAACTGTTAATGACAACGGATGATTATCCAGCCGACATGAGCAACCATGTGCGTGATCCAAAAATCTTTAAGAAAAATGAGAAATATTACATGGTTCTCGGAGCAAGGGATGTTGAAGGTGTTGGTATGATCCTTCTGTATGAATCTGCAGACCTTAAGAACTGGACATACAAAAATCGCATCACAACTCCACAGAAGTTTGGTTATATGTGGGAATGCCCGGATCTGTTTGAGATGGACGGGCAGCTATACATCATCTGCTGCCCACAGGGAGTAGAAACACAAGGTATTGATTACGAAAATGTTCATCAGGTCACAGCAATGAAATTAGACTATGATTTTGATACCGATGAATATGAAATTACAGATATCAAACTTTTTGACCGTGGATTTGACTTCTATGCACCACAAACTTTTGAGGATGAAAGTGGAAGAAGGATTCTGATCGGATGGATGGGAATCCCAGATGCAGACTATACGAATCCAACCGAAGAAGCAGGATGGCAGCATGCACTGACGATTCCAAGAGAATTATCCGTAAGAGACGGAAAACTGATTCAGCAACCGATCGAAGAATTAAAACAGCTTCGAAGTGAAGACAAAGCAGTTTGTACATTTTGTTATGGACAGACGATCATCATGCAAAATGCTATCTATGAAGCAGTTGTAGATTTTAAACGATGCAGAGAAATGATAATGACACTGCGCGAAGGGATCACTCTTTCCTATAAAGACAATATCCTGACCTTAAATCTTGGTGTCTATGGAAGTGGAAGATCAACAAGAAAAGTAAGATTAGAAAAATTAGAGCATCTTCAGATTTTTGCGGATACTTCATCCTTAGAGATCTTTGTAAACCATGGAGAAGAAGTTTTTACAACAAGAATCTACAATCATCATGGAAGACTACTGATTAATGGAGAATGTTCTGGTATAATGACAGTATATCCATTAAAATCATTCGAAATTGAAGGAGGAAGACATGAAGAATAAATTATGTGGGATCGGAGAAGCACTGATCGATTTTATCCCTGAAGTTAAGGGACAGAGACTAAAAGATGTACCTTCATTTAAAAGAGTCGCAGGAGGAGCACCTGCAAATGTAGTTGGAGCAGTCACGAAGCTTGGAATTCCATCCAAATTTTTAACAAAACTTGGAGATGATCCATTTGGAGATTATATCGTGGAAGTGTTAGATGAAGCAGGAATCGATACTTCTAATATCGCAAGAGACAAAGAAGGGGAAACAGCCTTAGCGTTCGTATCCCTTGCCTCTGACGGAAACCGTGATTTCAAATTTTATAGAAAAAACAGTGCAGATTTACGCTACAGTGTAGAAGATATCCCAGCAGATATCTTAAACGATTGTGGAATGATTCATTTTTGCAGCGTAGATCTTGTGGAATCTCCAATGAAAGAAGCTCACAAGAAACTGATCGATATGGCGATCGAGCAGAATGTAAAAGTATCTTTTGATCCAAACTTAAGATTCTCATTATGGGATGATCTTGATCAATTAAAAGCGACAGTCAATGATTTCTTAAAATACGCAGACATCATCAAGATTTCTGATGAAGAACTGGAATTTATCACAGGACATACAGACATCAAAGATGCCCTGGACGGTTTATTTGCTGATCGTGCAAAATACGTCATCTACACAAAAGGAGCTGATGGAGCAGAAGTGTATACGAGAAATGGAATGGTAGAAGCTTCTGGATATAAGATCGATGTCCGAGATACAACAGGTGCTGGAGATTCATTTATCGGAGCATTCCTATACTGTCTGTTAAATGATGAAGTAGAAGATTTGGAATCCGTAAGTGATGATACATTAAGAAATTATCTTGATTTTGCCAATGCGTATGCAGCGAACACAACAACAAAAGAAGGTGCATTAGCAGCCATGGCAGATCGAGCTGAGATGGATGAATGGATGAAGACATTAAAGAAATAAATCAAATAAATCCTTATAGACCATAGAAGAAAGAAGAGTTGAATGTAGTATTTGACTCTTCTTTTCTGCTTTTTTTGGAAAGTAAAAATACTTGACGAAGAATTGTTGAAATGTTACAATTTGAAACATGATTATCGTACAAAATATTTACAAAATAAACAAAAAAGGAGAAACGAGATGAGATTTGTTGTGATTTTAAAACAAATTCCAGATGATTCGATCAAAGATGAATATCAGGATGTGGATCAGTTAAATGACAGTGATAAGAACGTAATAAAAGAAGCACTGGATTTAAGAGACCGCTATGGTGGAACTGTAGATGTGATCGGATTTGGACCACTATCCGCAGAGAATGTTATGAAGGAAGCGCTTACTTATGGAATTGATAATGCTTTTTTGATCAGTGATCCACAATTCGCAGACATGGATGTATCACAGGCTGCCAGGATCGTTGCAGCAGGGATCAAGAAACTTGGACCATATGATCTTATCTTGTGTGGACGGCAGGCAATTGATGGAGACAGCGCACATATGGCTTCGATGACTTCCTGTGCATTGGAGATCCCATTGATCGCGTATTCGGATGAGATCACAGAGATGAAAGATGGAAGTGTTTTCGCAACATGTATGGGGGATCAGATGGCATATAAGGTAGAAGCTAAAACTCCAGCAATGATACTTTCTATTAGAGAGAAGAATAAGAACCGTTTTCCATCCGTACCAGATATCATGAAAACATATGATGGAACATATAAGACAAAGATATTGACGAATGAAGACTTGAATCTCTCTGTAACCAAGAGAAAAGTAACGCAACTTAGAAAATATGAAGTCAAAAGCAGCAAACAGCAAAAACTTGTTATGATCAGTGGAAAAGATGAAGAAGAAAAGGCAGCACAGGTGCTTCAGTTGTTAAAGCAAAAGAGTGTGATCTAGGAGGTGTTTGGAGATGAATCTAGGGAAAAAAGAAGGAATCGTTGTTGTTGGAGAGATTCAAAAGGGAGAGATCATGCCGCTGACTTTGGAATTGATCGGGGCAGCAGGACAACTTTCAAAGGAGAGAGATCTTTCATTGTCAGTGATCCTGTCAGGATGTGAGATCAAAGAAGAGGCAAAAAAGCTTTACAATTACGGAGTTGATGAAATCCTATGTATCGAAGATGAAAAATTAATAGAAGGACATATGCAGCTGCATTATGATGCTGTCATAGAAGTTTTAAAAGAAAAGGATCCGAAAGTGATACTGATCGGAGGAACGGCATCAGGAAGAGTCCTGGCAGGAAAGACGGCTTATGCATTTGATACAGAATTAGTCTGTGATGCATCGAAACTTACATACGATGAGAAACAGGAACAACTTATCATCACAAGACCGGCATTCGATGGAAAAAACATGGCAGACTTTGGAATCAATCCATCATTGACATCGGTGATCACAATCCGTACAGGAGTGATGGGAAAAGCAGAATACAAGGAAGACAAACAAGGTGAGATGTTATATGTACATCCAGATTGTCTGAAGGAAGAACGACAAGATCTGATCTATCATGGAGTAGCAGGAAAAAGTGGAAAAGAAGTTCATCTGGATACAGCAAGGATCATAGTTTCCGGTGGCCGTGGGATGAAAGGAGAAGAAGGATTTGCGCTTCTTGAGAGACTTGCAGAGAAGATCGGAGGGGAAGTTGCATGTACAAGACCGTGTGTAGATGCAGGATGGATGCTTCCAACACAGCAGGTAGGACAGTCAGGAATCTCCGTAAAACCGAAACTCTATCTTGCATTCGGTATTGCCGGGGCAATTCAGCATATGACAGGAATTGATGCAGATTGTATCATTTCAGTCAATAATAATCCGAGAGCTGCGATCTTTGCATACAGTGATTATGGTGTGGTTTCAGATGCAAGGAAATTACTGGAGAGTATGTTAAAACAGATTGAAGAAGGGAAAGAATTCTTATAAAAATAGAAAAATATGCTGTGTATTCGATTTTGATACACAGCATAAAGTTTTTCAGAAGCTGAGTTCCAGACTAGAAAAAAGGTTTGAGAATTTTGGCTGGTATTAAAAATGATCAGCCAGCTAGTCGTGAATTAACATTCTGGAAAAGTGGTTTTTCAAAGTTATAATTTGCCCGATTTACACGAAGATAGCCATATTTTTTCCCATATTTAAACTGTAGATAAATCTTTTTCTTGGAATAAGTTAATTTCTTTAAAGTTACTGATTTCCCTTTTGGTACACGAAAAGCAACTTTTTTGCTGCCAGCTTTTTTATAGAAAGTTACTTTTTTGGCAGTGATAAACTTATTTTTTGCAAAATATCTCGAATATTTATCTTTTCTGTTTTGTCCAAGCTCACTTCGTACCGTTTTTGTAGAAGATGCAGTTACAATGAATTTTTGCTTACTGTATTTAAAAGGCAGTGTCCAATTGATCCATCCAGTTTCCATAGGTTGTACACGATGTTTAACAGTAATTCCTTTTTTATTGGCAGTAACGATTTCTTCAGCGTAAGATGAGCGGTCATTAAAAGATTTTACAACACGAAATTGGTTGGATTTTTGGTTATAAGTAAAGATTTCATTATAAGTAACGTAGTCATTTTCACCACGGCCAATGATCTGGATAAACGTATGTTGTTTGCTCATTTTTGCATATTTTACAGTGAGAGCATAACAGTCGTGACCACGGAGAGATATCTCTGTGATCCTTTTTCCATTTAGATAGATCGTAAAACGGTTGATATACCAGCCTTCTTGATCGGGTGTTGTACGGATGATCACAGAATCAGCATTTCCGTCTCCAGTGATGTCAACATTACTAGCATAAGTTCCAGAAGTTTTTGTTTGAGGTATGTTTTTAACAGAAGCTTTTGCAAATGATGGTGTCATAATGCACAATGTAAAAGCAAAAAGAAAACAACCTAAAATCCTACATACATTTCGTTTCATAAAAAAATCCCTCCTTGAAAAAATATGAAAGCTAATTGTTTCTGATTATATTTTAACATATTTTATTGTGGAAAGTGCACAGAAATGTAACGTATACAATAAGTTAATTAAGGAATATGACGAAATTAAAAAAAGTGCTTATGAGGAGCATACAAAGTATGTATAATAAACAACTGACATGAAACAGGCAGTAAATATAAAAAAATTAATTAGAAGAAGGAGAGAGAAAAATGCCACAGAATAAAAGAGAAAGTCTTATCTATACATTCATCATGTGTTTCATGATGGTATTTTGGATGAGCATATACAACGTATCATTACATATGGGAGGATTATCAATGGAATCCATCAAAGCCGGATGGTTAGGATTCCCGATCGCATATATTTTTGCAATGTGCTGTGATTGGTTCTTTGTATCTAAGATCGCAAAAGGATTTGCGTTTAAATATCTTGTAAAACCAGACAGTTCTGTTTTAAGAAAAGTTATTTCAGTATCTTGCTGTATGGTTGTACCTATGGTGATCATTATGTCACTTTATGGAGCAGTCGAAGTTAGTATCGAGATGGGAAATTTCTCAAACTTACTGATGATGTGGCTTACGAATATTCCAAAGAACTTTGTAATGGCACTTCCATATCAGTTGATCATTGCAGGACCTGTTGTACGCTTTGTGTTTAGAGCTGCATTTCCTGAAGGAAAAGTGCTTGCATAATAAAAGAATATAACAGATATATCAAACTGACATAACTACATTTCTTTTCTTTCCTATACAAATGTGCTAGAATAATCGTTAGAAAATTTTTGGAGGGAAAGTGATGAAAAACAATGTCAAAAATTTAATCGAATTTATTGATCATAGTCCAAGCTGTTTTCATGTGATCGAGAATGCAAGAAAACAGTTTCTGGAACATGGTTTTACAGAATTAAAAGAGAAAGAATATTGGAATCTAGAAGAAGGAAAGAGTTACTTTGTTACGAGAAATGGAAGTTCTATGATAGCATTTCATTTGCCAAAGAAGGATTTTCAAGGATTTCACATCGTGGCAAGTCACAGTGATTCTCCAACATACCGTATCAAAGAACAGCCTGAGATGTCCGTAGAGAAACATTATACCAAATTAAATATCGAACGATACGGAGGAATGATCCCGGAAACATGGTTTGACCGTCCATTGTCTGTTGCAGGACGCATTATAATAGAAGAAAACGGACAGATCAAAGATCAGTTGGTCAACATTGACAGAGATCTTATGATCATTCCGAATCTTGCAATCCATATGTCAAGATCTTCAAACGAATCAAAACAGTTAAATCCACAAAAAGATCTCCTGCCATTATGCGGAGGGAATCTTACAAAAGATGGTTTTGAGGAAATGATCGCCAAAGAATCAGGCGTTGAGAAAGAAGATATCTTATCTTATGATTTGTTTTTATATAACCGAATGAGAGGAACAACACTAGGAATCAACGAAGAATTTGTTGCAGCACCTAAATTAGATGACCTTGAATGTGCATATTCATCCATCGAAGGAATGTTAAATGCAAAGCTTTCCAAAGATTATGTCACAGTGTGTGCGGTCTTTGATAATGAAGAAGTCGGAAGCGGTACAAAACAGGGGGCTGGATCAACATTTTTCCCAGAGGTATTAAAAAGGATCAGTTATCTTTGCGGAAAAAATGAAGAAGAATATTATATGGCAGTGGCAGACAGCTTTATGTTATCTGCAGATAATGCTCACGCAGTTCATCCAAACTATCAGGATAAGACAGATCCTACGAATCGTCCGTATATCAATGAAGGAATTGTATTAAAATACAATGCATCACAAAAATATACAACCGATGCGAATTCAGCGGCACTCGTAAAGTATCTGTGTAAAAAAGAAAAGATTTCTTGTCAGGTATTCTTTAACCGTTCGGATATGTTAGGCGGTTCAACACTTGGTAATATCCTGACTGGACAGGTATCGATCAAGGCAGCAGATATCGGACTTCCACAGTTATCCATGCATTCCACGTATGAAACTGCTGGATGCAAAGATTTAGATGATATGATCACACTGATGAGATCTTTTTATGAGCTTGGAAAGGAAGTGCAGATCTAATGGAAGAAAAACGTTTGCAGATGTCAGAGAGTTTTTTCTTAACAGCAATTCTTGCGATCGTAGGAGGGTTTCTTGATTCCTACAGTTATTTAATGCGTGGACATGTATTTGCAAATGCACAGACAGGAAATATCGTATTGTTTGGGGTGAATCTTCAAAAGCGGGATTTTACACAGGCATTTTACTATTTTGTTCCAATCCTTGCATTTGCGGTGGGTGTAATTCTTGTTGAGATCATAAAGCATTTTTATAAGGAAGAACATAAGATACATTGGCGACAGAGAATTGTGGCACTTGAGTTTGTACTGATAACGGTTGTTGGATTTATTCCATTGGGGCAATATGATGTTGTGGCGAATGTACTGATTTCTTTTGTATGTTCTATGCAGGTGGAGACATTTCGAAGGGTTCATGGGCATCCATTTGCCAGTACGATGTGCACAGGTAATTTAAGAAGTGGAACAGAAGCACTCTGTCAGTATTTCAAAACAGGAGACAAAACTTTAAAGCAGAAAAGTTTACGATATTATGGAATTATTACTTTTTTCATTATTGGAGCAGTGATCGGAGGATTTTTAACTGGTCGTGCAGGAGGAAGTTCTATATTTATCTGTAGTATTTTACTTGCGATCGCAACGATCTTGATGGCAAAAGAGTTCAGAATCTGATAAAAAGACTGATTTTACAAACATTTAACAATGTTTGCGAAATCAGTCTTTTTTTCTTTTGTGTTATTCTTCAGGAAAAACTTCATTTACAAGTTGACAGTATTCCTTATATTCATGAAATTCTGAAAGATCAGCAAATCCTTCGATCATTCCACGATAATACCAACCCTGCATCTTTTTATCTTTCATATTAAATCTCTCCCATAACTCTTCGCCAAGGATGTTATAATCCCGATAAAGTGCACGGATGTTAGCAAGCTTGTCACCAAGAGCGATGATCTTTGCATTGCGGGATGCACGGTTCTTTAAGAAATCGATCGTATGGCCTTTTCTCTCAACCCATGTCTTGCTCTTATCTTCACTTTCCTGATAAACATAAGAAGCAACAATATCACCGAATTCGCGGCGGATATCTTCAATTGAGATTCCGTCACAGTCTTCAACGACATCATGAAGGACAGCAGCACAAAGCATATCCTGATCAAGAGTCATAGCGGCAACGATGGCAGCAACTTCCATAGGGTGGATGATAAAAGGAAGATTGGTGCCTTTTCTTGTCTGACCGTTGTGGGCATTTGTTGCGTAGATAACGGCTTTTTCAAACATTGGAAAACTCCTTTATTAAAATAAGTTAGTGTAAAATAATTGTTAAGATAATCATAAAGCATTTTTTTGGGGTATTCAAGTAGGAAATCCAAGAAAATAGAGAAGAAAATACTTTGTCACTTTAAAGCGTGTCAGTGTTGACTTTTTAAATACAGGAAGTTAAAATAAAAACTAAGTGTGATCAAAGAATGAGAAGATTTTGTGATCACCGCAAGAAAAAAGGAGAGTAAAACAATGACAGACAGCAATTTTACGATCGGATTTATCGGTTTGGGATTGATCGGTGGATCCATTGCGAAGGGAATAAGAAGAGTTTTTCCAAACTATACACTCATTGGAATGGATGAAAACCCGGATACGATCAAAAGTGCATTGGAGGATGGAATCATTGATTCAATTGCTACAGACTGCAAAACAGATTTTGCGGAATGTAACTATGTATTTTTGTGTGCACCGGTTCAATATAATGTAATGTATCTAAAAGATCTGAAAGGATCAATTAATGAAAATTGTATTTTAACAGATGTAGGAAGTGTAAAGGAAGAGATTCACTTAAAGATTGAAGAATTAGGAATGGAAGAATATTTTATTGGCGGACATCCGATGGTAGGATCAGAGAAGGCAGGTTTTTCTTTCAGTTCTGACAGATTAGTTGAGAATGCTTACTATTTTATCACGCCAACGAAGAAAGTCAGCGAACAAAGAGTGAAAGATTTTACAAACTTCATTGAAGAATTAGGAGCGTTAACGATCATTCTGGATTATAAGCAGCATGATGCCTATACTGCAGCGATCAGTCATGTGCCGCATATCATGGCAGCAGAACTGGTACATATTGTAAGTAACATGGATACAGATGATGGAATCTTAAAACAGTTAGCAGCAGGTGGTTTTAAAGATATCACAAGAATCGCATCTTCATCACCGGTCGTATGGGAACAGATTTCTTTGTCAAATAAGAAGAATATCAAAGAATTACTGCAAAAAGCACAGAATCATTTAGGTTATGTGATCGCAGCACTTGATATGGAAGACAGAGAATATTTGAATAATTATTTTAAACAGGCAGGAGAATATAGAGATTCTGTGCCAGACAGTGCGGTTGGTCTGATCCAGAAATCTTACGAGATCTTTATTGATATTCCAGATGAACCAGGAACGATCGCAACAACGACAACCTTGCTTGCTTTGAATCATGTAAGTATCAAGAATATTGGAATCATTCATAACCGTGAATTCGAAGAAGGTGTTTTAAAGATCATGTTATATGATGATGAATCAGCAAAGAAGGCGACAAAAATCTTAAGAGATAAAAATTACACAGTATATGAGAGGAAATAAAAACATGAAATTAACAAAAAGTGCGGGACTTAGAGGAGAACTATCAATTCCAGGAGACAAATCGATCAGTCATAGAGCAGTTATGTTTGGATCTTTAGCGAAAGGAACAACACATATCAGTAATTTCTTATCAGGAGCTGACTGCCTGTCAACGATCGATTGTTTTCGTAAGATGGGTGTTTTGATCGAACAGGATGGAACGAATGTCACTGTTCATGGAAATGGTCTTCATGGACTGAAAGCACCAAGTGAAACACTTGATGTTGGAAATAGTGGAACAACAACAAGACTGATCTCAGGAATTCTTGCAGGTCAGGATTTTGAAACTGTATTATCTGGAGATGCATCCTTAAATAAACGTCCAATGGGAAGGATCATCAAACCATTAGAGCAGATGGGTGCAAAGATCACAAGTGTGAATGGAAATGGATGTGCACCGCTTAAGATCGAAGGAACAAAATTAAATGCAACACATTATGATTCTCCAGTTGCATCTGCACAGGTAAAATCCTGTGTGTTATTAGCAGGATTATATGCAGATGGCAAGACAAGCGTGACAGAGCCAGCATTATCAAGAAATCATACAGAATTAATGCTTCGTTCTTTTGGAGTGAAAGTAGAATCACATGATACAACAGCGACGATCACACCTCCAGAAGAGATGATCGCAACAGATATCGTAGTTCCAGGAGATATTTCTTCAGCAACATTCTTTATCGTGGCAGGATTGATCACACCAAATTCATGTATCCGTTTAAAGAATGTTGGAATCAATCCAACAAGAGATGGAATCCTGCGTGTATGCAAAGATATGGGAGCTGATGTTACATTAGAAAATGTAATCGATAATGGTGGAGAGCCAACAGCAGATATCGTTGTAAAGACAAGCAAATTAAAAGGAACGGTGATCGGTGGAGAAGTCATTCCAACATTGATCGATGAGATTCCAGTTATTGCACTGTTAGCAGCATTTGCAGATGGTGAGACAGTGATCAAAGATGCAGCAGAACTTAAGGTAAAAGAATCTGACCGAATCGCATTAACCGTTGATAATCTGGTAAAAATGGGTGTTGATGCAACAGCAACAGATGATGGAATGATCATCAAAGGTGGTAATCCACTACATGGAGCAAGCATCAATTGCAAATACGACCATCGAATCGCTATGACATTTTCGATTGCAGGAATCAATGCAGAAGGAGAAACTGTAATCGAAGATTCAGAGTGTGTGGATGTTTCTTATCCAACATTTTACGAACAGTTAAATTCATTGCAATAAATAAAATGCTATGATGAGAGTTTATAAGGAGTAGATAATAATGGAAAAGAAATATTTCTTTTTTGATATTGACGGAACATTGACAGATAGATCGACAGGGGAGATCGTGCCAAGTGCCAGAGAGGCGTTAAACCGCTTAGAAGCAAATGGACATTTTGTTGCGATCGCAACCGGAAGAGCACATTACAAAGCACGCAGATTCACAGAAGCCAATGGGTTTAAAAATATGGTTTGTTGTGGAGGAAATGGTTGTGTGATCAACAATGAATTAGTGGAAAATATTCCGCTGGACAAAGAAGGGTGTTTACAGATCATTCATCAGGCAGAAGAATTAGGGTATGGATGGTGCGCAGCACTTGATGACACGAAAGATGTCTATATGACAGACGACAAATTTCTAAGACAGGTTGGAAAGAGAAAAGAACCAACCAGATATATCATTGATGATATGTTAGATATTGACAGTGTCGATGCGATTTACAAGATTTATGTAGCTATTCCAAAAGAGGAAGAAGAGAAGCTTACAAAGAAAGAGTTGATCGGGCATTTGAGATTTGAACCAGAATATTTAATGTTCCAGCCAGATAATAAGCGTGGTGGTATTGTGAAGATGATGGAACATCTTGGTGCAGATATTAAAGATGTGGTTGTATTCGGGGACGATTACAATGATATGGATATGTTCTGCAAAGACTGGTTTTCCATTGCCATGGGAAATGGATGTCAGGATTTAAAAGATATTGCAAGTTATGTGACCGATACAAATGTCAATGACGGTATCAAGAAAGCATGTGAACATTTTGAATGGATTTAATAAAGTAAAACAGCAGACAGGAGATACATCGGAGGGAAATATGAAACATTTAAAATTAGGAAAGATACAATGGATCGCATTATTGGTTGTCAGCGCAATGTTTGTGAATTTATGCAGTCATATGGTTCTGGCAGCAGCAAGAGATGGAAATGACCCGGCACAGGGAACAACGGCAGAAGCAACAACAGCTTCAGAAACAACAAGTGAGACAACAACAGCTTCAGAAGCAACAACAGAAACTACAACGGCACAGCAGGAAGAGACGCAGTCTACAGGAGAATATAAAGCATTCTGGTTTTCTTTCTATGATTATGACTCTTATCGTGCAAAATATAAAAAGAGAACGGCAGCAAATTTCCGTACCTACTTTACAGGAGTTGTCAAAAAAGGAAAGAGCCTTGGAATGAACCGCGTGATCGTGCAGGTAAGACCATTTGGAGATGCGATTTATAAGTCCAAATATTTTCCATGGTCTAAATACATTTCTGGAAAACAGGGAAGAAATCCAGGGTTTGATCCATTAAAGATCATGGTAGAAGTTGCACATGACAATGACATGAAGATTGAGGCATGGGTAAATCCATATCGTGTAACAACAGGCTCTACGAATTATAAGAAACTTGCAAAGAATAATCAGGCAAGAAAATGGCATGCCAAGAAGTCTACAAGAAGAAATGTATTATCTTATGGTGGAAGTTTGTATTACAACCCATCCAAGAAAGCGGTCAGAACACTGATCACAAATGGAGTAAAAGAAATCGTACAAAACTATGATGTCGATGGAATTCATATGGATGATTATTTCTATCCATCTTTTACAAAACGTAATGTCAAAAAGGCATTTGATGCAAAAGAATATAAAAAATCATCTTACAAAAAACAAAAGAAGAGTATCTATACTTACCGTCGTGCACAGGTAAATACTCTGGTGAAACAGATGAAAAAAGCAGTAAAGAGTGTAGATCCAAATGTAACATATGGTATCAGTCCAGCAGGAAATATTGATAATCTGACGAGTAAATATTCATATTATGTGGATATTTATAAATGGCTGAATTCTACAGAATATGTTGATTATATCTGCCCACAGGTATACTGGGGATTTAAACATCCAACTGCAAAATTTAATAAAGTGACGGATCGTTGGGTAAAGGCAGCAAAGAGTAAGAAAGTCAAACTTTATATTGGAATCGCAGTATATCGTGCGGGACATAATGTTGGCCAGAATCGTGCAGAACGAAAAGAATGGAAGAGTGATACAAAAGTCTTAAAGAAACAGGTACAGTATGCAAGAGAGAAACATGTGGATGGATTTGCATTCTTTGACTATCAGGATCTAAAGAGCAAGACAAGTGCCAAAGCAGTCAATCAGCTCAAAACAGTTTTAAAATAAACAGGAAATAAATACTGCAGAGATCATTGCATAGAGATATGTGATGGTCTCTTTTTAGCTACAGCAGATTTCTTTTAATGTAAATTATGCTATATAAGAAATCTACAGCGAGTTGACATAATATGAAAAATATAATATTATATGGCGTATAATATGATGCAAGTGTCAAAAGTATAAATTGCGTTTGTGCTTGCACAAATAAGCAATTTATACTTATTGACACGCCGAACAACGAGAACGGAATAAAATGGTGTGAAC
>JAXJNA010000035.1:0-65070 GCA_036312945.1 Anaerostipes hadrus
CATTAGAATTTTCCTCACATTTTTTACAGATCGCTGATTCGCCGGATTTCCTTGCGTAACTCGCCTTCAAGGGTATTCAAAACAGAAACTCTATGAGGCTCAAACAACGCACCAAGCCGGCTGCGAATCCGTAAAAAACGTGGCAAAATTCTAATGCTGCTCTTCCGATCGTTTATTTATTTTTTATCATATACCTGAAGTCTAAAGTGTGGACAATTACAAGATTGGAAAACTTAAGTGGGTGTGTGTTGAACGTTATTGGTTTTAAATTTATGTAATGGCAGACAGATGTTTATTATAGATTCCAATACAGTAAAACATACCTCCACTGGTGGTTTCGATAACTGAAATTATTAACCAATACCGTATAACATACACACTGTGTAGTGGTTTGAATAGACTTCAGGTGTATGTGACAGAAATAAAAGAAAAACAAATATTTGAAAGAATCAAGGTGGCAAACATGAGCACTTTTTGAGTGCGTTTTTTACAAATTCGCAGTGCCTGTGGTTGGATGTCTGACCGTTGCTGCGGGCATTTTGGCTCGCAGCGAGGGAGTTTCCAAAGGAACAGGCACGGATCAGCGATTTGTAAAAAACGCTCTCAAAAATGCGGAGTTGCTACCTGATTCTTTCAAATATTTGTTTTTCTTTTATTTCTGTCACATACACGTAAGCCTATCTACAAATTACAACATTGTCTCTATTCATTACTGACAAACTATAAATACTGACAACAAAATGTCACTATTAAATGTCGTCAAAACCATCATATCAATCGCTTGTCCAAACCACCCATTGTATATATAATAATACGTGAAAGGGGATGATACAGAGTGTCTAAGAAATCCGGATTAACAAAAAGACAGAAACTTATCATTGAGATGTTAGCAGCCTTCAATGCTGACGATCCAATTACAATACAGGCAATATCAGAAAAACTGAAATTAAGTTCAAGAACCGTATTAAGAGAAATGCCTCGCATCAACGAATGGTTTGAGGAGAATGACTTTAAACTAGTTAAGAAACCAAGAATCGGGATGTATGTGGATGAAGATGCAGAAACAAGAAACTATATTAAAGAACTCGTAGATATGGATGAGAACAAGCCAGTATACAGTAAAGCAGATCGCCAGATGATCATATTACTTGAACTGTTAACAATCAACGAACCACTCAAATATTTTTACTTTACATCCCTTTTTCATATTTCGGATGCAACATTAAGCAACGACCTGGAAGAGGTTGAAACATGGCTTGATCACTATAATCTGACTCTTTACCGAAGACCGGGAATGGGAATTTACTGGGAAGGAAAAGAGGAAGATTACCGTCAGGCAGTGACAATGGTATTGAGACAAAAGTTAAGAGGACGTTCCTTAAAAGTATTGTTTGACGAAGAGAAAAGACTCAAAGAACGAATGTTTCCGAATCTTACGCAAGAAGTGTTAGATGATACAAGAGATATCATTAAAAATATGCAGGAAGTGTTAGATATAGAATATACTGACCATTCTATCAGACATTTAAGTTTGTATTTATTGATCACACAAAACAGAGTAAGAATGGGACATGAGATCAAAGAAGAGAAAGATATCACATCGATCACTCATTTACCAGAATATCAGATTGCAAAATGGCTGGGAAGCAAGTTGAGCAGCTTTGAAGGGCATCAGCTCTCGCAAGGAGAAGTATATAACATAGCAATGCAGCTTTTGGCAGCGAAGATCTGGAAAAACAAAAGTGAGAATAAGATCGATGAAGAAAGTTTTAAAGTCAGGCAGTTGGTCATGCGGATCATTGCTGAGATGGAAATACTTTTAGAAATGGAATTTTTTGAGAATGCAGTATTGATCGATGGATTATGTAATCATATGAAACCAGCGATCAATCGAATGAAACAAGGCGTATTTACAGAAAATCAATACATTGATTTTTTAGAAGAAAAATATTCCAAGGTTTATGCGGCAACGATCAAAGCGTGTGAGTTCTTAAAAGAAGAATTACATATTAAAAAACTCCCGGAAGGGGAGATGGGGTTTATCGCATTATACTTCTGTGTAGCGGTTGAACAGCAAAAAGATAAAGAAGAAAAGTTATCTGTTTATGTTGCCTGCCCACATGGAGTTGGAACATCCCATATGTTAGCCGTTCATCTGAAAAAAGAATTTCCGCAGCTGATGGTACAAAAGATCATATCGACAGCAGAGATCAAAGAAGAGGAGCTGATCGAAGAGGGAATTGATTTTATCGTTTCCACAGCAAAATTAAATCTGACAGTTCCGAATGTCTATGTGAACTCCATTTTAACAGAGACAGATAAGAAAATGATCAATGCCATGATCAAAAATATCGACAAGAAGAAAAGAAAAAATCCCGTAAAGACTGTAAAACCAGTCAAAAGGATTGGAAGAGAAGACATTGAGTATATGACACTTCTTGGAGAAGAGATCTTACAGGTTTTAGATAACATTAAAATATCAACAGGTGAAAACATTAAGAATAAGAAACAATTGATCGAATATGCAGGAGAATTATTTGCAAGAAATGAAACAATGGCAGCAGAGATCACTTTTGCATTAAACAAACGCGAGAATATCGCAAGCACATTTATTCCGAGTATGAATGCATTATTTTTACATTGTGAAACGAAAGGCATCAGACATTGCAGATTTGGTTTTGTCTATTTAAATGATGAGATCATTGAAGATGGGCAGCCGATCAAGGGTGCGATCTTGATGCTTGTTCCACAGGGAGATGGAAGTAAGGTTTATCGAGAGGTTATGAGCGAAATAAGTGGAGCGTTAGCCGAGAAAGACCAGATCATCACCTATTTATTCGACAAAAACAGAAATGCAGTCGAGGCAGAACTTGAAACAAGCCTTGGCAACTATTACGAAAACAAAATGAAGAGAAGATAGAAAACAAAAGGAGGATATTGTAAATGAAAAATGGATTACAAAGATTTGGTAAATTTTTAAGTGCAATGGTAATGCCAAATATCGGAGCATTCATTGCATGGGGATTCATTACAGCATTATTTATCGCAGATGGATGGATTCCAAATGCGAAGTTAGCATCAATTCAGCCATACATGTTAACATTCTTATTACCAATGCTGATCGCCTACACAGGTGGTAAACAAGTTGGTGGAGATCGTGGAGGAGTCATGGGTGCGATCGCAGTCATGGGTTGTATCGCTGGAGTTGGTGGATTTGATGGACAGCCAATGTTAATGGGAGCCATGGTTATGGGACCATTTGCAGGATGGGTCATCAAGAAATTTGATAAAGCAATGGACGGACATATGCCAGCCGGATTTGAGATGTTGATCAATAACTTCTCTGTTGGTATCTTAGGAATGATCGTAGCGATCATTGGATATTTCATCATCGGACCATTTATGTCAGCCGTATTAGCAGTGTTAACAGCAGGAGTTAACGTACTTGTAAAAGCAAAATTAATACCTTTAGCAGCAATCTTTATCGAACCTGCCAAAGTATTATTCTTAAATAACGCGATCAACCATGGTATCTTTACACCAATTGGTATTGAACAGGCAAAAGAAGCTGGTAAATCTATCATGTACATGTTAGAGGCAAACCCAGGACCAGGGCTTGGAGTATTATTAGCATATGCAGTATTTTCTAAAGACAAAGTAACAAAATCATCTGCACCAGGTGCGATCATCATTCATTTCTTCGGTGGTATTCATGAGATTTACTTCCCATATATCCTGATGAACCCAATCGTGATCATCGCTCCGATCATTGGTAACATTTGTGCGATCACATTCTTCACATTTACAAAATGCGGACTTATTGGACCATCTTCACCAGGATCAATCATCGCTTATTTATCAATGTCACCAAAGAGTCAGATTCCATTAACGATCTTAGGTGTACTGATCGCAACTGTAGTATCATTCTTGATCGCATCACCGATCATTCGTATGTCAGATGGTAAAAGTCTTGAAGATGCACAGGACGATATGGCAGCAAAGAAAGCAGAATCTAAAGGAATCACAGTTGACCCAGGAGAGAAGAAAGACGCAGATAAAGTTAAGAAGATCGTATTTGCATGTGACGCAGGAATGGGATCATCTGCAATGGGAGCTACAAAATTCAGAAATCGTGTGAAAGCACAGCGCCCAGATCTTACAGTCATCAATACATCCGTAGATAACATCCCAGCGGATTGTGATATCGCAGTTGTTCAGGCAGTCTTAGCAGACAGAGCCAGAAAATCTGCACCACAGGCACAGTTAGTTATCATCAATAACTTCTTACAGGATCCAAACTTAGATGGATTATATGAACAGATGACAGCAAAAGTTGACGCATCAGCACAGACAGCAGCAACTGTTGAAACAAAAGAAGAGGCACCAGTTGCTTCTGGAAATGCAAAGATTCTTGTAGAAGAAGGAATCAAAACAGGATTAAAACCAGTCGACAAATTTGAAGCGATCAAAGCAGCAGGAAAACTGTTAAATGAGCTTGGATATGTTGAAGAAGGTTATATCGATGCCATGGTAAAACGTGAGCAGACAGTTACAACATACATGGGATTAGGTGTAGCAATTCCTCACGGAACAGGAGATGCCAAGAAGAAAGTACAGAAAACAGGTATTGTAATGCTTCAGTATCCAGAAGGTGTAGACTTTGATGGAGAAAAAGCACAGTTAGTCTTCGGTATCGCTGGAATCGGTGATGAACATCTTGGATTATTAGCTAAGATCTCTGAGATCATCGAAGATCCTGAAAGATTAGAGCAGTTAAAAACAACAGAAAACGTTGACGAAATTATGGAAATGTTTAAATAAGATTTAAACGAAGAAAGGTCAATTTAATAAGCGGGAAATTCTTCTCGCTTATTAAATACCTAAGATATATACTTATAGATTTATATTTTAATTTTAGGAGTGAATAAAATGAAGAAAGCAATTCAGTTTGGAGCAGGAAATATTGGACGTGGATTTATCGGTGGACTGTTAAGCAAAGCAGGATATCATGTAGTATTCGCCGATGTAAATCAGGAGATCATTGATAAGATCAACGAAGACAAGAAATACACAATCTTTGTAAAAGACGTAGAAAGCAGCGAGATCGTGATCACAGATATCAGCGGAGTAAACTCAACAAAACCTGAACTGATCGACGAAGTAAAAGAGGCTGAGATCATCACAACAGCTGTTGGAGTAAGAATTCTTCCGATCATCGCTCCATCTATCGCAGAAGGAATCAAAGCAAGAAAAGAAAACGATTCTGAAGAATACTTAAACATCATTGCTTGCGAAAATGCAGTCAAAGCAAGTTCTCAGTTAAAAGAAGCTGTCTATGGAAACTTAAATGACGAAGAAAAAGCATATGCAGACAAATATGTAGGATTCCCAGACTGCTCTGTAGACAGAATCGTGCCTCCAGTACGTTTAGATAATCCAATCGACGTCGTTGTAGAAAACTATTATGAGTGGAATGTAGAAGAAGCATCCTTTAAGGGAGCTGTTCCACAGATTGAAGGAATGAATCTTGCAGATAACTTAATGGCATATATCGAAAGAAAATTATTTACATTAAACACAGGACACTGCATTACAGCATATCTTGGAAATTACAAAGGATTCAAAACGATCGATGAAAGTATCGCTGATGAAGAAATCTTTAAAACTGTTAAAAAAGCAATGCAGCAGAGTGGTATGGCATTAGTCAACAAATATGGATTTGACAAAGATGCTCATTTTAAATATATCGATAAGATCTTAAATCGTTTCAAAAATCCATACCTTGTAGATGACACAGCACGTGTAGGAAGAGAACCATTAAGAAAATTAAGTGCAACAGATCGTTTAACAAAACCAACAATGACAGCATTAGAATATGGTCTTCCAGTGGATGCGTTATTAGCAGGAATGGCAGCAGCATTAAAATATGATAACGCTGAAGATCCACAGAGCGTAGAATTACAGGATAAGATCAAAGCAAATGGAGTAAAAGCAGCATTAAAAGAAGTATCTGGAATCACAGATGAAAAAATCTTAGACGATGTTGTAGCAATTTACGAGGCAATGTAGTTGAAACAACATCAATAAAGATCAACCAAAAATCAAATCAACAACCTTTTTTCTTAACTCATATAGTCATATAAAAAGAGGCGGCCGAAAATGTTTCGGTCGCTTCTTTTAGCATAGGGAATTACATAAATCAGGATTCTTGGCAATTCAACAAAAATTTTATAACAAGATATAAAGAAAACCAATAAGCCTTTCAGAGAAAATCCATTGACAATTAAAAAAGATAGTGGCATAATACAACACATAGAAAATATAAATCATATAAATTAGCTATGAAAAGTAGGGAATAAAATAACTGACTGGAAAACCAGAGGTTATGATCAAGGAAGCAGAAGAGACTGTCCTTTTGATCATGACCTCTTTTTTATTACAGATGTTAGGAGGTAGAAAAATGAGCCAGAGCAGATCACCACAGGAAATCAGAATTCAAAATGAGATCGATCATAAGAAAACAGCGAATGTACATGAAAACAGAGCTACAGAAATTTTAAAGAAAGTAAGAGAAAGTAAACCTCAGATTGATATAGAAAGAGGATTATATTTTACAAAATCTTTTCAGGAAACTGAGGGACAGCCATTGATCTTACGATGGGCAAAGGCATTAAAATATTATGCCGAAAATGCAAGCATCTATATCGATGAAAATCAATTGATCGTAGGAAGAAGTGGAAAACCAGGAAGATATGGGATCCTTTATCCAGAACTTGATGGAGATACCTTAGATGAAGCGATCAAAACATTACCAAGCAGAGATGTATCACCATTTGATATTACTCCGGAAGATGCGAAGATCATTACAGAGCAGATCGCACCTTACTGGAAAGGAAAGACGTTTCATGAAGATCTTGCAAAAGCACTTCCGAGGGAAACAAAAAACCTTACTTATAATGAAGATAAAGAGTTGACTTCAAGATATATTGTCAATGAAACAGCATCTTTTCGATCATCACTGCAATGGGTACATGATTACGAAATTGTTCTCGAGAAAGGATTTGAGGGAATTAAAGAAGAAGCCTTAGAAAGATTACAGCAATTAGATCCGGATAGTCCGGTGGATCAGACAGAGAAACGACCATTCTTAGAAGCACAGATCATAACGAGTGATGCGATCATCTTATGGGCAGAACGACATGCAAAACTTGCAAAAGAGTTATCAGCAAAACAAAGGGATGCGGATAGAAAAAAAGAGCTTAAGATCATATCAGAAATCTGCGAAAGAGTTCCAAGATATCCGGCAAGAACTTTTTATGAAGCATTACAATCCCAATGGTTTACACAGATGTTTTCAAGAATTGAGCAAAAGACAGGAACGATCATATCCAATGGACGAATGGATCAATATCTGTATCCGTTTTATCAAAAAGATATCAAAGAAGGAAGGATCACCGATGAACAAGTACAGGAATTGTTTGAATGCATGTGGGTAGCAATGTCCGAATTTGTGGATCTGTACTTATCAGAGGCAGGAGGATCTTTTAATGAAGGATATGCTCATTGGGAAGCTGTGACGATCGGCGGAACGACAAAGAAGGGATACGATGCAACGAATGAATTAACTTACATCTTATTAAAGTCCAAACGAGAATTTCCGCTGAACTATCCAGATCTTGCAGCAAGAATCCATATGGGAAGTCCAAAGAGATATCTCTATGAAGTAGCAGAAACGATCAAAGATGGAACAGGATTTCCAAAGCTTATTAACGATGACGAAGTAGTACCGATCTTATTATCCAAAGGGGCAAGTTTAAAAGAAGCCTATGATTATAGTGTTTCCGGCTGTGCAGAATGCCGTATGCCAAACAGAGATACCTACACAAGTCCAAACGCATACATTAATTTTGCAGCAGCACTTGAAATGGTGTTATACAATGGGAAAATGAAAAAATATGGAGATGAGATCGTAGGCTTAGAAACAGGAAATTTTGAAGATTTTGAAAGTTTTGATGAAGTGCTGGAGGCTTACTTAAAACAACAGAAAAACCTGATCCGACATGCATTTATTCAGCAGCATGAGATCATCAGACTTCGAGGAGAACATTTTGCTACACCACTTGGATCATCACTTCATAAACTTTGCAGAGAAAGTTACAAGGATCTGCATCAGCCATCTATTCCGGGTGGGATCGATCTTGGATATTTTGAATTTATCGGATATGCAACTGTCGTAGATTCCTTATCAGCGATCAAAAAACTGATATTCGAGGAAAAACGTCTGACAAAGAAGGAACTGTTAGAAGCATTAAGCAACAATTTCAAAGGATATGAAGCAATCAGACAGTTATTACTTCATGCACCATCTTATGGAAATGATGACAGCTATACCGATGAAATCGGACAGTTATTAGATTTGGAAGCACAGAAATTTACACATAAATATGGCAAAGAATTAGGAGTTCACATGGATCTGCGATTAGTACCATTTACATCCCATGTACCGTTTGGAAAAGTCGTAGGGGCAACGCCAAATGGAAGATTTGCTTATACACCATTATCCGATGGATCCAGTGCATCACAAGGGGCAGATCTTAACGGACCAACCGCAGTGTTATTATCAAATTATAAAACAAAAAACTTTGATTATGAAGATCATGCAGCAAGATTATTAAATATCAAATTAAGTCCATCTTGCGTAGAAGGTGAAAATGGAACCGAGAAATTAGTCCAGTTTATCAAAGCATGGCATGATCTGAGATTATGGCACTTGCAGTTTAATGTATTAAATACAGAGACGTTAAGACAGGCGCAAAAACAGCCGCAATTATATAAAAATCTTTTGGTAAGAATTGCGGGATACAGTGCTTATTTCACTGAACTGTCCAAAGATCTGCAGGATGATATCATTGCCAGAACGGAGCACGAGGAGGTGTCATAATGGAAGATCCATTGGTATTTAATATTCAGAATTATTCCCTGAATGATGGCCCTGGGATCCGAACGATCGTCTTTTTAAAAGGATGTCCGATGCGATGTCGTTGGTGCTGTAATCCAGAATCACAGGAGTATAACATCGAGATGTCTTATACAAGAAAGAATTGCATCGGAGAAAAAGAATGTGGATTTTGCGAACGATCCTGTCATGAAAAGGCAATCTCTTTTGATGAGGAAGGAAAAGCAACGATTCAGCGAAATTTGTGTACGAATTGTCTTTCCTGTGCTGAAATATGTCCGGCAAGGGCAATGAGGCAGCAGGGGAAACCAATGGAAATTTCAGAGATCATAGATCAGGTACTAAGACAGGAGTTGTTTTATCATCATGGAGAAGGAGGACTCACCGTCAGCGGTGGGGAACCTCTTTCTCAAGGAGACTGGCTGATCAGATTGTTAAAAGAAGCAAAAAAACACAGACTTCATACTGCAATTGAGACTTGTGGGTATGCATCTTATGAAGTGTTAAAAGAGGCATTAGATTATCTGGATGTTGTCTTTTTTGATATAAAATCTATGGATGATCAAAAACATAAACTTTACACAGGGAAGAGTAATCAAAGAATCTTAGATAATTTCAAGTTCCTTTTGCAAGAAGCAAAAACTACAAAGATCATAGCAAGGACACCGGTGATCCCAGGATTTAACGATACGATCGAGGAATTAGAAGAAATTCAGCGTTTTGTAGCAAAATGGAAAGACATTTCTTATGAAATGCTTCCGTATCATCGATTCGGAAAAGGAAAGTATGAAATGCTTGGAAGAACTTATCAGATGGGAGATGTTTTGTTATCAGAAGAAATCAAAACATATATCCAGAAACAAAATAAAAAATGGGGGGAAGAGACAATGCCACAGTTAAACAGAGAACAAACGATAGAATATGATAAAAAATATAATCAGCATCCATGGTTGAAAGGAAATACAGAACCTATTCCGATTGAAAAGGCGGAAGGAATCTTCTTTTATGATTTTAATGGAAAGAAATATTACGATATGTCGAGTCAGTTGTCCTGCGTTAATATCGGATATGGAAATGAAGATGTCATACAGGCTGTAAACGATCAGGTAAAGACACTGCCATATATTGCACCAGCATATGCTAGTGCACCAAGATCAGAATTAGCAAAAATGTTAGTCGAACTTGCACCAGATAATATTGCCAAAGTATTTTTTACTTGTGGAGGTTCTGATGCAAATGAAGCAGCGATCAATATGGCAAGAACTTATACAGGAAGGAGTAAGATCTTTTCCAGATACAGAAGTTACCACGGATCAACATTAGGATCAGGAAATCTGTCTGGAGATCCAAGAAGATTTGCCTTAGAGCATCCAGCAGCAACAGGATTTGTAAAATTTCAAGATCCATATGTATACAGAAGCGATATCCAATTTGAAAATGATAAAGAAGCTTCCTCTTATTATATCAACAAGATCGAAGAGCAGATTGCATATGAAGGCGCAGAAAACATTGCAGCGATTTTTGTGGAATCTATTACAGGGGCCAATGGTGTGATCATCCCGCCAGATGGTTATCTTCAAGGAATCCGAAAGATTTGTGATGAGAATGGTATTTTAATGATCTGCGATGAAGTTATGGCTGGGTTTGGAAGAACTGGAAAGATGTTTGCGTTTGAACATTGGAATGTAAAGCCTGACATCATTACATTTGCAAAAGGTGTGACAAGTGGATATGTACAGCTTGGCGGGATCATGATCTCAAAAGAGATCGCAAAGTTTTATGAAGACAAAGTATTCCAGTATGGGTTAACTTACAGTGGTCATTCCCTTGCATGTGCAGCAGGAGTTGCTTGTGTAAATTATTATAAGAAAGCAGGATTATTGGAAAATACACAAAAAGTTGGGAAAGTACTTGGAGAACTGTTAGAAGAGATCAAACAAAAACATAAATGTGTAGGAGATGTCCGTTATATTGGCTTATTTGCAGCCGTAGAATTTGTCAAAGATAAAGAAACCAAAGAACCATTGGTTCCATATGCAGACCAGTCAGGAACGATGGGAAAGATCATCGGTTTATTAAAAGAACGAGGATTTGCAACTTTTGGAAGAGAAAACAATATCAATATTGCACCACCACTGATCATTACAGAAGAACAGTTAAGAGAAGCAATGAAGATCTTTGATGAGGTGCTTGATATTGTAGATGAGGAATATTTATAAGGAGAGATCTATGGAAAATACAAAAAATAGTACAAAAACAGAACATCTGATCAGCTTATCGGTTGTACTTGTCATTTTGTTTCTATGGTTTTATACAACATCTACGGGACTCGTTTCAGAAACACTGGTACCATCACCGATCAGTGTGTGGGACAGTTTTCTTGACATATTAAAAAATGGATATAAAGGTTCAACACTGATACAACATCTGACAGCCAGTATGGGTCGATTGATCAAGGCGTATTTTCTGGCAATGATCACAGCAATTCCATTGGGACTTTTAAGTGGATACAATTCAAAAATCCGGGCATTATTAGAGCCAGTCATTGAATTTTACCGTCCACTCCCACCACTGGCATATTATACACTGTTGGTGTTATGGATGGGGATTGGAGATGGATCAAAGATCATGTTGTTATTCTTAGCAGGATTTGCACCAATTTATATCGCATGTGCAGCCGGAGTCAATAAGATAAAAAAAGATTATGTATTAGGGGCACAGACATTAGGAGCTAATGCACGACAGATTTTCATTTACGTGATCTTTCCAGCAGTGCTTCCTGATATCTTTACAGGACTTCGAACATCTCTAGGAGTAGAATATACGACCTTAGTAGCAGCTGAAATGGTCGCAGCTGTCAGTGGAATTGGATGGATGGTATTAGATGCCAGCAATTATCTAAGAAGCGATATCATGTTTTTTGGAATTATCTTAATGGGAATTACAGGAATCGTGTTAGACCAGATTTTGAAATTAGTGGAACATTATGTAGTTCATTGGAAAGGGAAGAATTAGGAGGAAAGAAAAATGAAAGAGAGAAAATTAAGTATTAGAGAAATTATCGTATTATTGATCGCAGCAATCTTGTTGATCAGTGCAACAGCATGCAGAGCATCGAAAGCAGATCAATCAAAAGAAAATAAAAAAGTAAAAGAGATTAAAATTGGAACCATGGACCTTGTGAATCCAGATCTGATCGCTAGAAAAGAGAAATATTATGAAAAACAGTTAGGAGTCAAAGTAAAGATCGTGAAATTTGATTCTGGAAAAGATGTCAATACAGCATTGGCAGCAGGAAGTATCGATGTATCAGAACTTGGAAGTAATCCAACAGCATTAGGAATTGGAAATGGACTTGACTATGACGTGATCTACATTGGAGATATCATCGGTTCTGCAGAATCACTCGTTGTAAAAAATAATGCCAATGTAAATTCTATAAGTCAGCTAAAAGGTAAAAAGATCGCGGTGCCATTTGCATCCACTTCACATTACAGTTTACTAAATGCGTTAAAACAAGCAGGACTTACAGAAAATGATGTAAAACTCTTAGATCTTGAACCAAATGATATTCATGCGGCATGGAAACGAGGAGATATTGATGCAGCTTATGTATGGTACCCAGTGCTTAATAATCTTGTAAAAGACGGAAAAATCTTAACAGGAAGTGACAAACTTGCAAAACAAGGAATCGTTACAGCAGACTTGGTTGTTGCAAGACGTGACTTTGCAAAATCAAATAAGAATCTGGTTGTTCGATATATCAAAGCACTCAATCAGGCAAATCAATTAGATCAGGAAAATAAAACACAGTCCATTAAGGATATTGCAGAGATTCTTAATATCAGTGAAAGTGACGCCAAATTCCAGAGAAATGGTTTTGAATGGGTGGATGGAAAGAAACAGTTAGGAAAAGAGTATTTAGGTGAAAATATTGCAAACGTATTGAAAAATACAGCAGATTTCTTAAAAGAACAGGGAAGTATTAAGAAAAGCCCGACTCTAAAGGAATATAAAGATCATGTACAGACGAAATATCTGAAAGAAGCATTAGAAAAATAGGAGATGAGACAATGAGTGAGACAAAGAATACATGGAAAGACAAACTATATGAGACAGATAATCCACTGATCGAGGTAGAGGATCTTGATTTGGATTATCAGACAGCAAAGGGATGTGTAAATGCTTTGTCTCATATCAATTTTAGCATTCATCGAGGAGAATTTATTACCGTATTAGGACCAAGTGGTTGTGGAAAGTCAACCTTATTAAAGATTCTTGCAGGATTTATCAAACCAACAAAAGGATGTGCAAAATTAGAAGGAAAACAGATCAAAGGAACAGATTGGAGCAGGGGAGTAGTATTTCAGAATCCGCCGTTATATGAATGGTTTTCAGTCAGACAAAATATTGCTTTTGGTCCGAAGATGAGAAAAATAGCAAAAGAAGAATATGAACCAAAAGTAGAAGAATATTTACAGAAAGTAGGTCTGTCAGAATTTGGTGATAAAAAGATTTATGAATTGTCAGGAGGAATGAAGCAGAGAGTTTCAATTGCAAGATCTTTGATCAATAAACCAGAGATCCTGCTAATGGATGAACCATTCGGTGCATTGGATGCATTTACAAGAGAAAGTATGCAGGAATTGATCCGTAAGATCTGGTGGCAAAGTGGAAAAACGATCTTTTTTATCACACATGATGTAGAAGAAGCATTGCTGTTAGGAAGCAGGGTTTTAGTGTTAAGTCGGCATCCAGGAGAGATTGTCGATGATATTCAGGTGAACTTCTCAAGAAAGATCGTAGAAGAAGGAATCAGTGATATTCAATTCAGCGAAAAATTTTATCATACAAGAGAACGTTTATTAAAACTGATCCATGCCCAGTATGACAGATAGGAAGGAGGAGTGGCCTATGAAATGGTATTATGAACAGCCAGTCAAGATCATATTTGGAGATCATAAAATACAGGAATTATCAACAATCATTCAAAAAGAACAATATAAAAAGGGAATTCTTGTGACAACCACGCATTTTATTAAAAATGGATTTGCAGGGCAGTTACTGGATGATAAGAAAAATCATCTGGCAGATATCTTTGCAGGATTTTCACCCAATCCAGATGTAGAAGAAGTGAACAGACTGGGAGAACATTTAAGGAAAGAAAAAATAGATTTTATCGTAGCACTTGGTGGAGGAAGTGTGCTCGATGGAGCGAAAGCAGCCTCTATTTTAATAGAAGAAACATCCATTCAAAAATATCACAATACAGGAGAGAAAGTTCCCAAAAAACATTTACCATTGATCGCAATTCCAACAACCGCAGGAACAGGCAGTGAAGTAACCAATGTTTCTGTCCTGACCAATAGAAAGCAAGGAATCAAAGCACCAATTGCATCGGAAAGCTTTTATCCCCAATATGCGATCGTAGATCCAACACTTACATGGAGTATGCCGCCAGATCTTACGGCAAGTGCGGGAATCGATGTGTTAGCTCATGCAGTAGAAGGATACTGGAGCCGTTTGCACCAGCCAATCTGCGATGTATTGGCTGTCTATGCAGCAAAACTGGTTCTTACAAATATAAGAACGGTATACAAAGATCCAAACAATCAGGCAGCAAGAGAGAAAATGGCAGCAGCATCTCTGATCGCAGGACTTGCATTTGGTCAGCCAAAAACAACTGCTTCCCACGCATGCTCCTTTCCACTAACGAATTTATACCATATTCCACACGGAGAGGCTTGTGGGCTGACCTTAGATTTCTTTATCCGATTAAATGGAACCAAAGATTTAAGAACAAGGGAATTAGCAAGTCAATTAGGATTTCATGATTATGAACAATTTGCAGATGCCGTACAGAAGTTAAAAAGAGATCTTCATTTAAGAACAAATTTGACCGATCTTCATATTAATGAAGAAAAGAAAGAAGAATTGATACGATTAAGTCATCACGCAAACCTAAAAAATAATCCAGTGGAAGTGCCAGATGAAGATTTGAGAAGACTTTATGATGGTTTATGTGACTGAAATATTGACATCAATAGCAGAAATAGGTATAATTTTATAAAAAACAGATAAAACATACAGGATTAATAGGAAATAAGGTGGTCATATGGAACATAATATAAAAAAATCACAAGAACAACACCAGTGGCAGGATAAGATTGAAGAATTATTAAAAAATATGAAATACGGAAATATCACGATCATTGTTCAGGATGGAAAGATCATTCAGATTGATAAGACAGAGAAACATAGAATATAAGTTAGGGAAAATGTTGTAGTATTGCGTAAGAATCTGTTACAATAAATGAAAAAGGACAGATGGTTTATCATAGAAAGAATCCAGATCAAAGGAGAAAGTATACATATGAACGATCAGTGGATAGAATACGCAATCAGAATTCAAAGCATTGCCCAGGCAGGACTGCAATACGGAAAAGATCCATATGACAGGGAACGATATGAAGAACTAAGAAAAATTTCCGCAGAAATGGTAGCGAAAAAGACCGATATCGAAATAAATAAAGTCTACGATCTCTTTTGTAATGAAACCGGCTATCAGACCCCAAAGGTTGATACAAGAGCAGCCGTTTTCGTTGATGACAAAATTCTTCTTGCCCATGAAAACAACGGAACATGGTCACTTCCAGGAGGCTGGTGTGATGTAGACCAGTCAGCAGCATCCAACACAGAGAAAGAAGTATTAGAAGAAACAGGTTTTGTAGTCCACGCTCAAAAACTAATCGCAGTACAAGACTGGCGGAAACATAATGTAACTAATTATGCATATGGAGTTCTAAAGCTCTTTGTTCTCTGTGAATTTGAAAGCGGAGAATTTAAAGAAAATATTGAGACAACAGGGATTGCGTTCTTTGACAAAGAATCTTTGCCAGAGCAGTTAGCAGTAGAGAAAACGACAAAAGAACAAATCTTGATGTGCTTTGAATCTTATGAAAATAGAAATCTTCCAACATTGTTTGATTAAAATAAAATTAATGTTCTTGCGGACGGGTATCAGCAGTCCATTTGGATGGATTCGTATCATCTGGTGCCAGTCCTGCAAGAATTTTTTTATATATTCAGTTTCATCACCGCCTTTTTTCGACCTCTTATCAATTTTCTTCCGCAGGAAACAATTCTTTTTCCCAGTAATAAAAGGATAAAATAAAGGAAGTACGATGGCAGTTTCAATCTTTGCCAGCCATTTTGGAGCTTGATCCATATCACTGGAACCAATGATCGCATGATCAATATGGATCTTTTGACGGTTTACAAGTAAAGAAACAAAAGAACCACCAAGAGAACAACCATAAGCAGCAAAAAGCTTTCCATCAAGTTCTGACTGAATATAGTCCTCGACTTTCGCAACTTCATCTAGTTCCGAGATAAAGGTTGTATTTTCTGTTTCATCAAAACCACTGTAACTTACGACCATGATATAAAAATATTTCTGCAGATTTTCAAATACATGTCCAAAATTGGTTCTCCAGTAGCAGCAGGTACCGGGAAACAGCATGATTGTTGGTTTAGACGGATCGCCAAATTTATATATTTTCATAAGTAAGATCTCCTTAGAAATAATGACTATTTTATCACACGGCAATTAGCTTAAACTAACTACAAAAGAAATAAAAAATCGGAGATTTTCTCCAACTTTTACGCTTTTATATTACCATATTTTCACGAATTTTTCCAGTCTTGTAATTTTATCAGAATTTCTGTAATTAGAATATAGCAAATCGAAAATCAGCCACCAAAAAGGAGAAAAATGTATGGAAAATATGACCGCTAAAGTAAGTTGTTTTACACGAGCTTATCATTATAAAAACAATGAAAACTGGATTTTTAAAGATGATAAAGCAGCAGAAATTTTAGGAGAAAAAGAATACCAGATGATCGCAGAACATATGACACAAGGAATTCAATTTTTTCAACCAGATTTCAATGGAACAAAAGAAGAGGCATTAAGAGTGATCGTGGATCAGCAATTATCACCATCCGTTCTTGCAAGAAGTGCTTTTTGTGAACGGCATTTAGAAAATGAGATCAAACTTGGATGCAGACAGTATTTAATTCTGGCGGCAGGATATGATACCTATGCATTACGAATGAAACAGCCAGAACTTACAGTATTTCATTTAGATTTAAAAGAAATGATCACTGACAGAAAACAACGAAAGGAAATGAAACAGTTGAAATATCAGACACAAGCTTATGATATTTCCTGTGACTTGTCCAAAGAAGAGATAAAAGACAAGTTGCTGCCATATGGATATCAACAAGAGCAAAAGACAAAAAATAGATTGGAGTTTGTACAAAAATCTTTTGAGTATTTGTAAATAAATAAGAGATAAAAGTGTCAAGAAATAATTTATTGACACTTTTTGCTTTGCATGCTATACTCCAAAACAAGAGGTGATCGTATGGATAAGGATTATAGACAAGAGATAATTAATATTTTTGGAACAGATGATATAGAAAAATTAAAACAAATTGCAAAATCTATAGAGACTTACAAAGAAAAAGCGTTAATTAAAACAGGCAGAAAAAACTCATTTACAACACAACAGATTGCCAAGATTATGGCATTAAAAGAAAAAGGAATAAAGATAACACATATAGCAGAAGAATATCAGGTATCCAGACAGACAATTTATGCACAGATAAAAAGAGCACACCGATTCAGCAATGATCCAGATGTAAAAATGAGAATGAATTATATGAACCGAGATAATCTATGCACTACAATTGATATTGATTTTAAACATGAAAAAATTCAGATTCAGAATTATACGGAACAGATACCACTGCGTGCATTTGGAGTTGTAGAGAAACCTGATTGGAAAGACTTTGAAATCTTTTTAGAAGATCGATGCTTTCCAAGAACAAGAGATCATGCGAAAGATATACTAAGAGATATGGGCATTCCATTTTATGATCCGTTACTAATCGTAGAGAAGACAAAAGGACGAATGGAAGGCGACCACCAATGGATTATGATTCTTAAAAAGGAAGGTTAATTATATGGAAAATATAAATCTTGATGCATATACACCGCTTGAGACAGTCAATCATACATCCAAGGGCGATCAACGTAAGTGGAAGATTAACGATATATGGTATAAGGCAGATTATATGGGATATGAAAGTTTGTCAGAAGTGTTGATTTCTACACTTCTTCAAAAGAGTAATTTGTCTTATCCATTTGTTTTATATCATCCAATTCAGATTGAGTATAAAAAAGAAGTTTTACAAGCTTGTTTAAGTGAAAATTTCTTATCCGATGATCAGATACTAATACCATTAGAAAAACTATATCGTCAGTATACAGGAGATAGTTTATCTGTAAAACTTGCAGAATTCATAGAAACATCAGAACGTATACAATTTTTAGTAGATGAAATTCAGAAGATCACGGGAATTAAAGATTTTGGTAGATATCTTACTGCAATGTTAGAAATAGATGCATTCTTCTTAAATGAAGATCGACATACAAATAATATAGCAGTCATATATAATGAAAAAACACAGGAATACTCATTAAGTCCTATTTTTGATCAGGGGTTATGTTTATTAGCAGATATAAAACAGGATTATCCACTGGACTTAGAAATTGAAGATTGTTTGCAAAAAATAGAAGCAAAACCATTTGATACAGATTTTGATATACAAGTAGATGAAGCGGAAAGATTATATGGAGTACAGTTGCATTTTGATTTTAATTTAAAAGATATTCGAAAAGAATTGGATCAAATAAAGGAATTTTATCCAGAAGAAGTAAGAAATCGAGTAGAAGAACTGATGAGAATGCAGATTAGAAAATAGGGGTATTTGGTAAGATAATTAAAAAGTTATTAACAATAGTACGAAAACGCACTAAACTCTAAAGGTGCGTTTTCGTACTATTTTTGTTTATTAAAACAAATTGATATAGAATTAATTACAAATACAGCCTATTCAACAACTTCAATTCCATCAATATTCGGAACACACATCATAGAATAGTTCGTATGATAAATGACAAATCCAGGTTTTGCCTTTGGTGGCTTTCTTAGTTCTTTTCTCTGAACATAATCGACCTCAACCTTTGGTGCCTGACGCCCCTTAGAATAATAAGCAGCAAGGCGACCAGCTTCCTCAAACGTAGCATCCGGAAGAGTTTCCGCTTGTTCTTTTCGTACAATAACATGGGACCCGGCCATATTCTTTGCGTGGAACCACCAGTCCCCGCCATTTGCAAACTTAAAGCTTAATTCATCATTCTGGTAGTTATTCTTTCCAACATACATATGGAAACCATCAGAAGAGACAAAATGTAACGGTTTGGATTTTGCCTGTTTCTTTCCTTTTTTCTTTCCATGGCTCTTAATATAACCATAATCAGAAAGTTCATCTTTGATCAACTGCAAGTCTTTCTCATCTTCTGATAAAGAAAGAGCAGTAGAGATCGAATCGAGATGATCAAGATCGGCTTTTGTCTCCACGACAAGTTCAGAAAGAGCTTCATAAGTACGTTTTAACTTATTATATTTTGCAAAAAACTTCTTGGAATTCTCCAAAGGAGTCTTTGTTGGATCAAGAGGGATCGTAATCTCTTCGTTTGTGTAATAATTCATGCAAGTTAAAGATTTTGCATTTGGCTCTAGTCCATATCCATATGTCTGCGTAAGTTCTCCATAAACTTTGAATTTCTCACGTTTCTCAGTATCCTTTAACTGACGAAGCTGCAGATCATATTTCTTGCTTGTCCTCTCAAGAGCGGTCTGCACGATCTTGCGAAGGTCAGAAGACTTCTGCTTCATTCTTGTATATTTTTCCTTCTCAGAATAATATCCGATCAACACAGCAAAAATAGAATCATACGTTTTCTCTGCACAGTCAGGATAAGAAGTTAAAGGAATACAAGAAAATTCCTTAGGTTCTTCCCCAGAATAAATGATATTTGGCTGATATGCTTCATCTTCTACAAGAGCATTTAATTTTACAAGCTGGCCATATAATCCAGCAGCACTATCATCGGTCAAAGAATCCGTAGATGCATTCCCATCGAGTCCGGCACGATAACAAAGTTCATTTGCAATTAAAGGACTCATACCTGTGATGGAAGTATAAAGTGCTTTGCAAAGATTCAGTGGTTTTGTGATGATATGCTGATAAAAATCCTCTGCAGTCAGACTTGCTAAAGGATGTTTTCCTTTAGATGGAGGAAATGTATAAGTACGTCCAGGCAAAACCTCTCTGACAGAACTGATATTTGCAGAGATATGCTTGATACTATCTAAGATCACATCATCACTGTTTACAAAAATAATATTACTGTGTTTCCCCATGATCTCAACGATCAGACGTTTCTGGCAGACATCTCCAAGCTCATCCAGATGCTCAATCTTAATTTCGATAATACGCTCAAAGTCAGGCTGTGTGATCGAAATGATCCTTCCACTACTAATATGTTTACGAAGCAGCATGCAGAAGTTTGGAGCCTGCATAGGGTTTGCTTTTCCTTCTTTCGATAAATAAACTAGAGGAAGAGAAGCACTGGCTGAGAGATGAAGTCTTGTTGTCAGTCTCTCTTTTTTGATCACAAGTGTGATCTCGTCGGCCTCTGGCTGATAAATCTTATAGATCCTTCCACCAATGATCTGTTTATTAAGTTCTGATACAATATTTGAAATGACAAATCCGTCGAATGCCATGATAAATACCTCCTGGTAATGAAATCGGTTATCTAATGATCACAAGAAGATAAATCCGTCAAACAATTATATCAGAAATTCGAAAAAGTATAAAGAAAAAACGATCAAATCTACAAATCATAGGAAGATAGTCGGGATTTTGTTGTAATTGAAATCATTTCTTATTATAATGAATATTAAGTATACAATAATAAAAATGATCTATGGAGGACAAGTCATTGAGAAAAGAAGCATCAAAGAATGCATGGAAGCAATTATATGATATCACATTAAAACTAGACAAATTAGAGCCTTGGAATTACCTTGGTGACACACAACTTGTAACCATTCAGCTAAAAGACAGAGAAGAACCTGTATTTTGCAGTGTGATGGGAAAATTCAGCGGAGAAAGAGGGATTGCAGTCTTTGATGGAGTTGAAGGCTTAGGAGATTTCTATATGATCCTTGGAAGTGAAGAAGGTGATCTTCCAGCACAGTACCTGATGGATGAACATACAAGTCTTACATGCTTCTGGGGAAGCATGATGAATGTGCCAGATGAACAAAGAAAAGTTATCGATGAATTAGATATCCGTTTTAAGACGATCAGTGATTGGATTTACTTTGTTTCTTATAAGAAAGGTTACAAACCATATCAGTTAGATGAAGATGAAGTTGCACTTCTTATAGAAACTTATGAAAACCTGTATATGGCAGTAGAAGCAGTCAGACAGGGAGAATTAAACCCAGAGATCGAACAGGCAGAAGGAATCGTTCGCCGTTATAATACTGAAAATGATACCTGGGAGATGTTTGTAAAAGAGATACCAGAAGCTGAAAAAGAATTTCCGTCAGTGATGTTAGAAGATCAGGAATTAAAAGATGAATTAAAGAATCAAAAACAGATCGATCTTGAAGTGATCTTAGATTTTACTTATCTTCCAGTTATGGTAGAAGGGGAAGAAGAAGGGGAGCGCCCAAAGAATCCACTTTTATTTATGGCATATGATAATACCGATGGCGGTGTGATCACGATGGATATTTTAGAAGAGGGTGATGATGAGATCAGCAGAACGTTAGGATTCTTTATCAGTTTTGTGCAGCAGAATGGAAGAATGAAGACGATCAAAGCAAGAAATCCATGGATTTTTGGAGCATTAGAGGATATATGTGAATATTGCAGCGTGGATCTTGTATATGATCCGGTAGAGATCATGGATCAGGTGATCGAAGAAGTTATTTCTCAGTTGTAGGAATTTCATGTAACATATCAAAAGATGAATTAGAGTGAACAAGGTTGACAAATAAGTTAAGGATTGGTAAAATACAGATAATTTGATGTGCTACCTAAGTAGCACTTTAATTCGATAAAGTATCAAGGAGCGGCAAAAATATGAATAAAAAGAGAGTCCACACACCAGAAGGTGTCAGAGATGTATATGGAACAGAATATGGACAGCGAAGTAAGCTGAAAGCAAAATTAAACAAAGTCTTTGCATCTTACGGATATGAAGGAATCAGAACTCCAGGATTTGAATTCTTTGATGTATTTAACAGTGAAAAAGGAACCGTATCCGCAAGGGAGATGTTTAAATTCTTCGATAGAGAAGGAAATACCTTAGTTCTTCGTCCGGATGTCACACCATCCATTGCACGCTGTATTGCAAAGTATTTTAATGAAGAGAATATGGGGATCCGTTTATCATATGCAGGGAATGTATTTTTAAATAACTCAAGTTATCAGTTAAAATTAAAAGAAACATGCCAGTTAGGTGCAGAATTAGTCAATGACGCATCTGTACAGGCAGATACAGAATCTATTGCGATGGCAATCGATTGTTTCTTGGCAGCTGGATTGACTGATTTCAGACTTTCGATCGGGGAAGTTGAATTCTTTAATGGGCTGACACAGACGATCAAAGATGAAGAAGTTAAAACACAGCTTCGTGAGCTGATCTTAAATAAAAACTATTTTGGATTAATGGAATATGTAGAGACATTAGATCTGTCTGATAAGATCAAAGATGTATTTTTACATTTTAACGAACTGAATGGAGATGTAGCGATCTTAGATCAGGCAGAAGCAATGGTTGAGAATGAACAGTCCAAGAAAGCGATCAAAAGACTTCGTGATGTATATGATATCTTAAAATTATACGGAAAAGAGCAGTATGTAAGTTTTGATCTTGGAATGTTAAATAAGCATAATTATTACACAGGAATCATTTTCAAAGGTTATACTTATGGAACAGGAGATGCA
Source organism: Anaerostipes hadrus (assembly GCA_036312945.1). Taxonomy (GTDB): domain Bacteria; phylum Bacillota; class Clostridia; order Lachnospirales; family Lachnospiraceae; genus Anaerostipes; species Anaerostipes hadrus_C. The sequence goes on from JAXJNA010000035.1 coordinate 22,898, forward strand.
GTTCTAAAAGGTGGACGATATGATAATCTGATCGAACAGTTCGGAAAGAAAGCCCCATCTGTCGGATTTGCGATCGTATTAGATGAGTTGATGATGGCATTAAGTCGTCAGGGAATTCATATGGAAGCAGATCATATGGATACGATGATCATTTATAAAGAAGCAACAATGAAAGATGCGATCTTTCGAGCAGAAGAATTAAGAAAAGAAGGAAAGAAAGTCATCTTAGAGAGAAAGAATGATCTGTGCAGCAAAGCAGACTATGAAAGATTTGCTAAAGAGCATCGTCTCGGTGGAATTCTTTATTTCATCTAATTAACAAATCGAGCAAAAGAAGGGAATCAAAAGACCATGAGATATATTACATTTGCCCTGGCCAAAGGGCGACTCGCAAAGAAAGCGATGGCTTTATTAGAAGAGATCGGGATCACATGCGAGGAAATGAAAGACGAGAAAACAAGAAAACTGATCTTCGTCAACGAAGAATTAAAATTAAAATTTTTCTTATCCAAAGCAAGTGACGTGCCAACGTATGTGGAATACGGGGCAGCGGATATTGGAGTTGTCGGAAAAGATACGATCCTTGAAGAAGGAAGAAATCTATACGAAGTATTAGATCTTAAATTCGGAGCATGCAAGATGTGTGTCTGTGGACCAAAAGAAGCGAAGAAATATTTAAACAGTAACGAGATCATCCGTGTGGCATCCAAATATCCACATATTGCCAAAGAATATTTCAATAATCAGAAATTACAGACCGTAGAGATCGTTAAGTTAAACGGATCCGTTGAACTTGCACCGATCGTTGGATTATCTGAAGTGATCGTTGATATCGTTGAGACAGGAACAACCTTAAAAGAAAATGGATTGGAAGTCTTAGAAGAAGTTTGCCCATTATCTGCAAGAATGGTAGTGAATCAGGTAAGCCAGAAGATGGAACAGGAACGAATCAGCAAGATCATCGTTGCACTAAAGAAGATCTTGGATGAAAAAGAATAGGCCGGAGGAGAGAAATATGAGAATAGTAAAAGTTAACAAAGATTCCATTGCAAATATTTTATCAGATTTATTAAAGAGAAGCCCTACAAACTATGGGGATTTTCAGGATAAAGTCGATGCGATCATCAAAAATGTCAGAGATAATAGAGATAAAGCTGTCTTTGATTATACAGCACAGTTTGATAAAGCGGAGATCAACGCAGACAATATTTTAGTTACAGAAGAAGAAATCAAAGAAGCATATGAAGAAGTAGATGATGAACTGATCAAAGTTATCCGTAAAGCAATCAAGAATATCCGTGATTTCCACGAAAAACAGATTCAGAAGAGCTGGTTTGAGACAAGAGAAGACGGAGTCATGCTTGGACAGAAAGTAACACCAATGGAAACTTGTGGTGTCTATGTACCAGGTGGAAAAGCAGTTTACCCATCATCTGTTTTGATGAACATCGTTCCAGCACATGTTGCAGGAGTGAAAAATATCATCATGACAACACCTCCTGGAAAAGACGGAAAAGTTACAGCCAATACATTAGTTGCAGCCAAAGAAGCTGGAGCAACAAAAGTATATAAAGTCGGTGGAGCACAGGCGATCGCAGCGATGGCATTTGGAACAGAATCTATTCCAAAAGTAGACAAGATCGTAGGACCTGGTAACATTTTTGTAGCTCTTGCCAAGAAAGCAGTTTATGGAAACGTAAGTATTGATTCCATCGCAGGACCAAGTGAGATCTTAGTGTTAGCTGATGAGACAGCGAATCCAAGATATGTGGCAGCAGACTTACTTTCTCAGGCAGAACATGATGAGATGGCAAGTGCGATCCTTGTTACAACAAGTGAAGAATTAGCACACAAAGTATCTGATGAGATTGAAGGATTCTTAAATCAGTTATCAAGAAAAGAGATCATGGAGAAATCTTTAGATTCCTTCGGATATATTCTTGTTGCAAGCGATATGAAAGAAGCAATTGATACAGCAAATGCTATTGCGTCTGAACATATGGAGATCATGACAGCCAATCCATTTGATGTTATGACAAGGATCAAGAATGCAGGAGCAATCTTTATCGGAGCATACAGCTGTGAGCCTCTAGGAGATTATTTTGCAGGACCAAACCACGTACTTCCAACAAATGGAACAGCAAAATTCTTCTCTCCATTAAGTGTTGATGATTTCATTAAGAAATCAAGCGTCATATACTATTCAAGAGAAGCCTTAGAGCCAGTACACAAAGACATCGAATTCTTTGCGAATCAAGAACAGCTGACAGCACATGCGAATTCTATGAAAGTAAGATTTGAAGATAACCAGGAAGGATAAAGATATGAGTAGAAGTGCATCAATTGAGAGAAACACAAGTGAGACAAAGATCAAACTTTCCATTGATCTTGATGGAAATGGAAATGGGAATATCCATACAGGGATCGGCTTTTTTGACCATATGTTAAATGCATTTGCACGTCATGGATTTTTTGATCTTGATGTGGAAGTTGAGGGAGATCTCTATGTAGACTGCCATCATACGATCGAAGATGTCGGAATCGTTCTTGGAGAAGCGATCAAACAGGCGGTTGGAGATAAAAAGGGAATCAAACGTTATGGATCATTTATGCTTCCAATGGATGAGACATTAATGTTATGTGCGATCGATCTGTCCGGAAGACCATATTTTGTGATGGATTGTGATTTTACGGTTGATCGCGTTGGAGAATTTGACACAGAGATGGTAAAAGAATTCTTCTATGCAGTATCTTACGGCAGCATGATGAATCTTCATTTAAAGAAATTACATGGAGAGAATAACCATCATATGATCGAAGCCGCATTTAAAGCATTTGCAAAAGCTTTGGATGAAGCAACCAGCATGGATCCAAGGATCACAGATGTACTTTCCACGAAAGGAGCCTTATAAGATGAGTAATGAGGCAAAACCATTAAACAGCAAGATGAGTTTTGATGAATTCAAATTAAACAGCGACGGAATGTTAACCGTTGTCGTACAGGATCATAAGACAAATGAAGTTTTGATGGTCGCATATATGACAAAAGAAGCATATGATAAGACGATCGAGACAGGGATCATGACATATTACAGTCGAAGTCGTGATGAGTTGTGGATCAAAGGTGAGACATCCGGGCATTATCAATATGTGAAAGATTTATATATTGACTGCGATCGAGATACCTTGCTTGCTAAAGTAAAACAGATCGGAGCTGCCTGCCATACAGGAAATTATTCTTGTTTCTACACAGATTTATTAGAAAAAGAAGATTAGAGATCAAATCTTTGTGAGAAAATATTTGTGTTTCTAAGTTTGATTTGGTATAATCGACTTTATAAGATAAGGAGGCAAGATTATGACAGCATTTTTATCAGAATTAGTCTCTTATGTATTGAAGTTTGCGATTCTTTTTGCATGCTCTGCGGCAGGAATCTATTTCGGAACTGGCCGTGCGAAGGCAAAGAAGAAAGAATCATAAGATCATACATGATTAGGAGAAGATCATTTAGCTGCATGAGAATACAGGCTCATGCAGCTAAAAAGCCGTAAAGGCAAGGTCTTCTTAAATATAATGAAACGACACTAGGAGGATGAAACGTTGAGAGCATATGGAGTCAACGAACTCAGGAAGATGTATCTTGAGTTTTTCGAAAGTAAAGGACATTTAGCATTAAAGAGTTTTTCACTCGTGCCAAAGAACGATAACAGTTTATTACTGATCAACGCTGGTATGGCACCGCTGAAACCTTATTTCACAGGACAGGAAGTACCACCAAGAACAAGAGTGACAACATGTCAGAAGTGTATCCGTACAGGAGATATTGAGAATGTAGGGAAGACAGCAAGACATGGTACATTCTTTGAGATGTTAGGAAACTTCTCTTTTGGAGATTATTTCAAACATGAGGCGATCGCATGGTCTTGGGAATTTTTAACAGAAGTGATCGGATTAGATCCTAACAGATTATATCCATCTGTATATGAAGATGATGATGAAGCATTTGAGATCTGGGAGAAAGAGATCGGAATCGCGCCAGAGAGAATCTTCCGTTTTGGAAAAGAAGACAACTTCTGGGAGCATGGAGCAGGACCTTGCGGACCATGTTCAGAGATCTATTATGACCGTGGAGAGAAATATGGATGTGGAAGCCCAGACTGTACAGTAGGATGTGACTGCGACCGTTATATGGAAGTATGGAACAACGTATTTACACAGTTTGAGAATGATGGGCATAACCATTATACAGAATTAGAGAATAAGAACATTGATACAGGTATGGGACTGGAACGTCTTGCCGTTGTTGTACAGGAAGTAGACTCTATCTTCGACGTAGATTCTATCAAAGCGATCCGCGATGAGATCTGTAAAGTTGCAGGAGTTACTTATGGTGCAGACCACGAGACAGACGTATCGATCCGTGTGATCACAGACCATATCCGTTCTGCTACATTTATGTTATCTGACGGTATCACACCATCTAACGAAGGACGTGGATATGTACTTCGTCGTCTGATCCGCCGTGCAGCAAGACATGGAAGATTACTAGGAATTGATCACCTGTTCTTAACAGATATCAGTAAAGTTGTGATCCGTGAATCCAAAGATGGATATCCAGAATTAGAAGAGAAAGCAGAATTTATCTTCAATCATTTATCTCAGGAAGAAAAACAGTTCAACAAGACGATCGATCAGGGACTGTCCATCTTAGCAGATATGGAAAAAGCCATGAACGAGAAAGGCAGCAAAGAACTTGCTGGTGCAGATGCGTTCAAATTATATGACACATACGGATTCCCATTAGATCTGACGATCGAGATCTTAGAAGAAAAGGGATTTACTGTAGATAAAGAAGGCTTTGAAAAAGAAATGCAGGTTCAGAGAGAGACTGCCAGAGCCGCAAGAAAGACAACAAACTACATGGGTGCAGATGCAACTGTATACGAACAGTTAGATCCAGCTATGACAACAAAATTCGTTGGATATGATGAACTTACTTGTGAAGGTGAGATCACAGCCATGACAACAGAGACAGAAGTTGTTTCAACTCTGAACAAAGGAGACAAAGGAACGATCGTCGCTGACCAGACAGCATTCTATGCTACAAGCGGTGGTCAGGAAGCAGATAAAGGTGTGATCATCAGTGGAGATGCATCTTTTGAAGTGGAAGACGTGATCAAATTATCCGGTGGTAAGTTCGGACATGTTGGGCATGTAGTCGAAGGAACATTCAACGTAGGAGACAAAGCAGTCTTTACAGTGAATGAGAAGAACAGAGCATTAGGTGCGAAGAACCATAGTGCAACTCATTTATTACAGAAAGCATTAAGAGAAGTTCTTGGAACTCACGTAGAGCAGGCAGGATCTTTAAATAATGCGGAACATTTAAGATTCGACTTTACACATTTCTCACCATTATCTGATGATGAGATCGCAAGAGTTGAGAAGATTGTCAACGAAAAGATCGCTCAGGATCTTCCAGTTATAACAAAAGTTATGTCTATGGAAGAAGCCAAGAAAACAGGAGCTATGGCACTGTTTGGAGAAAAATACGGAGACGAAGTACGCGTAGTATCTATGGGAGATTTCTCTGTAGAATTATGTGGTGGTACTCATGTGAAGAATACAGGAGCGATCACAGCATTCAAGATCTTATCTGAAACTGGTGTTGCATCAGGAGTCCGAAGAATCGAAGCAGTGACAGATCAGGGAGTATTTAACTACTACCATAAGCAGGAAGAAGAATTAAAAGAAGCAGCCAAAGCATTAAAAGCTACACCAGCAACATTGCTGACAAGAATTGAATCACTTCTTGCAGAAGTAAAAGAATTAAAGAGCGAAAACGAATCCTTAAAGAGCAAACTTGCAAAAGATGCTCTAGGAGATGTTATGGATCAGGTAGAAGAAGTGAAAGGAGTGAAACTTCTTGCAACTTCTATAGAAGACGTTGATATGAATGGACTTCGTGAACTTGGAGATAACTTAAAAGAGAAATTAGGAGAAGGTGTCATTGTCCTTGCTTCCCAGAAAGACGGAAAAGTATTCTTAGTTGCCATGGTAACAGACGAAGCACAGAAAGCAGGAGCACACGCTGGAAACCTGATCAAAGCGATCGCCGGATGCGTTGGAGGCGGCGGTGGAGGACGTCCAAATATGGCTCAGGCCGGAGGAAAGAACCCAGCCGGAATCCCAGAAGCAGTAGCAAAAGTAAAAGAAATTTTAGAAAGTCAAATTTCATAGTTGACAAAAATCTAAAATGTGATATACTAATCTAGTGCAAAAAATTAAAACCCAAACAGTCCTATGCACAAGTACAAGACTGGAGGGGAGGTCGGGAATAGAATGTCAAACGTAATCGTTAAAGAAAATGAATCTTTAGATAGCGCTCTTCGCAGATTCAAGAGAAACTGTGCAAAAGCAGGAATTCAGCAGGAGATTCGTAAAAGAGAACATTACGAAAAGCCAAGCGTAAGACGTAAGAAAAAGTCTGAAGCGGCTCGTAAGAGAAAATCTAAATAATTTTTACTTAATTGAAAAGATAAGCATCATTTACCTGGGAACAGGTATATGGTGCTTTTTTTCGGCATATATTAAACCAAATGCCACAAAAGGAGTTTTGCATGAAGAAGAAACCAAAAGAAGTGATTGCTAAAGGACTTTCTCTTCCAAGAGATGTGGTGTTTGGAGATTTCATTATAACCTTGACAGGAAACTGTGAAGCATACATAGAAAATTACAGAGGGATCGTATCATATGATGAGAATAAGATCTCCATTCAGGGAAATCATGTCATATTAAATATTTGTGGATGTGATCTGGCAGTTGATTTTTACTCACAGGAATCAATGAAGATCAAAGGAAAGATCAAAAGGCTGGAATATGTATGATATTCTTTGAAAGGAGCATGGGAAATGCTTAAAATTCTGCACTTTATATTTGGAAGGCTGTATTTTCAAGTCAAAGGATATCAGACAGAGCGTTTTTTGAATCTCTGTGCAAAGAATCATCTTGTATTGTGGGAATTAAAACCAGTATCAGACGGCTATGTGTTTTTTATCAGACGAAGTTCTTATCAAATGTTGGAAGCATTAGCAGAGAAAGCAAATGTCGATCTTACGTTACAAGGGCAAAAAGGACTGCCATATTTCTTGAAAGAACATAAAAAACGTAAAATATTATTTTTTTCCATGTGTTTGTGTGGTTTAATGATCTTTTCTCTGAGTCAGTTTTTGTGGGAGATCACGGTTTCTGGAGGAGAAGTATACTCAGAAAGTGATATACTAAAGTATGTTACGGATAACTACTACCATATTGGAACATTAAAATACCAGATTGACTGCGATGCATTGGAAGATCATCTGAGGGAAGATTATGCTGAGATCGCGTGGGCATCCTGTTCGATTCAGGGAACAAGACTGCATATTGAGATAAAAGAAACCTTAGATCGCAAAACAAAGCAGAATCCAAAGAAGCCATGTGATATCGTGGCAAATAAATCAGGGATCATTACAAAAATGGCGGTCAAAAGCGGAACACCGCTTGTAAGTGTTGGGGATAGTGTCAAAAGCGGCGCAACTTTAATTTCTGGATTGATCTATTACTATAGTGATGATTTTACCGTGACACAGACGGATAAGATCAAGGCGGACGGTGAGATCGTGATGCGCACCAAAGAGGTGTATAACAATTCAATTCCCATGGAATATTACGAAAAACTGATTACAGGCAAGAAAAGGAGCATCAAAAATTTATATTTTGGACAGTATCAATTCGATTTTCCTGAAAAGAAAAGACAGTATCATACAAATGTTATGACAAAGAGAAGATCATTAAAGATAGGGACATCTTTTTATCTGCCCGTCGGGATCACGATGCAGATCACGGAAAGATACAGGCCAAAGAAGAAGATCTTAACAAAAAAAGAAGCACAGTTAAAATTAAAAAAACAGCTGGAACGATACCTTATGAAGAAAACAAAAGAAGGGGCAAAGATCGTTCACTGTGAAGGAAATTATAAAAAAAAGAACAACCGATATGAAGTCAAGGCATCGATCATCAAGGAAGAAAGTGTCGGAAAAATCCGAAATATCAAGAAATTAACAGAGAAACAAGAAGAAATGATCACACCAACAACAGCGCAGCAATAAATAAAAGTTATGAATCAGGCCATATGGATTTTGCCACTCAGGTTGAAAAACTTTGTAACAGATGGTAGAATACATAAGGAATATACACAAAGAAGGAGACTGAGAATTAGATGAATCCAGTTGAAATAGAAATGAATTTTCCGGCAGAACATGGCGGGAATGTATTTGGGCAGTTTGATGCCTATATGAAGAAGATTGAAAAAACACTGCATGTAAGTCTGATCCTGAGAGGTGACCATTTAAAATGTATTGGAACACAGCAGACAGTCAATCATGCGATCTCCGTGATCGATGAATTACTCGAATTATCCAAACGAGGAAATGTGATCACTGAGCAGAATGTAAACTATGCGTTATCGTTATCAATGGAAGAGAAATCTCCAAGCCTTTTAGAGCTTGATAAAGATGTCATCTGCCATACGATCCAGGGCAAAGCTGTCAAACCAAAGACTTTGGGACAGCAAAAATACGTTGATGCGATCAAGAATAAGATGATTACATTTGGAGTCGGTCCTGCAGGAACTGGTAAGACATATCTTGCAATGGCAATGGCGATCACAGCATTTAAGAATGATGAAGTCAGCCGTATCATCTTAACAAGACCAGCGATTGAGGCAGGAGAGAAGCTAGGTTTCTTGCCTGGAGATCTACAGAGTAAAGTTGATCCATATTTAAGGCCATTATATGATGCATTATATGAGATCCTTGGGGCTGACGCATTTATGAAGAATATGGAGAAAGGCTTGATCGAAGTTGCTCCATTGGCTTACATGAGAGGTCGTACACTGGATAATGCATACATTATCTTAGATGAGGCACAGAATACGACACCTGCTCAGATGAAGATGTTCTTAACACGTATTGGATTTGGTTCCAAAGCGATCATCACGGGTGACTTAACACAGAAAGATTTGCCATTTGACAGCATTTCAGGACTAGAAGAATCCTTAAAAGTATTAAGAAAAGTCAAAGAGATCGGAGTCTGCGAGCTTACCAATAAGGACGTTGTCAGACATCCATTAGTACAGAAGATCGTTGCAGCATATGATCAATATGAAGCAGCCAGATCTGCGAAAAAGAATAAGAATAACAATAACAAAAAGAACAGAAGATAGGAATGTTATGAGTATTATAATCGAGAATGAATACGAAGGGGAGATCAATATCCCTTATGAAAAGATCGCACATGAAGTGATCGAGGCAGCGATTGATTATGTGGACTGCCCTTATGAGTGCGAAGTGAATTTAATGCTAACTGATAATGAAATGATTCATGCGATCAACAAAGAACAAAGAGAGATCGACCGGCCAACCGATGTACTGTCATTTCCAATGGCAGAATACGAAGAACCAGCGGATTTCTCAAAGATTGAAGAAGATCCGATGGCATTTGATCCGGAGAGTGGTGAATTTCTGCTTGGAGATATTGTGATCTCCATGGACAAGGTATGGGAACAGGCCGAGAATTATGGACACAGCCAAGAGAGAGAATATGCCTTTTTGATCGCTCACAGTATGTTACATCTGTTTGGATATGACCATATGGAAGAGGAAGAACGAAAAGATATGGAAAAACGTCAGGAAGAGATTTTGACAAAGACGAAATATACAAGAGATGAAAGAGGTTTAGTATGAGTAAAAGCAGTAAAAACTCATTTTTAATGCAAGGAATGATCTTAGCCGCAGCATCCATTGTCTGCCGTGTGATCGGATTATTATACCGTAGTCCACTGTTTGGGATCATTGGCGAGGAAGGTATGGGATATTATTCTTATGCGTATAATATCTACAATATCATTTTGCTGATCGCATCCTTTAGTATTCCACTTGCAGTTTCCAAATCAATTTCTGCAAGACTTGCGAAGAAAGAATATATCAATGCTCAGAGAATCTTCTATGGAGCATTAGTTTATGCAGTTGTCGTTGGCGGTATCGCGTCCATGATCGCATATTTTGGAGCACCAACTTTTGTCGGACATCAAAAAGGTGCAGCACTTGCCCTTCAGGTCATTTCTCCAACGATCTTTTTCTCTGGGATTCTTGGAGTACTTAGAGGATATTTTCAAGGACATAATACTATGGTGCCAACATCCATTTCCCAGATCATTGAGCAGATCTTGAATGCGATCTTTAGTATTTTGATGGCATATGTACTGATTTTACCATATCTGCCATCAAACAAGATCACATATGAGATCGCAAGACATGGGGCAGCAGGTAGTGCGATCGGTACAGGAGTCGGTGTTTTAACAGGACTGATCTTCTGCTTTATCATTTATCGTGCATACCAGCCAAAGGTCAAGATTCAGATGAAACATGACCGTACAAAATATATTGAATCTTATGGGAATATCCTAAAGATCTTATTGTTGACGATCACACCAGTGATCTTTAGTACAGCGATCTATAACTGTAGTGCAACGATCGACCAGACGATCTTTAGTAATATCTTAGTAGGAAAAGGAATTACGGCGAAAGTAGTTTCAGGATTTTATGGTTTGTTCAGCAGTCAGTATAATGTGCTGATCAACGTTCCAGTTGCAATGGCATCTGCACTTTCCAATGCGATCGTGCCAAATGTTTCTGCAGCCTATGCGTTAGGCAAGAAGGACGATATGAATGACAGTATCCAGATGGCGATACGTTTTACGATGATGATCGCGATCCCATGTGCAGTTGGACTAGGTGTCTTAAATAGTTCGATCAATGGATTGATCTTCGGTGCAACATATGCCAAGGGATTAGGAGCAGCTATGCTTCGGATCGGTGCAGTTTCCGTTATTTTCTACTGTCTGTCAACATTGACAAATGGTATCTTACAGGGAATGGGAAAGATGAGAGTGCCAGTCAGACATTCTGCGATTTCTGTTGTAGTCAATATCGTTGTATTATGGCTTTTATTGACATACACAGATTGTAAAACATATGGATTGGTATTTGCGACTATGGCATTTTCACTTGTGATGTGTCTGTTAAATGCACACTCCATCAAGAAATACACAGGTTTTCATCAGGAGATCACAAAGACATTTATCAAGCCTGCATTAAGTGCAGCAGTGATGGGTGTTGTCTGTTTTCTGATCCAGTATGCGGTTCAAAGCGTTCTTCCATTCGGGCGAGTATGCTTTGCAGTCTGCGTGATCATTGCAGTGCCAGTTGGAGCACTGATCTATTTTGCAGCGATCATTAAGTTAAAAGTATTTACAGAAGAAGAACTTACTAAGATTCCAAAAGGAAATCTGATCGTCAGATTAGCAAAGAAATTACATTTGCTGTAAGGATCGTAAGGACTTCCATTTATAAAAGGAAGAAAAAGTCCAGATCTGCTATGATTTGGGCTTTTTGTATAAATCCCCTTATCTTTGGCAACAATATCGTCAAAGGAGGGCTGCATCATGAAGAAGATCAATCGATTTTTAATGATCTATATGGTCGTGATCACGGTTTTATGTATCTATATGTGCTATCTTGCATTTTCAACAAATGAAAAGAAGGACAACTTAAAGGAAGTTCGCTCTCAGATAACAACAACAGCTGAAAATAAACAGACCAAAGCAGTCAAGAAGGTCAAGGCGACGTACAGTCTGAAGATTCTTGATGGAAGTCTGGCTGTGATCAACAATAAGACTAAAGAAGTTTTTGAATATACAGATATGAAGAAAGAGAATCTGCCAGCAGACATCAAAAATATGCTGAAAGAGAATTTTATCTTTGAAAACAGAGAAGAAGTATATCATTTTCTGGAATCATACAGTAGTTAAAATAAAAATTTGGAGAAAAATAACGAATGAAATATGATGTGATCATCGTTGGAGCAGGGGCTTCCGGTATGATGGCAGCGATCACAGCAGCTAGTCATCATAAGAAAGTCCTTTTGCTTGAACGAATGGATAAATTAGGAAAGAAAATATTAGCAACGGGAAATGGAAGATGTAACCTGTCAAATGCCTACATGGATGAGAATTGCTACAGAGGGCAGAGACCTTCCTTTGCCTATCCGATGATCGAGGAATTTGGATTAGAAGATCTCATTCAGTTCTTTGAATCTCTCGGAATGCTTGTGACAGAGCAAAATGGATATTATTATCCCGCATCTTTGCAGGCAGCAACGGTTGTTGATACACTGACACAGAAATTAAAGCATCTGCACGTAGATATTCTGACAGAATTTGAAGTCACGAAAGCAGAGAAACGCAAATCCACATTTTATGTCTATGGAAATGACAAATGTTTTCAATCAAGCAATCTGATCCTTGCAACTGGTGGATGTGCACAGCCGAACTTAGGAAGCAACGGAAGTGGATACAAGCTTGCCAAAGACTTTCATCATAAGATCACGGATACATTCCCGTCTTTGGTAGGATTAGAAGCAGAAGGAAAATATTTAAAAGACACCTCTGGAGTTCGAAATGTCAGCAATGTCAGCGTTTATGCGAATAATGAATTGATCGCCAAAGAACACGGAGAAGTTCAGTTTACAAAATATGGGGTTTCAGGAATCCCGATTTTCCAGATCAGTCATTTTGCGATCGAAGCATTAAGAAGAAAGAAAAAAGTAAAAATCTATTTAAATCTCATGCCACAGATGGTAACCTTAGAAGAAACAACAGAAGTATTCTTAAAAAGCTGCAATTATAAGACAGTCGAAGAATTCTTCCAGGGATTTTTAAATAAAAAACTGGTATATGCGATCTTACAGAGATTAAAGATCGATCCAAGAAAACCAGTTGCTCAGATCTCCAGGAAAGATCTTAACAGGATCTTAGATATGATCCAACACTTTGAAGTTGAGATCAAAGGATATAAAGGATATGATATGGCACAGGTAACAGCCGGAGGCGTATCCACAAAAGAAATCATACAAGGAACATTAGAATCAAAGTTATTAGAAGGGCTTTATGTTGTCGGTGAATTACTAGATGTTGATGGAACATGCGGAGGGTACAACCTTCAGTGGGCATTTACATCTGGATACATCGCTGCAAGCCAGATAGGAAGACAATGATAAGAATCAACCAGATCAAGCTGCCGATCGACCACAAAGAGGCAGCACTTGAGAAGAAGATAAAAAAAGCATTACATAATACAGAATATAAACAATACAAGATCGTAAAACGGTCTATTGATGCGAGGAAAAAAGAAGAATTATCTTATGTGTATGCAGTCGATGTGACATTAGGTAAGGGTCAAGAAGAGAAATTCCTCAAAAAGAACAAAAATCGTAATATCATGGCAGTAAAAGAAAAGAAGTTTGAATTTCCAGAAAATCAGCGGGAATTTAAATATCCACCGGTTGTGATCGGAATGGGACCGGCAGGTCTGTTTGCAGCACTGATGCTTGCAAGAGCCGGACTACATCCGATCGTCTTAGAACGAGGAAAAGATGTCACAAACCGTATGAAAGATGTAGAACATTTCTGGGAGAGTGGCGAACTGAATCCTGAATCCAATGTACAATTTGGAGAAGGCGGAGCAGGAACATTTTCAGACGGAAAACTAAATACCTTAGTAAAAGACAAATTCGGAAGGAATAAATTCGTCTTAGAAACTTTTGTAGAACATGGTGCACCAGAAGAGATCTTATATGAAAATAAACCACATATCGGAACGGATCTTTTAAGAAATGTCGTTGCAGGGATCAGAGAAGAGATCAGATCTCTTGGTGGAGATGTCCGTTTTGAGGCGAAAGTGACAGATTTCGTGATCAAAGATGGAAGATTAACAGGTTTGAGCATCAATGATAAAGAAGAAATTAAAACAGAAGCAGCGATCTTAGCACCGGGACACAGTGCCAGAGACACATTTAAGGTCTTATCAGACCGTGATCTGGATATGAATCCAAAAGCTTTTGCGATCGGACTTCGTGTAGAACACCCGCGTGAGATGATCGATCATTCGCAGTATGGAAAGGGAGCAGATCAATATGATCTTCCAGCTGCATCATACAAACTAACATATCATGCAAACAATGGAAGAAGTGTTTATTCCTTCTGTATGTGTCCGGGAGGTTTCGTGGTCAACGCGTCCTCAGAACCAGAACGATTGACGGTCAATGGAATGAGCAACCACGATCGAGCAGCAAAGAATTCCAATAGTGCGATCATCGCAAGTGTTACACCAGAAGATTTTGATGGAAATGATGCATTAGCAGGTGTAAGATTTCAGCAGAAATGGGAAGAAAAAGCTTTTAGCGAAGGAAAAGGAAGGATCCCAGTTCAGACATTAAAAGATTTCAGAGAAGGAAAGATCACAGAATCCTTTGGCGAGATCACACCGAATACCAAAGGATTGACAAGCTTTGGAAACTTAAGAAATTGCCTTCCAGAACCAGTCAGTGAAGCAATTTCGGAAGGAATGGAATATTTTGATACAAAGATCAAAGGATTTAACCGAGAAGATACGATTTTGTGCGGAATTGAAGCAAGAACATCTTCTCCGTTAAGGATCGAGAGAGATCAAGGATTTGAGAGCAATATCAAAGGAATCTACCCATGCGGAGAGGGAGCAGGTTTTGCCGGCGGTATTACTTCTGCGGCAATGGATGGAATTAAGGTTGCACAAGCCCTCGTTACAGTGTAAAATACCTTTCAAGGAGTGAATATAACATGAATAATCGTGAAAAACTAAAAGATAAACAAAGAATCGTCGTCAAAGTAGGTACATCTTCTTTGATCCATAAAGCAACAGGAAACATCAATTTATTCCGATTAGAGAAATTAGTCCGTGTTTTAACAGACTTACATAACAGCGGAAAAGACGTGATCCTGGTATCTTCAGGAGCGATCGGTGTAGGATTTAAAGCCCTGGGATTAGAAAACCGTCCGACATCCCTTCCAATGAAGCAGGCATGTTCTGCTGTAGGACAGGGACAGTTAATGATGATCTACCAGAAACTGTTTGCAGAATACAATCAGGGATCTGCACAGATTCTGATCACAAAAGAGACGATGCTCAATGACGAGAGAAGATATAACGCCAAGAATACATTTGAAGAATTATTAAAACTCGGCGTGATCCCGATCGTAAATGAAAACGACACGGTATCTACAGAAGAGATCGAGTTTGGTGACAATGATACCTTATCTGCCGTCGTAACTGCAGTTGTACAAGGTGATCTATTGATCCTTCTGACAGATATTGATGGACTTTATACGGATGATCCACACAAGAATCCAATGGCTAAACTGATCCCTGAAGTACCAGTCTTAGATGAAAATATCGGAAGAATGGCCAAAGGAGCTGTAACTAAGGTCGGAACTGGCGGAATGGAAACAAAGATCGCAGCAGCCAATATCGTAACAGATGCTGGAGCAGATATGGTGATCGTAAACAGCAATAATTTAAACAACGTCAATAGAGTTGTTGCAGGAGAAGAAATCGGAACATTATTCTTAGCACACAAACGACCAGACTTTGATTTCAAGAAATATTTAACAGAACGCCCATATTTCAAGGCGTAAGATGAAATAGTATATTATAGAAAGGAAACATTACAGATGAAAGAAAAAGATATTCAAAGAATTAATGAATTATATAATCTGGATAAATCCATCGGATTAACACCAGAACAAAAAGAAGAACAGAGAAAATTAAGACATGAATACATCCAGTCTGTTCGTGCAAACTTAAGAGCACAGCTTAATAATGTAAGTATCAAAAATGAAGATGGATCGATCACTCCTCTAAAACCAAAAGGATTAAACTAGAGCAGATCAGATAGAACAGATTGACGATAGATGCAAACCGCACCGAAAAGGAGGCATTCATAATGTTAGAACAACTAGGAAAACAGGCAAAAGAAGCATCGATAATTCTTGGAAAAGCAGGAATTGAAGATAAGAATGAAGTATTAAGAGAAGCAGCCAAATGTCTGGTACAGAATCAGGAATATATCTTAAGTGAGAATTACAAAGATGTAGAGAATGCAAAAAGCAATGATATGAGCGAGGCATTGATCGACCGTTTATCCCTGAATCCTGACCGTATCGAAGCAATGGCAGAAGGACTTCGTCAGGTAGCTGAACTACATGATCCGATTGGCTCTGTAGAACATATGCAGAAAACACCGAATGGACTTTTGATCGGTAAGAAAACAGTACCATTAGGAGTTGTCGGTATCATCTACGAATCAAGACCAAACGTAACAGCAGATGCATTTGCATTATGTTTTAAGACAGGAAACGCATGTCTTCTTCGTGGTGGAAGTGATGCGATCAATTCAAATCTTGCGATCACAAATGTGATCCAGAGTGCACTAGAATCCTGCAATATGCCCAAATACAGCATTCAGCTGCTGACAGATACAAGCCGTGAGACAGCTACGAAGATGATGCAGTTAAATGAATACTTAGATGTGCTGATCCCAAGAGGTGGTGCAGGACTCATTCAGAGTGTTGTAAAGAATTCTACAGTGCCAGTGATCGAGACAGGAACAGGAAATTGTCATGTATACGTAGATGAATTTGCCCAGAAAGACATGGCAGTTAACATCATCATTAATGCAAAGACACAGAGGCTTGGAACATGCAATACATGTGAATCTCTGGTATTACATAAAAATATCTTAGAAAGCCATGGTCCAGCGATCATTGAAGCTTTATTAGCCAAAGGTGTGCAAGTACGAGGGGACGAAAGAGTTTGTGCTTTAAACGATCAGGTCATCCCTGCAACAGAAGAAGACTGGGGAACAGAATACTTAGATTCTATCATCTCTGTGAAAACTGTCGACAACTTTGACGAAGCAGTGGCACATATCAATCATTATAATACGGGTCATTCAGAAGCGATCGTCACAGATTCTTACCAGAATGCACAGGAATTCTTAAATCAGATCGATGCGGCAGCCGTTTATGTCAACGCATCCACAAGATTTACCGATGGATTTGAATTTGGATTTGGAGCAGAGATCGGAATCAGTACCCAGAAGATCCATGCCAGAGGACCAATGGGATTAGATGCATTGACAACCAGCAAATTCATCATTTATGGAAATGGACAGATCCGTAAATAATAAAATATAGAAGCCGGAAGTGTCAAATTACTTCAGAATCTTAAGAAAATCTGAAGTAAAACATAGGATTTTGTATGCAAATGCAAAGAAATTGTTAAAAAAACATTGAAAAATAAAAGAGACTATGGTATCATAAGTCTTGTGTTCAAAGGAGTTTTCATTTTATGAGAACTCTTTTTTTTCGCAATGGAAAAAAATGTAAAGAAGAAAGGAAGGCTTAAAATGGCATTGTTTACATTTAGCGGCGGTGTTCATCCGGCAGATGGTAAAGAATTTGCAAAGAATTCACCAATCACCGAATACCTGCCAAAAGGAGATGTTGTTTTACCTTTAGGTCAGCACATCGGTGCTCCTGCACAGCCAATCGTTAGCAAGGGAGACCAGGTGTTAGTAGGCCAGAAGGTGGCAGAAGCTGGAGGATTTGTATCCGCGAATATTTTCAGCTCTGTTTCAGGAACTGTAAAGGCGATCGAGCCAAGAATGACTCCAGCCGGAGCAAAAGTTAACTCTATCGTAATCGAGAATGATGGAGAATTCAAAGAGGCTGCCTTTGAGGCAAAACCTTATGATCAGATGTCTAAAGATGATGTTTTAGCAGCGATCAAAGAAGCTGGAATCGTAGGACTTGGTGGAGCCGGATTCCCAACACATGTGAAATTAGCGCCAAAAGATCCAGATGCGATCGAATATATCATCGTAAATGGAGCTGAGTGTGAACCTTATATCACAGGTGACTACCGCATCTTAATGGAGACACCAGAACTTTTAATTGAAGGATTAAATATCGTACTTGATATGTTCCCAAAAGCAAAAGGTATCATTGGTATTGAAGATAATAAAAAAGATGCAATTGCTAAAGTAGAAGCATTAGTTAAAGGTGATGCAAGAATCAGTGTTGCACCATTAAAGACAAAATACCCACAGGGTGCAGAACGTTCTTTAATCTTCGCAACAACAGGAAGAAGCATTAATTCCAGCATGTTACCAGCAGATGCAGGATGCGTTGTTGATAACGTAGCTACAATCGTAGCGATCAAAGAAGCAGTAAAAGACGGTAAACCATTATATGAACGTGTCGTAACTGTAACTGGAGATGCAATTAAAAACCCAAGCAACTTTAAAGTTCGTACAGGAACAAATGTACAGGAACTGATCGAGGCAGCTGGTGGATTTAAAACACAGCCTGAGAAGATCATTTCTGGTGGACCTATGATGGGTATGGCAATGTTTACAACAGACGTACCAGCTGTGAAAACATTCTCATGCTTCTTAGCATTCACAAAAGATGAAGTTGCTGCAAACCAGCCAAGCAATTGTATTCGTTGTGGAAGATGTGTAAGCGTCTGTCCGCAGAAGCTGATGCCAGCAAAATTATCTGTATTAGCAGATCATAATCAGTTTGACGAGTTTGAAAAACTTTATGGAGCAGAGTGCGTTGAGTGTGGATGTTGTTCATTCATCTGTCCAGCAAAACGTAACCTTGCACAGTCCATGAAGACAGGTCGTAAACAGGTATTAGCTAACCGTAGAAAGAAATAAAGGAGAGATACATATGAGCGAAACATTATATCATGTGTCAGCCAATCCTCATGTAAGAGATAACGGCTCAACACAAAAGATTATGTTAGATGTTATCATCGCATTACTACCCGCTACAATTTTTGGTATCTATATCTTTGGAGCATCTGCGGCACTGACAGTTGCAATTTCTGTTGCTACCTGTGTTGTCGTTGAGTATATTTACCAGAAACTTATGAAACAGCCAATCACTGTAGGTGACTTAAGTGCGGCATTAACCGGACTGTTACTTGCATTAAACTTACCATCAGGAGCACCATTCTGGATGCCGATTCTTGGTGGAATCTTCGCGATCATCGTTGTAAAACAGGTATTCGGTGGATTGGGACAGAACTTTATGAATCCAGCCCTTGGTGCAAGATGTTTCTTAATGATCTCATTTGCAGCAAGAATGACAACATTTACATATGATGGTGTGACAACAGCAACACCACTTGCTGTTATGGAACAGGGAAAAAGCGTAGATGTTATGAAATCATTCTTAGGATTCGTTCCTGGAACAATTGGTGAAACATCTGCATTATTATTGATCATCGGTGGAGCATACTTAGTATTTAAGAAAGTCATCTCTCCGATCATCCCATGTGTTTACGTTGCAGTTGTAGCAATCTTCGTACTGATCTTCGGTGGTCATGGATTTGATCTATCTTACATGGCAGCACAGATCTTCAGTGGTGGATTAATGTTAGGTGCGATCTTCATGGCAACAGACTACGTAACATCTCCAATTACAAAGAACGGAAAGATCATCTATGCGATCGTTCTTGGTATTTTAACTGGATTATTCCGTCTGTTCGGACCAATGGCAGAAGGTGTATCTTACTCAATCATCATTGCAAACTTATTAGTTCCACTGATCGAGAGAGTGACAGTACCAACTCCATTTGGAATCGTAAAAAAAGGAGGTAAGAGCAATGAATAAGAATCTCGTAATGGATTGTATCAAATTATGTGTGATCACATTAATTGCAGGACTCCTTTTAGGTATCGTATATAATGTAACAAAAGCACCGATCGCCGCACAGGAAGAAAAGACAAAACAGGAAGCTTACAAAGCCGTATTCAAAGATGCAGCGAAATTCGATACAGTAAAATTAAACCAGAAAGACGTAGCAGCTGTCTTAAAGAAAAATGATCTTGGACAGAATACGATTTCTGAAGTCGTAAAAGCAGTTGACAAAAACGGAAAAGAACTTGGATACGTATTCTCTGTAACAAACCCAGAAGGATACGGTGGAGATGTATCTTTATCTGTAGGTGTCAGAGATGATGGAACAGTCAATGGTTATGAAACATTATCCATCAGCGAAACAGCTGGTTTAGGTATGAAAGCCAAAGAACCAGAATTCAAGAGTAACTTTAAAAACAAAAAAGCAGACAAATTTGAAGTTGTAAAAGATGGATCTGGTAAGAACGATGATTCTAAAGTAGATGCCATCAGTGGTGCAACAATTACTAGCCGTGCTGTCACAAGTGCAGTTAACAGCTGTGTTGCATATTCAAAGAGCCTGAAGGGAGGTAATTAAACATGAAACCAAATCCAATGGAACGATTGATTAATGGTATCGTAAAAGAAAACCCTACCTTCGTATTAATGTTAGGTATGTGTCCTACATTAGCAGTAACAACATCTGCGATCAACGGTGCAGGAATGGGGCTTTCAACAACAGCCGTATTAATGTTCTCTAACATGATCATTTCCGCATTAAGAAATGTCATCCCTGATCGTGTGCGTATTCCAGGATATATCGTAGTTATCGCATCTCTGGTAACGATCGTACAGTTCTTATTACAGGGATATGTTCCAGCAGTTAACGACGCATTAGGATTATATATCCCACTGATCGTAGTAAACTGTATCATCCTTGGACGTGCAGAATCCTTTGCAGCAAAGAACGGACCAATCAACTCCTTCTTTGACGGACTTGGAATGGGACTTGGATTTACTGTAGCCTTAACAATTTTAGGAGCATTCCGTGAATTATTAGGAGCAGGTCAGATCTTCGGAATGCAGGTAATGCCATCTGCATACGAACCAATCACAATCTTTATCCTGGCACCTGGAGCATTCTTCGTATTAGCATGCTTAGTAGCGATCCAGAATAAAGTTAAGAGCAAAAAACCTAAAAAAGCCGGAGAAGCACAGAGTGGTGGATGCGGAGATTGTTCTCACTGCGGAAACAGCGCTTGCGGTTCCAGAAGCTTTTTTGATACAACTGTAGATGACAAATAAGGAGGATTAAGATGAAAAGTTTACTGTTAATTGCCATCGGTTCAGCGCTGGTAAATAACGTCGTATTAAGCCAGTTCCTTGGTTTATGTCCTTTCCTTGGAGTTTCTAAGAAAGTTGAGACAGCAGCCGGAATGGGTGCAGCCGTTCTCTTCGTTATTACTATCGCATCAGCAGTTACAAATTTAATTTATACATTTTTATTAGTACCAACAGATTTAACATACTTAAATACGATCGTATTTATCCTGGTAATCGCAGCATTAGTACAGTTCGTAGAAATGGTATTAAAGAAATCTATGCCAGCATTATATGAATCTCTGGGAGTATTCCTTCCACTGATCACAACAAACTGTGCAGTTCTTGGTACAGCATTAACAAACGTACAGAACGACTATAGTTTCATCGCCAGCGTAGTCAATGGTATCGGTATCTCTTTAGGATTCCTGATCGCTATTGTTATCCTTGCTGGTATCCGTGAAAAGATGGAATACAACAACATCCCAGAATCTTTCAAAGGAATGCCGATCACACTGTTAACAGCAGGATTAATGGCAATTGCATTCTTCGGATTCTCAGGACTTATTTAGGAGGTAAAGAAGATGAATATATCAGCAATTTTACTTGCCATGGTTGTTGTCGGAGGAACCGGTCTGCTTATCGCAATCTTACTGGGAATTGCCTCAGAGAAATTTAAAGTTCCTGTAGACGAGAAGGAAGTAGCCATCCGTGCAGAACTTCCAGGAAATAACTGTGGTGGTTGTGGATACGCAGGTTGTGATGGACTTGCAAAAGCAATCGCAAATGGAGAAGCACCAGTGAATGGCTGTCCTGTTGGTGGAGCAGCTGCAGCTGAGAAGATCAGTGCGATCATGGGTGTAGAAGCAGGAGAATTCGTGAAGAAAGTCGCATTCGTAAAATGTGCCGGAACTTGCGAAAAAGCATCTGACAAATACCAGTACTCAGGAGTTCAGAGCTGTATCGAAGCAATGAACGTACCAGGTGCAGGACCAAAAGGATGCGAATTTGGATGTATGGGATTTGGAAGCTGTGCAGCAGTATGTCCAGAAAATGCGATCTCTATCGTGAACGGAATCGCTCACATCGATGAAGAAGCATGTGTAGGATGTGGAAAATGTGCAGAAACATGTCCAAAAGCATTGATCGACCTTGTACCAGAAAACAAGAAAACAAGAGTACAGTGCAGCTCTAAAGAATTCGGTAAAAACGTTATGTCTGTATGTAAAGCAGGATGTATCGGATGTAAAGCTTGTGAAAAAGTATGCCGTCTTGGAGCGATCAAAGTTGAAAACAACATCGCACAGATCGATTACGATAAATGTGTAGGTTGTGGATTATGTGCAGGTAAATGTCCAAAAGGAATCATTACAGGAAAAAAATTAGTTCCTAAGAAACCAGCACCAAAGAAAGAAGCTTAATCTTTCTTTATATCATTATAATAAAGAAGCAGGAGATTCGAGAGATCAGATCTTCTGCTTTTTTTCTGCTTCTATTCATGTAAAAAAAGAATACTATTATAATAGGAAGAAAAAGGATTTCTGACATGAAATTTCTAGAACTTCGGCAAAAAGATGTGATCAATTGTAATACAGGAGAATGTTTAGGCTTTGTCCTAGACCTCGAATTTGAAATCCATACGGGTAAGATCTGTTATCTGATCGTCCCCAAAACAACGAAGATGCTCATATGCCTTGGCAAGAATAAAGTTTACAAAATCCCCTACAAATGCATTGTAAGGATCGGCAGAGATACGATCTTAGTCGATATTAACGAAAAAGAATGCCTGAAATAAAAGAAAAGCTTTCTTTTCTACAGAAAAAATGATATACTTCAAGCAGTAAAAACACGGAGGTACAAGAAGATGAGATGCCCATATTGTGGAAGTGAGAATTCCAGAGTCGTAGATTCCAGACCGGCAGAAGACAACAATGCGATCCGTAGAAGAAGACAATGTGACGAATGCGGAAAACGTTTTACAACTTATGAGAAGATAGAGACAGAACCGTTGAGTGTCATCAAGAAAGACAAAACACGACAACTCTACGATCGAAATAAGATCAGGAATGGAATCGTACAATCCTGTCACAAACTCCCAGTATCCATGGGACAGATCGAAACAGCAATCGATGAGATCGAGACGAAGATCTATAACATGGGAACAAGAGAAGTTGAAACATCCGTGATCGGAGAGATGGTCATGGACAAATTAAAGGATTTGAATGAAGTTGCATACGTAAGATTTGCAGCCATTTACCGTGAATTCAAAGATGTGAACACATTTATGAGTGAATTAAAGAAATTATTAAAATAATCACAATTGTTTTGAATAAACAAGATTGTAAAAATATTACTTTTGTGATAAACTAACCATATCATTTTGAAACCAGCTTCCTTTTTGAGAAGAAAAGGAGTTGAGTACTATTTATCAGGAAGTAATCACAGGAATCGTCAGTGGGGTGAGTGGAAAGCTCATCCACGTAGAAGTAGAGATCAGAAACGGCCTGCCATATTTTACAATGGTAGGCTATCTTTCCAAAGAATCTATGGAAGCAAAAGAGCGGGTTGCATCAGCACTGCGCTCTATCGGTCATCCCTTACCGTCGATGAAGATCACCGTTAATTTATCCCCAGCCAATATAAGAAAGAACGGAACCGCGTTCGATTTCCCGATCGCCGTGGCCTTTTTAGGATGCCTGAATTTAATCGATGCAAGCAAGTTAGATGACATCTGTATCATGGGAGAATTAGGACTAAATGGCAAGATCAGAGGTGTAGGAAACTGTCTTCCGATCGTTTTAGAAGCAAGAAAACAAGGCATTCACAAGTTCTTTGCGGCAAGTGAAGATGAGAATTCTCTAAGAGGGATCGAAGATATCGAAGTGGTATTTATGGACAGTTTACAGGATGTTCTGGACTATTTTCATGGAACATATCAGCAAAAAAGTTGCAAAAGTGCAACAACTTATCACAAGGAAGAGTCAGAAGAAGACTTCAGTGATATCATCGGACAACAACATTTAAAAAGAGCGATGGAGATCGCAGTCACTGGAAGACATCATCTATTGGTCATTGGTTCCCCAGGTTCAGGAAAAACAATGGCAGCCAGAAGAATCCCGACGATTCTCCCGCAACTATCAAAAGAGGAGAAGATGGAAGTTCAGGCAATCTATGATGCCACTGGAATTCCAAGGTATTTAGAAGACGATACCCGACCATTTCGCCAGCCACATCCAATGATCCCGAAAGCCGCATTTCTTGGAGGCGGCAAGACGCCGACGGCAGGAGAGATCACATTAGCACATCATGGCATTTTATTTCTGGACGAATTTATGGAATTTAAAACAGAATGTATCGAAGCACTCAGACAGCCATTGGAAGATGGAACGATCGATATCACCAGAAATGGGATCTACCACAAGTTCCCAGCAGACTTTCAACTGATCGCCACCATGAATCCATGTCCTTGCGGTTATGGATTAGAAGATGGGATCTGTCGATGCACTTATCATGAAAAAAAGCGTTATCTAAAGAAATTGTCCGGCCCGATCTTAGACCGTTTTGACATGGTCCTGTGTCTAAGTAAAAAAGAGATTGATACACAGAAGATACAAAAAGAGAGTCAAGAAACATCCCATCAGATCAAAGAACGCATCGAAACAACCATTCAAAGAGAAAAAAAGTTATTAAAAAACTATCAATGCAGTGATACCAGCCATTTAAGCCACATACAGTTAAACAAGCTCCTTCATTTATCCAAAGAATGTAAAGAGATTTTAGATCTTGCCTATCGATCTGGCAAGATCACGAGACGAGGAATGGATAAGATTTTAAAAGTAGCCCTGACGATCATGCTTATGGAAAATGAATCAGAGATCAAACCGATCCACCTGATGGAAGCCATGACCTTTAGAAATACAGGGTTTATCAAAGAGGTGCTTGAATATGGAAGATAAATTATATTGGTACTGGCTATGCGGCAAAGTTCTGTTGCCGATCAAGAAGCAAAAAGAATTGATGGATATCTTCATTCATCCAAAAGAACTCTATAAGATCAACCCAGAAATCTTAAAAGAACGCATGACAGAACTTGAATATGATCGTTTCGTTCATTCAAGAGATGAAACAGCGATCCAGAAGGGCTATGAAGCCATGCATCGTGAAAATATCCGTTTTATCATTCAAAAAGAAGCTGCTTACCCGAATCGATTAAGGAAGATCTATGATGCTCCGTATGGGATTTTTCAAAAAGGTCAGCCATATGAAGAAAAAGAACTGTCAATAGCGATTGTTGGATCGAGATATCCGACAACTTATGGATTCGAAATCTCAAAAAAGTTCGCAAAAGAGCTGGCTCAGCAAGGCGTACAGATCGTAAGTGGACTCGCAAGGGGCGTAGATGGGACGGTTCACCGTGAAATAATCGACAAAAAAGGACAGGCTGTTGGGGTTTTAGGATGTGGAATCGATCTCATTTACCCAAAAGAAAATTTTCAGTTATTTTATGACATGTATGCGAATCAGACAGTTATTTCTGAGTACCCGCCAGGCAGTGAACCACTCAAATGGCATTTTCCAGAAAGGAACCGCATCATCAGTGGATTAAGTGACGGAATCCTCGTCACAGAGGCCAGAGCAAGGAGCGGATCGCTGATCACGGCGGATTGCGGGCTTGATCAGAACAAAGAAGTATTCGCGGTTCCCGGAATGATCACAGACAAACATTGCCAAGGATGTCATGGCTTGATCAAACAAGGAGCAAAATTAGTTGAAAATGTCGACGATATTTTAACAGAATTTTCAGAATTCACAGGATTTTCACGAAAATTTCCAAAGCATAGTGCAAAATCTCTTGCAAAGGCAGAAAAAAGGGTGTATGATATGTTGAGTTTGAAACCGAAATATATTGATGAGATCTTAAGTGCATCCCAAGACTCTTATGAAGAAGTGATCCAAGCTTTATTTCAATTAGAAGCGAAAGGATATATCAAACAGATCCATCAGAACTTATATATCAAAAAAATGTAAACAAGGGGTAATACTATATGCCAAAATATCTAGTTATCGTCGAATCACCGGCGAAAGCCAAAACAATCAAAAAGTTCCTGGGCAGGAATTACGAAGTGATCGCGTCCAACGGGCATGTTCGCGATCTGCCAAAGAGTACCTTAGGAATAGATATCGAGAATGACTTTGAACCAAAGTACATTACGATCCGTGGGAAGGGTGAAGTATTAGCAGCTCTTCGTAAAGCGGTAAAAAAAGCAGACAAAGTATACCTCGCGACTGACCCGGACCGTGAAGGAGAAGCCATCTCATGGCATTTATATTACGCATTAAAACTGGAGAACAAAAACTACAGCCGAATCACATTTAATGAGATCACAAAAACAGCTGTCAAAGACTCCATCAAACACGCAAGAGACATCGATATGAACTTAGTCGATGCACAGCAGGCAAGACGTGTTCTGGACCGAATCGTAGGATACCAGATCAGTCCGATCCTCTGGGCAAAGATCAAACGAGGGTTAAGTGCTGGACGAGTTCAATCCGTAGCCCTACGCCTGATCTGTGACAGAGAAGAAGAGATCAACCTGTTTATTCCACAGGAATACTGGTCCTTAGAAGCCTTATTAGATGTCAAAGGAAGCAAGAAGCCATTAGAAGCCAAACTTGTTGGCAATAAAGATCAGAAGATCGAAATCCACAGTGAAGAAGAGATGAATGAGATCTTATCCTATTTAAAAGGAAAAGAATTCACCGTCGAAGGAGTGAAAGTTACAGAACGATTAAAGAAAAGCCCACTTCCATTTACGACAAGTACTCTTCAGCAGGATGCATCCAGCAAGTTAAACTTCGCACCACAGAAAACGATGCGTATCGCACAGCAGTTATATGAAGGTGTCAATATCAAAGGACAGGGAACCGTCGGTCTGATCACATACTTACGTACAGATTCCACACGTATCTCTGTAGAAGCCGATGCCGCAGCGAAAGAATATATCAAGGAAGCTTATGGAGCCGAGTTCGTTGGAGCAGGAACTGTTGCCAAGAAAGACGACAAGAAAGTACAGGATGCACATGAAGCCATCCGACCAACCTACATGACAAACTCACCAGCAAGCATCAAAGACGAATTATCAAGAGATCAGTTCCGTTTATACCAGCTGATCTGGAACCGTTTCATGGCAAGCCGTATGGCACCAGCCAAATACGAGAATACATCCGTAAAGATCGCTGCCGGAGATTATCGTTTTAATGCATCCGCAAGCAAGATCGCCTTCGATGGATTCCTATCTGTATATAACATTAACAATGAGAAATCCGAAGGAAATGTAATGTTAAAATCCATCGATGAAGATACCAAACTTACATTGAATGATTTAGAACCAAAACAGCATTTTACACAGCCACCAGCTCATTATACAGAAGCATCCTTAGTTAAGACACTAGAAGAGTTTGGGATCGGACGTCCAAGTACTTACGCACCAACAATATCAACGATCACAGCAAGACGTTATGTTGTCAAAGAAAAGAAGAACTTATACGTCACAGAGCTTGGAGAAGCAGTCAACAACATGATGAAGAAAGCATTTGCAAGTATTGTCGATGTGAACTTCACAGCGATGATGGAAGGCCTGCTTGATATGGTAGAAGAAGGTAAAGTCCATTGGAAATCCGTCATTGAAAACTTCTACCCAGACTTTGAGATCGCAGTGAAGAATGCAGAAAAAGAATTAGAGAAGATCAAGATCGAAGACGAAGTCACAGACGTTATCTGCGATGAATGTGGAAGAAATATGGTTGTGAAGTACGGACCATATGGGAAATTCCTTGCATGCCCTGGATTCCCAGAATGCAGAAATACAAAACCACATTTTGAAAAAGTCGGAATCCCATGCCCAATGTGCGGCGGAGAAGTTGTCTTAAAGAAAACGAAAAAAGGAAGAAAATATTACGGATGTGAAAATAATCCGGAATGTGAATTTATGTCATGGCAGAAACCATCCACAGTCAAATGTGAAAAATGCGGAAGCTATATGATTGAAAAAGGTAAGAAGCTTGTATGCTCTAGCAAGGAATGTGGATTCGTATGCAGCATGCCAGAAGATGAAAAAGAGAAAGAGACTTCCGGGGAGTTAGTGTCAAAATAAGGAGAAAAAATATAGATGAGTAGTATACAATTACTAGATAAAACAAGAAAGATCAATAAATTACTTCATAATAACAATTCACAGAAAGTTGTATTTAACGATATCTGTAAAGTTCTGACAGAAGTAATGAATTCAAATGTCCTTGTCATCAGTAAAAAAGGAAAGATCTTAGGTAAAAATGAAGCAGACCACATCGAAGTGCTTCATCAGCTGATCTCAGGAAATGTCAAAGATTATGTTGATTTTTCACTAAATGAAAGATTATTAACGATCCTTTCCACCAATGAAAACGTCAGCCTTTCCACACTGGGATTTGAGTCAGACGTTGATGATTACTATGCGATCATCGCACCGATTGATATTGCAGGAGAGAGATTCGGAACATTATTTATGTATCGCCAGAGAGAAAATTATTCCATTGATGATATTATCTTAGCGGAATATGGAACAACCGTTGTCGGACTTGAAATGTTAAGATCTGTAAGCGAAGAAGTGGAACAGGAACGAAGAAAGAAAGGAATCGTTGATTCCGCGATCAGTACGTTATCCTTCACAGAACACAAAGCAGTGATCCATATCTTAGAAGAATTAGAAGGAAATGAAGGAGTCTTAGTTGCAAGTAAGATCGCAGACAGATTCGGGATCACAAGATCCGTTGTCGTAAACGCACTAAGGAAGCTAGAAAGTGCCGGAGTTGTTGAAACAAGATCCTCCGGTATGAAAGGAACTTATATTAAGGTAGTGAATGACTTTATATTTGACGAGATCACAAAGCTTGATTAATTCTTTTAGAATTAAAGAAAAAGTTCTTGCAAAGAAGGACAAGGTTTGATATACTGTCATAGGTAAAAATAAACACGCTATTGGAATTCTGGTAAGTGCCCAAGAGGTTTGTCAGAACGATGAAAATAGCGGAAGCAAAAACTAAAGGAGATTTAAAATGAGCGTTATTTCAATGAAACAGTTACTTGAAGCAGGTGTACATTTCGGACATCAGACAAGAAGATGGAACCCTAAAATGGCACCATACATCTACACAGAGCGTAATGGTATCCATATCATCGACTTACAGAAATCTGTAGGAATGGTTGACGATGCTTACAATGCAGTAAAAGATTGTGTAGCACAGGGTGGAAAGATTCTGTTCGTAGGAACAAAGAAACAGGCTCAGGATTCTATTCAGGCTGAAGCAGAACGTTGCGGAATGTTCTACGTAAACCAGAGATGGTTAGGTGGAATGATGACTAACTTCAAGACAATCGAATCTAGAATCGCTAGACTGAAAAAGATCAAAGAGATGGAAGAAGACGGAACATTTGACGTACTTCCAAAGAGAGAAGTTTTAGAACTTAACAAAGAAAAAGACAAATTACAGAAGAACTTAGGTGGAATCGAAGAAATGGGTGGACTTCCAGACATGATCTTCGTTGTAGACCCTAAGAAAGAAAGCATCTGTGTACAGGAAGCACATACTTTAGGAATTCCTCTTGTTGGAATCGCAGATACAAACAGCGATCCTGAAGAATTAGATTATATCATCCCAGGAAACGATGATGCGATCCGTGCAGTAAAACTGATCACATCTGCTATGGCTGATGCAGTTATCGAAGCAAACCAGGGAATCGATGCAGACTCTGAAGAAGTTGCAGAAGACGCTGAATAATTTATTCACATTTTCATTTTAGGAGGAAAAGAATCA
Organism: Anaerostipes hadrus; assembly: GCA_036312945.1. Classification (GTDB taxonomy): domain Bacteria; phylum Bacillota; class Clostridia; order Lachnospirales; family Lachnospiraceae; genus Anaerostipes; species Anaerostipes hadrus_C. The sequence goes on from JAXJNA010000035.1 coordinate 52,735, forward strand.
TGGCTATCACAGCAGCAATGGTAAAAGAATTAAGAGAAATGACTGGTGCCGGAATGATGGATTGTAAGAAAGCTCTTACAAAGACAGAAGGAGACATGGACGCAGCAGTTGAATTTTTAAGAGAAAACGGTCTTGCAAAAGCAGCAAAGAAAGCTGGACGTATCGCAGCTGAAGGACTTGTTGCAGTAGCATTATCTGATGATGCAAAAGAAGCAGCTATCGTTGAAGTTAACTCTGAAACAGACTTCGTAGCTAAGAATGATACATTCAAAGCATACGTAGCAGAAGTAGCAGATCAGGCTCTTACAACAGCAGCAGCAGACATCGAAGGATTCTTAGCAGAAGATTCTAAAGCAGAAGCTGGAAAAACTGTTAAAGAAGCATTAGATGGTAAGATCGCTGTTATCGGAGAGAACTTAAACATCCGTAGATTCGCTAAAGTATCTGCAGCAGACGGATTTGTTGCATCTTACATCCACGCTGGTGGTAAGATCGGTGTATTAGTAGAAGTTGCTACAGACGTAGTTAACGACGAGATCAAAGAGATGGCTAAAAACGTAGCAATGCAGGTTGCAGCTATTTCTCCAAAATACACAAGCAGAGATGAAGTTTCTAAAGATTACATCGAACATGAAACAGAAATCTTAAAAGTTCAGGCTATGAACGAAAACCCAGACAAACCAGAAAACATCATCGAAAAGATGATCGTTGGACGTCTGAACAAAGAATTAAAAGAAGTATGTCTGTTAGATCAGGCTTATGTTAAAGCTGAAGACGGAAAACAGGCAGTTGGAAAATACGTAGAACAGGTTGCTAAAGCAAACGGAGCTAATGTTACAATCAAAGGATTCGTTCGTTTTGAAACTGGTGAAGGTATTGAAAAGAAAGAAGAAGACTTTGCGGCTGAGGTTGCTGCTCAGTTGAAATAATTTCTTTGTTGAGAAAATTAATAAAAATGATTTTTTTGGCACATGCCTAAGTTTAGGTGTGTGTCTTTTTCTATAATACAAAATATATAAATTTTTTGTGTTGTCAATATATTTAATTTGTTATATAATATGAACATACGTTCTGTATGTTAGAGAGATAAAAATGAAAGCTATATACAATAAATTAGTATTGAATTTGTTTGTAATGGATTTGAAGGAGTTCGGATAAATGGAACAAATATCATTATTTGATTTAGGATTAGATGTAGATAATAATGTAAAAGAAAATATTATAACTAACTTCAAAGAAAAAGAAAAGAACCCTATGTGTAATAATTTTCCAAAACGAAGAGTGTTATCACTATTTAGTGGATGTGGTGGAATGGATATTGGATTTGAAGGCGGTTTTACATGTATGAAAAGATCAATTAATACGGTTTTACATCCAGATTGGGTTCAAGAAGATATTGGATATTGGGTTAAGGTTGCAAAAACTGGATTTGAAACAGTTTTTGCAAATGATATTAGACCGGATGCAAAGGCTGCATGGGTTTCTTATTTTAAAAAAAAATATAAAAATGCCAATGAAATATATCATTTGGAAAGTATTGTAGATTTAGTTAAACGTGCTAAAAATGGTGAAAGGGTATTTCCTGAAAATATAGATATCGTAACGGGAGGATTCCCTTGTCAAGATTTTTCTATTGCGGGTAAGAGAAAAGGGTTTAATTCAGATAAAAGCCACAGTGGGAAAAAACTAGAATTGGGAGAAGCAACTGTAGAAAATAGAGGACAGCTGTATATGTGGATGCGTGAAGTTATTAGTATTGTTCAACCAGCCATATTTATTGCAGAGAATGTCAAAGGATTAATAACCTTAGAAGATGTCAAAGAAGTAATGGAACACGATTTTGCAGATGCCGCAGATGGAGGATATATTGTTGTTCCAGCGCGAGTTTTACATGCAGCTAATTATGGAGTTCCACAATCACGAGAGCGTGTAATATTTTATGGATTTAAAAAGAGTGCATTGAAAAAGAATGCATTAAAAGCACTTCTAAATATTTCTGAAAACAAGGAATATGACCCTTATCCTATTCCGACACATAATTTCTCTGTCAATGGAGAATTATTAGATCCATTTGTAACATGTAAAGAAGCTTTTGAAGGACTTCAAGAGCCCGAAAAAGCTAAGGATATTGCGCAAACTAAGTATTCAAAAGCAAAGTATCTTTCTCATGGACAAGGAAATGTGGAAGTTAAATTAGATTCGATTTCACCAACTATTAGATCAGAACATCATGGTAATATTGAATTTCGAAGATTAAGTTCAGAAAACGGAGGGAAGCATATAGAAGAATTAGAAAAAGGTTTATTACAGAGAAGATTAACGATTCGTGAATGTGCACGTATTCAGACTTTTCCAGATGAGTATCAATTTATACTTGCAAAATCTGATGAAAATGTGGCAGTAAGTGCCAGTAATGCGTATAAGATTATCGGTAATGCTGTTCCTTGTGTATTAGGATACAATATTGCAATGCGTTTAGCTGAAAATTGGGAAAAATATTTTATTTAGGTAATGTAGATTAAACATCGAAATATTTAAAATCAAATATTTCGATGTTTTGTTATACTATATATTATAGAGATTATTATTTTTATAATATTGTTTAAATAATGATCAGGTAATTGTTTTAAGTATAGCTTATTGTTGATAATATAATATGATTGACTTATAATAAAAATGTCATAAAATTAACCTATTAAGATAAGGAAAATAAATGAATTTAAAAATTTTAAAACAAGTAAAAAATTCAAATACAATAACTACAACATATGTATGTCCATGCGGAAATGGATACATTGAAGAAGAGGATGACTATACATCTGGACATAGAGATAAATTTGTTTTTTTGGATTGTCCGCAGTGTGAAAAAGAATATTTTATAGACTATGGAAAGAATGAATTAAAATGGAAATTGAATAAATATATAGATAAAAATACTAAAAGAGGAGAAAACAGTATGAATATTATTGATAATTTTATGCAAGTATATATGTTTGAATTGGAAAAATATTTGGAAACTAGAAGGGAAGATTTAAAGAACGTTTCTTATCAGTCTGATGAAGCTAATACAGATAGACCATTAAAGGAGTTTTTAAAAAATTTAATTGAAACAAATTTTAATTCAATTCCCAAAGATACAGGAATTAATTTTATAAAAAATGAAGATGGCTCAGAAATTAATATATCAATACTTATGAAAATTAAAATTAACCGTGTATTATTACCAGAAGAAATTACAGAAGATATTAAAAAATGGATTAAAGAATCAAAAAATGCTATTTATACTAATCCAGATTTATGTTTAGAAATAATTGATTCTGAAAAAATATATTATGAAACGATTGAATTAAAATCTACAAAAAAAGATGCTATTCCAGGATCTAGTATTCAACAAATTTTGCCGAATGAATGGGTAATATTTATAAAACATGCTAAAAATAATATTAGTATTACTACTGGACAATATATTCATGCTATAAATTCAAAAATGCAATTTCCTGACCGTAGTCCACGTCCACAAGTATCATTTCAAGAAATGAAAAAATGGAATGCTCAAAATAGAGTATTGTCTTATCAATCATTAATTTATAAAAACGATTTAGAAGAAAATATTAAATATGAATTAATTGGTGATTGGCAAAATGTACTTGCTGAAAGATGGGTAGACATTTTATTTAATTCAAAAAATATTCATAGTAATGAACCTTGGTTTAATACTACTATGAAAAAGTTTATTATTTTATTTTTAGACAAATATGATTCACTTAGTAAATCAGAAAAAGAGATATTTAAGAAAAATATAAAGAATTTTAGAAAATATTGAAAAATTATAGAAAGAAGATACATACTATGAATGCTATAGACTTTTTTTGTGGCGGAGGTGGTATGACAAGAGGATTATTAGATGCGAATATAAATGTATTATTTGGGCTCGATCTTAATCCCTCTTGTCGCAATACGTATGAACATAATAATCATATTCCATATTTGAATTATGATATAACAAATGTTATAGGAGATCAATTGATTAATGAGTTCCCGATATTACAAGATACAAATGAATTATTAATGGTAGGATGTGCACCGTGCCAGCCGTTTAGTCGATTGAATCGAAATGATCCTAATAAACATCAATCTGTTAATTTATTAAATGAATTTGGAAGATTAATAAAAGAAATAAAGCCAGCACATATTTTAATTGAAAATGTAGCCTCTATAAAGCAAAGAGGAAGACATATATTAGATGAATTTTTAGATATATTAGAGGAAGAACAGTATATGTATGATAGCGCAATTATAAATGCTAAAGATTATGGAGTTCCACAAAACAGGAAACGTTTTGTATTAATTGCGTCTAGAATTTTTGAACCTCATATTCCACCTGCTACTCATGGGCCTAATTTATTACCATATGTTACTGTTCGTAGGACTATTGAAAAATATCCAGTAATTCAAGCGGGTGAAGAAAATATAGAAATTGCAAATCATAAAGCAGCAAAATTATCTCAACTCAATTTACAAAGAATAATGAATACACCTCATGATGGAGGAGGTCGAATGGACTGGCCAGATGAATTATGGTTGAATTGTCATAAAAAAAATGTTGGTCATACAGATGTATATGGACGAATGTATTGGGATTTGGTTTCTCCAACATTGACATCAAAATGTGTTAGCATTTCTAATGGGAGATTTGGACATCCCGAACAAAATAGAGCTATTTCTTTGAGAGAAGCAGCAGCTTTGCAAACATTTAAAGATGATTATGTATTTGAAGGAAGCCAGGTGGAAATTGCAAAACAAATAGGAAATGCAGTTCCAGTGCAATTGGCTTATGTATTAGGTAGATATATATTGAATCAACATATGGTTAATAATGCGAATGAAAATGGAGATAAATAGGATGAGTATTGATAAATTGATTGAAGAGATAAAGAAAGATTATATAGATGAAAGATTTTTAAATTATATTGAATATATACAGTTTCCTAAATACAAAAATTTAGAAGAAAATACGCATATAGATTTTGAATTTCCATTAACCATGCTTGTTGGAAAAAATGGAACAGGGAAGAGTTCTGTATTACATGCTATATATGGAATTCCCGCAGGGCAAAGTACAGGTGATTTTTGGTTTTCAACAGATGTTGATCCAATTAAAGAAGGTGAAAATAAATATTTTTATGGTTATAAAGCAAAAAAAGATGCAAAGGTTAAAGAGGTATTAAAAAAGAGGCAGCCTAGTAAAAAAGCATTTGATTATTGGGAAACAGCTGCATTAAATACTAAAATTGGAATGAAAATTGATAAAAATATGGATAAAGGTAGTAGAAATTCACCAGTAGAAAAAAATGTTGTTTTTTTTGATTTTAGGGCAGAATTAAGTGCCTTTGACAAATACTTTTATTTTTATAAGTCAAAAAATGATAAGGTAAAACGAAAATTTGAACAAAAAAATAGAGAAAACAAACAATTCATAATAAAGAGAGCACCATTATTACATAAGATTTTTTCAGGAGAAAAAAGAGTAACATATCCAAATCATCCTGAAAATTGTTTGCATGAAGATATGGAAATATATAATAAGTATAATAATAAAAAAATATTAGATACAATAAATGATATTTTAGGAAAAAATTATTTAGAAATAAAAAGAGTGTATCATAGAGTATATGAAAGCTGGGGGACATCAATTTTATTGAAAACAAAAGAAGGAACCTTATATAGTGAAGCAAATGCAGGTAGTGGAGAAAGTGCGATAATTAATATGGTTTGCACAGTATTGTCTGCTCCCCATAATTCATTAATATTGTTAGACGAACCAGACGTATCTTTACATCCAAGTGCACAGAAGAAACTAAAAATATTTCTTTTGAAAATTATTAAAAAGTATCATCATCAAATTGTAATATCAACTCATTCTAGTGTTTTAATAGAGGGAATGCCCAAAGAAGCATTAAAATTATTTGAAGTTATGGAAAATACTAAAGTTCGTATTGCTAATGGAGTTTATAGTTCAGAGGCTTTTTTTAATATAAGAGAAGAAGTAAAAGATAAGAATTTAATAGTTTGTGAAGATACATCTGCTAAAACATTGATAGAGGCTGTCTTAAAAGAAATGAATTTATTGGATTATTTTAAAGTAGAACCTAGACATGGTGGTGCAGATACATTGATTACACGTTATTTACCGATTTTTGCTTTGGATCGACAAATATATGATAATGTATTCATAATATTAGATGGAGATAAAGAACCTAAAGAAACATTTCTTTATTCTCAAATTCCAAATGGTGATATGTCAAATGTAAAAAAACTTGAAGAATATTTAAAGAAGATTACCAATTCAGAATCAGAAATTTGTCCATTAATAGATGGAAATAAACGAGATGGAGGAAACGACAATCAGAAAATAGAAGTTTATAAAGCATATTTAGAATATGCAGATAGCCATTTATATTTTTTGCCACATAAGATGATTCCAGAGGCTATAATTATGAAGAATAAAGAGGTTCAAGAATATACAGAAAACACTGGAGTAGAGATAAATAATGATAATGCAAAAACAATAGTAAGAGAAGTTTGTTCTAAATTATTTTTAGATGAAACTCAATTTGATGCTTGTTTTAATCTATTGGTTAAACAATGGATTACGAATAAAAATGAGGATTATTTTTATATGGAAAAAATGTTACAAAATATTTTTGATTTTTGTAATTCTAATAAAAAATAATGATTATTTTATTTATAAGTTACAGATCTAATGTTCTGTAGATGTTAATAAATTATTTGATGAAAACAGATGAAACAAAGGATCAATTACCTGTGCGTACGGATACATTTAATTATCATAATTTTGAGCATATTCATGTATATAAGAGAGATGGATTATTTTAAGTAGGATTGATGAGAAGAAACTTGTTTATTGAGATATTTATTATACTAATTATAGCAATTTTAGATATTCATTATATAACATTTATTGAAAAAATGATATTAAAGATAAAGAGGAAAAGATTATATTAGATAGTAAAAAATATAAAATGTTATTTATATAATGGAGAGTTATAAGATATGGAAAAATACAGAAAGTTGCAGAAAAAATTTAATAAGGATACCACAAAAGATAGTGAGTTAAATAGAAAAAAATGGAATTTACAAGAAGATTTATTTTGTTTTCTATCGTATTGTATTATGATTATAACAATGATAGTAAAAATAAATAATCCAGAGATGGAGAGTTCAGATATTATTTTAGTTTCTTTATATTTCATTGCAATAATAGTGTGGTGGATTTTATGTAAGAAAATAGACAAAGAACAGAAAGTAGACAAATGTTTGAATATCCTAGAAACATTTAATTATTATTCACCAACTATTGTAATGATAAGTACACTTATATTTTATACTGCAGTTTGTCGCAAAGCATCACCATTTATTTTGATATTAATTATTGCAGGATCTATTATTTTATCTATAGGGACTACATGGTATAAGAATAAGAAAAATATAAAACAAAGAGAAGATAAGGTATGTTTAAAATTTGAAAAATTAACACCTTCAGATGACATTGATCTTGGTATATATGAAGATGCGATAAATTTTGCATTTTCTGATAATGAAATACAGAATATTGCTATTTCAGGTTCATATAGTGCAGGAAAAAGTAGTTTATTAGCATCTTATAAAAAGAAATATAAGAATAAAAAATTTCTGCATATTTCTCTTGCTCATTTTGAACAAGAAAATGACAATGAAGAAAAAATGCATACAAAATTAGAAGGAAAAATATTAAATCAACTATTACATCAAATTAAAATAAATAAAATTCCTATGACTAATTTTAGAATTAAAAATACAGTTAAAGTATCAGAAATTATAAAAAATACTTCAGAAATAGTTGTATTTATAATGATTGTATTTTATCTTCTTTTTTTTAATCAATGGAAGAATTTTGTTAATGAATTAAAAATGTTTTCTATTAAATTTACACTGATACCAGAGTTTAAATTTTCAGTTGGAATAATAGGAGCATTACTTACATGTAAATTTATTTTATATATAGTTCAATATCAAAAAAATAAAAACATATTAAAGAAATTTTCTATTAAAGGAAATGAAATTGAATTGTTTGAGGAAGATGATGCATCGTATTTTGATAAATATTTGAATGAAGTATTATATTTGTTTGAAAATTCTGGAGTTGACGTCATTGTATTTGAAGATATGGATCGTTTTAATAATGTTCGTATTTTTGAAAGGCTTAGAGAAATTAATGGATTGGTTAATGCAAAACGTATAAATAAAAATAAAGAACCTTTGCGTTTCTTTTATTTGTTAAGAGATGATATTTTTATAACAAAAGATCGTACAAAATTTTTCGATTATATAATTCCTGTAGTACCTGTTATGGATGGATCAAATTCATATAATAAATTTATTGAGATTTTAAACAAAAATGGCGAATTAGGCACATTAGATCTTAAGTTTCTGCAAGGAATATCATTATATATAGATGATATGAGGTTACTGAAAAATATATGTAATGAATATAAAATTTATTATCATCGATTGAATATTACAGAGTTGGATAGTAATAAAATGTTAGCAATAATTACATATAAGAATATTTTTCCTAGAGATTTTAATGATTTACAACTTAATAAGGGCTATATTTATACATTGTTTTCAAAAAAGAGAGTTTTTATAGAAAAATATATCAATAAGCTAGATAAAGAAATACAAATTATTGATGAAACTTTAAAAAAAATAAATGATGAAAATCTTTCTGATAGAGAAGAAATAGGGGCTGTGTTTGCACGAAAATATTATTCTGGATATAGTCTTAATTATGAATCAGATTTAATTGGTTGGATTGAAAAACATGGTAACAATCAGCAGGTGTTAAATGAATTATATGATCGCTTAAAAATAGTAGAACTAAAAAATAAAAATAAATTGGAAGATTTTAATCAACAAAAAAATAGGTTGAAAATTGAAAAACAAGAGATAAAAGAAAGACATTTAAGTCAATTAATAACAAAAGATACAGAAGATGAAATTTTTTTAATTTCAGATAAAGATGCAATTGGTCGTGAAAGCTATTTTAATGAAGTTAAAGGAAATGATTATTATCCACTATTAAAGTATTTGATATGGAATGGATATATAGATGAAACGTATAATGATTATATGACATATTTTTATGAAGGTGGAATGAAGAAAGAAGATAAGATGTTTCTACGTTCTGTTGTTGAGCATCGTGCAAAAGAGCCTGATTATTCTTTAAAAGATGTAAAAAAGATTGCAAATAGTTTAAGAAGTATTGATTTTGATCAGGAAGAAAGTTTAAATTATGATTTATTTGAATTTCTTTTAAAAGAAGATAGTTATGTAAGTTCTAGAAACAGAATTATTAACCAAATACGAATCAAAAAAAATTATGATTTTTTAGTTGGGTTTGTTGAAAAAAAATCGAAATGTTTTACAAAAACAGTAACAAGTATATGCAAATTTTGGAGAGAAAATTTTGATGAACTTAGTAGAGATGGAAATATAAACTTTAATTTTTTGTCAAAATGGGCAATAGAGATTCTTTGTTATGTTTCAGAAGAAGACTTAATCAAAGTTGATAAAAATAAAGGATTGTCTGGTTTCATAAATAAAGCAAAAATGCAAATAATGATCAGTGATAAATTAATTGATCATTTCGTAAAGAGCGCATTAGCAATTGATATAAAATTAATAGATATAAGATCGTATCATAAAGAAAATAATCTTTTCCCCCAAATTATAGATAACAATTTATATGAAATTTCTATGAAAAATATTAATCATATTCTAAAAGAAGTATATGGTGAAAATTTAAAAGTTGAAATGAAAACCAAAAATTTTACAGTGTTACGTCGTCATTTAGATACTAGTTTGTATGAGTATATACAAGGTAATATGGAAATTTATATAGGGGCATTATTAAAAGAGGTCGAAGAAATAAATGATGATTATGATACAGTTATAGAATTATTTAAACAAGATAATATTTCAGATAATCTAAAACAAGAATATGTTAAAAAACTTATAACTCCAATTATTTCAATTAATGATATTATATATGATGGTGCATGGGAGTGTATAATTCGTAATGGAATTCTTGTATATTCAGAAGAAAATATTTTGCGATATTTTCAGAAGAAAGGTCTTACTCAAGATTTAATAACATTTATTAATGATGGAAAAAGGGAACTTGATTTCAATTTAATAGAAGAAGATGAAATAAAAGAGAATTTATTTTTAACTATTGTATCCGAAAATAATATAATAGATGAAAAATATGAACAGATAATATCAACACTTGGATACGTTTATCCAAAATTTGATATACAAGGAATATCAAACACTAAAATGAATATTCTTATTAAATACAGAATTATTTTGATGAACGAGAGTTCTCTTAGTTTTATACGTGAAAACTATTTTGATAAAATGGAAAAATATATACAGCTTAATTTTGAAGAATATTTAAGCATTTCAGAAAACAATGATATGCAAGATGATATTCCATTAATTTTAAAAATGGTGAGTAACAATATTATTTCGGAAGATAATGCTATTAAAATATTTAATAATGTATCTGGGGAAATTCGATTAAATGAAACAATATATCCTGAGTTGATTATGATATGTATAATAGAAGAGCATTTATCTGTTAACGATATAAACTTTTTATTTGAGAAATATGTGGTATTTACGGAAAATGTTAAAAAATCAATTATCAATCTTGGAATAAAAAATATTGATCAAATTATTGATAGAGAATTTTCCATAAGTTTAGAATTTATTATAGACCTTTTAAAACATAAGGCGATAGATAGATTTAATAAGATATCGTTAGTGTTGCTTGTAATAGAAGTTTATGATCAACAAGATGTGGTAAATTGTTTAAAATTAATAGGTAAAATGGAATTTGTTAAACTATTTGATCCAAAATTAAGACCAAAGTTTAAGGCTAATAGAGAAAATAGACGATTATTGGCTGCTTTTATGGAAAAAGGATATATTCAGGATTATTCATTGGATGAAAAGGAAGAATATTATCATTATAAGCGTTATAAAAAGAAATGAGAACTTAAGAATCATCAAAAGATCTTTTAAACAATACTATTTTTCATTCTAAAATTGAAGTATGAATTGCTTAAGGTACCGTAGAACTTAAGAAATCAGTTTATAAAATAAATTTTATTATTTATGTAAATTGTTCAAAAACTTTAAACAAAATAATTCAGGATAAAGATAATTTTAGAAGTAAACGGTAAATCAGTGTTCCCTACAAAATCCTAAAATAATCTGAGATAATTAACTCAAGATTTTAAACAGGGTCAAAAATGTTAAGCCTTAACTTTTTTGACTTGTAAAAAAGTTTGAGTCTTAACATTCTTGATTTTTTTAGGAGGCGATATAGTTTATGTCAAAAACAACTTTAGTCACGCAACAGGTTCAATTGCAGGAATGGTTTCAGATGATGCAGGAATCCAAAGGACGACCTCAACAGATCCCTCTGGATGAATGGTGTAAAGAGAATTATGGGATTTCTGCAGCTGGATATTATTACAGAGTCAGAAAGGTAAAAGAAGCTTATCTCGATCAAGTATCTGAAGAAAAACTTCAGGAAAATCTAGCAATCGTACCCAAAGAACTGTTTCATGAAGATCAGGGTGTACAAAAAAATCCATCAAAACTTCAAACCACAGATTCTTTTCTTGATATCTTTCAGGATGATCTTCGCATTCGTATCTATGAAAATACGGACGAACAACTTCTTTTCCGTGTACTGAGGAACCTGAAAAATGCTGAATGATGCAAAAGATCTTCAGGCTGTTTATATTGTGTGTGGTTATACAGATCTAAGAAAAGGAATCGATTCTCTTTCAAACATCATTTCTCAAACCTATGGGATGGATCCTTTTCAGCCTGGAACTCTGTTTATGTTCTGTGGACGTAAAACAGACCGGATCAAGGCACTTATATGGGAAGGTGATGGATTTTTACTCTGTTATAAACGGTTAGAACAAAAAGCCAGTAAATTCCAATGGCCCAGAAGTCAGGAAGAAGTATGTAAGCTTACATCCCAGCAGTTTCGATGGCTGATGGAAGGTCTGACGATCAAGCCTAAAAAATGTATTCAGAAAATAGATCATCCACGTTTCGTCTGAACATTCTGTGTAAGCGCTTTATCTAAGGGTGGATTTTCAATGCACACAAATCCTGTCATAATGATTGCTAGATGCTAGTGTTTTACTTCCATCGTTTGCTAGATGAATGAAAATGCTAGTACTTTAC
>JAXJNA010000036.1:0-103904 GCA_036312945.1 Anaerostipes hadrus
AAATAGAAATGTAGGTTTTTTCTTGAAATTTTAATTATTTTACCTGTCTACTTGACAGGGGGCTGATCAGAATTTTCCTCACGTTTTTTACAGATCGCTGATCCGCCGGCTTTCCTTGCGTAACTCGCCTTCAAGGGTATTCAAAACAGAAACTCTTTTAGGCTCAAACAACGCACCAAGCCGGCTGCGAATCCGTAAAAAACATGGCAAAATCCTAATGCTGCTCTTCCGATCGTTTATTTATTTTTTATCATATACCAGAAGTCTAGAGTGTGGACAATTACAAGATTGAAAAATTCAAGTGGGTGTGTATGGAGAACAGCATTGATTGTAAAAAATAAAATTAGAAATTATTTACAGAAAGAAATTGACAAAAAATGTAAATCTGCTAAAATATCAATATAGATATTTACAAAAAATGTAATATAAGGAGAAGATATGCACAATAAAATAAAAGCAGATTTCAATGATGCCGAGTTAAGAAAAAGGGCAGCTAGCAATGAAGAATTAAACATACGTTTAACTAATAACTATGCTTTTCAAAAAATATTTAAAAACGAAGAAATTGTAAAAGGATTTTTAATGGCATTATTACATCTAAAAGAAACAGATATTGAAACATTAGAAGTTGCAGATCCTTTTGTGGAAGGTGAGGTAAAAGAGGAAAAAGAAGGAATATTAGATGTAAAATTAGTGTTGAATGGTGGTAAGAAGATTAATATTGAAATGCAAAATACATATCAAGAGGACTGGGCGGAACGAAGTCTGTTTTACAATTGTCGGATGTTTACAGAAGGATTAAAAACAGGACAATCTTATTATGAACTACCACCATGTATACATGTAGGAATTCTTGATTTTAATTATTTGAAAAGTCCAGGATTTTATCATAGAATTCTATTGAAAGATGATAAAACAGGAGAATCCTATAGTAGTAAATTTCAATTCCATGTGATAGAATTAAGTAAAATAGAAACAACAAAAGGAAAAGCAAGAAAGCAAGAACTTTACCGATGGGCGAGATTAATTTCAGCTAGTACTTGGGAAGAAATCAGAGAAGAATCTGAAGGAAATCATTACATGGAAAAGGCGAGGGATGAGATGATTAAGATGAGCCGGGATGAAAGTGAAAGATATCTTTATTTAAGAGAACAGATGGCAATCAGTGACAAAGTAAGTCAATTGCGAAGTGCAGAAAATCGTGGAAGGAAAGATGGAATTCAAAAGGGAATTCAAAAAGGAGAACTTTTGAAACTGATAACATTAGTACAGAAAAAAAGAGAAAAAGGAGAGTCAGTAGATAAGATAGCTGAGGATTTATTAGAAGATATAGATATCGTTGAGAAAATTTATAATGTATTAAAGGAACATCCAGAAAAAGATAGAGATGAAATATATGATTTTTTGATGGAATAATGAATATATGGAATTATGAAAGATAATCTTCTGTTAGTAAATACAAAAATGATTAGCCAATACCGTTAAACATACACACAGTGTAGTGGTTTGAATAACGTAAATTATTTGAATATTATAAAAAGAAATCATGTGTTGGCAACCGTACGGACACGTCTGCACTTAGCGAGTGGATGGTCGAATGACCATTCAGAAGCTTAGTACAGCTACGTGGGAGTCCGAACGCGAGTGGGTTGCTGACACATGATTTCTTTTTATAATATTCCACCAATAATTTCCGTCATCAAACTACAAATCACAATATATGATTCCGTATGATCAACCGTATTGACTGATACAAATAAGGCTTCAACTCCTCAACCGAAACAGGTTCCCCAGTCAAGATAACGTTATAGCAAGAACCAGCGACCATCTCGATGATCATATAGATCATAACTTCCGGATGATCAAATTCATGACCAGAATTCTTCAAAAGATCCATATAGATATCATAAATATTTCTCTGGGCATCATCGATCGGTTCCACCAAGGAATTCTTAAACATTCCCCAGCTTAGATGCTTGGAGATCAGTTTTAACAAAGTTGGATTATCATTTAATGCTCCGATGACCTGATCAGCGATAAAGATCAGCTGATCTTCAAAATGATCAATGGACTGTTTTTGAAGTTCCTGATAGGCATGTTTAAATACTTCTGCAGATTTTTTGGCGATCAATTTGTAGCGGATGTCTAATTTATCTTTAAAATACAAATAAAAAGTACCCTTAGCAACGCCAGCTTCATTTACGATATCGGAGATGGAGGTCTTTTGAAATCCCTTTTCTGTAAACAGTTGGTATGCCGTATTCAAAAGGGCATCTTGTTTCTTTTTCTTATTTAATTCGACCTTTTTCATAGTAATTTCTCCTTTCATCTTCTCTAGTATAACGAAAAAATGACCAAAAGTCAAAAACTTTTGATAAGTTTATTGACTTTTGGTCATTTTTGGTGTATACCATTATATAGATTAAAAAATGACTATTCGTCATAAATGTAAATGGGAGGATGCTATGATACAATTTGCAAAGAAATTAGTACATCATCGAAAATTCATCGTCTTCCTGGCTTTTATTTTATTGATTCCATCAACCATTGGAATCGTGAAGACAAGGATCAATTATGACATCTTAAGTTACCTTCCAGACTCTTTGGAGACGGTGAAGGGGCAGGATATCATGGTAGATCAGTTTGGAGCCGGAGCCTACTCGATGATCATTGTCGAAGATATGAATCTTCATGACGTACAGAAATTAAAACAGAAACTAGAGAAAGTCGATCACGTTGATAAGATCATCTGGTATGATGACATCGCTGATCTAAGCGTTCCAAAAGAGATGCTTCCTGAGAAAGTAAGGAAAGTTTTCTTTAATAAGAACGCAACAATGATGATCGCAATGTTTAAAGAAACAACATCATCTGATAACACAATGGAAGCAGTCACACAGATGCGTAAGATTGTTGGAAAACAGTGCTTTATCAGTGGTATGTCAGGGGTAGTTACCGATATTAAGAATCTGGTTATGCAGGAGATTCCAATCTACGTAACGATCGCAGCAGTACTATCTCTGATCGTATTATTTGTCACAATGGAATCCTTTGCCGTTGCCTTTTTATTCCTGTTAAGTATCGGAATGGCAATTCTTTATAACCTGGGAACGAATATTTTCCTAAGCGATGTATCCTATCTTACAATGGCATTGACAGCAATCTTGCAGTTAGGAGTTACGATGGATTATTCAATCTTCCTTCTGCACAGTTATGAGAGTAATAAGATCAGATTTGACAATGACAAAGAACGTGCGATGGCACATGCAATTTCGAATACATTTAAGTCCATTACAGGAAGTTCCGTTACAACGGTCGCTGGATTCGCAGCACTGTGCTTTATGACATTTGCATTAGGAGCTAACTTAGGTATCGTTATGGCGAAAGGTGTTATTATCGGAGTTATCTGTTGTGTAACTGTTTTGCCATCATTGATCTTGATCAGTGATAAATTGATCGAGAAGACAAGACATCGTTCACTGATGCCAGATCTTACGAATGCATCGCACTTTATTACAAAACATTATAAAACAACGATCGTAGTATTTTTGATTTTGCTGTTCCCAGCAAT
Organism: Anaerostipes hadrus; assembly: GCA_036312945.1. Classification (GTDB taxonomy): domain Bacteria; phylum Bacillota; class Clostridia; order Lachnospirales; family Lachnospiraceae; genus Anaerostipes; species Anaerostipes hadrus_C. Next base: position 3,572 of record JAXJNA010000036.1, read on the forward strand.
TTATGGAAATAATCACACAGAGATTTACTACAATATTGACAAATCACTTCCACAAAGCTTACCAAGTAATGTGGCAAATAAGAAATTAAGTGATGAATTTGGAATGAGTAACATCCATATGGTCATGATCAAGAATGGCATGAGCCAGAAGGAATTAAGTAATATGCAGAAAGAGATCGATAAAGTCGATGGAGTTGAATGGTGTCTCGGAATGAACTCCGTGATCGGTTCTAGTATTCCATCTGATATGATTCCTTCTTCCATGAAAGAGATGCTGCAAAGTGATGAGTATGAGATGCAGTTTATCTGTTCAAATTACAAATCAGCAACCGAGAAAGTAAATAAACAGATCAACGAGATCAACAACATTGTGAAGAAATACAGTCCAGGTTCTATGGTCATTGGAGAAGCACCACTGATGAATGACTTGGAGACAGTAACCAATGTTGATCTTAGAAATGTAAATATCGCGTCGATCGCGGCAATCTTTGTGATCATATTAATTGTATTTAAATCCATTTCCTTACCAGTGATCCTGGTAGCCGTGATCGAATTTGCGATCTGTGTCAATATGGCAGTTCCATATTACACGGGATTATCACTGCCATTTGTTGCAAGTATCGTTATCGGAACGATCCAGTTAGGTGCAACCGTTGACTATGCGATCCTGATGACAAGCCGTTATCAGAAGGAACGTATAAATGGCAAGAAGAAAATGGAAGCAATCCGTATTGCACATGAAACATCCATGCAGTCTATCATTACAAGTGGATTAAGTTTCTTCGCAGCAACGATCGGTATTGCGATTTACTCAAATATCGATATGATCAGTGCGATCTGTACCTTACTTGCACGAGGAGCCGTGATCAGTACCGTTGCCGTAATCTTTATTTTGCCGGCAATGTTTATGATATTTGATAAATTGATCTGTAAAACAACCCTCAAGATGGGGCATTTAGAATAGGAGAGCGATTGTTATGAGAAAAAGAAGATTATCGAAAGCATTAGCAATGTTTCTCGCTGCAGCTCTTACAATTCCGGCAGCAGTACCGGTAGCAGCCAGCGAGTCCACTGCAGATAAGGAAGAAACCGTATACGTAAAAACAGATGCAAATGGAGAAGAGAAAACAGTTATTGTCAGTGACTGGTTAAAGAATTTCTCAGGTGAAGCAAAGATCAAAGATGCTACGGACCTGACAGACGTTGAAAACGTTAAGGGAAATGAGACATACAAACGAGGCAAAAAGGACAGTATTACATGGAATGCCAATGGAAAAGATATCTACTATCAGGGAACAAGTGACAAAAATCTTCCAGTATCCATGAAAGTCACATACTATCTGGATGGAAAAGAAATTTCACCAAAGAAACTGGTTGGTAAATCAGGAAAAGTAAAGATCCGTTATGAATATGAAAATCATTCCGCCGTAACTAAAACGATCAATGGAAAACAGACAACAGTCTATACACCATTTACAATGATCACAGCAGCAATCTTAAATACGGATAATTTCTCTAATGTCAAAGCAACAAACGGAAAAGTTATCTCTGATGGTAATAAACATATCGTTATTGGAGTTGCAATGCCTGGATTAGCAGACAGCTTAAATCTTAAGAATACAAGCATTGGGTCAAACTTTGATATTCCAGAAGACTTCGAGATCACAGCTGATGTAGAAGACTTCCAGATGACAGTCACAGCGACAGTTGCGAATTCCGATACATTATCAGAGTTCGGTTTAGATGATGCAGGAGATTTAAGTGAACTGACAGATTCCTTAAAAGACCTTGAAAATGCGACAGATAAATTATGTGATGGTTCTGGAGATTTAGTAAAGGGAATTGAAAAATTAGTCACAGCCTCTGGAAAATTAAAATCAGGAACAAAACAGATCGCAGTCAGTTCCAAACAGTTAGCAACAGGACTTGACAAACTGGTCAATGGATCTACAACATTAAAGAATGGAACCAGTCAGTTAGCGAAAGGAACAAGTGCTTTACCATCATCTACAGAGAAGTTAGATAATGGAGTGAGACAGATTCTCAAAGAACTGCAGAATAGTACACCAAGCGAAAGTGATCAGGCAAAATTACAGTCTAATTTACAGAGTGCGCAGACAGGAATCACAAAAGAACTGATGAATATTAAGACACAGACAGAGAATGTTGGTGTGTCAGCGAAGACATTAGGTGCATTAGCAGAGTCTATTGGAGCATCAGCAGCAGATGTTGGAAATCAGGCAGGAGCAATTGGAGAATTTATTAAGAATAATTATAGTTCTCTCACAGATGAGCAGAAAGCACAGCTTACAACGATTGCAGGTTCTTTAAAGACAGATGCAGAAAACTTAGGCGGTTATGCACAATCCGTAGGAGGTCAGGCAAAGAATTTAGGAACTTACGCAGGCTCTATCGGAACAAGCTTGCAAGAAACACAGACAGACCTTCAGATCGTATCAGGATGCTTAACACAGATTCAGAATCTGTTAACAAAGACAAAGACATCCACAGCACAGTTAGAAGCTGCATTAAAACAGATCGCGGCAGGAACCGGACAGTTAAAGACATCATCTAAGACACTGGCATCTTCCATCAAGAAGTTAGATGAAGGAGCCAAGACATTAAACAGTGGAACAAAAACAGCAGCAAATGGAGCGAAGAAGTTAAGCAAAGGTGCAAAAACACTGGATAATGGTATGGGACAGATGACAACAGGAATCGCAACATTGAAAAATGGAGCCGTTACATTGAACAAAGGAATGTTAACCTTCAGAAAAGACGGTATTGAGAAACTTGTTAATACGATCAATGATGATGCAAAAGATATCTTAGACAGAGCTGATGCAGTGATGGATGAAGGAGAAAACTATCAGACATTTACGAAGAAGGCTAATGGAACGAAGGGTAGCGTGAAGTTTATTATTGAGACGGAAGAATTGGAAAAATAAAAGTGTGTAGGATATAATGATGTGTGTTAAGACAGGAGTTTATTTGGCTCCTGTCTTTTTATATAACCGTATATTACAAATTTTTACAAAAAGTAATTGACAATCAATAAAGATTTGGTAAAATACTTACATGACATGAATTTACATAAATTGTAATATAAGGAGAAAATATGAATAATAACGAGGGAAGTTTTAATGACGAAGAGTTAAGAAAAAGAGCAGCTAGCAATGAGGAATTAAATATACGCTTAACAAATAATTATGCCTTTCAAAAAATATTTAAAAATGAAGAAATTGTAAAAGGTTTTTTAATGGCCTTATTACATTTAAAAGAAACAGATATTGAAACATTAGAGGTTGCAGATCCATTTGTGGAAGGTGAAGTTAAAGAGGAAAAAGAAGGAATCTTAGATGTAAAGATGGTATTAAATGGTGGCAAAAAGATTAATATTGAAATGCAAAATACATATCAAGAAGATTGGGCAGAGCGAAGTTTATTTTATAATTGCAGAATGTTTACAGAAGGGTTGAAAAAGGGAGAGTCATATTATGAATTGCCACCATGTATTCATGTAGGAATTCTTGATTTTAATTATCTGAAAAGTCCTGGATTTTATCATAGAATTTTACTGCAAGACGATAAAACAAGTGAATTGTACAGTAGTAAATTTCAATTCCATGTGATAGAATTAAGTAAATTAAAAAGTACAAAAGGAAAGGCAAGGAAGCAAGAATTATATCGATGGGCAAAATTAATTTCAGCCAGTACTTGGGAAGAAGTCAGAGAAGAATCTGAAGGAAATCATTACATGGAAAAGGTGAGGGATGAAATGATTAAGATGAGTCGAGATGAGAGTGAAAGATATCTATATCTGAGAGAACAAATGGCAATCAGAGATAAGGCAAGCCAGTTGCGAAGTGCAGAGAATCGTGGAAGACGAGAGGGGGAATTATTAAAATTAATATTACAAATACAAAAGAAAATTCAAAAAAATAAAGAATTACATCAGATTGCATATGAAGTAGAGGAAGAAGTGATTAAAATTCAACCAATTTACGAAGCAATCAAAGAGCATCCAGAAGCTGATAAAGAAGAGATTTATAAAATGCTAAAATAGAAAAATAAAATATGCGAATTTTCAACAAATTAAAAAATATAATCAGAAAATTCTTGACAAATAAAAAATCAACTCATATAATATAAACAAATATTTAACAAGTTAAAGTGATAAATCCGATGAACAAAAGTAAGTAGCTCATCAAACAGTCTTACAGAGAGTGACCGGTTGCTGGAAGGTCATAGATATGTGATAAGCGAATGGATTTGTGAGGAGCACAGAGAACTGTTTATGAAACTTAGTAACTGTCGCCGTTATCCCACGTTACGGGAACGAGATATAAAAGCTTTTTATTATCGAACAAAGCGGAGTATCTTAAGTGAGGAGAGATATTTTCTAAGATATTTTAACAAGAAGAGAAGATATTTCTTGAATATGGGTGGCACCACGGTCTATCGTCCCTAGCAATAGGAACGATGGGCCTTTTTTATTTCATAGGAAATTTCATCGGAATTTCCTAAATATGAACAAAGTCACCATTCATGCAAAACGGTTCTATCTATAAAACATAGTATACAGATATACAAACTATGAAATAAAATCACGGCGATAAATTTTGATCAGGAGGCAGATATGTTATATCCGACATTAAACAAAGTTGAAGAACTATTAAAAGAATATCAGATGGTACCTGTATTTTACGAAGTGCTGGCTGATTATATGACACCGATCCGTATGTTTCAGGCACTGAGAAAAGAAGGAACGCCATGTTTTATGCTTGAGAGTGTGGAAAATAAAGACCAGTGGGGAAGATATTCCTTTATTGGGATCAATCCTAAGTCAGAGATCAAGATTTCAGGAAAAGAATTAGAAGTCGATGGAGTAAAGAAGGAAGAAGAATTCAAGATGAGCTATCTAAGTGATCTGATCGAGAAATATAAATCTCCAGTGATGGAAGATTATCCAAAATTAACTGGAGGGTTGATCGGATATTTTGGATATGACATGATACGTCAGGTGGAAAAGAAATTAACAAATGTTCCAGAAGATGATCTGGAGATGCCAGAATGTCACTTATGCATGTACGATGAGATCATTGCATTCGATCATTTAGCGAATAAAGCTGTGATCATCCAGAACATCCACAAAGGTGATAATATCAAACAAAAATATGAAGAATTAGAAGATAAAGCAGAATTGATCCTTCACAAGATGGAACGTCCAGTATCACTTTCCAAAGACAGATTTACACCTGCGAAGGCAGAAGTAACATCGAATCTTACAAAAGAACAATACGAAGCGAACGTAAAGAAAGCCAAAGAATATATCAAAAACGGAGACATTTTCCAGGTGGTCTTATCCCAGAGATTTGAGGTAGAGACGGATGTTGATCCATTTGATGTCTATCGATGCTTAAGAACATCAAATCCATCTCCATACCTTTACTTCTTTGATTTCATTGACTATCAGGTGGTTGGAGCTTCACCAGAGAAGTTAGTCAGTGTCTTAAATGGAATTGTAGCAACCAAACCGATCGCAGGAACAGTTCCAAGAGGAAAGACAAAAGAAGAAGACGATATGTTGGTAAGACAGTTAGTCAATGATCCAAAGGAAAGGGCAGAACATACGATGTTAGTCGATCTTGGAAGAAATGATGTCGGAAAAGTCAGTAAGTTTGGAACTGTAGAAGTGAAAAACTTCATGACCGTTGAAAAATATTCCAAAGTTACACATTTAGTCAGTGATGTACAGGGAGAATTAAGGGATGATGAAAATCCGATCAACGCATTGATGAGTGTTCTTCCAGCAGGAACATTATCCGGAGCGCCAAAGGTAAGGGCTATGGAGATCATTGATGAGCTGGAAAATAAAAAACGAGGTGTTTACGGTGGAACTGTTGGGTATCTTGGATTTGATGGAAATATCGATACTTGTATCGCAATCCGGACCGTCGTATTTAAAGATGGGAAAGGATATGTGCAGGCAGGAGCAGGAATCGTCAATGACTCTGTTCCAGAGAAAGAATTTATGGAGACAAAGAATAAAGCATTAGCCGTTGTAAATGCAGTGAAGGAGGCAGCAAGGTTATGATTTTAATGATAGATAATTACGATTCATTTACCTATAACGTATATCAGTACATTGGATCTTTGTATCCACAGATTCAGGTTGTAAGAAACGATGAAATAACGATTGATGAGATCAGAAACTTACAAAATCTAGAAGCACTTGTTATCTCACCAGGACCTGGATATCCAGACAGTGCAGGGATTTCCAAAGATGTGATCAAAACATTTGGGAAAGATATACCCATCTTAGGAATCTGCTTAGGACATCAGGCAATCGGAGAAGTATACGGCGGAAAAGTCGTTCCAGCAAAAGAATTGATGCATGGAAAAATGAGAGAGATCACAATTGATAATAAAAATCCTTTATTCGAAGGATTAGAAGATAAAATATATGCAGCAAGATACCATTCACTGATCATCGATGATGAGACATTTCCAGAAGATTTAAAAGTTATCGGAAGAGATGAAAAAGGACAGATCATGGCAGTATGTCATAAAGAATATCCGGTCTATGGAATTCAGTTCCATCCAGAATCTATCTTAACTGAAATGGGAATGAGAATCTTAGAAAACTTTTTAACAAACATCGCAGGAATCAGACTTGAAGATTCTACAAAGGAGGAAACTATGAGCGCAGTCAATCAGGAAACATTAAAACCATTTTTAGCAAAGATCGTGGAAGGAAATCATTTAACAGAAGAAGAAGCTTATAAGGCCATGGACTGCATCATGTCTGGAAATGCGACGGATGCCCAGATGGGAAGTTTCCTGACAGGTCTTCGTATGAATCATGAAACACCAGAAGAGATCACAGGATTTGCCAAAGTGATGAGAGCAAAAGCAGCGATCGTGCCAGAAGAAACAGAAGCGATCGATATCGTAGGAACTGGAGGAGACCTTGCAAACAGCTTTAATATTTCCACAACATCTGCATTTGTCATTGCAGCAGCAGGTGCAAAAGTTGCGAAACATGGAAATAGAAGTGTATCCTCAAAGAGTGGTGCAGCCGATGTCTTAGAGGCATTAGGAGCAAAAATCGGATTAACACCAGAAGAAAGCAAGGAATGTTTGGATGAAGTCGGAGCAGCTTTCTTATTTGCACAGACACATCACGGATCCATGAAATATGCAGGACCAGTCAGAGCACAGCTTGGGGTAAGATCTGTATTTAATATCTTAGGACCTTTAGCAAACCCAGCAATGACAAACTATATCGTTCTCGGTGTTTATGAAAAAGAACTGGTTCGTCCGATGGCAGATGTTATGAAGAATCTTGGGGTTAAAAGAGCCCTGATCGTATATGGAGACGACGGATTAGATGAAATCTCAATCTCATCCACAACAAGTGTCTGCGAGATCAATGGAGATGAGATCAAAGAATATACGATCGATCCAGAAGAATTAGGATTAACACTTGCCAAGAAAGAAGATATCGTTGGTGGAACAGCAGATGAAAATGCAATCATTACAAAAGATATCTTAACGGGAAAAGAACAGGGAGCAAAACGAGACATTGTCTTATTAAATGCAGGAGCAGCTCTTTATACGATCGGAAAAGCAGAAACGATCAAAGATGGAGTGAAACTGGCAGCCGAGATGATCGATTCTGGAAAAGCAAATGAAAAATTAGAACAGTTTATTGCATACACAAATGTAAAATAAATGAGGTGAAATATGATCCTAGATGATATCGTAGAAAAAAGAAAAGAGCAATTACAGAGAGAAAAAGACAATATTGAGCCACAGGATATGAAAGAGATGGCATTAAATTCCAAGAATAAAAATCATGGATTTAAAGAGGCCTTAAAGAAATCTGGATTGTCCGTGATCTCAGAAGTTAAAAAAGCGTCTCCATCCAAAGGTGTGATCGCAGAAGATTTTCGCCCAGTGGAGACAGCCATTGCCTATGAAGATGCAGGGGCAGCAGCCATTTCCTGCTTGACCGAAGAACATTATTTTAAAGGTGGCAGCAAATATTTTGCGGATATCAGAGCCAAAGTGGATATTCCAATGTTAAGGAAAGATTTTATTTTTGATGAATATCAGATTTATGAAGCAAAAGTCTTAGGAGCCGATGCAATCCTTCTGATCGCAGCGATTCTTTCTGAAGAAAAGATAAAGGAATTTTATGATCTGGCAAAAAGCTTAGAGCTTGATTGTCTGGTAGAAGTTCATAACGAAGAAGAATTAAAGAAAGTCGTTGCATGTGGATGCGACATTATCGGAATCAATAATCGAAATTTAAAAACATTTGATGTTGATCTAAATACAACAAGTAAACTTGCTCCACTCATTCCATATGAAGCAGTATTAGTTTCCGAAAGTGGAATGAAGGATGAAAATGATATGAAAAATGTCAAAGAGCAGGGAGCCGATGCAGTTTTGATCGGCGAAACATTTATGAGATCCGATAACATCAAAGAAACAATGAAACAGTTACGGAGCTGCCTATGATGCAAAATCAGATCAATGAACAAAATCTGAAAGTGAAGATGTGCGGTATGCGCAGAAAAGAAGATATCGCATATGCAAATGAAGTAAAACCAGATGCAATTGGATATATTTTCTTCTCAAAAAGCAAGCGTTATGTCACAGGGCAACAGGCAAGAGAACTTGATCAAAACTTAGATCAAAAGATCTTAAGTGTCGGCGTATTCGTTAATGAAACAATTGAGAAAGTTACAGAGATCGCCAATGAAGTTCCATTAGACGTGATCCAGTTACATGGTGATGAAGATATTATTTATATCGAACAATTAAAACATCAAATAGACAAAGAAATCTGGAAAGCGGTCAGAGTAAAAGACACAAAAGATATCAAGGAAGCCCAACAGCTTCCAGTTGATAAACTGTTACTGGATACATTTACAGAAGAAAAAGATATGTATGGAGGTACCGGAAAAGTAATGAATTACGACCTGATTCCCAAAGAAGGGATCAGCAAACCATTTTTCATTGCAGGCGGGCTTCACAGTAAAAATATAAAAGAAATCACAGAAAAAGTTCATCCATATGGGATCGACATTTCCAGTGGAATCGAAACAGATGGATACAAAGATTTGAAAAAAATGAAAGAAATCATGCAGATAACAGGAGGAAGACATGAATAAAATAGGAAGATTTGGAGAGTACGGTGGACAGTATGTACCAGAAATCGTAATGAACGCGGTAAACGAGTTAAATGAGGCTTATGAAACATACAAAAATGACCCAGAATTTTTAGCTGAATTACGTCAGTTATACAGAGATTACGCAAACCGTCCATCTCTTTTATACTACGCAGAGAAGATGACAAAAGATCTTGGTGGAGCAAAAGTATATTTAAAACGAGAAGATTTAAACCATACTGGTGCCCATAAGATCAACAACGTATTAGGTCAGATCTTACTTGCAAAGAGAATGGGGAAAAAAAGAATCATCGTAGAGACGGGCGCAGGACAGCATGGAGTTGCTACTGCAACCGTTGCAGCATTATTTGACATGGAATGTGTTGTATATATGGGAGCAGAAGACGTGGAACGCCAGAGCTTAAATGCATATCGTATGGAACTTCTTGGAGCGAAAGTTCATGCTGTAGAGAGTGGAACAAGAACTTTAAAAGATGCCATTAACGAGGCAATGAGAGACTGGGCTACAAATATTGAGACAACATTTTACTGCATCGGTTCTGTTATGGGACCTCATCCATATCCAACGATGGTTCGTGATTTCCAGAAGATCATCGGAGAAGAGACAAAAGAGCAGATGAAAGAAATCGAAGGAAAACTTCCAGACGCTGTATTTGCTTGTGTTGGAGGCGGATCAAATGCAATGGGAATGTTCTATGACTTTATTCCGGACGAAAGTGTCAGACTGATCGGGGCAGAAGCAGCCGGAAGAGGGATCGATACATTAGATCATGCAGCAACGATCGCAAAAGGAAGCAAAGGTATTTTTCATGGAATGAAGAGTTTGTTCTTACAGAACGAAGAAGGTCAGATCGATCCTGTATACTCTATTTCAGCAGGACTTGATTATCCGGGAATCGGACCAGAACATGCACATCTTCATGAAATCGGAAGAGCAGAATATGTGAGTATCACAGATGAACAGGCAGTCAAAGCCTTTGAATATTTATCCAAAACAGAAGGAGTGATCCCTGCGATCGAATCATCTCATGCAGTTGCAGCAGCAATGGAGATCGTTCCAACAATGAGTAAAGACCAGTCAGTCGTTATCTGTCTGTCCGGTCGTGGAGACAAAGACGTTTATCAGGTAGCAAGATACAGAGGAGTGCAGTTAGATGAAAATTAGAGAGACATTTGAAAATAGAAAAAAGAATGGGCAGAAAGCATTAGTAACTTACATCGTATCTGGAGATTATGGGTACGAAACAACAAAAGAAAATATCAGAGCTATGGTAAAAGCAGGAGCGGATGTGATCGAGATCGGTATTCCATTCTCAGATCCGATCGCTGAGGGTGTTGTCATTCAGGAAGCCAGCCAGCATTCACTTGCAGGTGGCACAACACTAAAGGGAATCTTTCAGATGGTAAAAGAATTAAGAGAAGAGATCAAAGAAACACCATTTGTCATGATGATGTATATCAATTCGATCTATCGTTTTGGAACCGAAAGATTTTTTGATCTTTGTAATGAATGTGGGATTCAGGGCGTCATCGTGCCTGATATGCCATATGAAGAAAAAGACGAGATTCAAGGCGTGGCAACAGCTCATGGAGTTGATAATATCAGTCTTGTAACACCGACATCTCATGACCGTATCGCAACGATCGCAAAAGAAGCAGAAGGATTCTTATACTGTGTATCTTCCATCGGAGTTACTGGAACAAGAAGTGAATTTACAACAGATTTTGATGAATTTTTCGGAGTGATCAAGAAGAATGCAACAATTCCTTGTGCAGTAGGATTTGGTATTTCAGGGCCAGAACAGGCAAAGAAAATGAGTACATACTGTGATGGTGTCATCGTCGGAAGTGCGATCGTCAAACTGATCAGTCAATATGGTAAAGAAAGCCCTGAAAAGGTTTATGAGTTTACAAAGAGTTTAAGAGATGCATTAGATGAATAAAATGATCGTCAAATGATATTAAGTGAAAATTACAGCAATCAGCAAGGGTTGTTGTAATTTTCTGCATTTTTTTGTAAAATAAAACTAATGGCAAAGAAAGGAAGAGACAGATCATGTTATCAAAAGAAGTAGTAGAATTATCGAAACAGCATTCTATTATCCGTGATATTTTCGAATATGGAATGAAGAGAGCAAAAGAAGTTGGAGCAGAAAATGTATTTGATTTCAGTATTGGAAATCCAAGCGTTCCAGCACCAAAAGAAATTGATGAGACAGCACTTCGCCTGTTAAAAACAGCAGATCCAGTGGATATTCATGGATATACAAGCAATGCTGGAGTGTTGGAAGTAAGAGAAAACATTGCCAAGTCTTTAAATAAAAGATTTGATACAGATTATACAGCTGCGAATATTTTTATGACGATCGGAGCGGCAGCAGCCCTTGGCATCTGCTTTAAGACATTAGTTGACGGACCAGAAGACGAAGTTATCACATTCGCACCACATTTCCCAGAATATGCAGTGTATGCACAAGGAGCAGGATGTAGATTAAAGGTCATTTCCGCAGATACCAGAGCATTCCAGATCAATTTCGAAGAATTAGAAGAGACGATCAGTGAGCATACCAAAGCAATCTTGATCAACTCTCCAAACAACCCATCCGGAGTTGTTTATTCCAGAGAGACGATTGAGAAATTAGCTGCATTATTAGAGAAGAAACAAAAAGAATATGGACACAGCATTTACGTCATTTCCGATGAGCCATACAGAGAGATCGCATATGATGGATTTGAAGTGCCATATGTTCCACATTTTTATGACAATACATTGGTTGCATATTCTTTCAGCAAATCCTTATCACTGCCGGGAGAACGTATCGGTTATATCGTAGCACCAAATGAGGCAGAAGATTTTGAACAGTTACTGCCAGCATTTATCGCATCTGCACGTTTACTTTCTTATGTTTGTGTTCCAACCTTATATCAGAAAGTCGTTGGAGAATGTGTAGATTTAACTTCCGACCTTTCAATCTATCAGAAGAACAAAGATTTATTCTATAATGCATTAGTGGATATGGGATATGAATGTGTAGAACCAGGTGGAGCTTTCTATTTATTCCCGAAAGCATTAGAAGAAGATGCCAATGCATTTTGTGAAAAGGCAAAAGAATATGATCTGTTGATCGTACCAGGGGACAGTTTTGGATGCCCAGGATATGTGCGTATTTCTTACTGCGTACCAACAGAACGTATCGAAAAAGCCATTCCATTATTTAAGAAACTGATCGATGACTATCGCAAATAAGCCAATACAGATAAAGGAGACTTTCAATGAACAGCTGGAGAGACAATGTACGAAAAGTAGAACCTTACACACCGGGTGAACAGCCAAAAGAAGAAGGTGTGATCAAGTTAAATACAAATGAAAACCCTTATCCGCCATCCGATAAGATCAAGGAAGCGATGAGCGGGATCAAGAATCTGCGCAAATACCCTGATCCTGCAGCAACTAAATTGGTAGAAGCGATCGCTTCTTATCACGGATTTGATAAAGAAGAAGTATTTGTCGGAGTTGGATCTGATGATGTGCTTGCCGTTGCATTTATGACATTTTTTAACGGTAAGAAACCGATCTTCTTCCCGGATATCACATATTCTTTCTATCCTGTATGGGCAGAATTATTCGCAATTCCATACGAGAAGAAAGCAGTCAACGATGCATTTGAGATTCAGAAAGAAGATTATTATGCTGAAAATGGAGGGGTGGTATTCCCAAATCCTAATGCACCAACAGGCGCATTTTTATCTTTAGAGGTCGTGGAAGATATCATCAAACACAATCAGGATGTTGTTGTGATCGTTGATGAAGCCTATATTGATTTTGGTGGTGATACAGCGAAAGAACTGACAAGAAAATATGATAACGTTTTAGTCGTTCAGACATATTCCAAATCAAGATCTTTAGCAGGACTTCGTATCGGATATGCGATCGGTAATAAGGAATTGATCAAGGCAATGAATGATGTGAAATATTCCTACAACTCTTATACGATGAATGAGCCATCCATCGTTCTTGGAACAGCTGTCTTAGAAGATGAAGAATATTTCCAGGAGACAAGAAATAAGATCATTGATACAAGAGAATGGTTCCAGACGGAGATGAGAAAGATCGGATTTAGTTTCGCAGATTCCAAAGCAAACTTTATCTTTGCGACACATGAAAGCGTACCTGCCAAAGAGATTTTTGAAGCAGCGAAGAAAGCAAAGATCTATGTCCGTTATTTTGATCAGCCAAGAATCAGTGATTATTTAAGGATTACGATCGGTACGAGAGAAGAAATGGAAACATTGCTTGATTTCTTAAAAGAATTTACAGCAGCAAAATAGATATTGATATTTACATCATAATGGATAAAAAAAGGAATTTTGAAAAATAAATTTCTTTTTTTATTGCAATCAACTGGAAAATATTGTATGATAATATGGAAATTATTTACATATGAAAACAAGTGAGGGAAACAAATAAAATGGGGTTATGGCATGCGTTTTCATCCACAGAAAAGGAGAAGACCATGTTGAATGAGAAAGAATTTTATCAGTATGTAGAAGCGAATATTTTAAACTATCTTCCAGAGATGGAAGGGAAGAAAGTTATGGTGCAGAGGGTTAAGAGGAATAATCAGATATTGATGATGGGGTTGTCGATCGGAGAGACTAAGAATTATCTGGTACCAGTGTTGTATCTGGAGATATTTTATCGAAATTATTTAAGAGGACAGGAATTATCAGATACGATGAAAGATATTGCCAGAATTTATCGAGGACATCAGGTTGGATTTTATCTGGATGAGGATAAAGTTTCAGATTATGAGCATATTAAGAAGAACCTGTTTTATCGTGTGGTCAATTATGAGAAGAACAAAGAGATGTTAAAGTATACACCACACGAGCGGTTCTTAGATCTGGCAGTTACATATCGTTGGGCAGCATACCGGAATCATGACGGGATGGCAAGTGCATTAGTGAGGAACAAAGAGTTGCTGTTATGGGGTGTGACAAAGGAACAGATGATGAAGGATGCAAAGGAGAACACGGAGAAGATCTTTCCAGCAGTGATGCGCAAGATCCAGTCTGTGATGCCAATAAAGATCACGGATATGGAGATTCCATTATTTGTATTATCAAATGGAGATTATATGAATGGAGCATCCGTCATGCTTTATAAAGATCCACTGAGAGATTTCGCGAATTATATGGGACATGATCTTTATATTCTTCCAAGTAGTATTCATGAAGTGATCCTCTTACTGGATGATGAATACGTGCAAAGTTCGGAGGAACTACGAGAAATGGTTAGAGAGACAAACCGTATGGTTGTAGATCAGGAAGAAGTTTTATCAGATCACATATATCATTACGACAGAGAGAAAGATGAGATTAGAATTGCCAAGTAAGAATTTGTAACGTATAATAGTTCATTAAGAGATGGAAAATGGTATGAAAATTCAAGAATATACTAATTACATCAGGGAGTGAAACGATTATGAAACGTTGGGAAATTTATCTGGATATTATCATGGAACTGCTGGTCATATTAGCAGGTGCGTTGCTTTTGATCTTTGTATTACCAAAAGCAATCGTATTTTTATGGCCATTTGTAGCAGGATGGATCATTTCAATGATGGCCCACCCAGTGATCGAATATCTGGAGAAGAAGGTAAAATTACCGAAGAAGTTCGGTTCTGCGATCTTGATCGCGGCAGTTATCACAGGAATCATTGTGGTTCTTTATTTTGCAGTCAGAGGTATCGTACTGCAGGTCATCGGATTTATACAGGATGCACCAGATATCCGTCATGAGATCATGAGACAAGGAATGATCTTTCAGAAGAAGATAGAGCAATTTTTAAGTATTCTTCCACCATCTTTTGGAAAACAGTTTGATCAGTGGAGTGGATCGATCGGAGAGCTTTTCAAGAAAGCGGCATCTTCTGCAGGAGATTATGGGGTAGCACATGCAGGCGGTGTTGCAAAGGGTGTGACAAGCGGTCTGTTAGGGCTTGTTGTTATGTTATTTGCAGCTTATATGTTTTCACTGGAACGGGAAAAACTCATAGCATGGTATGAAAAATGTATTCCAGGATTTGTGAAGCATAAGATCAATGTATTTATGAAGAATTCGGTTGGGGTCTTGGTAAGTTACTGCCTTGCACAGTTAAAGATCATGATCGTGATCATAGCGATCCTCTGGATCGGATTTTTTATTGCAGGGATCGGACATTCTTTTATCTATTCAGTATTGGTAGGAATTGTCGATATATTTCCGATTCTTGGAACAGGAACTGTGATCATTCCATGGGCAATATTTAAGCTGATCACAGGAGATATCAAAACAGCAGTTATCTTACTGATCATTTATGCAATCTGTCTGGTATTGAAACAGGTCTTGCAGCCAAAGATGATGGGAGACAGTATGGGAATCTCAGCACTGACAACGATCTTTTTGATCTACGTTGGTCTGAAATTCGGAGGATTAGGTGGAATGTTATTAGCTCTGATCCTTGGAATGTTTGTGATCAATTTATACCGATTAGGAGTTTTTGATCGTAAGATCGCATTTTTTAAACGAAGATTTGAGATGCTCACGATCAACAGCGAGGAAGAAGAAAAGGAGAACAAGAAAGAATGAGTTATGCAGATCAGGTATTTATATCTATGTGCGAAGATATTTTAGAGAATGGAACTAGTACAGAGGGAGAGAAAGTCCGTCCGCACTGGCCAGATGGGGAGTCTGCCTATACGATCAAACAGTTTGGTGTTGTGAATCGTTACGATCTGTCCAAAGAATTTCCAGCACTGACTTTAAGAAAGACATATATTAAGTCAGCAATTGATGAATTATTATGGATCTGGCAGAAGAAATCAAATAATGTAAATGATCTGAAGAGTCATATCTGGGATGAATGGGCAGATGAAGATGGTTCGATCGGAAAGGCTTATGGATATCAGATGGGAGTAAAACACCAGTACAAAGAAGGAATGATGGATCAGGTAGATCGTGTGATCTATGACCTGAAACACAATCCATACAGTAGAAGGATCATGACAAATATTTATGTCCATCAAGATCTTCATGAGATGAATCTTTATCCATGCGCGTATAGTGTGACATTTAATGTAACGAAGAAACCAGGACATGATAAGCTTACATTGAACGCGATCTTGAACCAGCGTTCTCAGGATATTTTAGCAGCAAATAACTGGAATGTTGTACAGTATGCAGCATTAGTTTATATGATGGCTCAGGTATGTGATATGGAACCAGGAGAGCTAGTTCATGTGATCGCAGATGCACATATTTATGATCGTCACATTCCGATCATCAAAGAAATGATCAAACGAGAGACATATCCCGCACCGAAAGTAACGATTAATCCAGAAGTCAAAGATTTCTATGAATTCACAACGGATGACTTTAAGATTGAAGACTATCAGGCAGGAGAACAGATTAAAGATATTCCAATCGCGATATAAGAAGGAGAAACCAAGATGAATCTTATTGTAAATGCAGATAAGAACTGGGGAATTGGAAAGAACAATGAGCTTTTAGTCCATATTCCAAATGATATGAAGATGTTTCGTCAGATGACAACAGGAAAAGTCGTTGTCATGGGAAGAAAAACATTAGAAAGTTTTCCAAATGGAATGCCGCTTCCAAAGAGAACAAATATCGTATTAACACATGATAAAGACTACGATGCAAAAGGAGCAATCGTAGTTGGAAGCAAAGAAGAATTATTAGATGAGCTGGAAGAATATAAGGATGAAGATATTTTTATCATCGGTGGAGAAAGCATTTACCGCATGATGCTTCCTTATTGTGATACAGCTTATGTTACAAGAACAGACTTTGCATATGATGCAGATACTTATTTTCCAGATCTGGATGAGATGCCAGAGTGGAAACTTGTGAAAGAGAGTGAAGAAGAGACTTACTTTGATATTGAGTATCAGTTTCTTGTATATCAAAAATAATTCACTCTTTCAATGAATATTTTAAATATCAACTGCCCCGGGACCCATTCGCATTCGGATTCTCACGTAGCTGTACTAAGCTCATGAATGATTTTACGATCATCCATTCGCTAAGTGCAGACGTGTTCATACGGTCTCGGGGCAGTTGGTATTTAAAATATTTTTTATACAGGAGGATATTGAATTGTTGTTTTGAAATGCTTCAAGGTATGGAGTGTGGGGCTTTGGAATATATGTTATAATGAAACCGATTAAGATAAATGATTGAAGTTTTGGAAAGGATGAGAATAAATGAATCGATCAAAATTGAAATTAACTACGATAATTGCATTAACAGCATTTACAGTGGCTGTGATTCCAGCTTGTTTACAGAGAAAATCTGCAAATGCAGCTTCGAAATATACTTATAAAAAAGGATTTAGTTATGAGAAGATTTCTCCGAACATTGAAAAGAGGATCACGGGAAAATCTTATCGGAAGAATAATAATATTAAACTGTCTGATTTAAGATATGTACAGGTCCTTCATTATGGTTTTGATGGGAAGGTAAAAGAGGGTGAGCTGATCGTTAACAAGAAGATCGCGAAGAAAACGGTCAAGGTCTTTTATGCTCTTTATCAGAAGAAGTACAGAATTGAGAGGATGAGACTGATCGATGATTATGGTGCAGATGATGAGAAGTCTATGGCTGCGAATAATACCTCTGCGTTTAATTATCGTGTGATCAGTGGAACGACAAAACTTTCTAACCATTCTTATGGAATGGCAATCGATATCAATCCAAAGATCAATCCGTGGGTCAAAGGAAATAAGGTATCACCGGCAAATGGTAAGGTATATAAGCAGAGAAAGACGTCAAAATGTAAAGGAAAATATAAAAGATATATGATCCACAAGAATGACACAGCTTATAAGATCTTTAAGAAATACGGATTCAGCTGGGGTGGTGAGTGGAGAAGCTCTAAGGATTATCAGCATTTTGAGTGTAAATAAATAGAAATGAATAAATAGTTGATCATCCCAAACCCGCTCTCGCTCGGATTCGCACGTAGCTGTACTAAGCTCTTGGCAGGTCTTGCGACCTACCACTCGCTAAGTGCAGACGAGCTCATACGGTTTGGGATGATCAACTATTTATTCCTGAAGGTTGTTGGCTATAATTTTTGTTATTTTGAAATTTGAGTATTAAATTGTATATACTTATTTATTGATATATGATTGATAAAGGAAGGGAGGTAGCAAGTAGAGATGAAGAATATAAATATTCCTGTTGGTATTTCGGATTTTGAGAGAATTCGAGAGTTGAATTATTATTATGTGGATAAGACTGGATTGATCAAGACGTTGTTACAGGGTGAGATGGATCAGGTGACGTTGATCACGCGGCCTAGACGGTTTGGAAAAACGATGGCAATGAATATGTTGAATAGTTTTCTGGATATCAGGAAGGATAGTAGACATTTGTTTGAAGGACTTGAGATATTTGATGAGATCGAGATTTGTGAGAAATGGATGAATCAGTATCCGACATTGTTTTTGTCTTTTAAGGATGTAGATGGAACTATATTTGAGAATGCATTTAATTTTTTGAAATTTGTGATTGCGTCATTGTGCAGCCAGCATTCCTATTTACAAACAGGGAAAAATATAAAAGAAAATGAAAAAGATACATTTTCAAGATTGAGAAATCAAACAGCGTCCATAACAGATATAAAAGGATCTATTGTAACAATTATGGATATGATGCAAAGTTATTATAAAAAACCAGTGATCCTTTTAATTGATGAATATGATGTGCCAATTGCGAAGGCAAGTAATAATGGATATTACAAAGAAATGTTAGAAGTTATAAAAGGAATGTTAAGTACAGCCCTAAAAGATAATTTCTCATTAAAGTTTGCAGTGATCACAGGATGCCTAAAGATTGCCAAAGAAAGCATTTTCACTGGAACAAATAACTTTGTATCAGATACGATTTCATCCACAAGATACAATGAATATTACGGATTTACACAACAGGATGTAGATAAGCTTTTAGCAGATGCGGAGGTTGAAGAGAAAGCGGAGCTGATCAAAGAATGGTATGATGGATATAACTTTGGAGAGTTTGAAGTTTATTGTCCATGGGATGTCATGAATTATCTAAGAGATCTTCAAAATAATCTGAATGCAAGACCAGTCAGCTATTGGAAGAATACCAGCGATAATGCGATCATCCGTTCATTTATTGATTACACAGGGGCTTCTATACGAAAAAAACTAGAAGTGTTGATCGCAGGTGGAAGCATCTGCCAGAAAATAGAAGAAGACCTCACGTATGATTATCTACATTCATCAGAAGATAATCTATGGAGTATTCTCTATCTTACGGGATATCTTACAAAAGTTGGAGAACGTGATAAGGATGGACAGATAGAATTAAGAATTCCAAACAAAGAAGTAAAAGAAATTTTCGAATCAACTGTAAGAAAATGGTTTGAAGACAGTGCAAGAGTTACGAATCGGAAAGATTTATTTGATGCAGTGTGGAACAAAGATGCAGACAAGGTAACAAAAGAAATTAGTACATTACTGCGAATGACGATCAGCTATTATGATTACCGAGAAGATTTCTATCATGCATTCCTTGCAGGAATCTTTGCAGGAGCAGGTTATAGTGTAGAGTCTAACAGAGAGCATGGAGAAGGACGAAGTGATATTGTAATCTACAATGATGTAACAGGACAAGTTGCAGTATTTGAAGCAAAGTATTCAAGGAAATTAGAAGATTTGGAAAAAGACTGTCAAAAGGCGTTAGATCAGATCAATACAAAGATGTATGCAAAAGAGTTTGAAGATGCTTATGAGGAAGTACTGTGTTATGGAATTGCTTTTTATAAAAAGCGGTGTTTGGTGAAGAGTAAATAGAATAAGAAATGAAAAAGGGGCTGTCGCATTAATCATCAATGCGACAGCCCCTTTGGTGTATCTAAGATTTCATAGAATTAATAAATTGAATTAAAGCACTTACTTGATGAGATTTTAAACCATCGAGCTCAATCATTGTTTCAGGATCATCATGTTTCCTGCCAAGAAGATAGTCCGTAGAACAATGATAGAGATAGGAAAGAGCCAAAAGCTTTTCCGTAGAGGGGGTTCGTTCGCCAGTTTCGTATCCAGAAATAATAGATGGCGAAACATGTAATTGATCGGCAACATATTTTTGTGAATAGTGGTATTTTTCACGCTGTTCTTTCAGCTTTTCTGGTAGACCTTTGATCATGGTTGGACACACCTCCTATTAAAATAATAGTTACATACAAAAAATAACTATGGGAGTTATAAAAATACACTTAAAGTGTTGAAAGAAAATACTGAAAGTAGTAAAATGTGAAGTAAGTAAAGTAGAAACTTTAAAAACAGAAAGGACGTGGGAGAGGATAAATAAAGAAGACAGTAGATGTAGTTTTGTTAAAAGAATGGGGGAGAAGCAAATGAAAAAAAGAAAATTAACAATCTTGGCATTATTATGCTGCATTATTGTGGGAGTATGCGCAATTCCAACAAAATCAGTTCAAGCGCACCGTATGTGGAAGAAGTATACGAAAGTTGCTAGTGGTACATACAATCTTGATTATGAATATTATAGTGAAAAACAAGGATTACAAGAATATGTAACGCTAAAACTAGGGAAACGTTTTGTCTTTGGTGGAGCTGTAAAAAATACAAGAACTGGAAGAATTTATCCAGCTGACCCATTAAAATTAAAATTCGCAAAGAAATGCAAATTCTACAAGGAAACAGATAATGGAACCCGCAGAATCAGTAAGAGTAAAGCAAACAAAATTTTAAAGCAAACAAAGTATCAATGCTATGTGACATTGGACAAGTTTCATGTGAAGAAAAATAAAGTTGATAAGGTGTATTTGATTTGGTACTAGGGAAGATCAAAAAGGCAATAAATAAAAGATTATAAATAAGGGATTGGAACTTAGAAGTTTAAGGACCAATCCCTATTTTGGATAAAAAGAGAACAGCTTATAAAAATATTCAATCATGTATTAAGTGGAGGCAAAAATGAAGTGTTCAAATTGTGGTAGGGAAATCAAAAAAGAGGAAAGGTTTTGTCCATATTGCGGAAGTGAAAATAAAAAGACAAAGAAGAAAAATAAATGGCTTACAGGAGTAATGGGACTAATTGTCGTTTGTATTATTTTTGGGATAGCAGCGGGAGCAATGAATTCAAATAAAAAAGAGGATGCAAAAAAAGATACAGCATCTAACACAGAGAAAGCAACAGAAAAACAGACAACTGCAGCGAGTACAAAAACTGCTGTAAGTACAGAAACAGCTAGTACAAAACAGACGAAAAACAACACACAAGCTGCAGATGATCAACAAGATGAAACAGAAAATTCAGAATATATATTACCAGAAAGTGATACAAGATACGTAGATCAAGATGAGATTGATCAGTTAACAAAAAATGAAGTACGTCTGGCAATTAATGAAATTTATGCAAGACATGGAAGAATTTTTGAGAATAGTGAACTTAGAGAATATTTTGAATCAAAAGACTGGTATGATGGAACGATTGAACCAGAAGATTTTGATGAAGATGTTTTAAATCAATATGAAAAAGCAAACGTTAAATTATTAGCAGATAACAAATAATATAAGAATTATTTTTGTTTACAAAAAGATTAGATTTAAATAATAAGAGGTAGAAGTATGGAATCAAAAAATACAAATATTGAAAAAGCAAACGAAGAATATATCTTTGATTTGCTTGGTGGTAAAATTGAATTTACAAGAAAACAGAAAAAATTTATTGAGTTACGTTCATATTATGAAGGAGAAGCCGATAAGATGAGTCGGAAATATGCGAACTTGATGAAAGGGTGGGATTGGAGCGAATTTGTGTCATCTGGTATACAGTTTGGATATGAAATTATTGAAGCAGAAATCAGTAATATACATAAGCTGCTAGTAAGAAATGGATTATACGATATATCATTGCAAGGCATTAAAGATGATTTTCATGAAATTGTTTTAGAACCTTGGGATGAAGTTGCAGATGCAGCCTTAGAAGTTGTGAACAAAACAAAAGAAACATATAATGAGATGGTACAGGCAAGAGAATTAAGAAAAGCAACAAGATCACAAGTTGTGGGTGGAGGTTTTGGTGTAAAAGGAGCTGTAAAGGGAATGGCATTTGCAGGTGCAGCAAATGCTGTTACAGGATTAGGGCATAGTGTAGCAAATTCTATTGGAAATCATAATACAAAAGTGCAGCTTCAGAAAATGTGTGAGCAAAATTATCGAGATCCGGAATTTCAAAGTACAGTAAAAGATACAATTGCAAGATGTATTAGAAATGTATGGGCTATACTATTTGCATATAATCAAGATGAATATGAAATGGTAGGTGATGATGAGGACCGTACAAAAGCATTTCGATTGCTAGATAATATAGCGATTATTCCAAAAGAAGATCAAAAGAATATATTAAGAGAAGTATTTCAATTAGATCCAATAAATCCAGAAATTTATTTAAAAATTATGAATTTGGGAGATCAATATCTTAGAGAACTGAACATTATTTCAAAAAAATTAGGTACTTACAGAGTGTTTAATATGATTAAAAGAATTTTTGTTGAAGATTTAGCAGGAAAATTAAATGAAAAGGCAAATACTTATCTTGATGCAAAATCAGCAATACAGCAAGTTGAACAAGAGCGAAAGAAACTGGAGTATGATGAAAAAACAGGGGATAATGAGCAATTGCTGATAGATAAGAAACAGGAGTTGTTTGAAAAAGAAACAACAGTAAGAGGTGTTTGTTATAATGACTTGGAAAAGGCAGAAAAAGTAAGAAATCAGCAAAAAATTGCAGGAGATGTAGTGGCTGCAATGCAGGAACTCTCATATGAAGAATTACTGCAGAAACGAGAATTGTTAAGAAAATATAATCAAGATCCAGTTGACTCAATTAAAGAAGAATGGGAAAAATTCGAACCGTATTTTGAAAAAATAGATAAAAAAGAAAAAACATTTCAAGGTCATTTATATGAAACAGTGGAGCAGTGTCAAAAAGCTGAAAAGGATTATGAAACATTAACAAAAGAAATTGATCTTAAAGATATTACATGGGAAAAAGCAGATCAATATATAAAGAACTTATCAGATCAGATGGAATATGATGAAAATGTTCGTAAAATCTTTTTAGATAAACTAGAAAAGATAAGACAGAATTTTGAAGAAAAACATTTAGAAAAACAGATTATTGAAAAATATGGTGAAATAGATGTGTCAGGAAATGATCCAGAAAGTTTAGTAAAATACAAGAAGATTCTTAATCAGATTTACGAAGAATTTGGTGAGAATGCAACTTGTCCACAAATTGAAAGATTACAACAAGCAATCAATGAGTCAGAATATTATATAAATCTTGCAAATCAAGAAAAAGTGGACACAGTTGCCACAGCAGCAGGAGCAACAGGAAAAAGTGTTGGATATGTAATTGGTGGTATAATTGCGGTATTATTATGCTTTAGATTTATACCATCACCGTTTTGCTGGATTGGACTTGTTATTATTGGGATTGTAGTTAAGGAAAGTATAGGAGATAGAATAACAGATGTGTCCAATTCTGTATCAAAAAATAAACGAATTGATGAAGCAAAGCAGAAAGTGAGAGCAAAACACAGCAACTATTCCAATCATAGACAACAGGAGAATGTAAATGTGGATGTTGACACAATATTTTGTACAGAATGTGGAAAGAAGATAAATGTTGAATCAGCATTTTGTCCACATTGTGGCAAAAAGAATGCTCATCAGAAAGACAATAATTAGGAAAGTATAGATGGAGAGAAAATATATTCATTTCAGGTAGCTATTTTTTAAACTGAAAATCAATACTGCATAACGTACAAAAATAGTAGTGATCTGAATAATGTAGATTATTTGAATATTATAAAAAAGAATATGTATCTGAAACCGTAGGAGCTCGTTGGTGCTTAATGAGCAGTGACGATTTATCGTCGCTGTCGAATTTAGCATCCATTACGTGCGAGTCGAGCGAGAGCGCGTTTCAGATACATATTCTTTTTTATAATACTCTACCAATAATTTACATTATCAAATCAATTCAACTCCGCAATCCGGCTAACTCCAACATAGATCTCACTGATCTTATACCAAGTAGGGTAATCAACAATCCCAGTCTGTGGCAGTCCAAAAACATTCTGGAATTTCCGAACAGCATTTGCAGTAGATTCTCCATAAACCCCATCCACAGCGATCGTAGGCAGAGAAGGATAATCCTTAGCAATCCGATTCAACTGTTGTTGTATTTGCCGAACCTTATCCCCGCTGCTTCCAATCGTCAGATCATATCCCGGCCAGGAAGAAGGAATTCCTGAAATCTGTTCGGCGGTATTGATGTACATACTCTCTCCATAATAATATCTCAAGATCTCAATCGGAGCATATCCCTGATCACCAAGATATTTTGAACCCCACTGCGTCATCCATTCGGGACAAGATACCTTCTTCCCATCACAATACTGCGTAAGGATCGGCTGTCTGACATTCGGCCGTGACAGATAATCTGCAAAAATCTCATCAACGATCGTATTAATAGAATTATAAGTTGTCTTTCCAGGAATGAATTTATGATCATAAGCTGTAGAAGATGTGATCGTAAAATCATGCCCTTTATTTCTATACCATTCTGTATACACACGATTCAAAGTAAATGACATGATCGCAAGAATATTTGCTTCAAGTGTTGCCCTTGGCCAAGTGGAATAAATCTCACAGGCGGCAACATTTTTGATATAATCTTTATAGCGGACATAATAATTCTGTGCAGTTTTATCACCGACAGGACCATCATGAACAATAATATATTCAGGAATCACCACCCTGCTTAAAACGATTTCACCGCTTTCGTTGACAGGCTTGATCTCAGATTCCGCAATTTTTGGAGGGTAATTACCCCATAAAGTATGCGGGCCGATCACGATCGGGTGTTCTTCTGTTGGAGTGTGGGTTTCTTCAGGAATCATGGAAACCGGCTGCAGGCCTTCCACACCAGAAAGAATCTGTGCACCTGAGATCGTGACAGGTTTATATTCATCAGAATGTATTTTTAGATTATATTCAGAATAAGGCTGATTTTCACTCGGAGACATGCTGTATTCCACGGGAGGAGCAGGAAGGTCAACGGCAGGTGTCTGCCCATTTTCATCAGTAGATACGGTTTCAAGAACAGAATCAGGATCACCAGTATAAGA
Organism: Anaerostipes hadrus; assembly: GCA_036312945.1. Taxonomy (GTDB): domain Bacteria; phylum Bacillota; class Clostridia; order Lachnospirales; family Lachnospiraceae; genus Anaerostipes; species Anaerostipes hadrus_C. Next base: position 29,034 of record JAXJNA010000036.1, read on the forward strand.
AATCTCAATCGTAGCGTTAGGAATCGGGACAGCTCTCTGTCTTGAAGTTACCTGTATTTTTAACTGTCCATGATCGATAAGATTGTTAGTTTGTATTTCTGGCATAAAAATATCCTCGGAAGATCTTTTACTCTCACTATATGAGAAAATATGATATAATGTGCACAAGTAGTGTAAATAAAAACGTATGCTAAAGAAATAAAGGAGGCCGCTATGCAGAAAGATTTTATATATGAGAATTATCTAAAAATGCCAGATGATCTTGAATTTGAGCAGGCGATGAAGATTTACGAAGAACTGTTAGAAGAGAATCTTGAAGAAGATGAGATCTATGACAAGTTATGGGATCATGCACTTCATTGTATGGTCGATTATGGAAGCCTCCGTGCACATTGGAAGATCACACCGAAGACAGACAGAAGCAATGATGACAGGACAGTGATGCACGATAGTGTGATCCATTCTTTAGATGAATTGGCAGCATATACAAAAGAGCATGGCAAAGAAGCAAAATGGAGGGAAGAACTCGGATATCAAAGAAAAAGAATCGGAGATTTTGCATGTTATGTTTCTTTGATCTATGGAGTATTTGCCAGATAAAACGATCAGTAAGGAGGACATTATAAGATGGCAAAGAAAGAACCAAAAACAAATGCAATGAGGATGCTTGAGAGAGCAAAGATCCCATTTGAAGTACATCGTTATGAATGCAAAGAATTTATTGATGGAATTACCATCGCAGATATGTTAAATGAACCATATGAAAGAGTATTTAAAACCCTCGTGACGGAAGGAAAAGGCGGAGGGTATTTTGTATTTGTCATTCCGATCGATCAGGAATTGGATCTTAAGAAAGCAGCGAAGGCAGCAGGTGAGAAGTCTGTGGAGATGATCCATGTCAAGGATATTAACAAGATCACAGGATATATCCGCGGTGGATGTACAGCGATCGGAATGAAGAAAGACTATCCAACAGTACTTGATGAAAGCGCCAATGCACAGGAGAAGATCATTGTAAGCGGTGGTAAAAATGGAATTCAGATTGAACTTACAACCGAAGATTATTTAAAAGCCTGCAAGGGAAAAACGGCAGATATTACATTGAGGTAGGGAGTAGAAGTTATGATAGATGAAATCTTAAAATATAACAAAGAATTTGTAGAAGAAAAGAAGTATGAACAATATAAGACAAGCAAATATCCAGACAAGAAGATTGCGATCATCACTTGTATGGATACAAGATTGACGGAACTTTTGCCAGCAGCCCTTGGGATCAGGAATGGAGATGTGAAGATCATCAAGAATGCCGGAGGTGTTGTAAGCCACGCCTTCGGAAGTGTGGTACGAAGTGTTTTAGTCGGAATCTTTGAACTTGGAATAGAGGAAGTCATGGTCATTGGACATACCGACTGTGGTGTACAGCATATTAATAGTGATATGATGATCAAGCACATGATGGATCGAGGAGTCGATGAGGAGAAGATTGAGCTGATCCGTCATTGTGGCATTGATTTTGATACATGGCTGGAAGGATTTGACTGTGTGGAAAGTTCTGTAAAAGATTCTGTAGAAATGTTGAGAAAACATCCATTGATCCCAAAAGATGTGAAGATATCTGGATATGTGATGGATTCTGTGACAGGAGAGCTTCATGTTGTAGAGCCATAGAACAACGGCAGTATTATAAATGAGAGGAATAAAAAGTATGAAAAAGATATGGAAGATCATGATCTTGTGTATGATCCTCTGTTTTTTTTGTGCAGGGTGCAGCAACGATGATGAAATGATCAGCGAAGACCGACCGAAACCAACCACAGAAAAAAGAACAGAGATCATCAAGCAAAAGACAACACAAACAAAGAATGAAGCAACGGCCGACCAGAAAGAGTCAGATCAGCAGGAGAAACGTATAAAGATCGCAATCGATGCAGGACATCAAAAGAAACAGATGAGTGCAAAAGAAGCGATCGGACCTGGTTCTGATAAGACAAAACCGATGGTATCCTCAGGAACCGAAGGTGTTGTCACAAAACGAACAGAATATCAGGTGAATTTAGAAGTTTCGTTAAAGCTAAAAAGCGCATTGATCGCGAGAGGATATGACGTATATATGATCCGTGAGACGAATGATGTGTCACTCAGCAATAAAAAGCGGGCTCTTATGGCAAATGAAAGTGGTTCAGATATTTTATTAAGGATTCATTGTAATAGTGCAGATTCTCAGTCTGCAAATGGGGCATTGACAATGAGTCCGACATCATCAAATCCATATTGCAGATCGATCGCAGCAAATAGCCAGGAACTCTCAGAATGTGTGATAAGTACATTATGTAGAAGGACTGGGGCAGTGAACCGCGGTGTAACGCAGACGGATGAGATGACAGGGATCAACTGGAGTAAGATTCCGGTGACGATCGTTGAGATGGGATTTATGTCCAATCCAGAAGAAGATCAGAAATTATCGGATAGTCATTATCAGACAATGCTAGCAGAAGGAATTGCAGATGGTGTTGACCGATATTACGAGAGAAGAGGAGAAAAGAATGAAGAAAAATGAAAAACAGATCATCATTTCTTTAGGAGTGGCGATCGCAGTCGTAGCCATAGCACTGATCGCTATGATGATCACGAGTGGAAGCAGTGATAATGGACAGTCATCATCTTTAAAAGATGCCGTACAACAAGAATCAAACAGTAATGGAAGTGATGATGTCAGTGAATCTGATGCCGGTGAATCTGTATCTGAAGAAGATGCAGGAGAATCAGGAGACAATATGACAACAGAGCAGCCAACGACACAGGAAACAACAACAGAAGAAGTTACAGAAGAAGCAACAACAGCTGCAAAAAATAATACAGCAAGCAATGTAATGGATGCGGATGATGGATATATTTTCCCAGATGCAGACACTTCTTACGTAAGCAAATCTTCCGTAAAGAAATTATCTGATGAAGAACTTCAATATGCAGTGAATGAGGTTTATGCAAGACATGGATTAAAATTCACAAAGAAGAAGAATAAAGAGCGTTTTGAGAAAAAAGAATGGTATGTTGGAACCGTGGACGATCAGAATGATATTTCTTTGAACAAATACGAGAAAAAGAATGTTGATACCATGGCAGCAGAATTAAAGAAACGCGGACTTAGATAAAGAAGGGAGATGAAGAAGTATGTTTTGCCCAAATTGTGGAAGTGAAGTAAAAGATGACGATCTGTTTTGTGGAGAGTGTGGAGCTAAGATTGAGCGTACAGAGGTACCAGAAGAGGCACTAGAATCAGAGCCTGCAAAAAAAGAAGCGGCGCCACAGTCAGGATCAGTAAGAACAGCAGCAGGATTTAGTGATAAAGCAAAGAAGATCATCATAGCAGAAATTGCAGTTCTGGTTGTATTGATTGCAGCATTTTTCTATCTTGGAAATAAAAAAAGCAGTCCAGAATCAGCAGCGAATCAATTTGTCAAAGATTATAACAGCCAAAGATGGTCAAAGATCTATAATTTATATAATTTTGAAGAAGATACATTTATCAATGAAGAAGCCTATGAACAGACTATGGAACAAAGCGAGACAAAGACATTATCTGCACCAACTGGAGGATATGCGGAATATGGAACTTATGCAGGACAGTACATCTACCAGACGAAAAAAGGTTCAGATACGATAATGATCCATGTAGCAAAATCAGCAAAGAAGAATTTCTTATTCTTTGATAAATATGAGGTGACAAGTATCACAGATACTTCAGCAACGATCAAGACTGTGAAATTATTTACAATGCCAGGAGTGACAGTAAAAGTCGATGGAATCGCAGCGAAAGTTCCAGAAGATATTTCGGGAAATACATACTATACAAGAATGTTTGAAGGAACGCACAAGATCACATTTCAAGGGGCAGACAGCCTGTTTGATCAGACAAGTTATACATTTAAAACAGGAGAAGAAAATCCATTAAGCAAGATCAAATATTCTGATTCAGCCAAAGCAGAGGCAACAAAGGAACTAAAAAATTATCTTCCAAAGATTACAGAAGCAAAGATCAGAAATCTTGGGAATTCAGGACTGACATCTTATTTTACATCGGATCAGAAAGCAAACTCTTATGGAACAAGTCTGTGCAGATATATTTATTATTATGGACAGGATGCGAAAGCGTTAGGCAATGTAAAATTAACAAAATGTCAGGCTGTTGATGCAACATCATCTTACTATACAGTTGCAGATGGAATTCCAGTAGCAGTTCAGGGAACAAGAGACTACAAATATAAAAATGGCTGGACAGGATCCTATGAGAAACAAACCTGTACGATCAATGGTGTAGCCAAGATGCTCAAGAAGAATGGAAAATGGGTGATCGACAGCGTTTCATACTATTATTATTAGATACTATGATGTTATGATGAGAGAAGAAGAGGAGAATATATTTATGGCAAAGTTTTGTACCAAATGTGGAAAAAGACTGATCGATGGTCAGCCATGCAGCTGTACACAGACACAGCAGCCAGTGCATGATATGCAGGAATCTGTACAGAAAGAAGCAAAAGATAAAGTAAACAATTTCTTTACACAGGCACTAGAGATGATCAAACATCCAAGTACAGGATTTGTGGAAGCTGTATCAGACAAGGACAGCAAAAACGGATTGATCCTGATGGGAATCGAAGCAGTCTTAACAGGTTTATACCTATATGTTCTGTTACAGAAGATCGTATCCGCAACAATGAGCGGGATCAACAGTGTTTTCGGAACATCAAGAACAGCAGCACAGACCCCTTCACTTGGAGGATTCTTTGGATATGGGATCATTATCGCGATCATTGTATCACTTGTGATCGCAGCACTTATCATGGGATTAATGAAAGCGATGGCAGGAGCGGATATCAATTGGTTTCAGAGCTGTCAGATCGCAGGAATGAGATCTTTGGGATTAAGCCTAGGATGGATTCTTGGAATTTTAGGATTGTTTTTAGGAATGTATCAGTTCGCAATTCTGATCATTATAGTTGGAGGAGTCCTTGGGATGATCTATATGATCGTTGCAATGATGAGTTATCCGAATACGAAGAAAGATATGATCGCATATGTTGTATTGATCACCATATTGGTTGCAACATTCATATCATATTTTGTTTTGAAAGAGTTTGTTTTATCATCACTGATCAACAATGGCGGGTCCACAACCAATTTTTTAAATAACATTTTATAATGTAAGTGACAAAAGTATAAAGACAAAGACATTAGGAGACAGACATGATACCAAAAGACCCAGTGATGTTATTAAGCTACATCAATACACAATTACGAGATTTTTACGATTCATACGAAGATTTTTGTAAGTCACTCGATCTTGATCAAAATGAAGTAAAACAAAAGCTTTCCATGATCGGATACGAATATGATGAATCATTAAATCAGTTTAAGTAGCGGCTAGTCGAATCAATGAAAATATGGTAAAATTGTACTTAAAGGAGAACATATTTATGGAGTTGATTCGGTTAGAAAATGTAAAGAAAATATATCAGACAGGAGAGGTGATCACCAAAGCCGTAGATGGGATCGATTTTACGGTGGATCAGGGTGAGTTCGCCTTGATCATTGGCGCCAGTGGTGCAGGAAAAACTACCGTTTTGAACATTTTAGGAGGTATGGATACTGCGACCAGTGGCGCTGTTTATATTGATGGAGAAGATATCTCCAAATGGAATAAAAAACAACTGACAGGATATCGAAGAGATGACATAGGATTTGTATTTCAGTTTTACAATCTGGTACCCAATCTTACCGCAACAGAGAATGTAGAATTGGCACTTCAGATCAGTAAGAACCCTCTGAAAGCAGAAGAAGTATTAAAAGACGTGGGACTTGGGCACCGTCTGAATAATTTTCCTGCGCAGTTATCCGGCGGGGAACAGCAGAGAGTTTCTATTGCACGTGCATTGGCAAAGAATCCAAAGATCCTGCTCTGTGATGAGCCGACAGGGGCTCTCGATTATCAGACAGGAAAATCTATCTTAAAATTATTGCAGGATACCTGTCACAAGAAAGGAAAAACAGTGGTTGTGATCACACATAACCTTGCGATCGCACCGATGGCAGACCGTGTGATCGAGATGAAGAACGGAAAGATCAGCAATATTACGATAAACGAACACCCTCAGCCGGTGGAGACGATTGAATGGTAGGAAATGCGTATGAAGAAAACGGCATTACATAAAGATATATACAGAACGATCACAGGAACCCTTCCGAGATTTTTATCAATCTTTTTTATCGTTGTACTGGGAGTTGCATTCTATTCAGGAATCCGTGTGACACAAAAAGATATGCATATCACAGCAGATCACCAGTTTGATGGAAGTCAGCTGATGGATGTGAAAGTCATGGGAACACTTGGAATTTCAGAAGAGAATCTGACAGCCCTTCGGAATTTAAAAAATGTACAGTCGGTCGAAGGAGGACATTCTGTAGATGTGATCGCAAAGAAGCAGGGAAGTGACGAAGAACATGCGATCAAAGTTATGGGGAAGACTGATAAATTAAACCAGATAACGATCATCGAGGGAAAACTTCCACAAGCATCAGGAGAATGTCTGGTAGATGAATGGTATGCCCAGCAAAATGATCTGAAAACAGGGGATATTTTGAATTTATCTTCTGGAAATGAAGATGATCTGAAGGATACTCTGAAAGATACAACCTATAAGATCACAGGAATCGGAAGTTCATCAGAATATCTTTCAAGATCCAGAGGAAGCACAGGCATCGGAACGGGAACGTTGTCAGGTTTTATTGTAGTGCAACGATCAGAATTTTCCTCAGATATCTATACAGAAGTTTATCTGACTGCGAAGGGAGCGAAGCAAGAGAGAGCTTACAGTGATGCGTACAAAAACAAAGTAAAACAGCTGGAAGAAGAGATCAAAGATATTTCTAAAATAGAAAATGAGAAACGGTTAAGATCTGTTCAGGAAGAAGCCGAAGAGAAGATTGACAAGAAAGAAAAGAAATTCAAAAAAGAACGTAAAAAAGCATATAAGAAACTCGATCAGGCGGAGAAAAAGCTAAGAGATTCCAGACAAAAGATCAAAGATTCCAAAGTAAGATTAGCGAAAAGCAAGAAAGAGATCGTGAATGGAGAGAAGCAGATCAAGAATGCAAAAGCTCAGTATCAGTCAGGAATCCGGCAGATTCAGAATGCCAGAAAACAGTTAAAGACACAGAAACAAACGATTCGGTCAAAAAGCAGAGAATTAAAAACACAGGAGGCAAAGCTAAAGACACAGGAGAAGAACTTACAGACAAAAGAACAGCAGATTCAGGGAGCCATGCAGGCTGGAATGATCTCACAGGAAGAAGCGAAAGCTTCCTTAGCACAGATTAACGCAGGAAAAGCACAGATCAGGACAGCAAGAAGCAAGATCGATGCAGGCAAAAAACAAATCAGCAGGGCAAAGACCAAGATTGCAAAGGCTGAAACAACCTTGGATCAAAAAAGCAGCCAGTTAAAGAAAGCAAAGCAAACGATCAAAACAAATGAAGCAAAATTAGTATCAGCAAGAAAACAGATCACCTCCGGAGAAAAAAAGATTGCAAAAGCAGAATCAAAACTTTCATCTGGTGAGAAAAAATTAAAGAGATCAAGAAGAAAAGCAGAAAAGAAATTCAAGGAAGCCGAGCAGAAGATCGCAGATGCCAGACAGGATGTCAAGGAGATCAAGAAAGGAAAATGGTATGTCTTAAACCGTGAGAAGATGCAGTCTTATGTAGAATACGGACAGGAAGCAGACAGGATTGCAGCGTTGGGACGAGTGGTGCCAGTCATCTTTTTCTTAGTTGCAGCTCTGGTAAGTTTAACAGCGATGACACGTATGGTCGAAGAGCAGAGAACACAGATCGGTATGATGAAAGCACTGGGATACAGTGGAGTTCATATTGCAATGAAATATGTGACCTATGCCCTCGCAGCAACGCTTAGTGGAAGTGTTCTTGGGGCGGTGATCGGTGAAAAACTGCTTCCATGGATTATCATTAATGCTTATAAAATGATGTATACAGGATTGGGAGATGTCTATACGCCATTAGAAATCGAATATTCTGTGATGGCAGGTGGACTAGCAGTTGGAGTTGTTGTTTTAGCAGTATTATCTGCATGCTATAAAGAATTAAGAGAAAAACCAGCACAGCTGATGCGTCCGGTTGCCCCAAAAGAAGGAAAAAGGATTTTGTTAGAACGGATTCCATTTATCTGGAAACGATTAAGTTTTATCTGGAAAGCAACGATGCGAAACCTTTTCCGCTACAAGAAGAGATTCTTTATGACAATCTTTGGAATCGGCGGATGTATGGCATTGTTACTCTTAGGATTTGGAATCAAAGATTCGATTTCAGCAATCTCAGAAAAGCAGTATGGGGAGATCATTGCTTATGATTTCTCGATCACATACAAAGACGGGATCAGTGAGACAAAGAAAGAAGATCTGATCCAGTATGCAAAGCAACAAGAACATATGACAGATCTGATAGAAGTAAGCGAATCTGCAGTGACGATCCGTGCTAATGGGCAAAAACAGGATGCAACGATGATCCAGCCAATGTCCAAAAAAGATCTGAATGGCTATATCAGCCTTCAGGATCGAAAGAGTAAAACAAAGTATCAGTTAGATGATGATGGGATCATCTTAACAGAAAAGGCAGCGTCCCTGCTTGGTGTGGAAAAAGGAGATTCGATCAAGATCCAACGGTCCAGGGATAAACAGGTTACAGCTAAAATAAGTCAGATCACAGAAAATTACATGCAGCATAAAGTCTACATGACACCAAAACTTTATGAGAAACTGTACCATAAAAAAGCACAAACGACAGGTATATATTGTATTGAAAAGAATATATCTAAGAAAAAGATGCAGGAAAATGGAAAACAGATTCTTGCAAGAGATGAAGCTTCAGCATTGCATTTTTGTGCCGACGATGAGAAGACGATGTCAGATATGGTCAATAACTTAAATATCGTAGTCGTTGTTCTGATCGTATCTGCAGGACTTCTTGCATTTGTGGTATTATATAACTTAAATAACATTAACATTTCCGAGCGTAGAATGGAACTTGCAACGATCAAAGTTCTTGGATTCTATGACGGTGAAGTCGGAGCATATGTGTATCGAGAGAATATCCTTTTAACGATCCTTGGAACGATCGCAGGAATTATTTTAGGGATCATTTTACACAAATACGTAATCTTCACAACAGAAGTTGACTTGATCATGTTTGGAAGGCAGATTTATGTGCAGAGCTATGTTTACAGTATTTTACTAACAATCGCTTTTTCGATTCTTGTAAATGTCTTCGTGTATTTCCAATTGAAGAAGATCAATATGGTTGAATCGTTAAAAAGCACAGAGTGACAGAAAGGAAAAGAGACTATGAAAATGAACGAATTAATGATTTATCAAGTGTTTCCACTAAGAGCATTAACAGATGGACAGCCATCTCATGGAATTCTGGAGATGATGGACTGGATTCCACATATTAAAAAATTAGGAATGAATGCAGTATATTTTTCACCCGTATTTTCATCCAGTGATCATGGATATGATACAAAAGATTATCAGAAGATTGATGAGAGACTTGGAACCAATGAAGACTTTAAAAAGATGAGTGATGCAATGCATGAAGAAGGAATCCAGGTGATCTTAGACGGGGTATTTAATCATGTCGGAAGAGAGTTCTTTGCATTTGAAGATGTGAGAGAAAAGAAATGGGATTCTCCATACAAAGATTGGTTCTATATTAATTTTGATGGGAATAGCTGCTATGATGATGGATTCTGGTACGAAGGATGGGAAGGACATTTTGAACTGGTCAAATTAAATCTTGACAATGAGCAGGTTAGGAATTATTTGTTAGAATCTGTCGGAATGTGGATCGATGAATTAGGAATCGATGGATTAAGACTAGATGTTGCTTATATGTTAAACCGCAATTTCATGAAAGCGTTGGTTGACTTTGTTCACAGCAAGAAACCGGAATTTTTGATGATCGGAGAAATGCTTCATGGTGATTACACACAGCTTGTGAATCCAGAGCTCTTGGATTCTGTGACGAATTATGAATGTTATAAAGGTTTGTATTCAAGTTTCAATACGCATAATATGCATGAGATCGGATATTCCCTAAACCGTCAGTTTGGACCAGAAGAATGGACGTTATACAAAGGACTTCCGTTATACAATTTTGTAGATAACCATGATGTGGAGAGAATCGCAAGTCAGTTAGAGGATAAAGAACATTTACCATTGATCTATGCAATGGAATTTGCGATGCCAGGAGTTCCAGGTGTTTACTATGGAAGTGAATGGGGAATGGAAGGAAAGAAAGAACAGGGAAGTGATGACAGCCTGCGTCCAAGAATCCATAAAGAAGATTTAGTGGAAAATGAATTAACAAATTATATTGCACAGTTGGCAAAAGTAAGAGCTGGATCCCCAGCTTTAAAATACGGTGATTACTTACAATTAGCGATCGCACCAGATGTTCTTGTATTCCAGAGAAGAACGAATGAAGACCGCATCATTTTTGCAATGAACTGTGGCGACGGCGAATTTACAGCACATTTTGATGCTCAGGCAGGATGTGGGATCGATCTGATCACAGGAGATTTCGTTGATTTTGGCGGGGGACTTACGATCCAAGGAAAAACAGCAATGATAATTCGAACAGAAGAGGTATCCCTTCCTTGACTTTTATGTTAAAAACATATAAAATTAAATAAGTGTGAATACACAAAAAATTGAATAAGGAGGAAACCTGTGGTTGGTATTATTATAGCCATTATCGCAACTCTGGTTATCGCAGTTCCGGTATCTGCCTATGTAGCGAATACAAGAAGCAAGAAGGCAATGGAAATTACGATCGGGAATGCAGAAGATAAAGCAAGAGAGATTATAGATGAAGCAATCAAAGCAGCAGATGCGAAGAAACGTGAAGCTTCTTTGGAAGTAAAAGAAGAAACTATAAAAGCGAGACATGACTTCGAAAAAGAGACAAAAGAACGCAGGGCAGAACTGCAGAAGTATGAGCAGAGAGTTCTTTCTAAGGAAGAGACTGTCGAGAAGAAAGCAACAGTGCTGGAACGTAAAGAACAGTCATTAACAGCCAAAGAAAAGAACATCGATACAGAGAAAGCTCAGTTGCAGGAACTGCAGGCAAAACATCTACAGGAACTGGAAAGAATTTCTGGGTTGACCTCTGATCAGGCAAAAGAGCAATTATTATCAGCAGTAAAAGAAGATGTGAAACACGAGACAGCAATGTATGTCAAAGAAATGGAGACAAGAGCGAAAGAAGATGCCCGAAAGAAAGCCAAGGAATATGTGGTAACTGCAATTCAGAAGTGTGCAGTTGATCATGTGGCAGAGACAACGATTTCGCTGGTACAGCTTCCAAACGACGAGATGAAAGGAAGGATCATCGGTCGTGAAGGACGTAATATCCGTTCCATTGAGAACGCTACGGGAGTTGAATTGATCATCGATGATACACCGGAAGCTGTTGTACTGTCAAGCTTTAATCCGGTTCGACGCGAGATCGCAAGAATCGCTTTAGAGAAATTGATCGTGGATGGAAGAATCCATCCGGCACGCATCGAGGAGATGGTTGAGAAAGCTACAAAAGAAGTCGAAACTATGATGCGCGAAGAAGGGGAAGCAGCAACATTAGAACTTGGGGTTCATGGAATCCATCCAGAACTTGTCAGACTTCTTGGAAGAATGAAGTTCCGTACAAGCTATGGACAGAATGCGTTAAAGCATTCCATGGAAGTTGCTCAGTTATCCGGACTTTTAGCAGCAGAGATCGGTGTCGATGTAAGAATGGCCAAGAGAGCAGGTCTGCTTCATGACATTGGTAAATCCATCGACCACGAAGTAGAAGGTTCTCACGTAGAACTTGGTGTGAATCTGTGTAAGAAGTATAAGGAGAATCCAATTGTCATCAATGCAGTGGCATCTCATCATGGGGATGAAGAGCCAGAATCATTGATCGCATGTCTGGTACAGGCAGCTGATGCAATCTCAGCAGCACGTCCAGGTGCAAGAAGCGAGACACTGGAAAGTTATACAACAAGATTAAAACAGCTGGAAGAGATCGCAGACTCCTTCCAGGGTGTTGATAAAACTTTTGTAATTCAGGCAGGTCGAGAAATTCGAGTTATGGTAGTTCCTGAACAAATCAGTGACGATGATATGATCTTACTGGCGAGAGATATCTCAAACCAGATCGAAGAGAATCTGGATTATCCAGGGCAGATCAAGGTCAATGTGATCAGAGAGTCACGAGTTGTTGACTATGCGAAATAACAAGAAGCGATAGAGAAATCTATCGCTTTTTCCAATTTATGACGTGAGTGTCAAAAGTATAAATAAAGGAGATTTTTTATGAAAGGATACGAGAAACTGGAACAACATCTGATACATCAGGGAAAAGTTGTTGGATTTTATGAGGATATTGTAAAACTTCCAAGCGGCAAAGTTGTCACATGGGATCTGGTCAAACATAAAGGGGCAGCAGCTGTTGTTCCTGTTACAGACAGAGGAACGATCTTACTTGTAAGACAATACCGGAATGCCCTTGATCAGGAAACACTGGAAATCCCTGCAGGTGGAATTGAACCAGGGGAAACACCACTGGAGTGTGTCACAAGAGAGATAGAAGAAGAAACAGGTTTTATTGCTGGAAAAATGACGCACTTAATGACTGTGATCACAGCCATCGGTTTCTGCGATGAAAAGATTCCGATTTATGTTGCAACTGATCTAAAACTGTCTAAACAGCATTTGGATGAGGATGAATTTATCGATGTAGAAGAATATACAACTGATGAGATCAAAGATATGATCTTTTCTGGAAAGATCATTGATGCAAAAACAATTTCAGGAGTTCTTGGATATCTGAACATGGAGAAATAAAAGACTAGATCAGGAAAACAGAATATAAAAGACAGGCACTGCATAAGATATGATGCAGTGTTTTTTCTGTTTTACAGAGAAACAGCGTTGAAAAATGTGCAGAAAATCAGATCAGGAGGAAAAAATTGTGGAAAAAGAAAAATTCTTTTCAGGATTATGGATCATCATTGGGTTAATCCTTGGGAGTTTATTTACGAATTTTGTATACCAGGATTATCTCGCATATGGAGGGACCGTAAGATCATTGATTTTAAATAACACGGATCTATATAAAGCAAGCGTTAGTCTGTTTTTTTATATTTTATTTAAAAGGGGAAAACAATATGCATTTATTTATTTGGGGGCATATCTTTTGCAACCTTGGATTTTTTTATACAGTTTTGCATTTTGTATGGCGTTTTTCTTTGGATCCATGTTATCTTTGCAGATCGTGCAAATGGGTATCAAAGGACTGATTCTTGTATTTATGAGTTTGTTTCCACACTTTATCTGTTATGCGATCACCTTGATGCTGTTGATCAAGCGAAACTTTCATGCTCAAAAAAAAGAAGAAATGCTCTATGAACAGAGACATTCCTTCTTATTTCGTTTCAGTATTTGGTTTGAAATAACATTTATAATACTGGGATGCATCCTGGAAAGTTTCATCAATCCGGCGATCATGTCAGGAATCCTGAACCTTTGGAAGTGATATATCTAGGATCTTATACGTTTCTATACATAATCTGCCATGCGATAAAGCAGAGCAGCAGATTTGTCCCATCCAAGACAAGGGTCAGTGATAGACTGTCCATATACACCGTTACCAATGGACTGGCTGCCATCTTCGATATAACTTTCGATCATGATACCTTTAACAAGAGATTTGATCTCAGGTAAGAAACTTCTGCTGTGAAGAACTTCCTGTACGATACGAGGTTGCTGATCCCACTGTTTTCCAGAGTTAGAGTGGTTTGCATCAACGATAACAGCAGGGTTCTTTAACTGGAATTTCTCGTACATATAAGCAACACGAGTCAGATCTTCATAATGATAGTTTGGAATATTGTTTCCATGGCGGTTGACAGATCCACGTAAGATGGCATGTGTCAGAGGGTTACCATCTGTCTTGACTTCATATCCATTTGCAATGAAATCATGCTGGTGCTGTCCAGCTGTGATAGAGTTCATCATAACAGTTAAGTCACCACCAGTTGGGTTCTTCATTCCGGCAGGAATATCAAATCCACTAACTGTTAAACGATGCTGCTGGTTCTCTACAGAACGAGCGCCAACGGCAACATAAGATAAAAGATCTTCCATATATGGCCAGTTTCCTGGATAAAGCATTTCGTCTGCAGCAGGCATGTGGAATTCTTCTAATGCTTCCATATGAAGTTTGCGGACAGAACGAAGTCCACTAGCCATATCTGGTGCTTTCTCAGGGTCTGGCTGATGAACCATACCTTTGTATCCGTCACCTGTTGTACGAGGTTTGTTTGTATAGATACGAGGGATGATCAGTAACTTATCAGCAAGATCTTTCTGAACTCTTGCCAGACGTCCGAGATAATCCATAACAGCAGTTTCATTATCTGCAGAGCATGGCCCGATGATAACTAAGAATTTATCAGATGCGCCTGTGAATACGTCACGGATTTCTTTGTCTCTTGCAGCCTTGATTTGTTTTGCTTCCTCACTCAGAGGCATCTCTTCTTTCAGATCCTCTGGAGAAGGCATTTTCGCGATTTTGTGCATTCCCATAGTTGTTTTCTCCTTAACAATTCATACAATAAAGCAATTTTGCTTGCGTATATTTTAACAAATAATAATCTTTGTGTAAAGACAAGGAAATGTGAAATGAGACTTTACAAAACAGACGGAAGTTAGTATAATAGAGCTTGTAAACAGGAAACACTTTCATTTTCTGGTAATTGAATATTGAAGTAGAGAAGATTGATTCTCCAACTTCAGGGCAGAGTGAGATACGAAAGTATCAATTCTCGACTGGCGGTGATACTCCAAGAGAGGCAAGTCCGCGAGCGTTTAGCCGATCAGGTTAGAATCCTGAACCAACAGTATAGTCTGGATGAAAGAAGTAGTTGGATGACATATCTTAGGATGCTATGTGGATCGAAGATATGTGATCAAGTCAGAAGCCCTGTCGTTTATGTAGATAAATGGACAGGATTTTTTAATTTATAGGAAGACCCTATAAATCTAAGATTTTAAATCAGAAAGGGAGAATTATCATGGCAGGAGACACAATGACAATGAAAAGAACGAAGTTCAATATCAGAACGATCGCAGTGACAGGTATGTTAGGAGCATTAGCAACTGTGCTGATGTTTTTGGAATTTCCAATTCCAATGTTGATACCACCATTTATCAAGTTTGACTTTTCCGAACTTCCAGCATTATTAGCAGCGTATGCGATGGGACCGGTATCTGGAATTGCAGTATGTTTTATCAAGAATGCGATCAACCTTCTTCATACACAGACAGGTGGAGTCGGAGAACTATCTAACTTTATCTTAGGTGTATGCTTTGTATTACCAGCAGGACTTATTTATAAGAGAAAGAAAACACAGAAGAGTGCAATGATCGGAGCATTAGCAGGAGCAGTCCTGATGTCAGTGATCAGTGTATTTTCAAATTACTTTGTTGTATATCCAGTATATACAAACTTTATGCCAATGCAGGCAATTCTTGGAGCATATCAGGCGATCAACAAGAATGTAAAGACATTATGGGATGCATTGATCTGGTTTAACATGCCATTCACATTTATCAAAGGAATGTGCAGTGTTGTGATCACATTCTTTATCTATAAGAAGATTTCCCCAATCTTAAAGGGAACAAACAGATAAGAAGATAAGAAAAAGGTGTCGGAATAAGAATTCCGGCACCTTTTGTGTACACAAAGTTAAAAATTAATCTTCTAATTTCTTAGCTGCCTTTTCCATAAAAGGTTCACTGGCAACGATGAATCTTTCGTGAGTACCGATTCCAACACGTCCTTTGTTATCAGTTACTTCTACATGGAATACCAGACGCTTGCGGTCGATCTCTGTTAAGGAACAATGACATTTGATCGTTCCACCAACTGGTGTTGCGGAAACATGTGCAATGTTTAAATTTGTTCCAACAGTAGTCTGTCCTTCATCAAGTTTTCCAGCTAGTAGATCAACTGCAGACTGCTCGATCAAAGAGATCATGGCAGGTGTGGCATAAACAGGAAGGCTTCCGCTTCCCCATTTCTCAGCAGTGTTTTCTGGAACTACTTCTTCTGTTAATTCGATTTCGTCTCCAACATGAATGTTCATAATTTTCTCTCCTAAAATTTTAGTTTATATGTATATCTTTAGTATAGCAAAGTTCGTTAAAAATTCCATAGTTTTTTCACATTTTTACAAAAAATTGCACAAAGAAGAAAGACTGGACTCAATTTGAAAAATAAGGTATGCTATTGGTAAATTGGAGGTGCTTGGTTTGAAATTATATTTGATCAGACATGGAGAAACAAATTGGAACAAAAAATTTAAGATTCAGGGAAGTTCAGACATTGAATTGAATGAATATGGAAGAGAATTGGCATTTATTACGCGAGAAGGTCTTAGACATATTCCATTTGATATCGCATATACCAGTCCGTTGAAACGTGCGAAGGAAACAGCAGAGATCATTCTTGGAGGCAGGAATATTCCGTTATATGAAGATGAACGGGTTCAAGAAGCGTGTTTTGGATCGTTTGAGGGTGCAACGTTAAAGGAATTGAGAGAAAGACAGGATCCATTTCTCAAATTCTTTGATGCGCCAGAAGAATTTAAAAAAATTGAAGGATGTGAGACACACGAAGAGGTGATCGCAAGATCATCTGATTTTTTCAATGATATGATTTTGCCAAATGAGAAAAAATATCAACATATAGCAGTATTTTCTCATGGAGCATGGATCCACAGCTTGCTTACATATATTTATCAGAGAGATGTTAAGGAATACTGGCATGCGCCAAGACAGGAAAACTGTGGTGTGACAACGATCGAGATCGAAGATGGTGTCTGCCATGTATTAAAGGAATCAGAGATTTTCTACAATAAAGATGGAGAATGATATATGACAAAAAGACAATTTATGGAGGAATTAAGATCTTCCTTAGAGGGAATGGTATCACAGGCAGTGATTCAGGAGAACATGAATTACTACGAGGATTATATCAATGAACAGATCCGAAATGGAAAGAACGAACAGGACGTATTGAATGAATTAGGAAGTCCAAGACTAATCGCCAGATCGATCATTGATGCCAAAGGCGAGGATGATGACTATGTACAGACAGAGTACTACGAAGAGGAACAGGATGAAGGAACATCAGAAGATATGTTTGGCGGTAACACACATATTTTTACGATGAATTCTACAAAGTTCAAACTTGGATGTCTACTGTCAGTGATCATATTTATTTTTATCATTTATTTACTATTTCATGTATTTAGTGCAATGATGGTTGTGTTAGGACCAGTGATCATTATTGGTGTGATCGTAGCTTTGATCATGAAGATCACTGGAAGGTAAGGAAACAAAGAAAGGAATCAATATGGATATAAATGAAGAAGCATATGCGATACAAGAAGAAGTGATCGAATTTCGAAGAGCACTGCACCGTTGCCCTGAAATAGCATTTCATGAGACGATGACGATGGAATATATCAGAGAACATCTGGAAGAATGGGAGATTTCCTATAAGATCTTTGACCCATCAGGGATCATTGCGGTTGTAGGCAATGGCAAGAAAGAAACGATCGCATTAAGGGCAGACATGGACGCACTGGAGGTACAGGAAGAGACAGGACTTGATTTTGCATCTTTGAATCACGGATGTATGCATGCATGTGGACATGATGGACATACGGCAATCTTACTTGCAACAGCAAAGATCTTGAAGAAACATGAATCAGAACTTGACCGCAGAGTATATCTTGTATTCCAGCCTGCGGAAGAAACTGCAGAAGGAGCCAGATTCATGTTGAAGACAGGAGTTTTGGACAGTGTGAAACGCATTTACGGAATCCATATTTTTAACGGTATACCATCTGGCAAGATTTCACTGGAAGCAGGCCCAAGAATGGCAGCGACAAACTGGCTGGCAGTTCATTTATACGGAAGATCAGGACATGCAGGGAAACCACATGAAGGAATTGATACCGCGGTGGCAGTGTCTTCTATGGTTATGAATTTTCAGAGTATCATCAGCAGAAATTTAAATCCATTAGATCCAGCAGTTTTAACGATCGGAAAGGTCGAAGCCGGGACTGCAAGGAATGTGATCGCAGGGGAAGCAAAGATCGAAGGGACTGTAAGAACATTTTCCAGACAAGCTCAGGAGATGATCGAGCACAGAGTCAAAGAAATCGCGAAAGCTCATGAACAGATGTATGGAGTAGATGTTTCGGTTGATTTCCAACAATCGAGCCATGGGGCACTGATCAATGATCCAGATGTTGTAGAAGATGTCATGGAGAAAGCAGGGGAAGTCTTTGATCCGTCAGAATTTACCCATGTTGAAGCAATGATGTTAGGAGAAGATTTTGCAAATTATCTGGAAGAAATGGATGGATGTTTTGCATTTATCGGTGGCGGTGATCACCCTGCAAACCATCATGGAAAGTTTGATTTTGATGAAAAAGCACTGATCACTGGTGTCCGTCTCATGCTGACATTTGTAATTGTATAAGATATAGTTCATGAAAATCAGTTGTAGACGGCAACAACATATGATATAATCAAAAACCAACAGAAACACGTATATTTAATAGAAGAAAAGGTAGGGAAATATGAATTTAGTATACCACAGTACAAGAAATAGTGAAGAAACAGCAACCGCCTCTGAAGCTATTTTAAAAGGATTAACAAGCGATGGAGGATTATTTGTACCAGATAGTATTCCAAAATTAAATGTATCATTGGAAGATCTGACAAAGATGTCCTATCAGGAAATTGCTTATGCAGTCATGAAAGAATTCCTTACAGATTTTACAGAAGAAGAATTAAAGACATGCATTAATAATGCATATGACAGCAAATTCGATACAGAAGAGATCGCAGTAACAAAGAAAGTAGATGGAGCATATTATCTGGAATTATTCCATGGAGCAACCATCGCATTTAAAGATATGGCATTATCTATTCTGCCACATTTACTTGTAACATCAGCAAGAAAGAATAATGTAAAGAATGAGATCGTAATCTTAACAGCAACATCCGGAGACACAGGAAAAGCGGCTTTAGCAGGATTTGCAGATGTACCAGGAACAAAGATCATCGTATTCTATCCAAAGTCTGGAGTCAGCCCAATTCAGGAAAAACAGATGGTGACACAGAAGGGTGACAATACATACGTGATCGGAATCAAAGGAAACTTTGATGATGCTCAGACAGGTGTTAAGAAGATGTTCTCTAACAAAGAGTTAGCGAAAGTGATGAATGACAACGGATTCCAGTTCTCATCTGCAAACTCAATCAACATCGGACGTTTAGTGCCACAGGTTGTATATTATGTAAAGGCTTATGCTGATTTATTAAAACAGGGTGCATTAAAGGCCGGAGAACCTATGAATGTAGTTGTTCCAACAGGAAACTTTGGTAATATTTTAGCGTCTTATTATGCAAAACAGATGGGTATTCCAATCGGCAAATTTGTCTGTGCATCTAATAAGAACAAAGTATTATTTGACTTCTTTGAGACAGGAAAATACGATCGTAACAGAGAATTCTATGTTACAACATCTCCATCTATGGATATCCTGATCTCAAGTAACTTAGAGCGTATGATCTATAGAATCGCAGGAAATGATGCAAAACAGTGTGCCGAATTTATGGCAGCATTGACAAAAGACGGTGAATATGTGATCACAGATGCGATGAAAGCAGAATTATCTGAGTTCTTTGGAGCTTTCGGAAGTGAAGAAGAAACAGCAGTGAAGATCAAAGAAGTCTATGACAGAGAAGGATATGTGATGGATACACATACAGCAGTTGCGGCAGTTGCATATGACAAATACAAAGCAGCTACAGGAGATGACAAGACTCCAACCGTGATCGCTTCTACAGCAAGTCCATACAAATTCACAAGAAGTGTTATGGATGCGATCGATCCAGCATACGATGCAGAAGATGACTTTGAATTAGTTGATGAACTTAACAAAGTATCTAAGACAGCAGTTCCAAAAGCGATCGAAGAGATCAGAACTGCACCAGTTCTTCATGATACAGTATGTGAGACAGCAGCGATGGAAGACGAAGTGAAGAAGATTCTTGGAATCTAATGAATCATAAAAAAGCAACCCATGGAAGAAAATGGGTTGCTTTTTTTATGCGAAAATGTTATGATGAACCAAGATAGGGAATAAATGGAAGAGAATACAATATCAGATAATTCTAAAAACATATCAACAAGATAAATCTAAGATGAGAACGATCGATCAGATCTGACAAATCCATTCACAATATATGATGATGAATCCAAGGGAAGCTGACAATTGAATAAGACCATTTTCCGGCACAGTCCGGGAGGACATATTCCGCCATGATCTGCGGGCAATGAATTATGCCATGAACAATAGGATTGAGGTTTTTTTATGATACCACGAAGAGCACAGGGAGCGAACAAGAATATGATAATGAGACTTCTGCATGGTCATGGAGGTGAGTGCAGCCTGTCATAAGAATGAGGGGAGCCGGGAGGCTATGAGACATTTTGTCTGTTGGAGAATGAGGGAAATATAAAGATATGACAAGGAGGAGAGTACATTATGAAGAAAAAGAGACAATGGTTCATGTGCCTTGGGATGATCGGAGTTTTTACAGCATCCGTGATCTTATCCGTGTTTGGACAGCGAAAGGTAAAAGCACAGTTAAATACTGAGAATGCAGGAAAGATCACAAGCAGCTGGGCAGATGAGAAACATATTTTCTCATCATTTGACGATGAAAAAGCACTTTCAGTGGATGCATCCTATGGTTTTAAGATGCATGCAACAGATCAGACGAAGACGATCATAGAAGCAGGAAAGAAAGCAGCAAAATTACCAGAGATCGAGATGCCGGATTTCCTTAAAAAGTATACATGGTTTCAGACATCACAAAATACCGCAGGGAATATTAAGATCCGAAAAACAAATATGGAGATCTATCAATGCAAAGCCGATGGAAGTAATGGCCACTGGGAAAAATTAGATTTGGTCATGACGGTTACTGGGATCGAAAAGTATAAGAATCAGGACGGTTATGTGGCGATTGGAAGCGGAATCAATGGATGCGCTTATGTTGGAATCGAAGAGATAACATTAAAAAGTGATTTTTATAAAGCGGGAACGAATACACCAGTAACGATCAAAAGTAATATGACGTTAAAGGATATTGATACCTATCAGTATATCGGGATCAAAGCAGACAAGATTCACGGAGAATACGTATCAAAGAATACAAAATTAAGCTGTAAAAGATCAGGAGAAACCAGTATTTATTATGCGGATTTTCCAGACAATTACAGTAGTGAAGATTTTACCTGTGTAGGATTTACATTTGCATCAGATTCCTTTGAATATACATTCGGAAGAAGTCTTGAAAAAGCACCAACCAAAGAGGAACAATATGTAGGATATGGACAGAATATGATCCGCTTTGACCCAGTTGAACCAACCAAAGAGGTGATCGGAGAAGATGGGACCAAGACGGAACATCTAAGAGTGCAAGATCTGGCAAAATCTTGGGATTACGAAATCAGTCAGGTAATTGCAGGAGAAATTCCAAAGGCACATTATTTTGATAAGTTTGCATTTGAAGATCAGATTGAATCCTGTTTAAAGATTCTGAATATCAAGGTTTACGGAGATGATGAGGATGTAAGCAGTCAGTTTGATATTTCACAAAACGGTAATCTTGTAAGAGCAGAACTTAAGAATCCGAAAGATGCCGGATTTTATAAAAAATCTGTTTATAAATTAAAGATCAAAGTAAAGATGAATATTCCAGAGAATGCATCCAAAGAACAGTTAGATCAACTGCGTAAGATATGGAAAGAACATGGACATTATAATACAAAGGAAACGATGATCACAGAAAAAAATACAGCGAAAACGATCATTGATGATAAGATAGTAATGACCAATGAGGCTCGTGTAGATATTGAGCTGCCAAAAGAAACTGGAGATACACCGGGGCTTCTGATCAGGAAAGAAACAAAACAGTATGAATATCAGGCAAAAGATGAGATCACCTATAAGGTGACAGTGAAAAATCAAAACGAAAATGCAAAGACAGCTTATTTCACGATTCAGGATACATCCTTTGCAAGTGTGATGGATATGAAGTTACAGGATGTAAAAGTCAGTGGTCTTAATAAGGAAAATTACATATTACAGATAGAAAATAATGGATTTATCTTGAAGTCAAAAGGTGATTATGCCCTTCCATATGGACAGACGATCGAGATCACATATACAGTAAAAAGTGGAGTCCTTACAAATGGAAAAGTGATCGATAATACTGCATCTGCATGGGCAGCAGGAATCCCAGAAACAAAGGCATCAAGGCAGGTGTATATCAACTCGCCAAAAAATAATGTGATAAAATCAGCACCAGTACAGCTCTATAAAAAAGGAGATCATGTAACTTACCAAGCAGTGATCACCAATCCAAATCCAGGAACTTTTATGAGAAATGTGGAGATTCAGGATGAACTTCAGGCAGAAGGGATCAAGATCATACCAGGAACCGTAGCGGTGATATCTGGTGGGAAAAACATTGCATCCGAATGTAAGATCACATTTGATCCAAGTGGAAGAAGCTATGAGATCATAACACCACTTGCACTGAAAAATGGTACGATTCCAGCATTCAATTCGGAAGAAGGGAAGAAAACAGGCTCTTATGAAAATCTTCGCATGACGGATAAGATAGAGATCACTTATCAGGCAGTGATCGAAGGAGATGGACTAGAAGGACAGGAAGTGAAGAATATCATGCATGCTGCTGCGACAAAAAACAGCAATGGAGATCTGATCCGGGAAGACAAAGAGATTCCGTCAGGAAGTGGGATGGCAGATGAGACGATCAAGGTAAAAGCACCAAAACTGCAGATCACAAAACAGTCAGATAAAAAGGTTTATGCAGTAGGAGAAACTGGATATTATAAACTTCATATCACACAAGGAAAAGAAGGAATGACAGCACAGAATGTAAAAGTCGTGGATGAGTTCGAAAAAGAAGGTATGAAGGTTCAGAAGATTGAAGTAAAACTTAATGAAAAAGATATTACAGCGGATTGCAAGATTGATGCGAAAGATCATCAGTTTACGATTGAAACAGGAAAAGATCTTGGTGAAAATGATGTGATGACGGTAGCTTATCAGGTTGTATTTGAAAAGAGAATTGAAGGAGCCGTGAAGAATACAGCGATTGCAGGAAGTGATAATACAGAAGATGATCAGGATGAAAATACAGTTGTTGTAAAACCGCCGGTGTTAAAGATTGAAAAAAGCACTGCTCATAAGTCTTACAAAGAAGGACAAAGCGGAGAATATAAGATCCGTGTGACACAGAGAAATGAGAATATGACAGCACATCAGGTAGTTGTAGAAGATCATTTTGAACAAGAAGGAATGGAGATTTCACAGATCCGTGTAAAATACAATGGGGAAGATATCACTAAGCAATGTGAGATCATAAGAGATGAGAATCTTAGGAAATTTAAGATCATCACAGGAAAAGATGTCAGTGACAAAGATGAACTTCTGGTAGTATATCAGACAGCATTTAAGAAGATGATCACAGGAGATATCAAAAACATTGCGGAAAGCTATAGTGATGATGCAGATAAAGTCAGAGATGATCAGGTGGTAGTGATGGAAGCTGTACAGCCAGCATTGATGATCACAAAGAAGGTTGATAAAACAACATATAAAGTTGGTGATATTTGTGAGTATCAGCTGGTTGTTACGCAGACGATCAAAGATGCGATCGCAAAAAATATTGTGATTGAAGATCAGCTTTCAAGAAATGGAGCTAAGGTGATCAAGAACAGCATTAAGATTTATGCACCAGACGGGTCAGATATTACTAGACAGTGTACGATCACTGCAGGAGAAAATAAGTATGTCATCGAGACAGGAAAGAATTTATCTTATGATGAATCCATAAAAGTATTGTATCAGGTAAAACTAAAAGAAGCATCACTTTCTGGAAAGACATTAAAAAATACAGCGACAGGAAAAGCAGATTTTGTCAAACCAGTCAGTGCAGTACGTTTAGTGAAGATTAAAAAAGAATCAAAATCAACAGTGACAACGGCAAATAAAGCAGATCAATCCAATACTTCTGAATATAAAAGATCACCAGGAGCGAGGGATGTCGCGAGTACACCAAAAACAGGAGATTCCTTCGATGAGAAATGGATTTTTGCGTTGTTGGCAGCATCTTTAGGTGGAAGTTTTATATATTTGAAAAAGAAGAAAAAACACTAGTGATTCTAGGGACAAAGCCTTTACGAAACACTGAGGATAAGGTACAATGAAAGAAAAATGTTGGGAGTGAGCGTATATGGCAAAAGATTTTTTCGGACGTCTGGAAGAAACGATTCAGACCACAGGGAAAGCAGCGGCTCAGAAAGCTAAAGAAGTCGCAGATTCCGCAAAAAGACACAATGATTTAAGAGTCGCTAAGAGAGATTTAAATGATCTGTACCGTCAGGTGGGAGAGAAGTATTTTGAAGAACATATGGATTACCCACAGGCAGAGTATATTGATCTGTTTAATCTGATCGAGAAGCTTCGTGGAGATATCGAAATCCTGAAGCAGGAGATCGACGGAGGAGACGACGAAGCAGCGGAAGAAGAGGATATCGAAGATATCGAGGAATAAACCATTAACAAACACAACAAAACGGTGAAAGAAGCTTGTAAAGATTTATCTTTATGAGCTTCTTTTCATTTAGGAGGAATTTATGATAGATACAATTGGAATGACAGATATTGGGAATGGAAGACCATCCAATCAGGATGCTTATCTGTTGCGTCAGAAGGAAAAGAACGGAAAGCTTTATCTGCTCGCAGTCGTCTGTGACGGTATGGGAGGTTTGAAAAAAGGAGAGATTGCCAGTCATTATATCGTGGAAGTATTAAAACAATGGTTTGACGAAACGTTGTTTGATGGATTAGAAACCATGGGAATCGATATGATCGAGCAGAATCTGATCGATCTGATCCGCAGGATCAACCAGAATCTTTTGTTAATGAGCCGGCGGATGGAGGAAACAAAATCCATGGGAAGCACATTAACCTTATTGTTTGTTGAAGAACATGAATTTTTTGTCTTAAATGTCGGGGATTCGAGAACTTACTGGTTTGACAGGAACCGTAAATTTGTAACGACAGATCACACTCTGGCAGAGTTGGAACTGCGTGCTGGACATCTCACAAAAGAACAGGCAAAAAAAGATCCGAGAAGACATATCCTGATCCAGTGTGTAGGTGTGACAAAAGATATCCGGATTGACTGTTATAAAGGCAGATTAAATCCAGGAATGGAGTTTTTATTATGTACCGATGGTTTTTATGGACTGCTTGAGGAAGAAGAAATCTATCAGGTAGAGGCATCAAAAGAACAGATCAAAGAATGGGTGCAGAAATGTTTTCAGAAAGTAAAAAGAAGAGGAGAATTAGACAATCTGTCCTGTGTGATCGTCAAAGTTCCGAACAAGAAATAGGAAAGATTTATCACCAACGTTATCAAGTCCGAAAAATGCTTGGAGAAGGCGGAATGGGTAAAGTTTTTCTTGCACTGGATCAAAAGACAGGAAAAGAGGTTGCTGTGAAGATCGTAAAGGATCAAAAACAGTGGGAAAGGGAGAGGGTGATCTTGCAAAAATTAAAACATACCAAAGGTGTGCCGGAATTATTTTTTGCAGGAAAGGAAAAAGAACTTTTTCTGGTGATGGAATATATCCTTGGAAATTCGTTGAAACGATATGGCAGAATCTGTGGAAAACTTTATAAAAAGAAAAGTTTATTGTGGATGATCAAGATCTGTAAAGTGCTGAATAAGATTCATGAACAAGGAATCATTCATATGGACCTGAAACCGGAAAATATCATGCTAGATCGATCTGGAA
Organism: Anaerostipes hadrus; assembly: GCA_036312945.1. GTDB lineage: Bacteria > Bacillota > Clostridia > Lachnospirales > Lachnospiraceae > Anaerostipes > Anaerostipes hadrus_C. Next base: position 55,140 of record JAXJNA010000036.1, read on the forward strand.
ATATATATTTGATCGATTTTGGAGCAGCATTGTTTGTGGGAGAAAAATTAAGTGGATATGGAACCAAAAACTATGCATCAAAAAAACAGGCAAAGACAGAGGAGAGAGCAGACGTTTATTTTGATATATATAGTTTAGGAAAAACAATGGAATCTTTATTGAAAGCAACAGATGCTGTCCAAAAGATCATAGAAAAATGTCTGATCGATGACGATGCAAAAAGATATCACAATACAAGGCAGATTCAGGCAGATCTTGAGAGAATCTTGAGGATCTGTCATATGAAGAAAGGGTTCATGGTGGTGATTGTTGTTTTTGGTATCCAGAATCTTTGGAATCAGACGCAGAGGCAAGAGCAAAGAGAGAAAGAAGTCATGCTACAGAAAAAGTCTCAAAGAGAGATAAAAAAGGCAATGGCTTATTTTTATGGAACGGATCAGATACAAAAGAATCCACAATTAGCGCGAGAGTATCTTGAAAGATGTAGAGGGACGAAAAAGAATGTGACGTCATATTTGGTGCTTTTAGATGTTTTAGATGGCAAGAGAAATGATATAAGTGCGGAAAAACTTATGAAGATCGTACAGGACTGCCAGATTGATGTGCATGATTTCTGGTCGGCATATTTTTATCTGCATTTCTATACAGTTAATACAGCCAAACTGTCAGATAATGTATGGAAAGAAGCGGAAAAAATGTTAGAACAGATACAAAAATATCCACAAAAGGAAGAATATCAGAAATTAGTGGAAGCAGACCGGATCGATCTATATGAAAGAGAAGCAGAAAAAGGAGATGATAGAAAGTTTTTAGAGGAAACAGACCGGGTTTTCAAAGAAAATCTTAAAGGTGATCCTGCATGGAAACTGTATGAAAGAAAGCTTGTTTATCTGGAATCAAAACAGCCAGATATCAGCAGGGAGTTTGAACGATTTCTAAAGAAATATCCAAAAGTTATGGATGCCTATGTGGAGTATAGTATTTATTTATGCAGGAACAATAAAATGACACAGGCACAAAGGATCTATCGGGAAGGTAGAAAACAGACAGGAATGACAAGCAAAAGAGCAGAGGAATTGAGGAGGAAACTTGGGTTATGATCAGAAAATATAAGATATATATCATCATGGGAATCACAGTACTTCTTCTTTTTATGGTTTTACCGGTCGATACGAAGGGAGATTGGGAAATCCCTTGGGATATTACTCTGGAAGGAGAAGGGAATGATCCGGAATTTCGAAGCAGTACGGTGATGGAAATATTTCTAAAAAATGGGACAGTACCAAAGGATATTACGATTTTCGTGAATCAACAGAAAATAAATTCGATCTGGGATTACGAACAAAGTACACAGATTATTTTTCAGGAAGAAGGAATTTATAAGGTTCATATTGTTCATAAAAACGGATATGAAGAAATAAGGCGGGTCACAGTCGAATTAAATAATCCAACAACAGCCAAGATCACAGCGGGAGCATATACTCCAGGAGCATGGAGCAAAAAGAATGTGGTATTGGAGGCTTATGGAGCCAAAGCAGTTTCTGATATTCGATTTTATGAATATAAAATAGGACAAGATGAATGGAAGCAGATGAAAAATAACAAGTTAGAGATCAGCAAAGATTTTGATGATATCGTTTATATCAGGGCAGTTTCGAATGCTGGAAGAGAAGGAACACTCAGCCAGATTCCAGTGAGAGTATGGAAACAAAAACCAGAACTTGCAAAGATCCAATGTGATCAGGAATCTATTGGTGGATGGTATCCGAAAATTCCTGTTTTCTCATATGATCTGAAGGAAAAAGAAGGACCACAGGTGCATCTTTATGCGCAGCTTACAGATCTGAGGACAAAAGAAATTCTGACAGGAATCGATCAGATTCCAAAAATCAGAAAGGATGGAAGATATCAGCTTGATATCTATACGAAAGATGAATCAGGGAATCAATCAGAACAACTCTATCAGACGATTTGTTTTGTGGATACAAATAATCCTGAGATTTTTGTCCGGTATCAAAATCAAAAGTCAGAAATTTTAAAATACCAGAAAGTTCAGATCATAGTGAAGGATGAAAATCTGAAAAAGGGAAATACGATCTTAAGAACATCGGGGAAACAGGTAAAGCCATGGAAGCTGGAAGGTGATCATTATGAAACAGAAGTAATATTTTCAAAGGATGGAAAACAGACATTATCTGTTCAGGCAGAAGATCTGGCAGGAAACAAGACGATCATACAGGAAAAGTCGTTTATCATTGATACACAAAAGCCAAAGATTCAAATTCAAGGAATTGATCATGGAAGATCCTATTCAAAGCCTGTAAAAATCCAAGTAGATGTGAAAGATCAAAATCTGAATCCAGATAAGACATATATTTATCTTAACGGAAAGCGGAAAACTTCCACTGTGATCAAAGAGGATGGATATTATACCATTGATGTGGAAACAGAAGATCTTGCCGGCAATCAAAATAGGTGCAGCAGAAAATTTACTGTCAATCAGAAAGGCATACAGATTCATTTTTTGCAGGAAGATTTAAAGGAAAAACAGATATCAACAAAAAATCTGAAGCCAGGATTTCGCATTGAAAGTCTGGAACCAGTGCAGGTAATGGCATTTCTTGTGAATGGGCAAAAAAAAGAATATCAATGGAAAGAAGATAAAGTTTATATAAAGGATCCTATCGCAGAAAATGGAAAATGTAGTGTCAGTCTGCATGTAAAAGACAGTGCCGGAAATGAAAAAACAAGTGAAGAAATACAGTTTTTTTATGACACACAAAAACCGGTGATCAAAATAGAAGGGCTTGATCAGAAATCTGAATGTGAATATGGAAAACAGATCAGTATCCTTCTGGAAAATAAAACAGATCAGTGGGAGAAGGTTATTTTGGATGGAAAAGAACAAAAACTGGAACATCATAAGATCACATGGAAAGAATTGGCTCCTGGAAAGCATGTTCTTCATTTGAAAGCAGTGGATCAGGCAGGAAATAAAACTGATCAAAAGATCACATTTAAGATCACAAAAGTCCTTCCAAAAGCAGTGAAACAAATTGTGACAAAACAAGAAAAAATACCATCAAAAAAAGACGCAAAAAAACAAAAACATTCAAATTTATGGCTTTTATTTCTTACAGGAACAGGCATTTTCATATCTGTAAAAATGTTTTGTAGTTATAGGAAATCCAGGCATTCTTGAATCTTTTTCATTCTATGTTATAATAAAGGTTACGTATATAATTCAATCAAATGGAGGAATGGATATTATGGCAGAAGAAGTAAAAGAAACAAGAGAAGATTTCGAAGCACAGTTAGAAGAATCTTTAAATAAAGCATCAACAAATGAAGATGCAGTATGGAACCGTTTAGAGCAGATGAAAGAAGATGGTGATGTTCTGGCATTGACAGTTGGAGGTGTTGTAAACGGTGGAGTTATCGTTTATGTCGAAGGAATCCGTGGATTTATTCCAGCATCTTTATTATCAACAAAATATGTAGAAGATCTGAACGTATGGTTACAGAAAGATGTGGAAGCAAAGATCATCACAGTAGAACCAGAAGAACAGAGACTTGTCCTATCTGCAAAAGCTGTTGAGAAGGAAAAAGAAAGAAAAGAACGCGAGAATAAGATCAATGAATTAAAAGTTGGTACAGTTGTAGAAGGTACAGTTGAAAATATCATGCCATATGGAGCATTTGTTGATATCGGTGATGGAATCAGTGGATTAGTTCATATTTCACAGTTAAGCCAGAAGAGAGTAAAATCTCCAGAGGAAGTTGTGAAAGAAGGAGATGCTGTTACAGTTAAGATCATTAAAGTCGCAAATGGAAAAGTAAGTTTAAGTATCAAAGCATTAGAAGACGATAAAGAAGCAGCTAAGAAAGCAGAAGAAACTGGTGTGGAATACACAGAAGATGCGGCTGGAACAAGTCTTGGTGACTTACTTGCAAATATCAAATTATAGGAAGGAACATATATGGCAGGATCAGGTTTTGGCACAAATTTTCGAATTACAACATGGGGGGAAACTCATGGTGCAGGCGTAGGTGTCGTGGTAGATGGATGTCCGGCTGGATTACCTCTTGAAAGAGAAGATGTACAGAAATATCTGGACCGCAGAAAACCAGGGCAGTCAAAATATACAACACAGAGAAAAGAAGGAGATCAGGTAGAGATCCTTTCTGGTATCTTCGAAGGAAGAACAACAGGGACTCCAATCTCCATGGTTGTATATAACAAGGATCAGAGGTCTAAAGATTACAGCAATATCAAAGATATTTACCGTCCAGGACATGCGGATTTTACATTTGACATGAAATATGGATTCAGAGATTACCGCGGTGGCGGCAGATCTTCTGGACGAGAGACGATCGGACGTGTAGCAGCAGGAGCCGTAGCAGCGAAAGTTTTGAAAGAATTAGGAATTGAGATCAAAGCTTATGCAAAAGCGATCGCAGGAATTGAAGTATCTAAGGATCATTTTGACCTTGCGGAGATGAATAACAATCCGTTTAACATGCCAGATAAAGAGGCAGCAAAACTTGTACAGGAGAAAGCAGACCAGATGATCAAAGAGATGGATTCCATCGGTGGTATCATTGAATGCCAGATTACAGGAATGCCAGTTGGAATCGGGGAAACCGTTTTTGATAAACTGGATGCAGAACTTTCGAAAGCCATTATGTCCATTGGATCAGTAAAAGGCTTCGAGATCGGAGATGGATTTGAGGCTGCCAACCTGCGAGGGTCAGAGAATAATGATGATTTTATCTGTGTTGATGGGAAGGTAGCAAAAGAGACAAATCATTCTGGAGGAGTTCTTGGAGGAATGAGTGATGGAAGTACGATCGTATTCCGTGCAGCCATCAAACCGACACCATCGATCGCACAGACACAGAAGACAGTCAATCGTGATCTTGATAATGTAGAGATTGAAATTCATGGCCGTCATGATCCAATGATCGTGCCAAGAGCTGTAGTTGTGGTAGAATCAATGGCAGCTGTTACGATTCTTGATGGAGTTTTAAAGAATCTTGGTGCAACAATGGATAATATTAAGAAAATTTATGGTGAATAAGAATGTATGAATTAATCAAAAAAGACGGAAGAGCAAAAAGAGGCCGTTTAACAACGGTCCATGGTGTGATCGAAACACCAGTATTTATGAATGTCGGAACTGTGGCAGCGATCAAAGGTGCAGTCAGTACAGATGATCTCAAGGATATTGGAACACAGGTGGAGTTATCTAATACATATCATCTGCATGTAAGAACAGGAGATAAGCTGATCAAGGAATTTGGAGGTTTGCATAAGTTTATGCACTGGGATCGCCCAATCCTTACAGATTCTGGCGGATTTCAGGTATTTTCATTGGCGAAGCTTCGAAAGATCAAAGAAGAAGGAGTTTCTTTTGCTTCTCATATTGATGGAAGAAAGATTTTCATGGGACCAGAAGAAAGTATGCAGATCCAGTCAAACTTAGGATCAACGATCGCGATGGCATTTGACGAATGTCCGCCACATCCTGCAACAAGAGAATATATGCAGAATTCTGTGGATCGTACAACAAGATGGTTGAGACGATGCAAAAAAGAGATGGACCGCTTAAATTCTCTGGAAGATACAGTGAATCCACATCAGATGTTATTTGGGATCAACCAGGGTGGAACATTTGAAGATATTCGAATCGAACATGCCAAAGAGATTTCTAAGCTGGATCTGGATGGATATGCACTAGGTGGACTTGCAGTTGGAGAAACACACGAAGAGATGTACAATATCCTTGACAAGACAGTGCCATATCTGCCAGAAGATAAACCAACATACCTGATGGGAGTTGGAACACCAGTGAATATTTTGGAAGCAGTTGACCGTGGAGTTGATTTCTTTGATTGTGTATATCCAACAAGGAATGGTCGTCATGGACATGTATATACGAATCAGGGCAAACTAAATATGTTCAACAAAAAATACGAACTGGACCATCGCCCGATCGAAGAAGGATGCCAGTGCCCAGCCTGCAGAAGTTACAGCAGAGCCTATATCCGACATCTTTTAAAAGCAAAAGAAATGCTTGGAATGAGATTATGTGTCTTGCATAACTTGTATTTTTATAATACAATGATGAGTGAGATTCGTCAGGCGATCGAAGAAGGCAATTATAAGGAATACAAGAAACGTAAGATCGATGGCATGATGAACCAGTAATCTTATTAGAAAGATGGAGGAAGAAAATGGATCAGGTTACAATGACAATTCTGATGTTGGTTGTTTGTTTTGGATTAATGTACTTTTTAACGATCAGACCACAGAAGAAAAAAGAAGAAGAATTAAAACAGATGATGGAAACTCTGGAAGTTGGAGACAGCGTGTTGACAACAAGTGGATTTTACGGAGTTGTTGTAGATAAAGTTGATGAAACAACGATCATTGTTGAATTTGGTAACGACAAACATTGCCGTATTCCAATGGAGAAATCAGCAATCCAGGCAATGGAAAAAGCAAACGCATCATCATCTGAAGAATAAGATGAATATTTGATGAAGAGAAAAGAATCTGAGACAGAGAATTGTATCTGTATTTCAGATTCTTTTTTTATTTCATAGGAAATTTCGATGAAATCCCCTATGAAATAAAAAAGCCCTCCGGGCAGGATCGCACTGCGGCGGAAGGGAAATTTGTCGCTGAAGCGACCCGCCGCAGGCGGAGAATCCTACAAAGTAGGATTCTTTCTTTTCTTAATGATATTTCATCAGATCATCAATCAAATGATCCGGTACAAATAATGGTCCGCGTCCGGTTCCAATTTCGATATCTGGTTTATTCGTTCCATGAAAGTCTGATCCTCCAGTTGCAAGAAGATCATATTCTTTCTGCCATTGGCGAAGTTTTGTAATATTGCCGATATGATGGGAAGAATGATAAACTTCGATTCCGGCGAGTCCTTCTTCTTTCAGATCACGAATCAGATGTTTGGTATCTTCGTTTGAAAATTTATATAGAAACGGATGCGCAAGAACTGGAATTCCACCAGCATCACGAATTAATCTCAGGCAGTCTTTGGGATCAAAAAATGGCTTTGGAACATAATATTTACACTTTTCACCAAGATATTTGGAAAAAGCCTGATCCATGGAAGAACAAATGCCTTCTGCGATCAAAGTTCTCGCAAAGTGAGCTCGTGTGATCACGGTATGAGGATCACCGTTTTGCAGTTTTTCAAGCGTGATCGGATACCCGTCTTTTTGAAAGAGTTTGATCATGTCAAGATTTCGCTGAAACCGTTTGTCACGGAGCATATTGAGAGTTTGATTTAACTGTTGATCCTTATAGTTGATTCCGTATCCTAATACATGAATCTCACGATGAAGTGCATCACATGAAATTTCAATTCCAGGAATGAATTTCAGATCATCTGGAAGATCCATGGCAAGAATTTCCGGAATTCCATCGACAGTATCATGATCTGTTAGAGAAAATCCATATAGTCCTTTTTCTATCACTTTTTGAACAATCTGTTTTGGTGTAAAAGTCCCATCGGAACAAGTAGAATGTATATGAAGATCGATCATAGGAAAACTCCTTTCGTATTTTTAATGCCAGTGTATCACAAAAAGGCATAGATTCAAAATACCAGACATAGATTAAATAGAAAAAGGAGCATTTGTTATGGACATGGGGAAAAAGGGACTCTATATGATACAAAGTCTGGTATTTGCCTACATTGCCACAGGAATTTTATTGTGTCTTCTTGCATTTATCATCTATCAAAGCAATGCAGGAATGAAGATCGCGAATCTTGGGATCACACTTACATACATCCTTGCATCTGTTTTTGCTGGCATGCTGATCGGAAGCAAGATTGGAAAAAAGAAGTTTTTATGGGGGTTTGCAGCAGGAATGTTATACTTTATGATCCTTACCTTGATCTCGTGGATTTTTCAAAAAAATATCGTTCTGTTTTCCACAGAAAGGATCACAGCATGTTTCTTATGTATTGCAGGAGGAACTTTAGGTGGAATGCTTGCTATTTGAAAATGAATATGATACAATATAGCAAGTTATTTTATGAGAATCAGGAGGACGATAAGATGAAACATATTAAAACTCTGACAAATAAAACATTACAGAACACAGTGAAAAAAGGTGGATGTGGTGAATGCCAGACATCTTGCCAGTCAGCATGTAAAACATCTTGTACAGTAGGTAACCAGACCTGCGAACACAGCAAATAGTCAAATCGAACAAAGACTTTGTGCTTGAGGCGTTCCTTGTGGGCCGCCTCATTTTTTCGATGAAAGAAAATAACAGATAAAGGGAGAAAGAAACAATGGTTCACCAGTATAAAAATAATGGATATAACATGGTCCTTGATGTAGCAAGCGGATCTGTCCATGTGGTTGATGACCTGACGTATGAGGTGATCGCTTTATATGAGGATCATACTTTAGAAGAGATCATCAAAGAATTATCATCCTGGGATGAAAAAGATGTCAAAGAATCTTATGAAGAAGTTACAGAATTAAAAGAGGCAGGTGTATTATTTACAGAAGATTGTTATGAAGAATACATTTGTGGATTCAAAGACAGACCAACAGTTGTAAAGGCACTCTGTCTTCATATTGCACATGATTGTAACCTTGCCTGTCGATACTGTTTCGCAGAAGAAGGAGAATACAAGGGAAGACGTGCATTGATGAGTGCTGAAGTTGGTAAGAAAGCATTAGATTTTCTTGTAGAGAATTCAGGAAACCGTAGAAATCTGGAAGTTGATTTCTTTGGTGGAGAGCCTTTAATGAACTTTGATGTAGTGAAAGAGATCGTTGCATATGGACGTTCTTTAGAAGAAACACATGATAAGAAGTTCCGTTTCACATTGACAACAAATGGTGTATTACTAAACGATGATATCATGGAATTTGCCAATAAAGAGATGGATAACGTTGTATTAAGTGTGGATGGAAGAAAAGAAGTTCATGATTACATGAGACCATTCCGTAATGGAAAAGGAAGCTATGATTTTGTTATCGACAAATTCAAGAAATTTGCAGACAGCAGAAACCAGCAGAAATATTATGTAAGAGGAACTTTTACACATCATAACTTAGACTTCTCAAAAGACGTTATGCATTTAGCAGATGCAGGATTCGAACAGATTTCTGTAGAACCTGTTGTAGCACCAGATACAGCAGATTATGCGATCACAGAAGAGGATCTTCCAATTCTGATGGATGAATATGATCTTCTTGCCAAAGAGATGATCAAAAGAGAGAAGGAAGGAAAAGGATTTACCTTCTTCCACTTTATGATCGATTTAACAGGAGGACCATGTGTTGCAAAACGCTTATCCGGATGTGGTTCAGGAACAGAATATCTTGCAGTGACTCCATGGGGAGATTTATATCCATGCCATCAGTTTGTAGGAGAAGAAGACTTCTTAATGGGTAATGTTTATGAAGGAGTCAAGAAAGATGAGATCGTCAAAGAATTCAAGGCATGTAATGTATATTCCAAAGAAGAATGTAAAAAATGTTTTGCAAGATTCTATTGCAGTGGTGGATGCAGTGCAAACTCTTATAACTTTAACGGTACGATCGATGGAACTTATGAGATCGGATGTAAATTAGAGCGCAAGAGGGTAGAATGTGCATTAATGGTAAAGGCAGCATTGGCATTAGAAGGGGAGACGGAGAATGAAGAAGCGTAATAGCAGCGGCAAGTGTATTGCAGGGCTTATTTTACTGATCGCTTTGTGTGTATTTGGAGCATTTATCACAACAAAGGGAATCACAAAGAAGAAGATCGGTCGAGCAAGCAATATCGAACTTGGATTAGACCTCGCAGGTGGAGTTAGTATTACATATGAAGTAGATGGTAAGAATGTATCCGACAGTGATATGAAAGATACTGTATACAAACTTCAGAAGCGTGTAGAAGGGTACAGTACAGAAGCAGAAGTTTATCAGGAAGGAAAAGATCGTATCAATATCGAGATTCCTGGAGTAACAGATGCAAACAAGATTTTAGATGAGCTTGGTAAACCTGGAACACTTTCTTTTGCTGTTCAGAAACAGGTAAAAGTAAAGAAGAATGGAAAAACAACGACTCAGACAACATTAGATACTGTATTGACAGGTCAAAATGTTAAGAAAGCCAAAGCTGTAACTAATCAGAATCAGACAACTGGTAAGAAAGAATATTTAGTTGCACTTGAATTTGATGCTAAGGGAACAAAGGCATTTGCGAAAGCTACAAAAGCCAATATTGGAAAACCAATTTATATTATCTATGATAACCAGGTGATCAGTGCACCAAATGTACAGGAAGCGATCACAAAAGGAGAATGTACGATCGATGGTATGGAAAGTTATGAAGCAGCAGAGAATTTAGCTTCATCAATTCGAATCGGTTCTTTACCAGTGAAATTAAACGAATTACGTTCTAACGTAGTATCTGCAAAATTAGGAGTGAATGCGATCCAGACAACGGTCAAAGCGGGAGTCATCGGATTCGTACTGGTATGCCTGATCATGATCGCATTTTATGCAGTGCCTGGTGTGATTGCATGTGTGGCACTTGCAATCTATATGCTGATGATGTTATTAGCACTGAATGGATTTAATGCGACATTGACATTGCCGGGACTTGCAGGTATCATCCTCGGTATCGGTATGGCGGTTGATGCGAATGTTATCATTTATGCCAGAATTCAGGAAGAGATTGCAGCTGGAAAGAGTACAGGAGCAGCGATCAAATCTGGATTCGGAAAGGCAGCATCAGCGATCATCGATGGTAACGTTACAACATTGATCGCAGTATTAGTTTTATGGTTTAAAGGATCAGGAACGGTCAAAGGATTTGCTCAGACACTTGGAATGAGTGTATTGATCTCTATGTTTACAGCACTTGTGATCAGCCGATTCCTTGTATATACAGCATATCATTTTGGACTTCGCGACAAGAAATGGTATGGAAAACCAAGAACGATCAAAACAAAAGATTTTGTCCGTGCAGGTAAGAAATACGTTGCAGTTGCAGGTGTGATCATTTTGATCGGACTTGCTGCACTTCCAATGAATCGAAGCAAGATCGGATCAATCTTGAATTATGATCTGGAATTCTCAGGTGGTACAGCATCTACGATCACATTCAAGGATGACCAGAAAGTCAATGATTCTCTGGAGAAACAGGTTGTGAAAGCTTACGAGAAAGTCAGCAAGTCAACCTCTGTTCAGAGTCAGAAAGTAAAAGCAAACAATCAGATGGTTGTAAAGAGTGTAGAATTGAATCTGAGCCAGAGAAAGCAGATTGAAAGTACATTAAAGAAAGATTATAAAGTAAAATCTGTAACAACAGAGAATATCAGTTCAACGATCAGTAATGAAATGCAGAGAGATGCATTTATTTCCGTTGTGATCTCAGCGATCTGTATGCTGATCTATATTGCGATCCGATTCAAAGATGTGAAGTTTGGATCAAGTGCGATCATCGCATTGATCAATGACGTATTAGTTGTATTTGCAGCATATTCTGTTGGAAGACTATCCGTTGGTGGAACGTTTATCGCATGTATGTTAACGATCATTGGATATTCTATCAACTCAACGATCGTTATCTTTGACCGTATTCGTGAGAATCTGAAACTTCAGACGATCCGAACAAGAGATGATATCAAAGCACTTGTAAATCAGAGTATTTCAAGTACACTGGTTCGTACGATCAATACAAGTTTGACAACATTTGTTATGGTGTTAGCGTTATTCATCTGCGGAGTATCATCCTTAAGAGAATTTGCATTAGCATTGATGGTTGGTGTGATCGGAGGAGCATTCTCTTCTGTATTCTTAACTGGACCACTCTGGTATATGATGAAGACGCGAATCGGATCAGATGCGATCAAAGAAAATCAGGCAGCCAGTCAGGCACAGCCAGAGAAGATCACAGCGAATCCAAACCGCAAGAAAAAGAAGAAAAAGAAAAGAAAATAAAACATTCAAAAAGAGTATTCAGTAAATACTGGATGCTCTTTTTTATGAAAAATGGAGTAAGATGATGGAACAGTGGTATCTGTATAAGAAAAAGGCTGATTTTAATCAGATTGGAGAAAAATTTAACATAGATCCAGTGATCGCACGGCTGATCCGCAACAGGGATGTGGTTGGGGATGAACAAATACAGCAGTATCTGTATGGAGAACTTTCAGATATTTCAGATCCTTTTTTGATGAAAGGTGTCAAAGAAGGAGTTGAGATTCTGAAGCAAAAGGTACAAGAAGGAAAAACGATCCGTATTATTTCAGATTATGATGTGGATGGAGTTGTCTCAAATTATATTTTGTGGAAAGCGATTCATGATCTTGGTGGAAAGATTGATTTTCAGATTCCAGACCGCATGAAAGACGGCTATGGAATTAACGAAAATATCATTGAAAAAGCAGTGGAAGACCAGATTGATACGATCCTTACCTGTGATAATGGGATTGCAGCAGCAGGTGCAGTTGCATATGGCAAAGAACATGGACTGACAATGATCATTACAGATCACCATGATGTGCCATTTGATACCGATGAAGCAGGAGTGAGAAAAGAGGTTCTTCCACCAGCAGATGTAGTGATCAATCCAAAGCAAGAAGCATGCAATTATCCGTATCCATTACTTTGTGGAGCAGGAGTGGCTTTTCAGTTTATGAGGGCATTCTATCAGGCGATGGGAGAAGATGAAAGCCGATTGGAAGAGTTATTATCCATGCTTGCGATCGCGACTGTTTGTGATGTGGTAGATCTGACAGGAGAAAACAGAATCTTTGTCAAGGAAGGATTACGCCGAATCAAAGATACACAAAATATCGGGTTGAAAGCATTGCTGAATGTACATGATCTGATGGATAAACAGATACAGTCTTATGCACTTGGATTTATTGTTGGACCATGTATCAATGCGAGCGGACGTTTGGAATCTGCCGAAAAAGCATTGAATCTATTTCTGGAAGAAGATGAAGAGAAGGCAAAACAGACAGCAGAAGAATTAAAAGAATTGAATGATCTTCGGAAAACCATGACAGAAAATGGTGTGAAAGAGGCACTTGGGCAGGCGTTTGAATATGAAGCAAAAGGAGATAAAGTGCTTGTATTATATCTTCCAGAATGTCATGAAAGTATTGCAGGTATCATAGCAGGAAGGATCAAGGATCGTTTAAACCATCCTGCATTTGTCTTAACAGATGCAAAAGAAGGAATCAAAGGTTCCGGACGTTCCATCGAAGGATATTCTATGTTTGAAGAAATGATGAAAGTCAAAGAGGTGTTCACAAAGTTTGGGGGCCATCCAATGGCAGCAGGATGCTCTTTGGAAAAAGAAAAATTACAGGAATTCCGCAAGAAGATCAACGAGAACTGTACTCTTGAGAAAAAAGATTTTGCAAAGAAAGTACAGATTGATATTGATATGCCAGTTGATTATATTACCATGGATCTGATCCATCAGTTATCTGTTTTAGAACCATTTGGAAAAGAAAATAAAAAACCATTATTTGCACACAGAAAGTTAAAAGTGGAACGTGTGAATGTTTTTGGAAAAAATAAAAATGTGATAAAATTAGCATTAAAGAGTAGTCAGGGAACTAGGATTGATGGTATGATTTTTGAGGATGAAGATGAATTTCGAGAGAAAATGGGAACAGCAAAGTATATCACATGTACATATTATCCAGTGATCAATGAGTATCAGGGATATAAAAGTCTTCAGATCAACATTCAAAATTATTTTTTTGTGGAGGAATAGCATGAGCAAGATAAAATTAGTGGCAATGGATTTAGATAATACACTCTTAGACAGCGAGAAACAGATTTCAAAACACACAGAAGAAGTTCTAAAAGAAGCGATCAGAAGGGGTGTTTATATTGTTCCAGCAACAGGACGTATTTTTAAAGCAATTCCAGAATTTTTAAGAAATATTCCAGGCGTTCGATATGCTGTTTGTTGTAACGGGGCAACTGTTTATGATCAGAAAGAAGATCAGATCATATATACAAATCATTTACCAAAAGAAACTGTATTTTCGTTGTTTGATATTTTGGAAAAATATCATTGTACACGTGATATTTATCAAAATGGACAAGGGTATATGGAACGATGCTATTTTGACCATCTTGCAGAGTATGGTGTATCAGATCATGTATTAAAACTTGTCAGAGACACAAGACTGCCGCTGGATGATCTGCGAAAATACATAGAAGAGCATCCGTTGGGAATTGAGAAGATCAATGTATTTTTTGATGATATGGAAGAGCGGGAAACTGCAAGACAAGAATTGATCGAGAAAAATATTGCGAGTGTATCAAGTTCGCTGGGAAATAACATTGAAATAAATCAGATTGGATGCGACAAAGGAGATGGACTTTTACATCTGGCAGAGCAAATTGGATTATCTATGGATGAAGTGATGGCATGTGGAGATGCAGGAAATGATACTATGATGATCAAAGCTGTAGGAACCGGTGTTGTTATGGAAAATGGACAACCTGATCTGAAAGAGATTGCAGACTTTGTAACAAAGACAAATAATGAAGATGGTGTTGCATACGCAATTGAAAAATTAGTCTTTGAAGCATAAGATGTGAAAAAAATGTGAACATAGAACATGACTATTCATTTTTATTGACGAGGGTATTCAAAGTGGTATAATAAGTATGTTTAAATAGTTAGGGGGAACAATGAAAGATGAGAAAAACACGTAAAACAGCAGCTGTAGTAGCTCTGTATACGTTTTTGATGCTTGGATCAGTGTCTGTGGTCAGAGCAGATCAGCCAGTCACAAGAGAGCAAATAAGCAGTGAACAGACTGAGACCAAGACAGATTCTTCTGCCCAGACGACAGAAAGTGAAGCAACGACAGAGACAACAACACAGACGACTCAGGCAAAGCCGACAACGGAAGCGACAATGCATACGCACACAGCGGCAACGACGCATACAACGGCTGCAGCAACACATACAAAGAAACATACAGCGGTAACGCATACAAAGAAACAAAAGACAAAGTCTGATCAAGACAAGAAAAAAGATAAAAAAGATAAGAAGAAAGACAAGAAAGATAAGAAATCTATCATTCCAAAAGTATATAATGACCATAGTCTTGAGATGAAAGATAAGAAAGAGACGATACAGGGATTTATTTACTTTAATCAGGCAGATGCAGCATGGAATGATAATGGATATCAGATCAAAAGCAGTGGATGCGGACCAAGTGCTATGGCAGTTTGTATCAGTTCGCTGACGAATGAATGGGTAACTCCAGTTGATACAACAGTATGGGCATATAAGAATGGCTATTACAGCAGTGCTGGAGCAAGTCATGAGATGGTTCCAGCACTGGCACAACAGTATAAACTGAAATGTCATGGACTTGGAAGTGATGTCAGCAAGGTTAGAGATGCATTGAAGAAGAAACATCCAGTAGTAGCACTGATGGGACCAGGATATTTTACAAAGAAAGGTCATTTTATCGTATTGGTTGCGATCGATGATAATGATCAGGTAACGGTTGCAGATGTTGGAAGCAGACAGCGTACACAGTACAAATATCCACTAAAGGAAGTGATCGCACAGACGAAATCAGCATCAGCAGGAGGTCCATGCTGGGAGATTTATTCTGATCAAAAGATATCTGCGAAGGCTGATAAGAAGGCAAAGGAGCTGAAAGCTGAGAAGAAATACAGAAGCAAAGAATTTAAAGCAATGTATAATGAGATCAAGTCAGTATTGCAGAAGAATTATCAGTTAGCGGTTCCACTGAAGAAAGGAACACTAGTTAGTGAAGAACAGTTTGTTACGATCACATCCTTAGGAATCAACGATAAAGTTTCCGTAATGGATGCGAGCAAGAAGTTAACAAGTGATGTCGATCTTGACACGGTAGTAGATGAGATTCAGACAGAGGCAGTCAAAGATTCTTTTTGGAATACGATTATGATCGCACCGGACAAAACCAATCTAACAGATAAATAAAATTGTATATACTACATAAAGAAAAGCACAGAATCATTGAGTATGATCAATGATTTCTGTGCTTTTTCTATTCTAAAAAATAGGAGGAAAGAAAAATGAAGATTCAAAATATGATCAAAAAAGTAACGGTTGCTGTATTATCTGCAGTAATGATGCTTGCACCTATCGTTAATATCAAAGCGGCATCAACAGATGTGATCGATACAAGCAAAACCGGATCTATAACGATCCACAAATATGACATGACAGCAGCAAAACAGGCCGGGGTTAATACTGGTCAGTTTACACCAACAGGAAAACAGGATGCTGCTGCAGAAGCAGCCTTGGAAAAATATGCGATCAAAGGTGTGGAATTTAGTTACCTGCGAGTTGGAGATGTTGAACAGCAGAGTGAGAATGGGAAGATCCAGATGATCTATGAACTTCCAACCACATTACAGCAGATCTTAAGTCTGACATCTTCTGATGCAGCTAAAACAGAAGGAAGCAAGACATATTTCACAAGCCAGCAGATCAACGAGAAACTTGCCAAGGCATTAGAAGATAATACGGTAACGAAAGATAAATTAGAAGATTACATGGGGAAGAATGGGACAGTCATGGACGAGACTAATGCCAACGGTGTGACAAGTAAAGATAAATTGCCACTGGGTCTTTATCTGATTGTTGAGACAAAGGCACCAGAAAATGTAACTTACACAACAAATCCATGGTTTGTACAGTTACCATCCACGGATTCTAAGGGAGATGACTGGTTTTATGATGTGATCTGTTATCCGAAGAATGAAACTGGAAATCCAACACTTGACAAAAGAGTGCGAAACAATCCAGATCAGGACAATGTAACGACTGCCAATACAGACAGACTGGCAGATTTTACTTCTGCAAGAAATGAATACAAATACCAGAGTACCGTGACAGCCTCTAAAGCAGAAAGACTGGATTATCAGTTCATTTCTAAACTGCCACATATCACATCATCAACAACGCATCTGTCAACTTATACATTTAACGATACGATGGCAAAAGGAATGACATATGGGAAAGATGCAGTGATCGCAATTTATGAAACGAAGGATGCAGCGGACAGAACAAACGTGAACAATGTTGAGAAGAGTGGTGCATTGGCTGTATGGAAGAGTTCCGACACGGATCCAAAGTTTGCAGCAACATACGGAAAATCTGGAGATGATCCTACAATGAAGATCGAGATGACAAAAGCAGGACTTAAGGAGCTGAATAAGAAATATTCTGATAAATATATCATTGTATACTATACAGCTAAGGTGAACACAGATGACAGCGTTGTTCTTGGCGATAAAGGAAATCCAAACGATGTATCCCTTACGTGGAAGAGAACAAATACGAATTACTACGACATTTTAAAAGACAAATGTATCGTATACTCTTACGGATATGATCTGACAAAGAAATTCTCTGACAGCAAAGGGGATGCAACAAAGGTTAAATTCGTTGTAAAGAATAAGACAGATAATTACTATCTGGTAGCGAGAGCAGATAGAGCAGGTGTTTATCAGGTAACAGGAAAGTCTGCAAAAGAAGCTGATGCGACACAGTTTAGTCCATCTTCGGATGGAAAACTTGTGATCAATGGAATCGAAGGAGATGAATATGGATTTACGGAAACGCATTCTGATGCAGGATACTCCCTGTTAAAGAAAGAGGTGATCGTTAAGGTCACAGAGACAAAAGCAGATATTACACCAACCGAAGCAAACATCACGGGAATCCAGAGCAAGTCAGATACAGATTCTACAGCAAATGATGGAGTCCCTAATGGTACAGCGTTAAAGAATGATGTGACGGTTCAGCTGACAGCAGCAAGTGCGACTGTAGATGATACAAAAGCAACGATGACAAAACACAATGATTCTGAAAATGCATATATCAATATGCAGATCACAAACCAGAAACAGTTTATACTGCCGATGACAGGTGGGGCAGGAAACTATCTTCTGATCATTGCAGGGGTTGTTGTTACTGGATGCGGAATCTTGATCCTGAAAAAAAACAGAAGGCAGTCACAAAAATAAAATGAAACAAAAGATCATACCGATTCTGATCGTTCTGACAGGTTTTTTGCTGTTGTTTTATCCATTTACAAGCAATTATCTGTTTGAAAAGAGTGCAGGTTCGACCGTGGAAAGTTATCAGGAAAAGGCAGCCGAAATGGATCAGACGATCATAAAAAAAGTGATAGATGAAGCAAAGCAGTATAACGGGGAATTGTTACGTTCTTCAGTACAGTTGACCGATCCGTTTAAAGTAAAACGTTTGGATGGAGAGACGGTTCATTATAACAGAATATTAAATATTGATGGATCATCGATCATGGGATATTTAAAGATTCCTTGCATTTCAGTCAATCTGCCGATCTATCATGGGACAAGTGGGACAGTTTTGGAACACGGGATCGGACATCTGGCTGCATCTTCCTTTCCAATTGGAGGGAAAGATACCCATGCGGTGCTGACTGGACATACTGGACTTAGTTCTGCAAAAATCTTTACAGATCTGACAGAGATGAAAAAGGGAGATTTCTTTTTTATACATGTCTTGGATAAAAAGCTTGCTTACCGTGTGGATCAGATCACAGTCGTGGAGCCACAAGATACGAAGGAACTTCAGATCATAGAAGGAAAAGATCATGTAACACTGGTTACTTGCACACCCTATGGAGTCAATGACAAGCGTTTATTAGTCCGAGGAGTTCGCACAGCTTATCATGCAAAAGAGGAAGAGATGAGAGTAAGCGATCATCATTCGCAATGGATGCAAGTTTACAAACGGGCAATTTTTGCAGGACTATTGATCATTTGTGCATTGATCGCAGCCAGAAAAGTATATGAAAAGATGGAAAGAAAAAGCTGAGAAAGGAGATATGGGTGAAACGAAAGATCATAAATATTGTTGGAATCTTTTTTCTGGTGATAGGGATCACGTTACTGTTTTATCCGGAGATCATATCATATCTGAAACAAAAACAGTCCGATCAGACGGTGAAAGAACTGATACAGGAGAGAAGTAAAAGAAAACAAGATGATCCCATGTATCAAAAAGCGGTCTGCTATAACAGAAAGATATTTAAAGAAAAACAAGTAGGACTAAAGGATGTATTCAGTTACCGCAGTGCACCGATCACCTTAAGAAACGAAAAGAATACCTTTGGTTACATTAAGATACCGAAGATGAAACAGAAACTCCCATTATATTTGGGAGCTACAGTGGAAAACCTGAGAAAAGGAGCAGCGGTCATGGGACAGACATCCCTGCCGTTAGGGCAGAAAGACAGTAATTGCGTGATTGCTGCACATCGAGGATATCGGGGGATTCCATATTTTCGGGATATTGAACAGTTAAAAACAGGTGATCAGGTGATCATTAAAAATCCATGGGAAAGACTGGATTACCGAGTTACAAAGATCAAAGTGATCGATCCATATGATATGGACAAAATTCTGATTCAAAAAGGGAAAGATATGGTCACACTTTTAACCTGTCATCCGTACCGAGGACATGGAAGACACCGGTATGTGGTGTACTGTATGAGAGATCATAGACAGAAGATCAGGAGACAAAAGGAAGATAGTTAAAAGGACAGATGGGAAGGCGGAATATAATGATGAAGAATGCAAAAAAGATCTTGAAAAGAAAACGAAAGATCATAGTGGTATTAGTGGTCATGGTCTCATTTGTTTCCGTTCTGGCATGGTACCAGATGAAGAAGGCACATGCTTATCAATCATATAATACAGGAGGAAACAAACATTTTAAAGATGGACATTTAACAGTGAACATCAATGGACCAAATGGGAAAAGCGATAGTCTGACAATGTATATTCATAGTGATGAATATGAAAAAAATAAAAATGTCAGCGGTGGGACATTTAATAATTCCAGACATCCATATACGGTAACGACGTATTCCGGTGGAGGTGGGGACTATAAGCTTACAGTGAATAAACAGACGATATATTCAGAGAAGAACAGTAATAACAACTATACGCTTTTAACGATCAAAGTATGGTATCTGTTACCAGCCCATGAACAGCATCGTTCCTGGGAATGGGTAACGGTGGATAAACCAGTATTTTCAGATCCGAGCAAGGATATAACACTTTATTGCGGTGGAAATGACGGATTTTGGGAAAATTCTTATCATGATACACAAGAACATTGGAAATCAGTAAATATCCATGTCAGTACTGGATTGGTCGGAGTGGCTTCCACTGATAGAGATGGATGGAAAACTTATGATTGGTGTTCCATAAATCTGAATCTGGAAAAGCCAAGCCGCAGCATTTATTACAACGGAAATGGTGGAGATGGTGCGGATGTAACATGGAATTTTACCGACGGAGATAATTTTTCATTTCCAAATGTATCAAGGAGAGGTTATACCTTGGAAGGATGGCTGGATGAAGGGACAAAATGGATGTCAAATACGGGATGGCTGGTATGTGATAATTATACAGAAACTGCCCAGTGGACAGCGAATACCTACACGGTAAGCTATGATGGAAATGGAGAGGATTCTGGATATGTCAGCGATGGGACAGCCACGTACGATCAAAATTACAGTTTTTCCAAGAATGGGTACACGAAAAAAGGCTATGCCTTTGTTGGATGGAACACAGATAAACATGCGGCGACAGCACGGTATTCTCCAGGAGAGACGATCACATGGAGCAACACGGAGGGTATGACACTTTATGCTGTCTGGTCCAAGAACTCTTATGAAGTAACATTTGATGGAAATGGCGCATCAGGCAGCAAAAAGACTGTGGAATTGAAATACGGACAGAACGATATCCTGCCAGCAAATACATTTGAACGACCGGGATATACTTTCCTTGGATGGAGTGAAGATCCGGATGCGTTCAAATCGAAATATACCGATCGACAGGCAGTCAATACTCTCTGTGATGCAGGACAGACCTGTGAACTTTATGCTGTTTGGAAGAAAACAGATGGATCATTCGATATTCACAACATTATTCATGATGACGGCATGTTTAATGGTTCGATCGAACTAGAAGGACAGAATGGAACTGGATTTTCGAGAGACCACGTAGATTCTGAGTATGGAAGGATCGACAAGGAAGGACAACCGGGATATTTTACAAACCGTTATAAGTAAAAAGGAGGAAGGAAGTTTGAAACAAATGAAGACGATCTGTAAAAAGATATCAGTATGTATTCTTGCCCTCCTGATGATCATGACAATGTATCTGAGTGACTCAGGGGGAGTTCTGTTTCAGAAGAACAGAGAAGTCAAGGCTTCTGCAGGAGAAGCCAAACTGGCGATGAGCCAGATATTATCAAGCAATAAGATTTCAGAGATCAGCCG
This sequence comes from Anaerostipes hadrus, assembly GCA_036312945.1. Classification (GTDB taxonomy): domain Bacteria; phylum Bacillota; class Clostridia; order Lachnospirales; family Lachnospiraceae; genus Anaerostipes; species Anaerostipes hadrus_C. The sequence goes on from JAXJNA010000036.1 coordinate 76,520, forward strand.
TCCTGCATCAGAAGGTCTGTGGAGTATGACAGCTGATGGCCGTAGAGTGTTTTGCTTAAACTCAGGAAAGACTATGTGTTCTGGAGATACCTTAAAATATAAGACGATCAATGCAGCAACTTATGAAAAAAAGGGAATCGCAAAGGCATTAAACTGGTATTTCAGGTCAAGCAACAAGAATACAAAAGATCTGTCATTGTGTCAGGCATACATCTGGGCATGTGGACATGGAGTGAATAAGCAAAATACCGTTTATCAGGCAGGAAAAAATGTGGACAGGGGTTATTCGCAGAAAGATGCAAAAAAATTCTGTAAAATGATCAGTGATCAGGATCCAGAAGGAACGATCTATTATTATACAGTGAAGAAATGTGTGAAAAAGAAGAAACTGGATTCCCATCAGATTTTGTTCGGATTTCGTCATACACCACCAGATATTGAAAAAGCAAAAACGAGTGCAACAAAGTCAGGAACCAGCCCAGATAATGTAAAGATTAAGATCAGAAAGAAAGATGCGGAAACAAGAGCAGGGCTTTCTGGAGCAGTATTTCAGATCTATATGGATGGGAATTATCAAGGAAGCGTAACAACCGATGACAATGGAGAAGCTTCTTATACTGTCCAAAGAACGGTAAGTTATAGTGTGACATCAACGAAAAAGACTTATGTAAAGAATTGGAACGATCTTTCAAAAAGTCAGCAAAAAGAAGCAACAGACAATGGATGGTACGACTCTTCGGTAAAAGCATATGCTGTGGCAATGCAGGAAGCACAAAAACTTGCAGAGCAGAAGATTTCAGCCTTAAAGAGTGCTTCGGTCCACACTTGGATGGTCAGGGAAACAAAACCCCCATTCGGACACCTGATCCCAGATCAGACAGATCAGAGCAAAGTGGAACAGGGTGGAGTCAGATCATTCACATTTCACTACACCAATGAATTTCAAAAGAGAGATCTGGAGATCTTTAAACAGGGAACTGTAAAGAATAAACGAGGGGATCTAGGAGTTGAAGCAAACTTGCAGAATGCTGTCTATGAGCTGTATGCCGACCATGATATCACAGGCTCCGATAACAAGAGTGTTGTCTATAAAGCAGGAACACTTGTGACACAGATGGTAACTGATGCGGATGGTTATGCAAAAGTGACAGATCTGTATCCGGGATATTACCGTTTACATGAGAAGTATGCTCCGTTGGGATATAAGGTATCTAGTCATGATATATCGGTCACGATCGATAAAAATACATCCCAGTATCTGAAAGAAGAGCAATATGAAGGAACGATACAGGTTGTAAAGACGTTTGGCGGGGAAAATGTTCCAGAAGCACAGGCAGTTTTTGAGGTTTATGATTCTAAAAACAATTTAAAACAGACGATCACAACGAATGATAAAGGAATCGCAGAAACAGATTTACTGCCTTATGGAGCTTACCGTATTCATCAGACAAAAACGACCGATGGATACGACATGGTACCGGACAAATGGGTAAGCATTGATGGATCTAAAATGATCTATAAGGTTGAATCAAACGATCCAAAGCAGCATGCAGGGATCATGTTGACAAAGGTTACAAGGATCAGTGATAAGGAAACTGGAACTTATACAAAAAAAGAAGAATATAAGGCAGAATTCCAGATCATCGATCAGTCGACAAAGAAAGTCATAGAAACATTGATCACGGATGAAAATGGTGCAGCTCAATCTGGAAAGTTAGATCCTGGTATCTACACGGTTCATCAGACAAAAGGAAGTGATAATTATAAGATCGCTGATGATTTTGATGTAACGATCAAAGATGGCGATAAGAAATTTAAAAAATTTGAGCTGGATAATTATTATAATGGAGACAAGATCCGGGTCAGAAAAACGATGGTCAAGAATGGAAAGTCTAAACCAGAACCAGGGGCTGAGTTTGTTGTACTGGATGAATCTATGGTGAAAGATTTCAAGGATCAGACATTGACAACGTCACAGGACAGGCTTCATTACATTGAAAAACTGAAAAAAGATAATAGAGATGCGATTCTTGGAACATTAGTCACAGATTCCGAAGGAAAGGCAACGATGCTCCTAAAAGATTTCGTAAAGAAGACAGGGTTTATAGTCGTGCAGACCAGAGGTGTCGAAGGCTATGACCTTGCGCTACCGCAGTATTCCACAGAAATGAAAGCATCGATCGAGGATGAAGTCAAAGTGTATGAATTCGTTTTAAAAGACGATTACACAAAATCCGCAAAGATTTCGATCAAAAAGCAAATGTCCGTAAATAAAGATAAGTATGTACCGGAATCTGGGGCGGAATTTCAGATCATTGATCCGCATGGAGAAGTGGTCGATACTCTGATAACTGATGAAAAAGGAGAAGCAACTTCAATCTTGTTAGCGATCGGTGTTTATACATTGCATCAGATCAAGGGTGATCCAAAGCATGAAATGATGGAAGATGAAGATGTGGTCTTGATCAAGTCTGATGTCCATAAGACAGTCACGTTTGGTCCGTATAAAGATGATGAAAATAAGATCAGGATCGAACTAGTCAAACGTTCATCAGAGACAAAGAAGCTGTTAAATGATGCAGTCTATGAAATCTATGATGAAGATCAGGATATTGTGGCAACTTTGACTACAGGAACGAGTGGAGGTGGAACTGCAGAGTGCTATCTTCCATATGGAAAATATATGATCAAGGAAACTGCTGCGCCAGCAGGCTACAACATGGATGACGCAGAAGAAAAATCTTTTAAGTTAAGCGGGGAATCCACAAGCATCAAGATCACGTACGATAACGCTGGAAATGGAAGCTGCAGGTTTGACCAGATGGATACGCCAGTCTATGGAGAAATTACGTTCAGTAAGACGGGAGATATCTTAACAGATTATGACAAGGATTCTCAGAGTTTTATCTATGACAATGATCAGATCGCAGGAGCAGTCTATGGGCTGTATGCGGATGAGAATATCAAGAAAGATGACGGAACACTCGTCTGGAAGAAGGACGAACTGATCGATCAAAAGACAACGACAAAAGAGAAGGAGATCCATTTTACAAGAAAGGATATGGATGGAAAAGAAACAACTAACTTCTATTTAGGAAAGTATTACATAAAAGAGATCAAGTCTCCGACAGGCTATATCAAAGATCAGGAAAAACATGAAGTAGAACTGACATGGGATACAACCGCAGGAAGTATCAATGATATTCGTGATGATGATAAAGTACCAGACAAGGAAGCTCCGTTTGGAAATGAAGACAATAATGTAAGTACAGGTGTCTATGTGTTGGAAAAAGGCGAAAAATTGAACCAGAAGATCAAGGATGCGGAATCTGTGACTTTCACGTGGAAGCGTGCACCAGAAGGAGCTGTGACAACGGATGTTTCTCAGAATAAAGATGGCAGTATTGTGCTTTGGAACGATGGTGGAGATTGTTATATCTCAAGTCAAAGAGCCGGACAGGTCATCTACATGAATGCAATATCATCTAAAATGTTTAAAAATTGCAGAAATCTCACAGAGATCAATTTTAAAAATATTGATACATCCGCAGTCGTGGATATGAGTCAGATGTTTTATGCCATGGATTCCATCAAAACACTCGATCTTTCATCTTTCAACACCTCCAATGTAGAAGATGTCAGCCAGATGTTCTATGGAAATCCAGTTCTTAAGACAACATATGTCATGGATCAGATCTTAAAGATCGAAGAAGATAAGTTTATCGAGGAACAGCCGTTAAAGATTGTTGCCATGCCAAAGAACAGGTTCTTAAAAGGTGATAAATTCAAGGCAGAGGACTTTAGCTGGAGAATCCTTTATGATGACGATGGAGCAGAAGATGTGGAAGTGACGGATAAAGATGTGGCATTTACACCGACATATGCAGAAAAATCAGGAAAATACGAGATTAATATTAGTTTTAACAACCAAGGATCGTATAAAGATCTGCCAGAGAAAACGATCAAGACTACGGTAGAGGTTCTGGATCCAGAAGAGGAAGATATCGCCTTAAAGGTTGCAAAGAAAGCAAGTATTCATGTCAAAGCTAATGATACTCTGCAAAAATACGGTATCCATCTGATCAAGACCGATCAAGACGGAAACAAGCTGGCGGGAGCTATATTTGCCTTAAAAGCGAAAACAGATATCGTTAATAGCAAAGGAGAAAATATCTTTAAGAAGGGTGATACGATCGCCACCACTACATCACAGGATGATCAGTTTGAATATCTGGAATTTATTGGATTGCCGACCGATATCTATGCAAAGGATGGAACAGACAGTGATATGTATGAGGTAGAAGAAATCTACGCACCAGATGGATACGAGAAATCGGACAAGACATTAACATTTAAGGGTAAAGTGATCAATGATACGAAAGAAAATCTCATTCATGATGTAAAAGCTGAGAATAATACGGATAATGATACAACAACATATGTGCATGATTCAGATACTTTAGTCAACCAGAAACTGGATTATATTGCATTGAAGAAGATATGGGATGATCATGACAATGCAGCAAAGATCCGTCCAGATGTTGTTACGATCAAGGCAACACATAAGACAACAAAAGAAGTAAAGGTGTATACACTGACAAAAGATAATAACTGGACAATGTTTACGGATATCAAGAAGGAAGATCGTGAAAAGTGGGAGTTTCGTGAAGATGTTCCCGAAGGTTATACTTTGACGAGTACACACTGGAATGATGCGATGTATGTAATTTCGTTTACGAACTTCCATGAAAATCCAGAATATGTCGATATCAATGTACAAAAGGTTTGGGAAGATGGTGACAATGGAGATGATCTGAGGCCGATATCGATCAAAGCTCAATTATATCGAAATGGTGAGAAATACAAGAATGCTATTACATTAGACAAAACAAATAACTGGTCAGATGATGTAACGTACCATTGCCTCGATAAGTATGACAAAGCTGGCGAACCATTTGAGTATGAAGTGAAAGAAGAAATCTATGACAAGCTGACAGGTAATGCAAAAACAGGATATGTCGATACTTACGAGACAAATGAGACAATAGATGATGATGGTACAACAACGAAGAATATCATGATCACGAATACGCATACACCAGATACGACGAAGAAAAAGGTTAAAAAGGTATGGAATGATCATGGGAATAAAGATGGCATACGCCCCAAATCTGTTTTAGTTAATCTGTTGGCTGATGGTAAAGTGGAAGAAACATTGATGCTCAGTGCGAAGAATAACTGGAAAGCGTCCAGTAAGGTACTTCCTGTGAAAGTCAATGGGAAAAAAGTCAATTATACATGGAAAGAAGTCGAAGAAGGATTGATCACGGGAGAATCTGAGATCGGATACAGACCAACCTATGATACGGATGAAAATGATCAGGATCTTACAGTGATTACAAACACACATGACCGTACAGGGCCGAAAGGAAGCATTACGATCACAAAAGCATTGGATCCAGGTAATCTGAATATGGATGTTGGGGATCCGACTTTTATATTTACACTGACTGGAACCGATGTCTATGGAAAGAAACACAGTTATGAGAAGAAAGTCAAATTCACAAAGGCAGAGGTTGAAAAACAGATGAAAGATCATCCGGGAGATCTGATCGAACTGTCTGTGACGTTTGATGATCTGGAATATGGTACTTATACGTGTAATGAAGGAGGTATGATCAAGTATTTCAAATTACTCAATATTACGAGCAACAGCAGCAATGCAACGATCGATCAGGAGAAAGAAACTGTGACGTTTAATATTGGACCAACTGGAACGACAGCTAAAGCACAATTGACAGGTGGAGCGAAGTTTATGAATCAGATGATCCAAGGATCTGTAAAACTTATCAAGAAAGATTCTAAGGGGAAATCATTAAGAGATATCGAATTTGTGATCACATCATCTGATGGAGCAGAAGTAGCGAAGGCCAAAACAGATTCTGCTGGAGAAGTCACTTTTGATGGACTGCTTCCTGATACTTATACGATCACAGAAACAAAGACAGCGGTTGGAAAGAATCTGTTAAAAGAACCAATCATCGTTACACTGCCAATGACGATGTCACAGGCAGAGGTGGATAAACAGAATGTGGATACAAGTAAAGCAATCAAACAGGGAAATGATTATTACTTCTATCATCTGACGTACAATGTTACGAATGATTCTATATTGGATCTTCCAAAGACAGGTGGACGGACAGATGAGCTTTTATTCATAGGAGGAATCATTCTGATTTTAGGAGGATTATTTTTATTGCATAGAAAATTTCGATGAAATCCAAAAAAATATAAAAAAATAAATTATGAAGAAACCACGTAAATAAGCCATTTTTTACGTGGTTTCTATCTATAAAATAAAAATATCAAAAAAAAATTAAAAAAAGTGTTGACATTCATCGAAAATAAGAGTATATTATATTTTGTCGTCAGGCAAGAGAGCTTGAGAGACACAAGGGATCATAGCTCAGCTGGGAGAGCATCTGCCTTACAAGCAGAGGGTCATAGGTTCGAGTCCTATTGGTCCCACTATCCATGAACTACATGGATGAATTTCATAACATATGGCGATGTAGCTCAGTTGGCTAGAGCATACGGTTCATACCCGTAGTGTCAGCAGTTCGAATCTGCTCATCGCTACTTTTGGAAGACATATTCGATATGAATATGTCTTTTTTCTTGTTAAAAATCATGATAAAAGAGCGGAATCATGTTATAATAAAAACAAAAAAAGGAGAGCAAGAATATGCGTGTAGGAATGGGATATGATGTCCATCAGTTAGTAGAAGGAAGAGACTTGATCTTAGGCGGAGTAAATATACCATATGAGAAAGGATTATTAGGACACTCAGATGCTGATGTTCTGCTGCATGCGATCACAGATGCGATCCTTGGGGCAGCAGCATTAGGAGATATCGGAAAGCATTTTCCAGACACAGACCCTGCATACCATAATGCAGACAGCATGAAGTTGTTAGCAGAAGCTGTAAGATTGATCGAGGAAAAAGGATACGAGATTGGGAATGTGGATGCGACAGTCATTGCACAGAGACCAAAATTATTAAATTATATTCCAACAATGAAAGAAAATATCAGCAAGACCCTCAAAGTAGATCCAGATCAGGTGAATGTCAAAGCAACGACAGAAGAACATTTAGGATTCACAGGAGAGGGACTTGGGATCAGTGCACAGGCAGTGTGTCTGCTGAATGAAACAAAATAAGAATAAAGGAAATAGCATGGAGATCATTTATCAGAAAAACAAAGACAAACAGCCAGTATATGACATGTATCAGAAGATTTTTGAAGACCCAGAGCCGTTTGCGCAATATTATTTTGAAGAGATATATGCAACGAATCAGGTGATACTGGCAGAAGAAGATAACAAGATTTTAGGAATGATCCATTTAAACCCATACCACATAAGAGCAGGAAAGAAGACATATACATTAAATTATATTGTAGCAGTTGCAGTGTGGAAGGAATATAGAAGAAGAGGCATCATGGCAGAGATGCTTAAGAAATGTTTCAATGATATGCATGAGCAAGAACAGCCGTTTACGTATCTGATGCCTGCGAATAAAGCATATTACGAACCATTCCAGTTTCGATTTGTGATGGACTGGGAAGAAACAATGATCGATGATCATAACATTTCATATACAGATGATACAACGGACAGAAATCATAAGATCGTTCATATAATGGCAGAAGATTATCAGATGATCCAGAATTTTTTAGAGCGATTCATGGAACAATACAACATATATACAGTTCCAGATGAATCATACTTGAGACGATTGGACAAAGAAAGTCAAAGTGGAGATGGAAGTCTCTTAGCTTATTATGAAGACGATCTGTTACAAGGCGTATTTGCAGAAAGTTTTGAAGAAGATGAAGTATATATCCGATGGGCGTATTCTTTAGAGCCAGAACATATGCTTAACCAGATTAAACAACGACACAAAGGTAAGAAGATTTATATCACAGAAGGGAATTTATTCAAAGGAAATTCAACAGGAAAGGATTTCACACAAAGCAAAAAAGTACCAAAGATCATGGCAAGGATCACGAACCTTACTGCTTGGGGAGAGATCTTGCAAGGAAAGAACGATTTTACATTCAGGATATTGGTGAAAGATCCATATATTAAGGATCAGAATGGAGTATTCCAGTTCCAATGCCTGGATCATAAGATATCCATTCAACGTGCAGACACACCACAAGATGAGACATTAGACATACACACAACGGACGCACAGGGATGGGAAGATGAAATTTCAATCGACGAGCTGACACAGGTGTTTTTTGACTACAATGCAGGACAGATATTAAAAGAGCATGAGTATCTAAAAGATATCGTGCCGGCTGGCCCAATCTATATTTCAGAGGAGGTATAAGCCATGAAGTTAATGTTTATCGGAGCGGATCATGAAGTCACCGGAAGCTGCCATTATGTGGAAGCCTGCGGCAAAAGATTTATTGTTGACTATGGAATGGAACAAGGGTTAAATGTATACGAGAATGTTGATCTTCCAGTAAATGCAGGGAATCTTGATTTTATCCTGCTGACACATGCACATATCGATCATTCAGGACTGATCCCGCTGTTGTATGCAAAAGGGTTCAGAGGAAAGATCTATGCGACAAGAGCAACCACCGATCTATGTGAGATCATGTTGCAAGACAGTGCACACATTCAGGAATTTGAAGCAGAGTGGAAGAACAGGAAAGCAAGGCGATCAGGAAAACCAGAAGTTGTACCAATCTATACGATGGATGATGCGATCAATGTCATGCAGTATTTCGTGCCATGCCCATATGGCAGACAGATTGAAGTTGCTGACGGCATTACGATCAAATTTACAGATATCGGACATCTGTTAGGATCTTCCAGCATTGAAGTATGGTTAAGGGAAGCAGATGTGGAAAAGAAATTAGTATTCTCTGGAGATATTGGGAACTTCAACCAGCCATTGATCAAAGATCCGAGCTATACGAGAGAAGCAGATTATGTTATTATGGAATCTACGTATGGTGACCGTTATCATGGAAAACATCAGGATTATGTGACAGAACTGACCGATGTGATCCAGAGAACCTTTGACCGAGGCGGTAATGTCGTGATCCCATCATTTGCAGTTGGAAGAACACAGGAGCTGTTATATTATATCCGCCAGATCAAGGCCGAAGATAGGATCAAGAATCATGGAGATTTCAAAGTTGTTGTAGACAGCCCATTGGCAGTGGAAGCGACGAAGATCTTTAATATGAATATCGATGAAACATACGATGAAGAAGCTATGGAATTAGTGAAACAAGGAATTAATCCGATTACATTTTCCAATCTTCATCTATCCATCACCACAGAAGAATCAAAGGAGATCAACTTTGAGACAGAACCGATGGTGATCATTTCAGCCTCCGGAATGTGTGAAGCCGGACGAATCAGACACCATTTAAAACATAACCTGTGGAGATCAGAGAATACGATCATATTTGTAGGATATCAGGCATATGGAACGCTGGGAAGATCGCTGATCGAAGGAGCCAAAGAAGTAAAACTGTTTGGTGAGGCGATCAAAGTTGCAGCAGATATCGTACAATTAGAAGGTTTAAGCGGACATGCAGACAAGAACGGGTTATTAAAATGGGTCAATAGTTTCGAGAAGAAACCAGAAGAAGTATTTGTAGTTCATGGAGAAGATGCGGTCTGTGAAGCATTTACATCATGCTTAAAAGACGAATACAAATTCAAAGCGAGAGCACCATACAGCGGAGATGTGTTTGACCTTATTGCAGGCGAATGGACTGAATGGGGATCAAGAGAACGCATCCAGAAGAAACCAAAACAGAGCAGTGCTTATATCAGACTTCTTACAGCCAGCGAGCGTTTGAAATCTGTAATTGAGCACAATGAGGGCGGAACGAATAAAGACCTGGGCAAATTTGCTGACCAGATCATCGCCCTTTGTGACAAGTGGGAAAGGTAACAATGCAAGAGACAAAACGTAAAACAGAAGATGCAGTGCGTATAAATAAATATTTAAGTCAGGCAGGAATCTGCTCCAGAAGACAGGCGGATACTTATGTCGAGGAAGGCAGAGTCGAAGTCGATGGAGAAGTTGCAGTAAGCGGAACCAAAGTACTTCCGGGGCAGAGCGTGACATTTGATGGAAAGCCGGTAAAGATTCAGGAAGATCTGATCTTTCTGGCTTTTCATAAGCCAAGAGGAATCGTATGCACAGCAAGCAAAGAAGAGAAAGATAATATTATCGACTATATTAACTATCCAACAAGGATCTATCCTGTAGGACGATTAGATAAGGATTCCCAAGGCTTGATCCTGCTTACCAATGATGGTGAAGCAGCCAATCAAATCATGAAAGCAAGAAATTATCATGAAAAAGAATACGAAGTAACAGTAAACAAACGAATTACAAATGAATTCATTCATGATATGAGGAATCCAGTACCGTTAGATGAGATCAATGCAGTAACAAGAAGATGCAAAGTCACAAAAGAAGGACCAAACGAATTCAGGATCATCTTGACACAAGGATTGAACCGACAGATCCGAAGAATGTGTGAACACTTTGGATACCGTGTGACAAAACTAAAGAGAGTCCGTGTTATGAACATTAAACTCGGCGATCTGAAAGAAGGAAGATATCGAAAGTTAACTCCGGATGAATTACGAGAGTTAAAGAAGGAGCTAAAAAGTGAATGATTTAGACAGAATGAAAGAACTCATTCATACACTAAATAAAGCAGGGAAAGCTTATTACCAGCAGAATAAAGAAGTTATGAGCAACCTCGAATACGATAAGATGTATGATGAACTTTTAGAACTAGAGAAAAAGACGAACACTGTTTTATCAAACAGCCCAACAATCCATGTAGGGTATGAATTGATGACAGCATTGGAAAAAGAAGCACATCCATCTCCGATGTTATCATTAGACAAGACAAAGGAGCCAGATCAGCTGGCAGCATGGTTGAATGGCCACGAAGGAATCCTGTCATGGAAACTTGATGGTTTAACGATCGTTCTTACCTATGAGCATGGAGAACTCATCAAAGCCGTTACCCGTGGAAATGGAGAAGTCGGAGAAGTTGTAACAAACAATGCAAGAGTTTTTGAAAATGTTCCAAGACACATTTCATATCATGGAACATTGGTCATTCGTGGAGAAGCGATCATTCCATATTCAGATTTCTATAAGATGAACGAAGAAATCGAAGATGTTGACAGTCAGTATAAGAACCCAAGAAACTTATGCAGTGGTTCCGTCAGACAGTTAAACAATGAAATCACAGCCAAACGCCACGTTCATTTCTATGCGTTCAGTGTCAGTGATGTTGAAGGTATGGATTTTGATAATTCTTTCGAGAAGAAATTAGACTGGGCAGCAAGCCTTGGATTTGATGTGGTAGAACATATCAGAGTCACAGAAGATACGATCCGAGGTGAGATCGAGGAATTCTCACAGAAGATCGAACAATTTGATCTGCCATCAGATGGACTGGTATTAGTCTATGATGACCTTGCATATGGAAAAAGTCTAGGAAGAACAGCCAAATTCCCAAGAGATTCCATTGCATTTAAATGGGCAGATGAGACAGCGGAGACAACATTAACTGAGATTGAATGGAGCCCGTCAAGAACCGGACTGATCAATCCAGTGGCAATTTTTGAACCGGTAGAATTAGAAGGAACGACTGTCAGCAGAGCCAGTCTTCACAACATCAGTGTGATGGAAGAACTGCAGTTAGGAATCGGCGATGAGATTGTTGTATACAAAGCTAATATGATCATTCCACAGCTTGCAGAGAATAAAACAAAGAGCGGCAATATAGAGATCCCGCACACCTGTCCTGCATGTGGTGGTGAGACAAAGATCGAAGATGAAAATGGAATCAGAACCTTAGTCTGTACCAATGAATTTTGCAGTGCAAAGAAGATCAAATCATTCTCACATTTTGTATCAAGAGATGCAATGAATGTTGACGGACTTTCCGAAGCAACATTACAGAAGATGATCGATGTTGGACTATTAAATGAAATTTATGACCTCTTCACTTTAAAAGATCATAAAGAAGAGATTCTGGAATTAGAAGGATTTGGGGAAAAATCATATAAAAATCTGGTCAATGCGATCAATGATTCCAGACAGCCTGCATTGGCAAACTTTATTTATAGTCTGGGAATTCCGAATGTAGGACTTTCCAATGCAAAATTAATCTGCAAACATTTTAAAGAAGATTTCAATGCGATCAGAGAAGCCGATGCAGAGGATTTTATTGCGATCGATCAGATCGGACCGATGATCGCAGAAGCTATGGTATCATATTTCCATACACCACATAATCAGAAGATCTTAGAACAACTGTTACAATATGTACAGTTTGAGAAGAAAGAAGAAATCGAGACAGAACAGATCTTAGAAGGAAAAACATTTGTTGTGACAGGATCCCTTGAGCATTTTGATAATAGAAAACAACTAAAGGAAGAGATTGAGCAGATGGGAGGCAAAGTCACAGGATCAGTGTCAAAGAAAACAGACTATCTGATCAACAATGACAAAATGTCGCAGTCATCAAAGAACAAAAAAGCAATGGAATTAAACATTCCAATACTGAGCGAAGAAGATTTCCTTGATCTGATCGGACGATGATAAATATAGATTGCATAAAAAATCCAAGAGTTTTATAATAAATATCTGACAGGAAAAATGCTGTCAGCTTAAAAAGCAATCAAAAAAAGAGAGAAGGAGATTTGATAAAATGCCAATTCGAATAGACAACGATCTGCCGGCGAAGGCAGCCTTAGAAGAAGAGAATGTATTTGTGATGGATAAAGAAAGGGCATGTACACAGGATATCAGGCCTTTAAAGATTGCAATTTTAAATCTGATGCCAAATAAATTAGACACAGAACTTCATTTGCTGAGAAGTTTATCAAATACACCATTACAGTTAGATATCACATTTTTGCAGACAGAATCTTATGTTCCGACTCATGTATCAGAGTCACATATGGAGAAATTTTATAATTATTTTTCAGAGATCAAAGACAAACGTTTTGACGGACTGATCATTACAGGAGCACCAGTAGAATTAAAAGAATTTGAAGAAGTCGATTACTGGGACGAAGTTGTTGAGATCATGGAATGGTCAAAGACACATGTCACATCAACTTTATATATCTGCTGGGCAGCACAAGCAGGACTTTATTATCACTATGGGATCAAGAAACATATCTTGAATAAGAAGATTTCAGGTGTTTACGAACACCATCCATTACATAATAAACTTCCTATTATTCGAGGATTTGATGATAAGTTCTACGTGCCACACTCTAGAAATACAGGGGTTGACGGAGAAGCGATCCGCAAGAACAAAGAATTAACGATCGTAGCAGAATCAGACGAGACAGGACCATACATTATTTTGAATTCCACAGGAAGTCAGGTATTTGTCACAGGACATCCAGAATATGATGTGATGTCACTGCATTATGAATATGTAAGGGATGTCAAACGAGGACTGAATCCGGATATACCAAAGAATTATTACAAAGATGATGATCCAACGAAGAAACCAGTGAAGTCATGGAGATGTCATGCAAATGCCATGTATTATAACTGGCTGAATTATTATGTATATCAGGTGACACCATACGATCTGGAAAAAGACAAATAAAACAAAGGTTGCTGTACAAAGTATGGCAGCCTTTTTGAAATAATGATACCGCATGTATAGGAAGAAAAGAAAGGAAAACAAATGATCAAACTAATCGCAACAGACATTGATGGAACATTAGTGGCAGATGGGACACTAGATCTGAATCCGGAATATTATGACGTGATCAAAGAACTGAAACGAAGAGGAACGATCGTGTTAGCGGCAAGCGGCCGTCAGAGAGCAAGTATCGAGAAAGTATTCACGCCAGTACTTGATGACATCAGTTTTATTTCAGAAAATGGAACTTGTATCCATTCCAAAGATTATCAATATGTAGATGTGATCGATCCAGAAATCGTAAGAACTTATATTGAAGAAGCAAGACAGTTTCCAGGATGTGAGATTGCGATCAACAAAGACAACATGACATATATGGAGAATATTGGAATTTATCAGCATCTGGTCGGAGATTACGGATACAGAGGTGACCTTGTAGATGATGTTTTAGGGAATCCAGAAGGTGTGTGCAAGATGAGTATTTTCCATCACAATTGTGCTGAAGATGTAGTTGGGGATGAATTCATCAAACGATGGGGCAAGAAGATGAATGTTGTAGTATCTGGAAAATGCTGGGTTGATTGTGCTAACAAAGGTGCAAACAAAGGAAGTGCCTTAAGACATTTTCAGGAAGAATATGGGATCACACCAGATGAAACATTAGCATTTGGAGATAATTTAAATGATATCGAGATGTTAAAGCGTGCAAGTCACAGTTTCGCAGTGGAGAATGCCAGAGATGAAGTAAAAGAAGCAGCGAATTTTGTAGCACCATCTTACAAAGAAGATGGGGTACTTCAGGTATTGAAAGCAGTACTGAGTGGTGAATTATGCTAACAGAAGAAACAACCATGACTTATGAAGAGTCTGTAAAATATTTATACAAAATCGCAGGATTCGCCACAAAATCTTCTCTTGAAGATATAAAATACTTTTTAGACCGATTGGGAAATCCTCAAAAAGAGCTGCATATGATCCATGTAGCAGGGACAAATGGAAAAGGATCCGTCTGTGCATTTTTAGAAGCACTCCTTATCAAGCATGGAAAGAAGACAGCATCCTTTACCTCGCCACATGTTGTGAAGATCAATGAACGAATCAAGTTGTGTGCGAAAGAGATCAGTGATGAACGATTTGCATCAGCTGCTGTGAAGGTAAGACATGCCATTGAAACTGGAATAACAGAAGGAAAGGACAGCCCATCATTTTTTGAGGCAGTATTTCTGATGGCGATGGTGATCTTTCAGGAAGAACAACCAGATATCTGTATGATCGAGACAGGAATGGGTGGAAGATATGATGCTACCAATGTTATCTGTCCGAAGGTCAGTGTGATCACTTCGATCAGTGAAGATCATATGGAATTTCTAGGACAAACATTGGAAGAGATCGCAACACACAAAGCAGGGATCATTAAGCCAGGAATTCCAGTTGTGACAATAGAACAGGACCCCAAGGTAAAAGAAATTCTTTCTGAAGAAGCAAGGCAGAAAAAGTCACGAATTTATGACATTTCTGAAGATAATCTTAAATTTAAAGAAAAAGCAGGAAAATATATTGATTTTTTAAATGCCAATGCGTATGATAAGGAAAGAGATGTGCGGACCAACATTGCAGGAGAATTTCAGAAGTCCAATCTTGCAGCAGCATTGCAGACAGCAGAACTTATCTGTGGACGACTCGATGAAGACAAGATTTATGAAGCACTGAGCCAGATCAGGATCAGTGGAAGGATGGAAGAGATCGCACCAGGGATCATTGTAGATGTATCGCACAATATCCAGGGAATGCAAGGCTTTGTACAGACTGTGGAGGCAAACTACCATGGAATGAAGAAGCGGATCTTATTTGCAGCATCTCATCAGAATGAAGAAGAATACATGAAGAACATTCTGAAGACGATTCCAGAGATTGAAGCCTTTTATACAGTGGGGATTCATAAGAGAAGAATCGATGAAGCAGAATTTCAGGATGCTTTTCGTAAGATGATAGACAGGAATCAGGAAACAACGGTATGTTTTGTTGTCGGATCTTTTTATCTGGCAGGCATGGCCAAAGAGTTTATAAATCAGGAGGAAGAGAATGTTAGACTTTAACGAAGAATTAGCCAAGTTTCAACCATGTGCAGATTTGGAAGAAGCAGAAGAGAATATATATGGAAAAGAATTAGAAGAGATCAAGAAGAATAAGACAGAATTATATAAAGCCAATCAGATGATCAAGAAATACAATCAGGCATTAAACTACGCCAAGCAGGGGAATGATGATCTTGCGATGTTACAGTTAAAGAATGTTGTGGCAGCCATTCCTAATTTTGTAGATGCATATCTTTTAATGGCATTATTATCCATCAAGGGAGAGAATTATGATAATGCAAGAACATTCCTTGATACGATCTTAAAGATCGATCCAAACAACGAATCAGCAGTGGAATATGGCAAAGAATTTGAGACAAAAGTAGTCGAAGAAGAGCCACAGACAACGGAGCCAGAGAAGAAAGACAAGAAGAAAAAAGAGAAGAAAAAAGTTGTGAGCCAGCCAGAAGAACCAAAGAAAAAGAAGAATCCATTTAATATTTCTTCAATTCAGGAAAACGAAGCTGGAAAGAGCCCAATGTTTTACATGGTAACAGGAATTGTGATCGGTGTGATCGTGGCAGCAGTTTTGATCTATCCAACAGTACGTGCAAGCTTCAGCCATAAGAACTCTACACAGGTAGAAGATTATAAAGAACAGATCCTTGCCAAAGACACACAGTTGAAAGCAAGTGAGAAGAAAGTCAAAGAAGCAAAGGCAGCACAGAAGAAAGCAGAAGATGAATTAGACGAGTACATTGGAACAAGCAAGAAAGACGGTGTCTATGATCTGTTGTTAAGTGCCTTACAGAAATACAGTGATCGTGATTATACAGGATCTGCAGATGCATTATTAGACATCGACAGTAAGAAACTAACAACAAAGAATATGAAAGCGATCTACAAAGATCTGACAGCAAAAGTATATCCAAGTGCAGCAACTGGACTATACAGCAAAGGAAAGAATGCATACTGGGCAAAAGACTACAAGACAGCAATCTCTTATTTAAAGAAAGCGATCAAAGTCAGCGAAACAAACCGTTATGCATATGATTATCTTGCCAAAGCTTATGAAGGTGCTTCCGATCAGAAGAATGCGAAGAAGACATATCAGACGATCATCGAAAAGTTCCCAGGAACATCTCAGGCGATCAATGCGAAGAGTCGAATCGATGCAATGGGTAAAAAGAATGCCAAGAGTTTATAATTAATATTACACAGAATACAAGTTTACAAACAAAAGATAAAGGAAGAAGAACAAGCGAAAGTTTGAACTTCTTTCTTTTTTTATATCTATCAGGAAATTCAAGATGATCTTGGAAAGAAACGTATCACAGCAAAGAGCAGGAAGGAGCGATCAGAATATGGCAACAGAATACAAGATAGAAAACAGGATTTTATATATTTATCTGGATGGGGATTTAGATCATCACTTAGCGAAGAAAGTAAAACATAAATGCGATATCATTTTAAAATCATATCCGATCAAAGATATTGAGTTTGATTTTAAAAATTCAGGATTTATCGATAGTTCAGGGATTGGAGTGATCTTAGGAAGATATCGTCAGGTGCAGGCGATGGGAGGAACGGTGAAAGTCAGCAATATGAGTGCATCGGTAAGAAAGATCATTCATATGGCAGGATTACATCAGCTGATAGAAGAAATATAGAGAAATGGGAGGATAAGAAATGTTGCATTTAGAATTTAACAGTGACTCAGAAAATGAAGGAATCGCAAGAATTGTGACGGCTGCTTACATCATGAAATTTGATCCGGATATGGAAGAAATGGATGATATCAAGACTGCAGTGTCGGAAGCAGTGACAAACTGTATTGTACATGCGTATCACGGCCCAGATGGAAAGATCAGCATGGATCTTTCCGATCAGAATGGAATCCTGCGAATAGAGATTAAAGATCAGGGTATCGGAATTTCAGATGTCAAGAAAGCGATGGAACCAATGTTTACAACAAAACCAGAAGAAGAAAGGACGGGAATGGGATTTTCTTTTATGGAGGCATTTATGGATCAAGTAGAAGTTATTTCAAAACAAGGAGAAGGAACAACAGTGATCATGACGAAGAAAATAGGAGAGCAAGACAAGCTGAATGGATAAGACGAGGGAACTGTTACGGCTTACCAAAGAAGGAAACGAAGCAGCACGAGAGCAGATCATTCTTAATAATGTTGGATTGATCTGGAGTGTTGTGAGACGATTTACAAATAGAGGATATGAGTCTGAGGATCTGTTTCAGATCGGAAGTATTGGACTTATGAAAGCCGTGGACAAGTTTGACCTGTCTTATGACGTGAAATTTTCGACTTATGCAGTACCGATGATCACAGGAGAGATTCGCAGGTTCCTAAGAGATGATGGCATGATCAAAGTCAGCAGATCTTTAAAAGAAAATGTATACAAGATCATGAAAGCAAGAGAAAAGTTTTGCCAGCAGTATCAAAGGGAAGCAACGATCGAAGAAATCAGTGAGATCACAAAGATCACAAGAGAAGAGATCGTAACATCCTTAGAAGCAAGCAATGAAGTAGAATCCATTCATCAGAGTGCATATCAGAAGGATGGCAGTGAGATTTCTCTGTTGGATAAGTTATCAAAAGGAGAAAATGAATCTGAGAAAGTGGTAGATCATGTTCTGTTAAATGAAGCTATGAAACATTTGGAACAGAAAGAACAGCAAATGATCTATTACCGATATTTTGAAGGAAAAACTCAACAAGAAATTGCGAAGATCTTTCATATTTCACAGGTACAGGTTTCAAGAATAGAAAAAAGAATCTTAAAAAAATTAAGAAGACAAATGATTGGAAATATCTGAAAAACTATGCTAGAATAAAGAAAACACAAATCTGGATCGATCGTTAAAGGATAATTCATCCATTTTCCCAGGTAAAAGGAGCAAGATAGAATGACATATGAAAAAAAGTCGGTAATTGAATTACGTGAAATTGCTAAAGAAAGAAAATTAAAAGGCATTTCGACCTTAAAGAAAAAAGAACTGATCGAAGTATTAGAAAACTATGATCAGGAACAATCAAAACAAAAGGAAGAACAGCAGATACAACGTGAACCAAAACAATCTTATTCAGAGCATCAAGAAAGAAAACATCACCAGAAAGAATTTCCAAAGAATATAAAGAATCTGGATAGCGGAGAAAAAGCACATGGAATTCTGGAAGTTATGCCAGACGGATATGGTTTCATCCGATGTGAAAACTATCTTCCGGGGGAGAATGATATCTACGTATCTCCGGCTCAGATCCGCAAATTCAATTTAAAAACAGGAGACATCTTAACAGGAGCGATCCGTATCAAAACCCAGAGTGAGAAATTCAGTGCCTTGTTATTTGTAGAATCTGTCAATGGATATAAGCCGGAAATGGCAGCGAGAAGACAGCATTTTGAGGATCTGACACCAATCTTCCCGAACGAAAGATTAGGGATGGAAACAGAGAAATCATCCATACCAATGCGAATGGTTGACCTGTTATCACCCGTTGGAAAAGGGCAGCGAGGAATGATCGTATCTCCTCCAAAGACAGGAAAGACAACATTGTTAAAACAAATGGCACAAAGTATCAGCCAGAATTATAAAGATATCAAATTAATCGTATTATTGATCGATGAACGACCAGAAGAGGTCACAGATTTTAAAGAATCTATCGAAGGAAAGAACGTAGAAGTTATTTATTCCACATTTGATGAATTGCCAGAACACCACAAGAGAGTGTCAGAAATGGTATTAGAACGTGCAAAACGTCTCGTAGAACATAAAGAAGATGTCGTAATTTTATTAGATAGTATCACAAGACTTGCAAGAGCTTACAACCTTACAGTACCGCCAAGCGGAAGAACATTAACAGGTGGACTTGATCCAGCCGCTCTCTATATGCCGAAGAAATTTTTCGGTGCAGCCAGAAATATGAGAGAAGGCGGAAGTCTCACGATCCTTGCCACAGCACTCGTAGAGACAGGAAGCAAGATGGACGACGTGATCTTTGAAGAATTCAAGGGAACAGGTAATATGGAATTAGTTTTAAACCGTCGTCTGGCAGAAAAAAGAATCTTCCCAGCGGTTGATATTGCCAAATCAGGAACAAGAAGAGAAGAGCTGCTGCTTACCAAAGATGAAAGAGAAGTTGTCACAGCACTTCACAAAGAATTATCCGGAAACCGTTCGGAAGAATTTATGGAACAGATGTTAGATTTATTCAAACGAACCCAAAACAACAAAGAATTTGTAGCACTTACCAAACGATCATTATTAAGAAAATAAAAAAAGTAATTGCAATTTCAAATAAATTGTGATAGAATAAAAAAGCTGTTTATAAAACAAGAAATGACGAAAGTCAAAGTATGTAAATGTTGGCAAAATCCAACAAATTTTTTAGAAGAGGTGAAAGAACATGCGTGAAGGAATCCATCCAAATTATTATCAGGCAAAAGTAGTATGCAACTGTGGTAACGAATTCGTAACAGGATCTACAAAGGAAGATATCCACGTAGAAATCTGCTCAAAATGTCATTCATTCTACACAGGACAGCAGAAAGCTACTCAGGCTCGTGGACGTATTGATAAGTTCAATCGTAAATATGGTGTTAAGTAGAAAAGTAAGAAATCAGGTTGAGGTTATCAAAATCTCAACCTTTTTTTTATGTAACGAGAAACTCAATACAACGAGAAAAATCTCATAAAAATATAGGAGACAACAATGGCGGTTCGTATAGGCGGGCAGGCAGTGATCGAAGGCGTAATGATGAAGAATATGGATCGTTATGCAGTATCCGTGCGAAAGCCCAATGACAAGATAGAGACGAAAGTAGAAGAATGCGTAAGCTTCGCAGAGAAACATCCACTATTTAAATTACCGATCTTCCGAGGAATGGTAAATTTCCTGGAATCTATGGTGATCGGGATGAAGACACTGAATTATTCTGCATCTTTTTATGAAGACGAAGAAGAACAAACAGAGAGCAGGACAGAACAGTTTTTAGAAAAGATTCTTGGAGAGAAAGCAGAGAAGATCATCATGGGAATCGTACTGGTATTTTCACTGGCAATTTCCATCGGATTATTTATGATCCTTCCATATATCGCATCCGAAGCACTCGGAAAGCTGATTCAGAATGAATATGTCATTTTATTAATGGAAGGAATCATCCGAATTGCAATTTTCCTTGGATATATCGTTTTGATCTCGCAGATGGAAGACATCAAAAGAGTCTTCATGTATCATGGTGCAGAGCATAAAACGATCAACTGTTTAGAAGCAGGTGTTCCTTTAACTCCTGAAAATGTGGATAACTTTTCAAGATTACACAAAAGATGTGGAACAAGTTTTATTTTTATTGTTATGATCATCAGTATGGTATTTTTCTTCTTTATCAGAGTGGATACCATCTGGTTACGAATCGTATTAAGATTATTGTTTTTACCATTGGTAGCTGGCGTTTCCTATGAATTTATCCGGCTGGCAGGAAGCAGCGATCACCCGCTTGTTCAGATATTTTCAAAACCAGGACTGGCACTTCAGAGACTGACAACGAAAGAACCAGATCACTCCATGATCGAAGTTGCGATCGCATCGGTGGAAGGTGTCTTCGATTGGAGAGAATATTTAGAAAATCTTCATAAAGGGGAACAAAAAGAAGATGAATAGAAGAGAATGGGTCCTCTATGGACAAAAGGAATTAGAAGAAGCACAGATTGAGAATGCATCCGGCGATGCATGGTATTTATTTTCCGAATGTTTTCATATATCAAGGGAAGACTACCTGTTTGGGATGACCGATGAGATCAATGATCAAGAAGCGGAAGAAAGATATAAGGAACTGATTCAGAAGAGAAAAGAACATGTTCCACTGCAATATATTTTAGGAACACAGGAATTTATGGGATATACATTTAAGGTAACACCAGATGTACTGATCCCAAGAGCAGATACAGAAACAGTATTGGAAGAAGTGCTTGATCAGTTAAAACAGTCAAAGAAACCAGATACGATACTGGATATCTGCACAGGATCAGGCTGTATTGCGATCAGTCTGGCATTGATTTTAAATCCAGAAGTATGTATTGGGACAGATATCAGCGAAAAAGCATTAAAAATCGCAAAAGCTAATGGCGAAAATCTCGCACCTATGGTAAAATTTATTCAAAGTGACCTTTTTGAGAATGTCACAGGAAGCTATGATCTGATCATCTCCAATCCACCATATATTACAACAGAAGAATGTGGAAAGTTAATGCCGGAAGTGAAAGACTATGAACCGATGTTAGCACTGGACGGGAAAGAAGATGGACTTTATTTTTATAAGAAGATCATCAAAGAAGCGAAAAACTATTTAAACCCAGATGGAATGCTTGCATTCGAGATCGGATATGATCAAGGAGAAGCAGTGAAGAGTTTGATGGAAGCACAGGATTTTGACTGTGTTGAGATAAAAAAGGACTTGGCAGGATTAGACCGGCTGGTCTTTGGATTTGCAAGAGAAGGAGAATAAGATGTTTGATAAGTTAGAAGGTTTAGTAGATCGTCTGGACACTGTATTACAGGAATTAAACGATCCAGATGTAGCAAGTAACCAGAATCGTTTCCGTGATCTGATGAAAGAGCAGAATGACCTGACACCGATCGTGGAAAAATACAAAGAATATAAAGCAGAGAAGCAGAATATTGAAGACAGCTTAATGCTTTTAGAAGAAGAGACAGACGAAGAGATGAAAGAACTTGCCAAGGAAGAACTGAATGAATCCAAGGCAAATGTAGAAAGATTAGAAGAAGAGTTAAAGATCCTCTTAATTCCAAAAGATCCAATGGATGACAAGAATATCATCGTTGAGATGCGTGCCGGTGCAGGTGGAGACGAAGCTGGATTATTCGTAGCTGACGTTGCCCGTATGTACAGAAGTTATGCAGAAAGCAAACGCTGGAAAGTAAATACATTAAGTTTTAACGAAAGTGGAATCGGTGGATTTAAAGAACTTGTATTCATGGTATCCGGACAGGGTGCATACTCAAGATTCAAGTACGAGAGCGGTGTACACCGTGTACAGAGAATCCCAGCGACAGAGTCCGGTGGAAGAATTCATACATCAACGATCACAGTAGCGATCATGCCAGAAGTTGAAGACGTAGAAGTAGAAATCGATATGAACGATTGTAAATTTGACGTATTCCGTGCATCAGGAAATGGTGGACAGTGTGTCAATACAACAGACTCTGCGGTACGTTTAACACATATTCCAACAGGAATCGTTGTATCCTGCCAGGATGAGAAATCCCAGTTAAAGAATAAGGATAAAGCATTAAAAGTATTACGTTCCCGTCTGTATGAATTAGAACAGCAGAAAGCACACGATGAAGAAGCAGCGAAGAGAAAGAGCCAGATCGGAACAGGAGACCGTTCTGAAAAGATCAGAACATACAACTATCCACAGGGACGTGTCACAGACCACAGAATCAAACTGACACTTCACAAATTAGATTCCATCATGAATGGAGATCTGGATGAACTGATCGACAGCTTAACAGCCGCAGATCAGGCAGCAAAATTAAGTAATATGGAAGAAGAATAAGAAAGCATACAGGGTCAGTCTACTTCGTAAGGCTGGCCCTATCAGATTATTTAAGATTATTGAGGGAAAACAAAATGAAAGATGGATTTATCAAAGTTGCAGCAGCAACACCTAAGATCAAAGTTGCAGATCCTGCATACAACACAGAAGAGATTCTAAAGATCATCGATGAGACAGAGAAAAAAGGAGCAAGTATTCTGGTATTTTCTGAATTAACGATCAGTGGATATACATGTGGTGATTTATTCTTACAACAGCCACTTTTAACAGAATGTAAAAATCAGCTCTTAAGAATTGTGAAAGCAACAGAGAAAAAGGATATGCTAGTTGTTGTAGGATGTCCGATCATCGTGAATCAGAAATTATATAACTGTGCAGTAGTCATTAACCGAGGAGAGATTCTGGGAATCGTGCCAAAGACACATCTGCCAAACTATTCAGAGTTTTATGAATTACGTCATTTTGCATCTGGAGAAGGATTAGAAGAAGAACTTTGGTTTGGGGAAGAATTTGGTTATGTCAATGTCGCTGTGAATCAGTTATTCCAATGCAAAGAGATTCCAGAACTCGTGATCGCATGTGAAATCTGTGAAGATCTCTGGGTACCACTTCCACCAAGCACATACCACGCAATGGCAGGAGCAACTGTGATCTGTAATCCATCTGCAAGTGTAGAGACAACGACAAAAGAATCTTACAGAAGAAGTCTTGTATCTAACCAGTCAGCAAGATTATTAGCAGCTTATATCTATGCAGATGCAGGAGAAGGAGAATCTACACAGGATGTTGTATACAGTGGACATCATCTCATTTGTGAAAATGGATCTGTATTAGCAGAAGCTAAGAGATTCACAAATGAGATCGTCTATGCAGATATCGATGTACAGAAACTGGCAGCAGAACGAAGAAAGATGACTTCATTCCCAGGTGGCCAGACAGATGAATATTTTGAACAGGAGTTCTCACTGGAAGTCAAAGAGAATAAGATCACAAGAACCTTCCCGAAAGCTCCATTCGTACCAGACAACCAGGATGAGAGAGACAAACGATGCGATGAGATCCTATCCTTACAGTCCATGGGACTTAAGAAACGTCTGGAACATACAAACTGCAAACACGCAGTCGTAGGAATCTCCGGTGGATTAGATTCTACCTTAGCAGTCTTGGTTACAGCAAGAGCCTTCGACCTGTTAGATATTCCAAGAGAAAATCTGATCTGTGTGACAATGCCATGCTTTGGAACAACAGACAGAACTTACCAGAATGCTGTATCCCTGATCAAAGAATTAGGAGCGACACTCAAAGAAGTAAGAATCGAAAAAGCAGTCCGCCAGCATTTTGCAGATATCGGACATGATGAAAATAACCATGATGTAACTTACGAAAACTCTCAGGCAAGAGAAAGAACTCAGATTCTGATGGACATGGCAAACCAGTACAACGGTATGGTCATCGGAACAGGAGATATGTCAGAACTGGCACTCGGATGGGCAACATACAACGGAGATCATATGTCTATGTATGCAGTAAACTGCTCCGTACCAAAGACATTAGTTCGTTACCTTGTACTTTACTATGCAGAGACAACAGAGAATAAGAAATTATCAGAAGTATTGATGGATGTTCTAGACACACCAGTCAGCCCAGAATTATTGCCACCGGTTGACGGAGTCATCTCACAGAAGACAGAAGACTTAGTCGGACCATATGAATTACACGATTTCTTCTTATATTATATGTTACGTTTCGGATTCCCAAAAGCCAAATTATACCGCATGGCCAAATTAACATTTGACGATGTATACGATGACGAAACGATCAAGAAATGGCTGGATAAATTCTACTGGAGATTCTTCAGCCAGCAGTTTAAACGTTCCTGCCTGCCAGATGGACCTAAGGTAGGTAGTGTAGCGGTATCACCTCGTGGAGATCTGCGAATGCCTAGTGACGCAAGTCCATCTGCTTGGTTGTAGAGAAATAAATAAAAGCTATCTGGAAACGCGCTTTCGCTCGGATTCGCACGTAGCGGACACTAAATTCGACAGTGACGATAATATCGTCACTGTCGAATTTAGTGCCGACGAGCTCATAAGGTTTCCAGATAGCTTTTATTTATTTCAGGGAAGGTTATTGGCGAAAGGAAAAAGTAGAGATTGCGTTAGGATATGTGAAAATTGGTTGGAATTATAAATAGATTTCGTTATAATGATGATATATAACAAAAATAAATAAAGAGGTAGTTTCATGTTAGGTGCGAAAAATAGCAATGAAAATAGTGAGATATTATCAGCCAAAAAATATAATGAAATCATCAAAGCAAAGAAAAATAAAAAATACTTAAATATGTTAGATCAATCTATGAATGAGGCAAAAGAAGGGAGATTTATCACTATAAGATCAATTGAGGAGCTAGAGAAGTAAAGGAATATGAATCAATAAACTAATGAAAATGAGAGGACACTATCATGACCACAAAATACAAAGCAGTATTCAGCGACATCGATGGAACATTATTAAACTCAAAACACCAGATTCCAACAGCAACCAAAAATAAAATAAAACAGATCAACAAGCAAGGAATCCCATACGTCCTGGTATCCGCAAGAATGCCCAAAGGCATGACAAATATCCGTGCAGAACTAGGAGCCAAAAGTCCAATGATCTGTTATAGTGGTGCACTTGTTGTCGATGAAGAAGACAAAACAATCTACAGTGTCGCAATATCAAAAGAAGATGCGAAAAATCTATGCAAAAGAATCCAGAGAATAAATGTAAACATATCGATCAGCATATACACAAACGATGAATGGCTGGTAGAAGACAAAGAAGAATACTGGGCAGCGCAGGAAAGTGAAATTACAGGAGTTATTCCAAAGGAAGTATCTTTTGACGATGAAAGAGTTTATAAAGAAGTACATAAGATCTTATGCATGGGAGACAAAGAAGAGATCGCGCAATTAGAACAACAATTGATCAAAGAATTCCCAGGAATCAGAATCTATCGCTCCAAAGATACCTATTTAGAAATCATGTCCATGAAAGCATCCAAGTCAGATGCCATCCATATGCTGAAGAACCATTTCCATGTAGAACGAGAAGAAATCATGGCATTCGGAGACAACTTCAACGACATCGACATGCTTCAATATGCAGGACTCGGAGTTGCCATGGGCAATGCCTCAGATGAAGTAAAACAGGCAGCAGATATTGTCACAGACATCAATGACAATGAAGGAGAACGCCAGATTTTGGATAAATATTTTAGATAGACGGAATTATTACAAGAAAATTTAGCACAAGGGTAATAGTAAGAGTCATAAAATAAACGTAATCTTAGAGATTAGAAAGTTTATTTTATGGCTCCTTTTTTATATATAAAAAACATTCATATAAGAAAGTTGGAAAAGTTGCAAAAAATACATAAAATAAGGTTAGAAAAGTTGCAGAATAAACAAAAAAGCGGGTGGAAAAAATAAAATCAGAGGTGATATGATGATCGATCGAGAGATGAAAACCACAATCAATAACTGGATTTTACAGGGAAGAGAGGCCTTTCTATTAACTGGAGCAAGACAGATAGGAAAAACATACCTCATCAGAGAATGCTTAAAAGAATCAAAATACGATTATGTAGAATTAAACTTTATAGAACGGCCAGAATTAGTAGAACTATTTGAGAATGCCACAAATGCACAAGACCTGTTAATGCGATTGAGCCTTATCACAGATAAACAGCTAAACAAAGGAAATACAATCATCTTTTTTGATGAAATACAAGAATTTAAAGATATTGTCACAAGGATCAAATTTCTTGTAGAAGAAGGAAGTTGTGAATTACCCCTCCCATGCGGTACAGTAGTTCCTATGGAAGTGGCTTCTAACAGTCGTGACAGTTACCCATTTCTGACCAAAAGATTGGCTGTCCGTACCAATCAAGGCATATTCACTTATGCCGCTATCCCTTTGACGG
>JAXJNA010000037.1:0-52242 GCA_036312945.1 Anaerostipes hadrus
ATGTAAGTGTCAAAAGTATAAATTGCGTTTGTGCTTGCACAAATAAGCAATTTATACTTATTGACACGCCGAACAACGAGAACGGAATAAAATGGTGTGAACACACCATTTTATGGGAGTTCGAGGTGTTCGAGGATTGCGGAATTGCATAGCAATGGAGCAATCCGGTTACATCAGAGAGTGGCAAAATTTACTTTTGACACTCTCATCATTATTTTACATTTCTACGCATACTTAGTCATATTATCACACCAATGTTTAAATTTCTACTGATTCTTATGAAAAAGACACCTTTATCTTTGATTTTCCTTGGCAAATGTACGTTTTTTTCGGTACTAATTCATGATATAATAATGGAAGTATTATTATATCAAGGAGGATATCTCATGAGCAATACAATCTTACGCAATGAAAATGTATCTGTTACCTTAAAATCTCTTGGTGGGGAACTGACTTCTATCAAAGATGCTTCTGGTACGGAATATCTCTGGCAGGGAAATCCTGACTTCTGGAGTGGACAGGCACCTGTCTTATTTCCGATCGTTGGGTGTTTAAGAAATGGAACTGCAACCATCGGTGATTCTAAGACTTGTTCTTTTGGCCGTCATGGTCTTGCAAGAAAATTAGAGTTTACTTTGGTTTCTTCTTCTGAAACTTGTGCTGTTTACTCTTTAAGAGCGGATGCTTCTACAAAAGAACAGTATCCTTATGATTTTGAACTTCAGATGATCTATGAATTAACCGATCATGGGGTTAAAGTCAGCCATAAAGTGATCAATCACGGAGACATTGTTATGCCTTACTGTATTGGCGGTCATCCTGCATTTAACTGTCCTGTTTTTGAAGGGGAGACTTTTGAAGATTATATCGTGGAATTTGAACAGCCGGAAACTGCTGCCTGTGCACAGCTTACAGATGATGGTTTGATCAATAATAACGATCGTATTCCTGTTCTTGATCATGAAACTGTGATTCCTGTAAAACATTCTTTATTTTACAAGGATGCTTTGATCTTTGATCAGTTGAAATCACGCACGGTCGCATTAAAACATAAGGAAAGCGGCCATGGTATCTTAGTCACTTTCCCTGATTTTGATTATCTGGGTGTATGGTCTAGTGCCAATGATGGACCTTTTGTTGCTTTGGAACCTTGGAGTGGAACTTCTACCTGCAGTGATGAAGATGATGTGTTTGAACATAAACGCGGGGTTCGATTCTTGGAGCCTGGTGAAAATGAAACTTTGAGTTTTGTGATTGAGATTTTATAGTATAAAAAGGAGACTCTGAATATTTCAAAGTCTCCTTTTTCGTTAAATTATATGGCTTCAAAGTATTTTATAAATTCAGTGCTTCGATTGGTTTTAGATTAGCTGCTTTATTAGCAGGATATAATCCAAACACGATTCCAAGTATCGCTGAAAATACTAATGCGATCAGACTGATTCCTGCCGACATCGTATAATCTGCTGACATCAACTGATTCATTCCCAAAATAGTTGCCGCACTTAATGCGATTCCGATCAATCCACCCATACAGGATAACACGGTTGACTCGATCATAAATTGAGCCAGGATATCTTTCTTCTTCGCCCCGATTGCTTTTCGGATTCCGATCTCCTTTATGCGTTCTGTGACGGACACAAGCATGATGTTCATGATTCCAATCCCACCTACCAAAAGTGAGATTCCTGCGATTCCTCCGATCATATAGGTCATGGAGTTTGTAACGTCGCTGACACTGTCTGCGATATCGGACTGATTTGTGATCGTATAAGAATCTTCATCTCCTGTTTTTTCTAACAGGAAGCTGTCTACTGCACTTTCTGCCATGTTTAACATTTCTTCATTTGTTGCAGATACATAGAAACTGCTGATCGTGCTGTTTTGCATAATCCTTTGTGCTGTTGTAAATGGAATATAGATCACTGAATCGTTGGAGTCTCTCTGGGATGATCCATCTTCTTCTAAGACTCCGATGATCTTGAAATTCCTTCCTGAGATTCGGATCGTTTCTCCTTCTACATCAGTATGTCCAAATAAGTCTTTGGCTGCTGTGACTCCAATGAGGCAGACTTGCAGCCGGTTATCATTATCTACATCTAAGATATAACGTCCTTTTTGTACGCTGATATTCTGGATATCTTCGTATTCCTCTGTGATTCCTTTTAATGTTACACTGGATGAATTTCCAGATGCTTTTGCTGTAGAGCTTCCTGAAATGATCGGTGATACACTCTCGATCGCCGGGTTATTTTCAAGGTTTGTAAGGTCACTGGTTGTGATCTTATTGCTTCTTCTGCTTGTTACTGTTGCTGAGATCACATTGCCGCCTAATTGTGATAATGTGTCACTGACGTTATTGGTTGTACTTTGTACAATTGATACAAGAACTGTGACACTCATCACACCGATAATGATTCCAAGCATGGTTAAGAATGATCTTAATTTTGTTGAACATATAGAAGCAAATGCCATTTTAATTGCTTGTGTGATCTTCATATTCTGCCTCACCTCCTGAATCTTTTATGATCTTCCCATCGCTGATCTGTACCTGCCGCGGTGCTTCCATTGCCACATTGTTGTCATGTGTGATCAATACGATCGTATTTCCTTCTTCATGAAGGTTGTGCAGCAAGGTCATGATCTCTTTCCCTGATCTGGAATCCAAATTTCCTGTCGGTTCATCTGCAAGGATCAGGGATGGTTCTCCGACTAACGCTCTTGCGATCGCAACCCTTTGCTGCTGTCCTCCTGATAACTGATTTGGTTTATGATTCATTCGTTGTTCCAAACCAACTTCTTTTAATGCTTTCACTGCTTTTTCTCTTCGCTTCTTTGTCGGCATTCCCTGATAGATCAGCGGAAGTTCTACATTCTCCAGTGCGGAGAGTTTTGGCAGCAGATGGAACTGTTGAAAGATAAATCCAATCTTTTTATTGCGGATCACTGATAATTCTTTTTCTTTACATTTTAAGATGTCGGTTCCATCCAGTGTTATTTCTCCGGAATCCGGGCGGTCAAGACATCCAAGCATATTCATAAATGTTGATTTTCCGCTTCCTGACTGTCCGATGATCGCCACAAATTCATGCTCTTCGATCGAAAGTGACACATCATCCAATGCATGAACTTCTTCTCCGCCAAGAAGATAGGTTTTCTTTAAATTTTTCACGAATATCATGATGATCACCTCCTACTGTTTTCCACCAGATGGCATTCCACCGCCCTGCTTATTTCCACCTTGCATTCCACCACCGGATGGTGCATCCATTCCGCCTTTCATATCGGATTTTTCATCAGAACTGCTACTGCTTCTTGTGATAGTCTTAACCTGATCTCCTTCGCTGACTCCTGATGTGATCTGTGCATAAGTATCATTGATGATCCCTGTCTCTACTTTAGTCTGTGTTCCATTTTCGTCGTCATCTGTTACGATCGTTACATAACTTTCCCCGTCTTTGGTCTGAATCGCTGATACAGGAACTAAAACTGCATTTTCTGCTTTGGCTGTTGTGATCGTTGCCGTAACACTCATGGATGGCAGAAGATCAGATGCATTACTTAACTGAATCGTTACTGGATAAGTTGCAACCCCGTCACTTGTTGATCCAACTTTGGATACTTTTGTTACTTTTCCTGTAAATGTCTTATCTTCCACTGCATCTGCTGTGACTGTGACACTCTGGCCTTTCTTGACACTTTTGATATCTAATTCATCAACATTGATCGTTACTTTATAACTGCTTGTTTTCAGTACTTTGCATACACTCTGACCTTTACTGATCGTTTTTCCTTTTGTGATCGTGCCACTTACAATCCCATTATATTTTGATGTAACTGTCAGGTTACTTCTTTCTGTTTTCAAGGTTGATAACTTCATTGTCAGATCCTTGTATTTTCGTACATTACTTGCATAATCGTCATCAGAAGAATCGCTGTCTTCGATCGTATCTTCTAAAGTTTCGATCTGGCTTTCTAACTGTGTGATCGAATCTTCCAGATCAGAACTTGTAAGCTTAGCGATCACATCTCCTTTTTTGACTGTCTCTCCGTCTCGTTTAAGAACTGACTGTACGGTAACATCACTGGAAAATGTGACATTTTGCGTTGTTGCTTTTACAGAACCACTTCCTTCTACTGTCTTTTCAATCGTTCCTGTTGTCGCTTTCTGTGTCTGTACCGTTTTTTGTGGCTGCTTTTTCTGGAAGAAGAATTTATAAATTCCAAATCCTCCGCCACCAAGTAATGCTAAAATGATCACAATACAACATAGTTTATGGTTCTTTATTTTTGATATCATATTTTTCTTTTCCATATATGCCTCCAATTCATGTGCTGTTTTTGATTTTCTGTTTGTTATTGTAGAAAATCTTTTTGAACATCTCATGGCAGTTTTATGAACAGTACGTGTTAATGTTATGAACATTTTGTGACTTGAAAGCACTGGAATTTCCACATTTTTCGTGCTATCTTGTAGATAACAAACTTGTAGTTAGGAGTTATGATCATATGAATTGGCATGGAAAACGTTATTATTCGTTTGATAGTTTCTTAAAGAATCATTTTGGTGAGAAAATTTATAAAGTATCCTTGGATGGTGGTTTTACCTGTCCAAACAGAGATGGAACACTTGGAACTGGCGGTTGTATCTTTTGCAGTGAGGGCGGTTCCGGGGATTTTGCTTCTTCGGCAGCTTTGTCTGTGACAGATCAGATTACCGCTGGAATTGAGATGGTTTCTAAGAAGATTGAAAATGGGAAGTATATTGCTTATTTTCAGGCTTTTACGAATACTTATGGTCCGATCGAGAAGTTGGAAGCTTTGTATATGGAAGCGGTTAATGATCCGCGAATCGTTGCACTTGCGATCGGTACCAGACCGGATTGTCTGCCTCCTGAGGTTCTTGATCTGCTTGATCGTTTGAATCAGATCAAACCTGTATTTGTAGAACTGGGTCTGCAGACGATTCATGAAGATACTGCTTCTTTTATCCGGCGTGGGTATCCTTTGTCTTGTTTTGATGAAGCGGTTATGAATCTTCATAAGATTGGAGTACTCACTGTTGTTCACCTGATCCTTGGGCTGCCTGGTGAGACAAATGATATGATGCTGGAATCCGTTCGTTATCTGAATCATCTTCCGATTCATGGCGTGAAATTTTCTATGCTGCATATTTTGAAGAATACGGATCTGGCAGTTTATTATGAAGAACATCCTTTTGACGTGTTTGCTTTGGAGTCTTATGTCGATCTGCTTTTGAAATGTATTGAGAATCTTAGTCCTGAGATCGTGATTCACCGATTGACTGGGGATGGACCGAGAGAGCTACTGATCGCTCCTGAGTGGAGTGTTTATAAGCGGAAGGTTTTGAATAGGATTGCACATGAGATGAAGGTGAAGGATGTTTGGCAGGGGGATAAATTTTAATTTTTGTATAACGGAAATGTATCGAGTATTCATAAAAACATAAAAAAAGATAGAGGTACGAAAAACGAATTCCATTGACGGATTTTTTGCAAAACGCTGATCCGCCAACACTCCTGCACAACTCACTGCGTTCAAACAGTGCCCGTGTTGGCTGCGATTTTGCAAAAAATTCTATGGAATTCTATCATTTCGTACCTCTATCTTTTTTTATGTTTTTATGAATACCTGAAGACATTCTCGTATAAAATTAAGAATTTTCAAACGGAAGGGTGTGTATGTTAGACGTTATTATATTCCATTTGTAACCAACTTTTTAATATTTTTCAACATTTGTATGTTACAAATAAAAATATGGAGACTGTTTTCAAAATCTGAAACTATCTCCATATTTTTTTACAACTGATTCATATCTTCGAATGATATCAGTCTGACATTTTCCTCTTCTTTCTCACGCAACTTTAATTTCTCCGTAAAACCTGATTTTGAAAATATCATATAACTTTGTTTCTGGTAATGGAATAATCCACTTCTTTCCTGTAATGTCTCCAATATATCCACATCTGCTGGCTCATTTCTCCACTTGCATTCTCCAAAGATCGCTTCTGAGCCGTTCTCAGCCATTAGATCAATCTCTTCTTGTCGTTTCTTCTTCGGATTATTCCCCCACCATCGTGCAAATTCGCCTGCCGGGAAAGGAAGTGTCATATAAATCTGTGGGAGATATAAATATTGTTTGCAGATTTCTTCGAAGATATATCCCATAAAATGACTGATCTGAGGTTTTACAGATACCTCATAAATCGTCTCCCCGATTCCTCGCATAATACCGCTTAGATTTGGTCTTACAAAACGATACCAAAATAAAAACATAAAATCTTCTAAGGTATATAATGTTTTTCTGCTTTTGATACCTTCAGTCAATGGTGTTTCTTTCTTAATGATTCCTAATGTTATCAAAGACTGAATCTGTGCACTACATCCACTGCTTGCAAGTCCTGTTTTTGTTGCAATTTCATTTAACCTGCTTGCACCTCCTGCAATCGCTGTTATGATCGAATGATAACTTGATGGGTCTTGAAGTTCCTGCTTTAAAAGATTCCCAGGCTCATCAAATAAACGTCCACTTTCATCGAAAAATAATTCCTTAATGTTATCATCCATTGACTGATTACTTCGAATTCTTGATAAATACTCCGGAATACCCCCTGTCACTCCATATAAAACAGCCTGTTCTTCTGTGCTAAATTCTGAAAGCATCTCTTTTGCTTCAAAATAACTAAATGGATGTAGTTTAAACTGTGCCGTTCTTCTTCCATACAGCGGACTCTTATATCCAAGTACCTGTTCTTCCATAAAACTCATAGATGATCCGCATAAGATCAAAAATAAATTAGAATTCTTCCAGCACTGGTCAATATGACTTTGCAGCATCGAAGAAATTGCGGGATAAGATGCTGCAAGGTATGGGAATTCATCAATTGCGATCACAAGCCGTTCCTGACCATCTGAATTCTTGCATAAATGATCGATATACAAAAGTAAACTTTCAAAATCAGAAAATTCCGGCATATAAAAATCAGACGCTCCTTCTGTCAACAATGCCTTTGATATTCCAGTCAAATTCTCTTTTGCTGTTCCTTCTACTGCCATATAGTAGGCTGAACGCTTCCCTTTTAAGAATTCGTTGATCAGCATTGTTTTACCAACTCGTCTTCGTCCATAAATAACAACAAACTGAAATCCTTCATCCTGATATAAAGTATGTAACTTCTTAATCTCTCGATCTCTTCCCACAAATTTCATCATTATGCCTCCACGAACTTGTTAACTTTATCATTCTTTCCAATTCAATTATTGTTTATGCTAATTTACTAATCGACTAATTACTAATTACTCAATTACTAATTGATTGCTTAGTAAATTTAGTATAACATAATACTTTCTTCTTATCTACTCTGAAATAACTTGATAAATCAGTATTATTATCTTGCTTTTTTATTTTTTCCAATCTTCCTTTGTTTCTTCTAGTTTTCTTTGCAATGTTTTTTCAAGTACACAAAAAGCTGGAATAAAGCTGTCTCTAATCAAAAGAATCATTTCATCTATTTCCTGTAAAGCTTTCCATGCAAGTTCAAATGTAAGATTGAACTGTCCGATCACACCTGTTCTGTATATGTCATTATTATCTGCTAAATCAAAATCTGCATTTTTCAATACATTTAAGCAATTCGAAAAATTTTCAAGCTTTTTCATAAATCACTACACCATCCTTTTTTATTTCTTTCCTCAATTCTTCTGAAATTCCTGCATCTATTTCCACAACATCAAACATTAAAAGAGAATGTACTTTCTCCTTAATATCCCAGTAAAAAGAATCAAAGTCTCCACCATAGACAGCAATGTCTATATCACTTCTCTCCGTATTTGTTCCTCTTGCACGAGAGCCAAATAAGATAACTTTCTCAACTGAATGTTTTTTTGCAAATGTCGAAATGTCTCTTATAACTCTCTCTGGAAGATTATATTTCATATTTTGCTGCCTCCCAATCATACATTTGCAAATATTATATCATAGAAAAAAAGAAATATTCACGTATTGCTGAATATTTCTTTTTCTATCATTATTTTACCTTAACCGTTACATATTTCACTGCTTTCTGATACTGCGATGTTTTTGCTGCCGTGATCCGGATCTTGTATGTTCCTTTCTTGGCTTTCTTCTTTAATGTAACTTTTCCACTTTTAGTTACGATCATACATTTTTTTGCTTTCTTTGGATATTGGGTCACTTTATAGGTCAGTTTTGCTTTCCCCAAAGATCTCGCTTTTAGGTTAAATGTTGCCTTTTTACGTTTTAATTTTTTTGCCTTGTAAGTTTTTATTTTTGCTGTTTTTATTACCTGTTTCTTTAATTTTAATGGTTTTACGATACTTGGTTTTATTACTTCTGGTTTACTTTGTGCATTATATCCAGAGATATCATTTCCATTGCCGTTTCCTGTATTGCCATTCCCTTTATTATCTTCTCCCTGGTCTGGGGTTTCAGGATCTTTCTTATCAAGTTCCTCTACTACATAATCAGAACCTTTGACTTCTTCTTTCTCATCAACGATATCTGCTGAAAAATCAACATATTTTGTTACCTTAACGTTATTTCCCTTATCATCAAATTGAATGGATGTGTTTGTGTTGTTATCCAAAATCGTACTGTTTCCCTGCACTTTGGCATTGACCTCTACAATTCCTTCCTTGGAATTCTTGGATTGCATCGCAGCTGACAGATTATAATGATCTCCTTCCACTTTGATCTTCCCAGAAGTGATCGTTACTTTGTCTGCTCCATCGGCGGTTACTGCATATCCTTTGTTGTTATCATCACAAAGGAACTGGCAGCCTTCCTCTGCTTTCGTTAATTCAAATGAATTGCTTGCAGGCACTTTAAGATTCCAGATTGGATGCTCGCTTTCCCTGTCGCTTTGTTCGCAGGAATAAACTTTCATATCTCCTGTATAATTATTTCCATCGTATTCGAGATACTTTCCTTCTTCATTTTGTAATCGGAATCTCTTATTTGCTGAAATCTGAATCGTTGTCTGATCCTGTTCATCTTCCTGATATGCTGATGCTGCCATCCTGTTTTTCATTTTCAAGGTCTGGATCCCGCCATTATATATTTTATCAACCCCATAATAGTTCAGATTCGTCCACAGATCTTCTACACATACATCATCAAATCTTGAATTTGAATCTGCGAAGTGGAACCACTTGTAATCAGAAGATACCTTCATTGTCAGGTATCCACCGTAACTTCCAGGGTGATAAGAATTTTCATCATAAATCGTAATTTCATGATTTCCATTCGTGTCCTTCTTATAACCACAAGCAACAACACTATGTCCGCCCTCTGCTGGTATCATGAAAGAGAAAACAAATGGTTTTTTCACTCTTTTTGCATACTGGGCTTCTGCTACAAATTTCTTAAGAAAAGTTTCCAGATCTCCGTTTCCCCAACCTGAATTTTTACTGATTCCATACGTTGAGCTTCCACTGTCCAGACACTGTGTCATCTGATAATATAAGATCATGTCTTTCATTTTGGAATTCTCATATGGGCTTCCCAGCGTCCAATAATCATGTGCACCACTTGTAATATCATCAAAATCAATATAACCTTGGTTTCCATAACACATACTCAAAGCGATTCCATGACATACACCTGTATATTCTCCATGAAAATACGTGATCATTCTCCATTTACTCTGAAAATCACTACACTGCTTCACCAATTTATTTAGATATACAGGATTTGAAATGAAAGCTCTCATTGCAATATGCTTAAACTGATTCGTATCCTTACCTGTTTTAAAATAACTGGACATTCCTCCTTCGATCACTTCTCCATGGAATTGATCTTCATCCAGATAAAATGCGGCTCTTACTCCATGATTTGAATTATTTGCTCTTGCATGTGTGATTCTGTTCGCTCCAATTGATCGTGCTACATTTTCGTAAGATTGTCCTGTGTTACAAGGCAGTCTTAGCCAGTAGGAATCGTCCGGAGCCATATAATCCAAACCAATATTATTGGTTCCCATCAGCAACTGCTCTGGTCCTATCAAGAAGAACTGATCCGTTGTATTCTCATACCATTTATCGGTTGCCTCTGCTAAAGTTTCAAACAGCTTACGATGGTATCCATTTGCATCGAAATCAAATTTGGAAGATCCTCCATCTGCTTTGTCTGCATCCAGATTATTCAAATATGTTTTCTGTGTGACCGTCTTTACACACTGAAGCTCCGAATCAGTAAAAGATGATAAAAATCCCTGCTCTTCATCATAAGCATCCTCTCCATCAAGATTTGCTGCGGAAGGTACAGATCGATTGCTCCAATCAACCTCTCCGGCAGAATTCATCCAATGTCTCAAGGCTGATTCTGTCCAGCGATTAGATCCTCTTTCAGCCCTGATGTGGTTTTTATACCCGGAATATTTTGCGTCATAACTCTTCTTACATAGGATTTGATCACTCAGCATCAACTTTCCATTCGAATCCTCTCCGATGCATCTCCATTTTATCTTCTTACCTTGATAAGTTCCAAGGTAAATATAATCTCCAATATTTACTTTGCCGTCCCCAGCATGTACTATTTTGTTGTTCACTGGCAGTAACGTAAATACCATACTGAATACGACCAGTAATGTTAATATTTTACTGATGATTCTCTTTTTCATACCTTTTCCTTTCCTTTTATGCTTCCACCTCTATAGTTGGGAGAGGATGTCATATTTTCTGAACTACTACTTTACATCTCTTTTTACAAAACGCGATTCCATATGCCAGAATATTCCTTCTTCCCTCTTCACGTAATGCTTCGTCATATCTTCGATCCTTCATCTGTTCCATTGCTCTTTCACATGCTTTTTCCAGTCCGTCAAACGTTTTAGAATACTTTAATTCAATTAATATTCCCTCGTCTGGATCTTCTGGCTTAATCAGAATATCTACAAATCCTTCTCCTGATTCAACATTTGATTTTACGATCCAATTTCTGTGATTTCTTAAAAGCCCTAACATCATTCCATGATAAAAGTTTTCCTTTTCTTCGTTTCTTGCTTTTGTATCCAGAATACTGATCGTTTCCGCAAGGATACTTGTCAATTGATCTTGAACATCTTTGGCTTTTCCTTGTGCAAAGGATTGATAGAAACTGCTCATTCTATCTTCATCATTTACCACAGTCTGATCAAACCATTGTTGAATCTGATCAATAAACACTTCCCTTACTTCCTTATTCGGAATCATCAATTTGTAAATTCCTCGTTCTGCCCTTCCTGTTTGTGTGAGATATCCTGTCGTAAATAAGACACTCCAGAGATTATCAATACTTTGATCAATTTCATCATAAGTAAGATCCTGACGTATCTTCTTCTCAATCACATCTCCTGCGATCAGCTGTTCTATTTCATCTTTTGTCGTCTGGTCTGCTTTCGCAACAAATCTTTTTACCAGATCATTTCCACTGCTGTTGATCCAGAAAGCTTCTGGTTCTGCTTCTGAATCATATCGAAGATGTTCCACATAATTGATCACGTCCCATGGGCAATAAATATCAGCATTTCCAAAATGATATCCATCATACCATTCTTTTGCTTCTGAAAAATAATCTTCCAGATCATAATCTTTCAACAACTTTCGTACTTCTTCGTCCGTAAATCCAAACTGTTCATCGAAGCGGACATCTGCGATCGAAAGTACTTTAAAGTTATTTAAGCCCGTAAAAATACTTTCTTTTGAAACACGAAGACACCCGGTTAATACAGCAAATTGCAAAAATTCATTTGTTTTTAATGCCTGTCCAAACATCCCTCGCAGCAAAGAAACCATTTCTTTGTAATATCCATGTTGAAATGCTTTATCTAGTGGTACATCATATTCATCAATTAAAATAATGCTTTTCTTTCCATAATGTTCAAACAATATCTGTGATAACATTCTCAAACTGTCTTCAATTCTTTCATCTTGCCCAAATAAAATATCATTGAACAGCTTACGATTCTCTTCCGAAACTTTCTCACTCTTCTTCAACTCGTAATGTCTCTGTGCTTCCGTACGGATCGTAATCTTCAGCATACTTTTGGCTTCTTCAAAATTCAATCCATCAACACCTTTTAGTGAAAGAAAGATCACAGGATATTGCCCCATATATTCTTCACACAATTCTTTATTTGCAGCAATATACAATTGATCAAACAGTGTTTTATCTGTTCCTATCTCAAAAAAGGATTTCAGCATACTCATATTCAAAGTCTTTCCAAAACGGCGAGGACGTGTAAATAGATTTACTTCGC
Organism: Anaerostipes hadrus; assembly: GCA_036312945.1. Taxonomy (GTDB): domain Bacteria; phylum Bacillota; class Clostridia; order Lachnospirales; family Lachnospiraceae; genus Anaerostipes; species Anaerostipes hadrus_C. Next base: position 12,279 of record JAXJNA010000037.1, read on the forward strand.
CCCAGTTTTGTAAAAGCTGCTCGATCAGTCTGGTTTTGTCTACATAGTAGAAACCAGATTTGATCAGTTTATCAAATTGATCAATACCTACTGGTAATTTCATATTGTTCATTGCCAACACCACCTTTATTGGGTCTCATCTGCTGATTTATTTTCGTCTTTTTACAACACAACGTTTCTTGTAAAAAGAAATCCCATAACAGATCACCTCATCATAACTATCCTCAAATTCCTTTGCATACATCCTATGATCGATCTGCTGAATAGCTTTTTCACAATCCTCTTCTAAGTTCTTCACTTCTTTTGAATATTTTGCTTCAAAAATTGCAACCTTTCCTTCATATTCATTAAAAATAACAAGATCACTTCGACCTTCTCCATGTTCTTTATTCGATTCAACACTATATCCAGCCCCAGCAAATATTCCTGCAAGAAATGCATGATAAAAATCTTCTCTATAATCATGATAACTGATCGTTATTCGCAACAGCCTGCTGATCTCCTGTGTCAAAGTCTGTTCATCACCATTCCATACTGCATCAAATAAATGCTTTCGATCTTGTAACTTTGCTGTATCACTGAACCAATCCTGTACTGTCGTCTCAAAAATCTCTTGTATCTCTTTGTTTGGAATCTTCAATGTGATCTTTCCATCTGCACTTTCCTTCTCTTCCTTATCTCTTGTCAGATATCCTGTTAAATACAAAATACTCCAAAAATTCTCTTCTGATGAATGTAAATAATCATACGTAAGATTTTCTTCTATTTTCTGATCGATCGTGTCTCCTGCCATCAATTTTTCCATCTTTTTTTGAATTCCGCTGCCTGCGTAGTCTATGAAAGATCGTATGATCGCATTATCACTTGTATTCTTCCAGTAACTTGCTGGCTTCATGTCTGGATCGATCCGTAGATCTCTTACATAGTTCATAACATCCCATGGACAATATACATCGATCTTTCCAAAATTATACCCATCATACCATTCTTTGATTTCTTTAAAATGCTCTTGCAGTCCAATATCTTTTAAGATATCTTTTACTTCCTGATCGGTAAATCCAAAATATTCATTTAAATGTGTTGCTATGATCGTATCTGAGATAAAATTATTGGTTCCTGTAAATATACTTTCCTTTGCAATTTTCAAGCAACCTGTAACTACTGCAAACTGAAGATGAGAATTATCTTTTAGAGATGTGCTCATCATCGTTTTCATCACATCCAGCATTTCTTTATAGTAGCCATTGCTGCTTGCTTTCGCTAATGGTACATCATATTCATCCAATAATAAAATAACCGGCTTGCCGTAATGTGCATTCATCATTCTTATGATGGTAGCCACACTGATTTTTATCAGGTCTTCTGACAAATTTTCTTCACTTATATCTTGTAACTTCAAAAAGATCTTCTTATCATTCTCATTTACCTTGTCGCTATCTGATAAATAATCATGCTCATTGCAGATCCATGAAATCTGATTTCTTAACATCTTCATAGCTGATTGAAAATTCAATCCATCTACATCTTTGAAGGAAATAAATAATGTTGGATACTGATTCATCCATTTTTGACATAATTCTATATCTCTTGAGATCTTCAGATCTTCAAATAGTTTCCTGCTGTCTTTTCGTATATCAAAGAAATACGCCAACATACTCATTCCGATCGTCTTTCCAAAGCGTCTTGGTCTTGTGATCAATGTAACTTCTGCGATTCTTGATTCCAGTAATTCTTTGATCAAATTCGTTTTATCTACATAATAATATTCATTTTGTCTTAACTTATGAAAATCAGAAATTCCTACTGGTAATTTCACATTGTTCATTGCCAACACCACCTTCTTAGACTTTATCTAATAACAAAACAGCCTCTTCCGTTTGCTTTTGCTTCATATAAGATCTCATCGGTCTTTGTCAGAAGCTCCTTGATCGTTTTTGGATATGTAAAACGATATACTCCAATACTGCAGCTTACTTTGACCGCTTTCTGAATTCCTGAGATATTTTGAAAGAATTGTTCCAGTTCTTCCTCTAACGCTTCCTGGCTCATCTCTTCTTCGATCATCACAGCAAACTCATCTCCGCCAACTCTTCCAACTACTCCATATGGCTCAAATTGTTCTTTTAGAAACATCGCAAATTGCTTTAAAGTTTCATCTCCTACAATATGCCCCAGATTATCATTGATCTGCTTAAACCAATCCACATCCAGAAACAAAAACCATCCTTGATGTCCATGAATCCTCTGATCATTTTGAATGTTTTGGCATTGTTGCAAAAACAGTCTTCTTCCCATTACCCCAGTAAGGAAATCGATCTCCCCTTGATATTCCCGGTACTTCATATATCTGTAGATCATAAGCATCGTCAATATTAAGATAAGATCCAATGCAAGCATTGCGATCAAAAACTGTACCTGTAAATGTAACAGATCAATCTCTATTGTCTTTGTTACATGAACTCCGTGCTGTTTCAACATATAGGTAGACCGTTCTGCAAAATATCCAGTAGAAAATATTGCTATACAGATGACCAAAAAACTGATCCCTGCTGATATAGCGACCATCTTAGAGGACAGGTATGGATCATCCAAAGATTGATTTACCGCATCCTTGTATTTTTGAATGCGTTCCTTGTGATAAATCTTATATGCCACCTCTACCCAGAAAAGACAACATAATGCAATAAGTGCATCATTGATCCCCATATGAAATGTTGACATTCCAGTATAGCCAAGCTGTGGAAAGCAGACTCCCATAACACAAAACACAAAGAAAGCATGTATCCACTGTGAGATCAAAGAAAGGATCCAGATTCCTATTTTCTCATACTTTCGTCCTTTTATAATGGAAAACAGATATCCGATCACAAAGCCAAACAGAACTCTTGACCCAACACTTAGTAAAATGCTTCCTATTGGATTACCACTGTATAGCGGCGAAAATATCTTATCATCTGATACGACATAAAGTGCTGATGCCTTATACATACTTGCTAGTCCAAATACCAATCCGATCACTGTAGATTCCAAAGGTCCAAGCAAACATCCCGCAACTACGATCGGGATATATGCTGTTGTAAGTGAAATTGGATCGATATGAATGAATCCTAAAAAAGTAAATGACATAATAAGCTCGATCGCCAATAATAGCACAAAAACATATTTTTCAAATTTTAAATGTTTCCATTTGTTTTGCTTCATATCTCTAACCTTCCTTTGCTTTGGGGATTCTTCTTTACTTACATCATATGATACCATAAAAACAAAGTATCAACGACACCTGAATGCCCAAAATCAAAGGTATCCCTAATCTAAAATACCATTTTCTTATCTTATGATGAAATACTGTCATACCGATCATTGCTCCAATGGAGCCTCCGATCAGTGCAAGTATGATCAATTTTTTCTCTCTGACCCTCCACTGTCTTGTCATCGCTCTCCATTTGTCTAGTCCATACAATGCAAATGTTATAACGTTGATCATGATCAGATATAAATGAATATATGCTGATTGCATTTATAGGTCTCCTCCCATTCGAAATCCTTAAGGTCTATGGTAATTCTCTATATATTTCTACTTTCCAATAACCGCTCCTTGCTGATCCATGTCTTGTTAGCATTCCATATCCTTTTAATTTCTTAATATTACTCTCTATACTTCGACTTGAAACCCCTATTTGTTCTGCTATTTTTTTAGCTGAACATTGATTATCATCAGATAAAATTTCAAGAATCTGTTTTTGAATATCAGTTATACTGCCCTTTTTTATTTCTATCTGATCTTTCTCCGATTTTTCTCCGAACTTTCTCCGAACTTTCTCCGAACTTTCTCCGAATCTTTCTCCGAATCTTTTCTGATTTTTCTCCAATTTTTCTTCATTTTCTCTCTCGAGTTCATCAATGCTATCATTTTGTGGATTATCATATGAATAATCTTCATTTAACGGCACAATAATCCTGAATACATCCCCTTCTACAAATTCTGGTTCTTCTCCTGAATAATATTTCGAATATTTAAATATATTTCTCACTCCTGAACCTAATCGATCTGACCATCCTATATTTCTAAAAAATGAAGCAATAATAGGATTCTTTGGATTTGGTTCCATATTATCAGGTGTAATAATTCCATCTCCTGATGACCGATTCGCATTTTCTGTATACATTCTATCTTTTTCTATTACAAATTTAGCTGTATATGAACTCGTAAATTCTCTATGAATCAATGTATTTGCAATCATTTCCCTGGTTATAATATTCCTCAGATTTTTTCGTTCCACCCCTTCTATAAAAAATTTATCAGACAAATGTTTTCTTCCAAATTCCATTAATTGATCGTAACTTTCTATTAAGTTTGTTCTTATGATCTCCCGGTCATCATAACGATCCACATTAACTCTTCTTACCAACGCATCCGTTTCATAAGCTGGGCAAATATCCATGATCAGATCATCTTTTCCCAATAACATAACTGCTGCCAGATTATATCCACTTTCTCCTGTCGCTCTGTCCTTTCCATATAATCCCGCACTTCTCAATAATTCCTCATCACTCATACTTTCCCAACTATGCAAACCTTCTATATTATTTGTTGCCATTTTTCTAATTCGTGGCAATAAATCTAATCTAAAATCTTCCAGTGAAATATAAGGATAAATCTGTTTCTCTGTAAACCTATTCTGTTTTCTAATATACATCATTGCAAGTTGGGCTGTTGCAGTCACTTTTACATCTGCATCGTCTACTCTGTCATAAACTTCCTTTTTGAAACTGTGTACTTCTGCGCTGACTGGTATATGAATATGAATGATCGTTTTTCCTTCATACTTTATAATTTCCGGCGATAGATATATGGTTGGAGTAAACATATTGGGATTACTGATAATCTTTATAAAATTCTTTACCATATCTCCTGCTGCATTTTCAGGAACTCCACAAACAGTCCCATCGTCTTCTACTCCAAGGTAAATATCTCCACCAAAACGATTCAGAAAGGAACATACACTTTGATATACATCATTTTCTATTCGGTTGCTGCATCTTTTAAATTCTACTGCTATTGTTTCACCTATCTGCAATATGGTTCTTAATTTTTCTTGATCCATAATGTGTATCACCTCTCCTTTATTTTTTTATTCGTTGACATAAAATATACCAAATGTTAGTATATTAATAAAGAAAGGTGCTACCGATGACGGTTTACCTGATATTAATAAGTTATAAAAATAACCGCTTAACTTTCCAGGCTAGGGCGGTTATTTTTCTGTCTTGGCATCATGCTTTCCACGCACTAGAACTCCCCGTAGGAAGCAAACCGCCATTCACGTCAATGTGAAGTAACACCTGATGTATATTTTAACAAATAGTTTTATTAGAATCAATATATCCATGCGGTATTCTCTTTATTTATAAGTTTATTTTCAGAAATTCTTAAGGTCCCTGGGACCTTATATTTTTTACTCTTACCTATTTCAAATTTTTTTCAAAATTTCTTTGATTTTATCTACTCTCTTTTCTGCATCTATCTGTTGCATTAATCTAGTATATATTTCTTCTGTTTCTTGATTATAAACCATTAGAGCAATCTGATTTTTATTTTCTCTTTCACACAACTGCATTGCTGCATGCGAAACCTCTTTTATTTCACATACTCTTTTAATTTCTTCTTTCATTTGGATTTCTAAATATTTTCCTTGTTTTTTACACATTTTCAACCAACTGATTACTATATTCATTAACTCTATATTTATATAAAACATTGCATCTTGTGGCATATCATATTCATAAATTAACTTTACCTTGTTATCATATAATGCTAAAAAATCATTCAACATATCTGGCATAAATCTTGATGTTCCTCCACCAATACGATAATTATATACAATATCTGGAATAATAACCAATCTTTGAGTTAATGGAAGGCATCTTAAAGTCACACTTAAATCTTCACCCATAAACCTTACAATTGCTGGAAAATCTATTGCTTTTGTAATCAACGCTGATTTATATAATTTTGCAGCCAAATTTACTGGATAATCTGTAATTCCAAAACAACTAATATATATTTTTTCTATAATATCTCTATTATTATAAACTTTTGGAGCTTTAATATTAAAACATGGACTTTTATACTTCGAATTTACTTTAATGCCTTTCCAGTATTTTCTCATATTAGCACACACACAGTCCGCATCATACTCCACTGCTGTATTGTAAAGTTTTTCTAATGCATCTGACTCTACTACATCATCTGCATCTGATAAAAATATGTAGTCTGCTTTTTGCGCTTCTTGACTTAATACCCCTGTTTTTCTCGCTTCTACTGCCCCTTTATTTTCTTGATGGATCACATAAATTCTTTCATCTTTTTTAGCCATATCATCACATATTTTCCCACTTTTATCTTTTGATCCATCATTTACAAGAACCAATTTAAAATTTTGAAATGTTTGTTTTTGGAATGATTTTATACACTTTTTAATATATTTTTCTGCATTATACACTGGTATGATAACTGCTATTTTATATTTTTTTGTATACATTTATATTATTATCCTCTCTTGTATATTTTTATCAGAATTCTAGTTTCTATCATCTACAGGTTTCTGATCATAAATTCTTTAGCATCCATCTCTTCATTTTTATCATCCATGAATCTGTTGATTTTATGTTCAATCCAGATACTCTATACTTATCCTTATCTACATCAATATATTTTTCTGTTTCTTCAATTATTGAATCTACTTTTTTCTGTACATTGTCAAAACCATAAAACAATAACAAGTGATAGGTATGTGAAAGATTAAGTCTATGGTACTCTTTGTTCATATTTTCGTTTTCAATAAACCAACTTCTCCATTTATGGAATAATACTACTTCATCCATCTTGTCTATAGTCTTATTAAGAAATGTATTTGAATACCGATAGTTATATAATTTTACATGTGCCATTGCAATAGAATGCATTCTCTTATATATACATAAATTCATGCACATATCTTCCCCTGTTTTTAATTTTAATGGAATTGTTTCAATATCATCAAGTGAGTTTATTATCACTTCGCTTTTATATAATTTATCCCATACCATCGGTGTATAATTTTGCTCACCTAAAAGCCCCTTCTTTGCTTTTTCCATATCTATCATTTCATATTCAATATCATCAACCTTGTATTTCTTTTTTATTTTAAAATGACCATGCTTTGACATATTTTGAAATGATTCTGACATAACCATATCTGCATCTGTTTTCTCCATAATTAATTTAAAAATCTCTAAGCATTGTGAATGTAAGATATCATCATTATCTATCAGCATAACAAATTTATTTTTTATGCGTTTTATTCCAGCAATTCTAGCTGATATAATTCCACCATTTTCTTTGTAATAATATTCAATTCTAGAATCTTTTTTCATATATTTTTTAACTATATCTGCTGACTTATCTATAGATCCATCATCTATTATTATAACTCTCCATGATGTATAACTTTGCATTATTATTGATTGTAATGTCTCTGCAATCGTTTTTTCTGCATTATACATTGGAATAATTATATCTATGTTTTCCTGATTCATTTTTCTCCGAACCTCCCTATTCTGACTTCTTAATGTCTATGGAACCTCCTCATTTAATATAAAATTCATTTTATATTTCCAAATATTGGTGCCAATATCCCATTTGCTAATTGAATAATAGGATATTCTATTAGCATCAAAACAATAAAAAGTAATATTGATCCACTCATTCCCATAGAAATCAGTGCATTTCCCATTATTTTAAAATCTAATAATCTAATAATCTCAATTAATAAATTATTAGTACATAATATAACTATACTATTTTTTCCATACAATTCTAATACTTTTAAAATTGAAATAGTTTCCTTACTTTCCATTTTTTTTAATATTCCCATGATTGAAATAGATGTAACTATTGCCGTGAAAAAATATATTATAGGATTCCCTATATGACCTATTGCCATCTCAACCGATCCATTAATTTGTGCCAGAATCCAACCTATAATTAATAAAATAGCTATTGAAAAAATATTTAATCTCTTAATAATCTCATATTTTGAAATAAAAAATCCAATAGCAATAAAGCAAAGAGCTAATAATATTTTATATAATATTTGAAAATACCACATTGTTATCATATATTTTTCTAAAAAAATCGCCAGTAGGAAATTTATTCCAGTTGTAAACTTTATATATTTCATTTTTTTATTCATTAAGATAAAAAAAATAATATCTGAGGACACATAAATTGGCAAAAACCAAAGAGAATCCACACCTTGCAAAGTAACCAATTTAAATAATCTATTCCAAAATATTCCTTGTCTACCTGACATCATATCTAGTGTCGTATAAAAAAAGACTAATGTTATTCCAAAAACATAATATGGAATTCCGGCAGTATAAATTCTTCTCCAAATTTTATTTTTCATATCAGAATTTCTTTTTATATACATTAAACTTCCACATATAATAAAAAATATTGGCATATGAAATGAATAAATCCATTTATGAATTTTATTAACTTGTGTTATTGTATGACCAAATAGCATTAAAAGTATTGCTAACCCTTTTGTATAATCAATATATTTTACTCTCATTTTCATGCCCTCTTCAATTATCTAATCAAACCTCAATATGATAATTACAAATTTTTATTTTATTGAAAATATATAATTAATAACAATGTCCAGACTATGTATTTTTATTAAATCAACTAAAGAAGATATAAGATTGATTACACTTATAAATCTAAGTACATATAGATCATTATAAACTCTCATATATGCTACGTATATTCTATCTACTTTACAAATATTTTTAAACAAATATTCCTCAATATTAGAATCTCCATGTATTAAAAATACTGCAAACGCACTCTTTGCAAATTTATTAATCAACACTTAAGAAATTCTTAAGATCTAAGAGATCTTAAATTTTTTTCACTTAACCTTTTTAATTACTCCAGTAATTATTTTCTTAATTGCTCCTATCAAATATTTACCTTCTTGTGTTTTTCCATAACACATATAAAATACAATATTAGGTATAATGCTACAAATTATTACTTTAAGTATTAGATTAATGATATTATTATATTTACAAAATCCACATAAAACATAGCAAACTATCCCTGTAAAAATCAAAACAACTGCATATTCCAAAAAAATTTTTATATATTCCTTAAAATTTTTTTCTAATCCATACTTAAAAACAGCATATGGTTCATACCATGTATTAGTTAATACTCTTGCAATAATTGTTGCTAAAAATATTCCAAACATTCCCCACATTTTCCCTAAAATCACATCTAACACTAAATTAATCATTGCTGTTAATATCAATAAATATTGTCCATATTTAAATAATCCCATAGCATTCTTATATATCAATACCGCATTATTCATTCCGACCAAATAAAAATTTATTGCTAAAACTAACGGTATTTGCATATCAAGTACAAACTTTTGTCCAAAACATATTTTTACAATTTCTCCAGATACCAGAAATATTCCTATACAACACCAGCCATATATCCAAAAATTTGCAAGATTTAAAATACGAAAAAAGTTATATTTTTTTTTGTTATTTTCTACTGCATTTAAATTTCCAACACTAGCTGTAATTCCATTAAATAATTGTGATGTTATAGATCCTAATGTTCCTGTTAGTAACGTATAATTTGAAATTACTCCTGTACTTATTAAACCATTGAAATACGTAATCACAATATTATCTGTATTGTTTACTAACATTGCTGCAATTTTGTTAATTGTTAATGCTTTTATATTAACAGCCATTTGTCTTTTTTCTTTTTTGGTTATAGGTTTTACATTCTTTTTTTCAATATACGGATAATCATGTTTCGCCCACATCGATACTATTACATTATTAATAAACACACCTATTGATTGACATATAAGATATATCATAAAATTTTGAGTAATTAATAATATCGGAATTTGAATTATTGATACTATAGTAGTAATTGCGTAATTAACACCACTTACAATATAATTTTTTTGTGCTGCAATTAATAATGCACTTCGATAACTAAAAAAATAAGAGCTCGCTGTATTAAACAAATATACTAAGTAGATTATGTAAATATTTTCTACAATTTGCTGTGGTTTCACTATAATATACTGCAGCAATGGAATCATCATAATTCCTAATAATGCTACCACAATACCTATTATATTGTATGACTTTTTATATAAAGCCATTAATGATGTTATCTTTTCCTTATCATCCTTCGCCAGTGGTTGATATAATGCATATCCCATTGCTGATCCGATTCCCAATTCCACCAATGATAGCATGGATAATATATTAGAGAACAATCCATTAATCCCCAAATATTCGGCTGCTAAACATCTAACAAAAATTATCCGACATATATATCCTATAACAGTATTTAAAAAATATCCCCCTAATCCGGTTAACATATTTAGAACCGAATATTCCGTTCTCGTTTTCTGGTTCATTTGCTACTCCTAATCTAATATCAATTATCTATTCTGTGTATAACTTGTTCTTCAAATTGCTTTCCTATATATTCTGATACTTTATCTCCATCTTGAGCTTCACTAGTATATTTATTCTTTATTGGAATCTTCTTGGTTGCCTTTCTTAAAAACCATTCATATTCAATATCAATATGTCCAATATCAATTGCCCAGTAACCATTTTTACACAAATCATATGCCAACACTGTTGCAGTTGGACCCAAAGCTATTAAAAATAATTTTTCTTTAGGCTGTCTTATTGCTATTTTTAAAATTTCATTATATTTTTTATATGCATCTTTCTCTGGACATAATATTCTTTCAATACTTTTTGCATTACTAAACAAATCATTATTAAAACCTAATCTACTATATTTTCCCTCAATAAAAATAATTTCTTTATCTTTCCATATTAATTTTAATTTTGAAAACCATTTTTCCGACCTTTCATTATTTTTCCAATCCATATAACATCTTGTAATAAAAGCATTTCCATAAATTGTATCCATATTTAAATAGCTTGACCAATCTTTTCGATTTTTAGCAACAACTTTCCATGTGTACTCATATGCCCAATTTTTCATCCATTTGGGATCATCATAAATATCCGATACACAAACGAGTAAATTTTGAGTATTATTTTTTAATATTTTTCTTAATTTTTCTGATAAATTAACATCGTATTCTTGAAAGCGAATTCTCTCTCCCGAAACGATTTTCATTTCGCCATCTCCATACCTACTAACAGATATATTATCTTTAATAATATAATCTATTGTTTCGTCTATAGTTAAAATTTGAGGAACCCCTATTTTTCTTTTTAAAATTTTATCACTAATTTTTATCTTTTTTTCATATATCCAATTATATATGTATAAAATATATTGTTTTATTTTCATAATTTTTCCTTCAGCTTAAATAATACTTTCCTATAACTCTTCAAAACTACACTTAAAAATGGGTTCATCAAATCATAATATATAATTTTATTATTTACATCAATTTTTTTATTTTTTATTTTTAATTGATTATAATATTTCTTTGCCTGAACTTTATTTTTATGCTTACATGCTAACGACAAAAAAATTACATCATATAATTTCTCAGTTTCTAGATTCCAAAATTCTTTTTCTGTTCCTTTCATGAATTTGTCAATCAATTCAATTCTTATATTTTTATATTTTTGCATTGCATTTATTTCTTTTTCTAACTTATTTCCTGAATTAAAATGTGACAATGACTCTTTTCTGAGTGTATAACACATTAATGGTTTATCTATAAATCCTGCTTTACTGATATATGCTGCCATCATTAAAAATTGTAAATTTTGTCCACCTCGAGATGGTAATATTTCATGTGTTGGATATAATTTTTCTAATACAGACATTCTAATCATATATGACCCAGGCCAAACATATGTCTTCCCATAAAAAATGTCTTCAAATACATTTTCTTTATTTTTCATATAATCATTAACTTCTAACAACCTGTCTCTTTCATTTATATTATCCTCATATACATAATATCCATTAGTTCTAACAAATCCATACTTTTCATTTTCCCTTAAAAATTTTGTACATAGTTCTATAGAATTTGGAAGTATTACATCATCAGAATCCAATAGCATAACAAACTCACCTGTTGCATATTTAAATGCATTATTACATGCCGCTCCAACTCCTTGATTCTCTTGTTTTATATATATAAATTCATCTAATTCTTGTTTAAATTTTACTTCCATATTTAAAATTATATTTTCACTTAAATCTATGGAACCATCATTTACTATTATCAATTGTATATGTTTATTACTTTGTAGTAAAACACTATTTAAACATCTTTGGATATATTTCTCCGCATTATAACATGGTATGATTAAACTAACCATTTTTTTATTTTTCCTTTCATTCTTCCAAATAAATTTTTACTCTTTTTATTTTCTTGACTTAATTCATCTACTAAAACAACAATGCTTTTATTTCCCCATTGTTCAAAAAATTTACTTCTATTTTCATTATAAGCAACTGATTGATTTAAACAGCTATTCCATGCTTTGATTTTTTCTACATCACTTTCTATAAATTGTATATTATTTTCTATTTCTTCAAAACTTTTTTGTCCTTTACTACTATGTATAATCACTGCTGATACACCCAATTCATGATCCATTTTCTTATGAAATTCAATTATTCCCCAAAAATCTCCTATTGTAATATCACTGCACCTTTCTTCGCCTTTAAATTTACATTTAAAACAAGAATTCCGTAAATATAAATTTTGCAAAAAACCCTTTATATAAACACTATCTGCATAATCTTCTTGTAACACTTTTCCATCATCTAAAATATATTCTAATTTACAACGTGAAATTCCTTCATCTTTATTTCTAAAATTCATTCTGATAACCTTTTGTTTAGAAATTTCATTTAAATAATTTTTATATACTTTCGGTGATGGAACACCATGACATATTAAATCAACACACAATAAATTTGAATAATCTTTTCTCAAAAAAGATTTTAAACCAGCAATTTGGCATGGAGTACCCGAAAATAAAACTTTTTTTCCTTCCTTTAATTGTCCTTTTATTTTCAAATATGAATTTCCTATATAACTTTGTATGTATTTTGTTCCCTTTAGCTTCTTCAATTCATTTTTATCATTAACACAAATATGTATAACATCCAACTGCTCATTAAATGCAGCTCCCCATACATAGCCTTTTTGATCGATAACCTTTTTAGCTAACTCTGCAAAAACAGCTCCAGAGCTACTTGTCTTATGTTCACTTTCATCTAAAGAATATGCCGCATACGATTTTTTCATTTTATTCTTTTGTGGCTCATTAATCACAGGACAACTTTTTCTGCATTTTCCACAATGTATACATCTATTTCTGTCAATCTTTGGATAAACAAAACCTTCTTCATTACTTTTCATTTGAATTGCTTTTATATCGCAAGCATTATAACATGCACTACATCCAGTACAATAACTCATATCCTTTAGTATATCTTTCATTTAATTTTCCTCTTCATCATTTAGAGCTCTGTTGATCTTATCCTTAATATGATCAAATTTTTCTTTTGTTTCTTCCATATATTGATTTAAATATTTTTTTATTTTATTTTCATTACTAATAATCCACTTAAACCCATTACTCAAATCATTTTCTTTTGATAATTTTTGTACTGGTATCACGTATTTTTCTTCTTGATGAAAAATATCCTTTGCTATTCCTCTTGCTTTTACAGAATATCCAACTACTAACGTAGGAACTTGACTTGAATATGCTGCTATTGTAGCATGTGTCCTTGCCCCTACAAAAAATCTGCATTTTGATATTATATATTTTAATTCCTCTGCTCCATGATCTTCTACTAATATGATTCTATCTTTATATAATTCACAAAATTCCATATACAATTTTTTTAATACTTCTCTATCATCATTATCTTTCCATACCACATGTGGAATTAATGCTATTCCATAATTAGTTTCTTTTAAAATATACTCTATCAATTTTTGATAATTTAGATATGCCATATTTTGTTTTTTCTCATTTGAAATAATCATTGGACTTATATTAATGCCAACTATATCCCGCTTTTCAAACAGTTCATTTGTTTTACAAACTTTTTTCCCCATCAAAAAAGCTGGATCTGGCAATAATGTTACATGACTTGTTACCTTTCTAATTGCCTCATATGTAATACTTTCTCTAGCAACAATATAATTATATGTCCTTAAATCTTTCATGACCTCTTTTTTAGAAACAACATCTGGCTCTATCGAACATCCCCATAAAATAGTCTTCATTCCTTTTTTATGATAATATTCATTTAATTTAGCATAAAATTCTGTTGCTCCATAGCAATAATTATCCCCACCAATAGACAATGCTACATCTACTAAAGGTATATTTTCATCCATCTGCGTTAAATATGGTAATGTATCCATGTCTACATAACTTTTCATAAATTTCAATTTTAAATAAGCTTTGAAAAATTTCCAATCTTTTTTAATTGGCGCTTTAGAATTCACAAGATTTACTACACTTTCTAAACCATATTTTTCATCATCCTTTTTATTTTCAGATGCAACAATAAATGTGTTATTAATATCATTTAAAGTCTTAACTGTTCCTCTAACAATAGCCTCACAACCATGATTTCCACTACTTCCATTTCCGTATAACAGAATCTTCATATTTTATATTCCCCCTATTATTTTCTTTTACAATAAATATATTTTTATTCAATATTTTCAAATATTGTTTCAATTCTCGATATAATTTTATCCTCAGAAAAGTTTTTCGCTGTGTTTATTCCATTTTTTGAAATTTTTACTACATCTAATTTTTGTTGTATAGTCTTTGATATTATATTTTCTAAAGCTACCTCATTCTGCTCAACCAAAAAACAATTATATCCATCCATTGCAAACTCATTTATTCCTATTGATTTTGTTACAATACATGGTATTCCTAATGCCATTGCTTCTAAAACTGCTAAACATTGCGATTCCACATATGATGTGTGCACCAAAAAATCTGCATTTTTCATATATGGATATGGATTTTCTTTACTACCAACAAGTAAAACTTGGCGTTCTAACCCATAACCATCTATCATATTTTGCAATTTATTTCTTTCACTTCCATCTCCAACAATAAACCACCTAAATTTTTCTTTTGTATTTTCCTCTAATTTCCATGCAACCTTTATTGCATTTTCTACATGTTTTTCTGGAGATAATCTTCCTACTGTTACGAAATCTATAATCTCTTTATTTTTTTCAAATGGCTTATATTCTTCTGATTTCTTAATAATATTTTCTATATCTAACATATTGGGAATAATATATAATTTTTTATCTATTCCCAATATCTCTTTCTTTAAAAAATTTGCACAACCTTCTGAAACTGAAACTACATAATCCATTTTTTTGCATGCATTTTCATAATCTTTTTTTTGTTGAATATTCAAATTCATTTCTCCATGATGCCACCATGTAATCTTTCGCTTTGCTGTTACTGCATATGCCGCCAATTCAGTTGCAATCCCTGGTCTAAATCCAATCACACAATCATATTCTTCATTTTTAAAAATAGTTTTTCCTAGCCATCTTAATTTGTCTCTTCCAAACCATCTTGTTAGAAAGAATACAATTCTTGTCCAAAAACATTTTTTGTCTCTTTGTTTTAAACAATTTGTTAAACTTTTTAATAAACTTCCATATGTATTATGCAAATCAAACAATTCAATTTTTACATTCTTTGGAATTTGATTTATATAATCTCCATAATCCTCTAATAGAAGTAGCTTTACATCAAATTTATTTAAGTCTATTTTTCTTAAAATATCTGCTAATGATTTTTCCACTCCACCAGTATTTAAATGTCCATTTATAAATAATATTTTTTTCTTCATTTTCTTATTTAAACCATTCACACAATATGCTTATTCCTATATTATACTTATAACATAATGTTACTATTTTTTGTTTATTAGGAATCAACAATTTTCTAACTTTCATATTCTTAAACATTCTTCTTACAATCTCATCATTTAATATATTCTTAATATAATAAATTTTATCTTTCTTTTCTAAACTATTTGCAGACATCAAATCTCCAACTGCATTATATACAAAAAACAATAATACCTTCTGAATCTGATCAGAAAAATCAAATTCTTTACAACCATTAAATTTGTTCTCTATATTTCTATATAATTTTTTATAATCGTTCCATTTATCTTTCTTAAAAACCTGAGTTGCTGATCCCATATTAGTACAATTATAATGATATAGTGCTTGTCCTTTCATATAATAAAAAGAATCTGCATGATACATCATTTCTGCTCCAAATAACAAATCTTCAGAATATCTGACTCCTTCTACATAATGCAATGGTTTTTTATTATTTTTAAACACACATACCCAATTAGAAATTGTAGGTGGATATTCTACATTAGGCATAATTAATAAATTAGGAAAATATTCTTTTTCAATCTGCTCTCTATTATAATATCCCTCTCTGATATTGTGTGTATAAATTTCTGTATGGTCACCGTACTCTTTTATACAATCACACATAACTACATCACTATCATATTTCTGTGCAATTTCTAAAATATTTTGGTACATATTTTGATCCAAATAATCATCACTATCTACTACTGTTACATATTTCCCGTTTGCAATCCTAAGTCCATCATTCCTTGCTGCTGCAACTCCTGCATTATTCTTATGAATAACTTTAACTCTGGAATCTTTTTTTGCAAATGTGTCACATATCTCCCCACACCGATCTGGTGATCCATCATCTATTAAAATTAATTCAATATCAGAAAATGTTTGTCCTAATATGCTCTCTACACATCTAGTAAGATATTGTTCTGTTTTATAAACTGGTACTATAATGCTAAGTTTTACCACTTTCTCACTCCCTATCAATTAATATCCTATAAATTTTCTCAACCTCTTCTCTATTGCTGTAATCTCTTTCCTCACATTCCTCAATTAGTCTTTTCTGTAATTCTTTATCTCTTATTACTCTTGCAATCTGCTCTGCACACGCAACATTTTCCATTGGAACAATAATTCCATCAACACCATCATTGAGCTGACTACTGGATGTTTCATATTTTGTAATAATCACAGGTTTATTTAACATCTGTGCTTCTCTTACAGATACGCATTTTCCTTCATATCTTGAAGGTTGTATATAAATATCACAATTTGCTATATAAGGATATGGATTATCTTTTTTCCCTAAAAGTATTACATATTCTTCCATATCGTATTCCTTAATTTTTTGTTTTATAAGCGGTTCATCCCCTCCATATCCAATAATATACCATCTTATATTTATTCCTGTTTCTAAAATATTCTTACAAATTTCTGGAATATTATCAAAATTTTTAGCTTCACAATATCTTCCTATTGATAATAATTTAATAAATGAATCATTGTCCTCAAAGTCGTTCACTGTTTCTTTTGCTTGTTCTTTTATTAATTTTTCTGCTAAACAATTTTCTATAACAATTGCTTTTTCTGCTATTTCCGGATAAAAACTTTTCACTTTTTTATTACATGCTTCAGATACACTTACTAAATAATTTAATTTTTTATAAATCTCTAAATCCATTTTTTTATCTGGAAAAAGTGTATCGTAATCCGTATGATTCCATGTCATTTTTACCTTTGCATTTACCTTATTTACCAATGTATCTGCTACCCCCAAATACATAATTCCAAGATCATATTCTCCTGGTATTTGTGGTAACAATCCCTGTAAATATCTTGTTGTATATTGCATAGACATCCATACACCCGCTTGAGTTTTCTTTCTAAAGCAATTCCACTTTATTGCTATTTTAGAAAAAATTCTTTTTATTCCAAAAATATATTTGTCACTGAATAATAATGATTTTATCGACACATCAAATGTTTTATACTCATCTATTTCTGGTAAAATATGTACTTCTTTTGGAATATATTTTAAAAATTCTCCTTCATGTCGATATAAAAATAATGACACATCAACTTTTGAATAATCTAATGCTTCTAACAATCCCAAAAGACTTCTTTCTGCTCCACCAATAAACATTGACGGCATAATAAATAAAATCTTCTTTTTCATCATCTATCTCCCTACATTGGTCGTATAATTAGGTTCCTATCTTGTGTTACTATTGAAGCTTTTGGAATTTTACCTTGTACCACACACCCAGCACCAATCACACAGTTATCTCCTATTTCTGTCCCCTTTAAAATGACAACATTTGATGCTATCCAACAAGATTTCCCTATCTTTATTTCTTTTGCTTTATGTTCTGCACTGACTCCATTTTTTCCATCAAATTTATGATCATTATCAAATATTTTAACGTTAGGACCAAATCGAGTTTCCTCACCTATGGTAACTTTTTCTTTACAACTAATCATAAATGCATCATTAAAATAAACTTTATCTCCTATATATACTTCTCCATGCTCATCAATAATAATATCTCCATATCCATCACTTACCAAATTAGTTCCTAAATGAAGCTTACTACCTCTTTTTAGTTTTATCTTCATTTTTCTACTTAGCATCTCTATAGTTGAATATTCTATATTTTTACACTGAAATATTTTTTTTATTGTCATTCTCAGCATATTATATATGACTAATCCATATGGTTTCATAGCATCCCCTTTTCTACAAGATATCTTATTTTTTTATCTTATCTCGAAGCATATTCATTTTGTTTTTACCCAAAACTTTTACTAATCTCTTTTTTATTACTTTTTTTAACTGTTCACTTTTTGGCATCCATGATACAGCAAAATGATGTACACAATAACTATTTTCAGTAATTTCATAACAACAATTTATATAATCATACGGTGAAAAGTACTCTTTCGGATATATTCTAATGCCATTTTCTAATTCCTGATAATAATTTTGCTGAACAAATCCCTTCTTTAATAACATTTTTGTTAACTTTTCTACATTTGTACCTGTAATAATTTCTCCATTGTGATCATAAAAAGAAATATTTTTGTACAAATTAATAAATTCTTTTACTAATGGATGTCCTTTTTCGAAAGCCATAAAACTTGTAGCTACATATTCTTTCTCTTCCATCCCTAAAAGGCATTTTGCATCCAATAATGAATCAAATGATTTTAATACTTCCACATCTGTATCCATGTAAATTCCTCCATACCGATACAATGCTTCAATTCTTGCAACATCACTAACAAATGCATATTTTCTTGCACAATATGCTTCCTTTGTATATTGTAGATTACTTATATCAAAATTTTCTTCATTCCATTCCATAAACTGATAATTGGGTAAATACTTTTTCCAACTATTTATACATCTTTGAACATTGTCTGGTTTTTCTTTTCCTCCAAACCAACAATAATGCACTATCTTTGGTATTGACATTTTATGCCCCCTCGTCTTTCATTTCCTATTTTACAACCCTATTCCTATCGATTGTATAAAGTGATGATAATCTACTCCATATCCTAAACTTATATGCATCTCATAATAATAATAAATTACATAGCAACCCATGCATAGAAGATATACTAACTTTTCATTTCTTTCATCAAACAAATATTTAATACACCATATTAACAATACTACCATATAAACCGAAAAGTACATATTAAAACGTGCATAAATCCAAAATTTTGTAGCCAGTAAAATAGCTATTAAATTTATAACAGAAAAATTAACCATAATATTATAGTATTTTTCTTTTCCCCTTAAAAAATCTTTTCCTAAATAAGACAAAACCACAGGTACTGCCATAACCAATACACGAATCATATTTGCTCCAGCACCTGTTGACATTAATGCTTCTTTATAATTTCCGTATTGTGTTTCTCCTAAAATATTAGCAAGCATTGGACCTGTGATTGGATATGATACGAAAAGGAAAATTCCTGCAAATAATATCCATTTTGTCATATTTCCCCATGCTGGCTTATCTACAACAAAATATAATATCAAAAAGATCAATGCAGATTGATGAATTGTTGAACACAATAGAACAATTGGAATATAAAATTTCCACTGTTTTTTATGAATCATTGGAAAGCAAAAAAATAAAATTGCAGAAGCCAAATATTGTCGAACTCCATTCATTGTTACTAGGTAACATCCTGATGTAATAAATAAAAATACTGCCATCTCTATCATATCTGTATTTTTATAATAAGTAATAAAAATTAAACCAATTGTTATGATTGCCATACACAATAAAATAATCTGTGAATCTTTTGATATAAACTGTTTTATAAACGTAGCAACTGCATAAAATCCTCTATCATCTTTAATTGTCGGATGTTTCAAAAATCCAATGAAACTACTTGGTAGTTTATCAAAAATCTGGCGGTATGTCCCTGTATCTCCAATACCCTGCCGAAACCCAGACACAAATATCAAAACAGCACAAGCCATCCCCGCAAATAAAGCATTTGCACGAAATACTCTCTCACCCTTCACATACCTATATTTCCCATTCATTCTTGCGAACAAGCACAAGAAATACGTACTAAATAATGTTATCCACCAGACTGTCATATCCTATAACCTCTTTTACTATTAATTCATCTTTTTAACCTGTTGCTTTATATAAAATGTTAATGCAATTCCAAATGGAATTGCTAAAATTGTTAATCCTTTTTCTGGACTTTCTTTTAAAAATTTTTTATTTTTACTAATTATGCTACTTGATACATAATGGATACAATTCATAAACTTTCTTTTGAATGTCTTATCATATTTCATATAAACAGTTCGTAAAAACGCAAATCCCTTCGGATTGTTTAAATACTGTCGGAACATATTAGCACTTGATCCATCTGCTTGGTATTCCACATTACATAATATTTCATCCATAACAAGCAGTTCATATTCCTGATCACAAAGAAGATATTTATAATTGAGTCCTACATATTTCTCTCCTTCAAACACTGGATATTCTGGATATTTTGTAATGACATCCGTTCGATATACTAATTTTTTATCTCCAAATCCAGCTGCTTGATAATAACCAGATAAGGTTGTACTTTTTAAATCTTTGGGAAATCTTTTTCCAATGATTTTCCCATTAAAATCTGCATCTAATCCTATGATTCCCGCGTATTTGTTACTTCCATATTTTTTCCAGAATGTAATAATCTTCTCTGCTGCATCATCAGCAAGATAATCATCGGAATCAATACACACATTTAATTCTGTATCAATCAATTGATATGCAGCATTATGTGCAGTATGCATTCCGCCATTTTCTTTGTAATGATAGATAATCTCAAAACCACTGTCTTCCTTTAGCCAGCTTTCAACCAATTCTTTTGTATTATCACTTGATCCATCATCTATGATCAGCCATTTAAATTGTTTACATTTCTGCCGGCACAAACTTTCATAACATCGGTGTAATGTATGTGCTCTGTTATATGCGGGTGTAAATATTGTCAAAATAATATCATTTTCCATTAATATAAAACTCCTCTAACCATCTTGCATTCTCTACAATGTCATATTTTTCTCTTTGAATTTCCTGTAACATATTCTCACGAGTACTATTTTTGCATTTTAAAATACAGTCAATCCATGTATTTATATTTTCATCTAAAGATATAAATTCTATCAATTTTGTAATTGCTACTTCTCTTGTTACTTGATCTGATACAATACAATGTAATCCTGCTGCCTGTGCTTCCACCAAAGTTACTGGAAGTCCCTCATAAATTGATGGAAATAAAAACACATCAAATGCTTGCATTAAATCAGGCACATCATTTCTTACCCCTGTAAATATAATTTTATCAGCTATTTTTAGTTTTTCTGCTTTTTCTTTATACTGACTGCTGTCATTTCCTCCTCCAACTAAAATCAACTTTACTTTTTTATTCTTTTTACAAATCTCATAAAATAAATTAATTATAAATGTGTGATTTTTAGGTAAAGTAAAATTTCCAACATGTCCTATTACGTATTCATCTTCTGAAATATGAAATTCTTTTCTGATTTTTTCTCTAGTTTCTAAACAGAATAAATATTTTTTGGTATTTATTGCATTATTCATAATTTGAAATGGTTGTCCTTCAAACATCCATTTCCCTGCTCGTTGTCCACATGCAAATAAATTTGTTGCATATTTCGAAATCTTTTTTTTTGAAAACAATTTTATGTATTTTTTTAAATTTGTATCCACTAGTGTCGTATGTGCGTGTGCAATTCTTACTGGCACCCCATTTTTCTTCGCTGCTTTTAATGGATATGCACTCAAACAATCTAAGTGAGAATGTACAATCTTATATTCTTTATGTTCCTTAAAGAATCGGTCCAGACTTCTCATATAACTTGGACTAAAAGGATTCAATACTGGCATATGATAAATCTTTCCGCCTAAACTTCTGATTTCATCATCATAATCCTTCTTTTCATTTTCTGGTCTGTGTGTCAGAAAATCAAACTGAACTTTATTCCTATCTATATTTCGATAATAATTCATGAGCATTGTTTCAAGTCCACCACGGTTCATGTGAGTGACAACTTGTAATACTCTGATTGGTTCTCCCATTTTATTAATTCAACTCCCTAACTATTTTTATAACTTATTAGTTACTATCTAAATAATCCTTCCAAAGTCATCTCAACAACCTTCTCCTTATCAAACCTCTTCTCCATCACTTCCCGTGACTTCTCTCCCATCTGTTTCTTCTGGACATACGATAGTTCAATAAATTCCATCATCTTCTCTTCCAATCCTTTAACATCCTTCACATCGACCAGATACCCATTCTCGCCATCTCTTACAGCTTCCATACACCCATGAATCCTGCTAGTGATCAGTGGTCTTCCCATCGCTCCACATTCTAGCAGTGTATTTGCCATGCCTTCATGATACGACGGTAATACAAAGCAGTCACATTTCTTAATGAATGGTTTGACATCTTCCTGATAGCCATAATAATAAATGATACCATTTCTGACCAATGACTGGATTCGTTCCTTATAATCATCTTCCATTGGTCCTACGATATCAAACGATACTTCTGGGTAGATCTTCTTAATGTTCTTTGCTACTTTGAACAGTTCTTCTACTCCTTTTTCTTTCATCACTCGTCCGATAAACAAGAACCTGATGTTTCTTGACTCTTCTGGGTATGGTGTCATCTTGTATTCATCAAGGTCAATCCCTGCTCCTGGAAGGGTGCATGTTCTGGATTCTTTGATAATATTATTTTCTATAAACACCTGCTTATTTCCTTCATTTTCAAAGAAGATCGTTTTTGCCTTTTTGCAGGATAGTTTATATAAAAATACGACGAGTTTCTTGATCATATTTTCATTCTGAAATGCAGTTCCTAATCCTGTGATATTGACTGCATATGGAATTCTTTTGAATCTTGCTGCGATCCCTCCGTAGATGTTTGGTTTGATCGTGTAGGTGATCACAAGGTCTGGCTTTATCTTGCCTAAGATGTTAAAGTATCTCATCATCAGTTTAAAATCTGTTGCTGGATTGATCCCTCTTCGATCTACCGGTGTTTCGATAAAATGACATCCCATTTCTTTTAAATTCTGTACTAACATTCCTTTTGGCAGGGATATATAGACCTCATTTCCTTGATCTATAAGTTCTTTGATCAGGGCTTTTCTGAATTTGTATAATCCTACGTCTAGGTTTGCTAAAATTAATATCTTCTTATTCTTCATCGTTTACTCTTCTCACTGGTACTCCAACATAAGTTCCTGCTTCATTGATATCTTCGATCACTGTACTTCCTGCTCCCATGATCACTTCGTCTGTGATATGCAGTCCTTGTATGATCTGGCTTCCTGTGCCGATCTCTGTCTCAGTCTTTAAATGGACATCTCCTGACAGTAAAACTCCCGGATACAGGGTATTATAATCTCCGATCTCATCATCATGTCCGATAATACTTCGGTTGCAGATCAGGTTAAAATTACCGATCTCTATATTCGTCGTCATAATAACGGATGTACAAATGATATTTCCTTGTCCTAGATGCACTCTTTGTGATGTGATCACGGATGGATCGATCAGATTAGGATACCATAAGTTTGGATTTGGCAGACATTTTAAAACGAGTTTTTCACGGACTTTTGCATTGCCTATAGCGAAGGCGACGGCAAGTTTTTGTTCTTTGTCGTATTCTTCGAGGTATTTCATTCCTCCAAGAATCGGATAGCCATCTATGATGCTGCCTTGCTGGATTCCATCGTCTATGTATCCAAGAATCTCATATGTTGGTTCTTCTTCGTTGATCCGTTCGATCAGCCACTGAGTATCTCTTCCCATACCACCGGCTCCAACGATCACGATTGGTTTTATCTTTGGTTCTTTACTCATATAACCCATCCTCATTCTTCTTCCAATAGCATTCCATTCCTAATGCTTTCGGTGCAATAAAATCTTTCTCGATATCATCTCCGACAAATGCCATGTTCCTGCATGGTATTTCTAATCGTTTTCTCATGATCAGAAATGGAAGATCATTTGGTTTCCTGAATTCCATGACATTTCCATGTCCTGCAAGTTCGTCTGTGATCAGTATCTCGTCTGCCATTTTATCTAACCCCAGGGCTTCTATCTTGGCTCGCTGTACTTTTGGTGTTCCATCGATCAAGATCCCGATACTTCGCTTTTGCGTGTGTAGTTCAAAGAATAATTCTTTGACTCCTTCATACAATGAAATCTCTGGTTTATGGTCCCTGATGGCTTCTCTGCATTTTAATAATAATTCATCCGAATACATTCCTGCATCTTTTAATACCGTTTCCAGTGGCGGCTGCCCTTTTTCCAGTGCTGCGCATAACTTATTAAAGATATTGTTCACTTCTGGAAGCATTCGTTCTACCACTCGGAAACTGCTTCGTACATAATCTTTCTCTGAGTATAATGTGTCATCCAGATCAAAGATCACTGAACCAATTTCCTCGTCTAAATGATACAGATCTTTAAAAT
The DNA here is from genome assembly GCA_036312945.1 of Anaerostipes hadrus. Classification (GTDB taxonomy): domain Bacteria; phylum Bacillota; class Clostridia; order Lachnospirales; family Lachnospiraceae; genus Anaerostipes; species Anaerostipes hadrus_C. The sequence continues at coordinate 37,318 of JAXJNA010000037.1, forward strand.
CATGAATCTCTACAATCGGTTCTTCTCTTGTATTTAAACATACACTTTTTTCAAATCTTGTGAAAATAACATTGTCATCGGCTGCATCCTCTTTGTATTCCATTGGTTCACCTAACATCATGGAGAGTGCTGCATATGGTGCGTCGGCTCCTGCCTTGATTGATACGGTGTTTGCCTGATGATACCATGGTTCCATTCGGATAAAATAATCTTTGTCTGTATATTCTTCACGAAGCATAAAGATCGTCATCCATCCGGATGGCCTTAATTTTTTTATCACTTTCTTTGCTTCTTCTACGATCTTGTGATCTCTTACAACTCTGTATCTTGCACTTTCTTTTCCCTCGACTTCTTCCTTTGCCCTTGGTGTGATGTAAACCGGGCTTCCGTCTAGATTGCAGAATACGTCGATCTCATACATCTTCCCATTTAAAAATGGACGTATCGTGTAATTCGCGTATTTTGATGCATGAAAACTTAATTCTTGTTCATCATGGATCATGATGCTTTTCTCCAGATTATCCATCTCATCCAATACTGCAAACATTGCTGGGAATCCTTGTGTATAGTCATTGGCACTGCTTACGACCTGTGGTGCGTTAAGACCACATTCTTCAAAGAAACGAGCTGTCCAGCGTTTGTTGCTGCACAGCAGAGCTAATTCTTCATTTGCAATGAGAACTTCTGTTCCAACAGCTTCAAATTCGCTGGCTCTTTGTGACAGGATAAAAACGTCTTCTTCTGTTCTTGGAATGAGCAGAGCGATCTTCTCCTGTTTACAGATATGTAAGAGTTCTGTGACATAACCTTCTTCCCCTGGCTGTGGAACCTGATAGTGCTTATGGCAGCGATATAATGCTGGCGCTTCCAGTGAATGATCGCAGCCGACAAATGTTACTTTCACCCCTAATCTGCCGGCAGCATAGCGGAAGGTATCGATAAATTCGACCTGATCTGCCACGCTTGAAAATAAGATCTTTAAGTGTCCTGCTTTCTTGTATTTGGAAAACTGGTCTTTCTTTGTTCCCTGAAAGGCATACATTGTCACAGATTCCTGTGCACTGATTCCTGCTCTTTTTAAGACTTTGGTCACAGTCTTTAATATAATCTTGATGTCGGTAAGAAATGAAATGTTATCCACATATTCAAGGTCGAATTCAAACTTTTCTTCCCAGCTGATGGCATTTCTCCCATTCACCTGTGCAAGTCCAGTCAGTCCTGGTCTTACATCTGCACGTCGTTTCTGTCTTGCACTGTAGAAATCTATGTATTGTTTCAATAATGGTCTTGGCCCGACAAAACTCATATGTCCAAATAAGATGTTGAAGAATTCAGGTAATTCATCAAGACTCGTGGATCTTAACATCTGACCAAATCTTGGAAGACGTTCTTTGTCTGGTAACAGATCACCATTCTCATCGACGGCATCTGTCATACTTCTGAACTTGTAGAGTGTAAATATTTCGTTATGATATCCCGGTCTTTCTTGTTTGAAGATCACGGGGCTCCCTAATTTGATCCTTACTAACAATGCTGTGACAAGCAGGATCGGGCTTGATACAATGATACAGCACAGTGACAATATGATGTCAAAAAATCGTTTGATATATTTGTGATACATCTTTATATATACTCCGTTTACATTTTGTTCTTATCGGTCCAGTATGGATCTTATGATTCCTATGATCCGATCCATATCTTCTTTTGTATTCTTAATATCACTTGGAAGACATAATCCGCGGTCAAAGATATCTTCTGATACTGGTTTCTTATCATCTTCGTAATGAGAATAGAATTCACACCCTTTAAATACTGGTTGTTGATGTAATGGTTTCCAGATCGGACGGCTCTCGATATTCTCTTGTTCCAGAGCTTCTATGATATCTAATGGTTTTGTCTTACTGTCTTCATCGATCGTCATACATGATAACCAGAAGTTTGGTTCACTGCATGTTTCATATGGATTCATATGCACTTGTTTATAATCCTTGAAAGCATCTTTGTATGTCTCATAGATTGCTTTTTTCTTCGCAATGTGTTCATCCAGATGCAGAAGCTGTCCTCTTCCAACTCCCGCTGTGATATTAGACATTCGGTAGTTATATCCGATTTCCTTGTGTTCATAATGTCGGACCGGTTCTTTTGCCTGTGTTGCCAGGAATGTTGCATGCTTGATGTATTCTTCATTCTCTGATGCGATCATTCCACCGCCTGATGTCGTGATGATCTTATTTCCATTGAATGAAAATCCTGCCATGACTCCGAATTTTCCTGTCTGAACTCCTTTATATGTTGCTCCCAGACTTTCTGCAGCATCTTCGATCAGTGGAACTTTATATTCTTCACAGATCGCTTTGATCTCATCTACCTTGGCTGGTGTTCCATAAAGGTGTGCAACGATCACTGCTTTTGCCTCTTTATGTTCTTCCAATGCTCTTTTCAATGCCTGTGGTGACATATTCCATGTCTCTGGTTCAGAATCCACGAATACAATCTTGCCTTTTTCGTAGGCGACTGGATTCACTGTTGCAGCAAAAGTCAGCGAAGGACATATCACGGTATCTCCTTCCCCGACTTCTAATAATTTCACCGCCAGATGCAGTGCTGCGGTTCCTGCGCTTAGTGCACTGCAGTGTGCGATTCCTGTATACGCTTCCATCTCACGTTCAAAGCCATTGACATTTGGCCCAAGTGGTGCGATCCAGTTGGTGTCAAATGCTTCCTGCACAAACTTCTGTTCTTCCCCATGCATCGTTGGTGATGCCATATATATACGTTCTTTCATGCTGTCTCATCCCCCTGTCATTTTGTCTGTTGATTTGTCTGTTTATATGTATACTCTGGAACTAATTTTTTTACAACTTCACGAATATTCGGATCTTCGGAAAATGCCGCATGATCTAATTCAGCGATCAGTTCACTAAATTGTTCTGTCTCCATCATCCTTGGACTTCCAATGAAGATTCGTTTATTCTTTGTCTCTTTTTTATTCTCCTCATCGATTAGGAGTTCTTCATACAGCTTCTCCCCTGGTCTTAAGCCGGTAAACTGAATCTCTATATCTTCTCCTGGTGTAAGTCCTGATAAACGGATCATATTCTTCGCAAGATCTAAGATCTTAACTGGTTCTCCCATATCAAGGATAAATATCTCCCCGCCTTCTGCATAAGCTCCTGCTTCCAACACCAGACTGACGGCTTCTGGGATCGTCATAAAGTAGCGGATGATATCTGGATGTGTAACCGTTACCGGACCGCCACTGGCAATCTGCTTCTTGAATAATGGAACGACACTTCCGTTACTTCCAAGAACATTTCCAAATCTTACAGCAACGTATTCTGTATCGTATAAACTATTCATGTATTGAATGACCATCTCACAGATCCGCTTGGAAGCACCCATGATATTTGTCGGTCTTACTGCCTTATCCGTGGAGATCAGTACCATTCTCTTTACGCCGCTCATTCCTGCTTCTTTGGCTATGTTAAATGTACCAAATACATTGTTCTTGATCGCATCATGCGGACTGTCTTCCATCAATGGCACATGCTTATGTGCTGCTGCATGAAATACGATATCAGGTTTATAATCTTCGAAAATATTGTGTATTCGCAGATGGTTCTGGACGGATACGATCAATACTTTCAGATCTAGTTCAGGATGTGTTCTCTTTAATTCCATCTGGATCTCGTAGGCGTTGTTCTCATAATTATCAATGATCACTAACTTCTTCGGCTGGTATCTTGCGATCTGTCTGCAGATCTCACTTCCGATCGATCCGCCTCCCCCTGTGACAAATACGACTCTGTCTTTGACATAGCTCATGATCGATGGAAGATTGGCTTTCACTGGCTCTCTTCCAAGCAGATCCTCAATCTCTACTTCTCTTAGAGCAGATACTGTAACTTCACTGTTGATCAGCTGATATAAGCCCGGAAGAATACTTAGACGGCATCCTGTCTGCTTGCAGATCTCAAGGATGTCCTTGCGGTCTTTGGGTTCTATTGTTGGGATTGCCAGAATGATCTCTTCAACATCAAATTTAACTGCATTGCGCAGGATCGTATTCCGATTGCCAACCACTGGTATCCCAGATAAATATGTTCCTTTCTTCGCTGGATCATCATCTATGATGCAACGGATCGTCTTAGTCACATATGTACTCTTTTTGATCTCATTTAAAATGATACTTCCTGCTTCTCCTGCTCCGATCAACATCACTGGAACTTTCTTCTTACCAATGTCTTTCACTTTGAGTGGTTCACTTCCCTGGATCAACCGGACAAGTAATCGGATAAAAAACATTCCTAACAGCAGATATACCAAATACAAGAAATAGTAACTTCTTGGTATCTCCCATTGTAACATAGATATTCCGATCAACTGAAAAGCTGCTGCGATCACAACTGCTTTGATGACGTTAATAAAATCGGAGATCCCTGCATACTTCCATTGCGTTGAATACAATCGATATGCCATAAAGATCACAATACTGCAAAAGAGATTCAACGGCATGTATTTTGCAGCATTTTTCAAAAAAATCGGTGCGATCTGTGATGGATAAAATTCAAATCGCGTTAATAATGCAAGATATGATGCTATGATCATCATTATGATGTCTGAAATCCCAAGTATCATATTCCATTTTTTCTTTGGACGATTGTTTTTAATTTCTTCATTTACTTTCCCCTTATATATGCTCTCACATATTCATTTTAAATCTATTATACCATTCCTTTTCTTAATTTCCTATATCTACTCCTGCCCATTTCCTGCTTTTTGGTAATTTTTTCTTAAAATACAGCAAAAAGAGATGGAAAATCTATGTTGTTTTGATCTTTCCATCTCTTTTTATGTTAAAATTCTATCTTTTCATCAAGATTCTATCTTTTTATACGTTGATCTCAGCTGTTAATCCAAGTACTTCTTTATTCTCTTCAAGAATTGGATTGATCACTTCATTCACAAATTCTTCTGTCTGCTGTGGTGCACGTCCTACGAAGTTCTCTGGTTTCATGATTGCCTGTAACTGCTCCATGTTCATACCAAATGCTGGGTCTGCTGCGATTCTTTCTAACAGATCGTTTGCTTTTCCTTCTTCTTTGACAACTTTTCCTGCTGCCATAGAATGTACACGGATCTTCTCGTGAAGTTCCTGTCTGTCTCCACCAGCTTTTACTGCATCCATCATGATATTCTCTGTTGCCATGAATGGAAGTTCGCTTCTTAAGCGGCTTTCGATAACCTTAGGATATACAACTAATCCGTCTACAACGTTTAAGTAAAGGTCTAAGATACCATCGATTGCTAAGAATCCTTCTGGTACAGATAAACGTTTGTTGGCTGAGTCATCTAATGTTCTTTCAAACCACTGTGTAGATGCTACTAATGCTGGGTTCATGGCATCTGACATTACGTAGTTTGCTAAGGAAGCGATTCTTTCACTTCTCATTGGGTTTCTCTTATATGCCATTGCAGATGATCCAATCTGGTTCTTCTCAAATGGTTCTTCTACTTCTTTTAAGTGCTGAAGAAGTCTGATGTCATTTGAGAACTTATGAGCAGACTGTGCGATCTGGCTTAATACGTTGATCACGCGGGAATCAACTTTTCTAGAGTATGTCTGTCCAGATACTGGCTGGCATTTGTCAAATCCCATCTTCTTGGCGATCATTCCATCGATCTTCTTGATCGTTTCGTGGTCTCCTTCGAATAACTCTAAGAAACTTGCCTGTGTTCCTGTTGTTCCTTTTGATCCTAATAATCTCATGTTAGCGATCACGTGATCAAGATCTTCTAGATCATATACAAGATCCATCAGCCAAAGGCTTGCTCTCTTACCTACTGTTGTAGGCTGTGCTGGCTGGAAATGTGTAAATCCAAGTGTTGGAAGATCTTTGTATTTCATTGCGAATTTGGATAATTCGTTGATCACATTTAATAATTTGACTCTGACAAGCTTTAATGCTTCTGTCATGATGATGATATCTGTGTTATCACCAACATAGCAGGATGTTGCTCCTAAATGGATAATTCCTTTTGCCTTTGGACACTGTACTCCGTATGCATATACATGAGACATAACATCATGACGGACTAATTTTTCACGTTCTTTTGCTACATCGTAGTTGATGTCTTCTGCATGTGCTTTTAATTCGTCGATCTGTTCCTGTGTGATATCAAGTCCTAATTCTTTCTCTGTCTCAGCAAGTGCGATCCATAACTTTCTCCATGTCTTAAACTTCTTGTCTGGGGAAAAGATGTACTGCATCTCTTTGCTTGCATAACGTTCTGATAATGGGCTCTGGTAACGGTCGTTCATAAAAATCTCCTTATCCTTATCTTTCAAAATTTCCACGAATATCTCTTGTTGGCGGTTTCATTGGATACTCTCCTGTGAAACATCCTTTACAGATTGGTAATCCCTGTACCATCTGGGAAAGTCTCTCTTCTCCTAAGTATCCTAAACTATCTGCTCCGATCACTTCACAGATCTCGTTGATCGATCTGTTATATGCGATCAGCTGTTCTCTCTCTGGAATATCAGTTCCAAAGTAGCATGGCCATAGGAATGGTGGGGAACTGATCCTTACATGAACTTCTGTCGCTCCTGCATCGCGTAACATCTTCACAATGCGGTCACTTGTTGTTCCTCGTACGATGGAATCATCGATCATGATGACTCTCTTTCCTTTGACTGCTTCTTTTAAAACATTTAACTTGATCTGCACGCTTGATTCACGGCTGCTCTGTCCTGGTTTGATGAAAGTTCTTCCAACATAACCGTTCTTGACAAATGCGGTTCCATATGGGATTCCTGACTCTAAGGAATATCCAAGGGCTGCTGCATTCCCTGATTCTGGTACTCCGACAACTATGTCTGCTTCTACCGGTGAATCCTGTGCAAGGTATCTTCCTGCCTGAATTCTTGAGTGGTATACCCCAACTCCGTCAATCTCACTGTCTGGTCTTGCAAAATAAATGTATTCAAAGATACATCTTGCTGTTTTTTCCTTTGGAAGGCATAAATCACAATCTGACTGAATTCCATCCTTTGTGATCGTTACGACCTCTCCTGGATTCACGTCACGGATAAATTCTGCTCCGATCGTATCTAATGCACAGCTTTCAGATGCTAATACATAAGCGTTATCTCTCTTACCGATACATAATGGCTTAAATCCATATGGATCTCTTGCCCCGATCAGTTTCCTTGGTGACATAACGATCAGGGAATACGCACCTTTGATCTTCTGCATCGCTCTGGCTACTGCCTTCTCAATTGATGATGTATTCACGCGTTCTCTTGCGATATGATATGCGATAACTTCGGAATCGATCGTTGTCTGGAAAATAGCTCCTGTCTGTTCTAATTCTTCGCGAAGTTCTATTGCATTGATCAGATTACCATTATGTGCAAGTCCTAAAGTACCTTTTACATAATTTAAAACCAGCGGCTGGGCATTCTCAGGAACACTCTCTCCTGCTGTTGAATACCTTACATGCCCTACACCGATATCTCCCTTTAATGCCTGAAGGGAATCTGGTGTAAACACTTCATTACATAATCCCATACCTTTTTGAGATGTGACATTACGTTTTGGACCATTCGTATCAGAAACTGCAATTCCGCAGCTTTCCTGACCTCGATGCTGCAGTGCAAACAATCCATAATAGATCGTTGACGCTACATCATTGCCATCGAAATCATAGATACCGAAAACTCCACATTCTTCTCCCAACTTATCAAAGTTCTCTCTGCTCATCGTGATCTTTTGACCTTTCTGTTATACAATCTTTAGTTTCCTTTGTAAAATACACATTTTTGATAGTAACATATTCATTTTAAATCTGCAAGCATCCCTGTTATTGATTCTCTTTTAATAATGTAGTATCTGGCGGGATCTCTCCTCGCTTAAGCTTTGTATATATGATCCTTCTTACAGATTTGTCGATTCTTGATTCTTTGATCTTGCCGCTTTTTAGTGCTTTCTCGATCGCCTTGTATGCTTCTTTATAGTTATCTGGCATCACGATCAGGTCAACTCCTGCCTGAATCGCTTTCACTGCTGCTTCTCCGGAACTATAGTTATCTGTGATTGCTTTCATGTTCATCGCATCGGTCATGATAACGCCCTTGTATTCAAGTTCATCTCTTAGAATATCAGATACGACTCTGCTGCTTAAACTTGATGGCTCCTTCTCGTCTGTCACGTTGCACAGCATCAGATGTGATACCATCACTGCATCAACTTTTGCCTTGATCCCTGCTTTAAATGGTTTAAAATCTGTATCTCTTAGTGCATTGATTGTCTGGTAGGTCTCTGTGCTTCCGCGGTGTGTGTCTCCTCCAGTTTGTCCACTTCCTGGAAAATGCTTTAATGTCGCTGAAATCTGTTGTTTCTGCATGTTCTTTACCAGTGTTGTGATAATATCAGCAACTTTCTTTGAGTCTGTCCCGAAACTTCTGTCTCCGATCTCTGTGTTATTCTTGTTCGTTAAAACGTCTGCGACTGGTGCAAGATTCATATTGAACCCAAGCTCTTTTAATTCCTTTCCCTGTGTCTTTCCCATCTGTGCAATCTTCTTATTATTGTAAGTTCTTCCCACTTCCTGTGCAGATGGATATGCTGTCATCTTCATCTTGGGATTTGATGCGACTCTTGAAACCTGTCCACCTTCCTCATCCACTGCCATAAATAGTGGAATATAGGAGGCATCCTGAAGATCATCCGTCATCTTCTTTGTCTGGTCAGGTGTGTCGATATTCTTCGCAAACATGATCACCCCACCTGCTGGATACTTCTTCAATGTCTTCTTCATCTGACTCGTCACGCTTGTCTGGTTCTTGCTTTCTGCCTCATCTAACTGATAAACAGATACCATAAATAGTTGTCCGATCTTATTCTTTAAGGACATCTCCTTTGTGATATCTTTCGCCATTCCCTGCAGGGTTGCTTCATCCAGATCTTCTGTCTTAAGCTTCTTTGTCGTACTCTTCTTCCCGCATCCTGCTGTCATGACAAGCATCAAAACCAGGACAAGGCTGATTAAACGTCTCTTCATTCTTTCGTGTCCTTTCCGTGCATGCTCTTTTCTTTTCATTATACCAGAAGCATTTGTTTGTATCAAATGCTGTTACGTCCTATTTTTTATAGAAAAAAAGCCCCTCCAGATCTTAATGTCTGAAGAGACTTTAAAAGCAGATGTCTTCAAATACGCAACCATTCCATAAGCAACCATGTATCAAAACTTCATGAGGAAAGGATTCAAAAACCACTCTTTCAAATGGTCTATTTGCATATTGTCGACACAACTAGTAGTATATACTTTTATATTTATGTTTTCTACCCTTTCAACGTGTTTTTTTGTATTTTTTTCAATTTTGTTAAATAACATATGAAATCTATTTGTTTATCTCTAAATATTGTTTAAATTGTATAGTAACAAGGAATTGGTCTCCATTGATCTTTATAGCAAACTCCCCTCCACAATTCTTTGTAAAGCTGTCTGCGATGGAAAGTCCTAACCCATTTCCTTCGCTGGTACGTGATTTTTCTGCTCTTGCAAACCGTTCCATGATCTCTTCTTCTGTAAAATTCATCTCATAAGATGCTGTGTTTACAACTTCTAATTTTACTTTTTGATCTGCTTCGGTGATCCTTAGAAAGATCCTAGTTCCTTTCAGAGAATATTTTAAAGCATTTTCTATGACATTTTGTACCACTCGGTACATGCGGCTGCTGTCTCCGATAAATCTTGTGTGCACAGCTTCGCACTGATATCTGATCACAAATCCTGATTCCTCTATCTGATCTGCCATATCCCCTAGTGTCTGCTCTACCAGACGTTTCATATCCATTTCTTCCAGATCTACTTTCGCATCTCCACTTGTTGCTTTCGCAAGTTCAAACAGGTCAGAAATGATGGCTTTTAAGCGTTCGGTCTTGTTGATCAAGATGGTTACATAATCTCTTGATTCCGCAGATAATGTCTGATCTCTGCTTAAGAGATCGACGTATCCGATGATAGAAGTCAGGGGTGTCTTCAGATCATGTGATACGTTTGTGATCAGATCGATCTTCATTCTCTCACCCTTCATTTGTGTTTCTAATGCTTTTTCCATTCCCTGCCCGATATTGGTCAGTTTCTGACTGTATTCATAATACGCAGATTCTTGTGAAATATCGGTCGTTGCCGTCAGTTCTCCATTGGAAATACGTTCGATCTGATCGACCAGCATGCTTAAATCTCTCTGTTCTTTTGCGTATTTGTCTGAATATCTTGAAAAATATCTGATAAGGAAAACAAAGATAACTGCTGCTATAAACAAGAGTGGGGATGGGATATTCATTCCACTCATTCCCATGATGATACAGGCAAGTGTACCGACAGTTAAAATGTATCGTAAAACTCTGTACTGTCTGATCCTGTCTCTTGCATGTTTTTCTGCAAATGACATCGCTTCGTCTTCCAGCTTTCTCCTTGTCTTTGCCTGACGGCTCCATTTTCGAAAATATCCCAGACAAAATGTTGAATCCAAAAGATTCCTCTGGCGGATCCTCCATACCGTTGTCTGGATGCATACAGCAAATGCCATGATGAAAAATGGGACTGAGATATAACTCAGCGTCATGATCATCTCGATCGTTGAACCTGTGGCCTTGCCCTGTGTATATTCTATCGTATATTCCCAGATCGCGAGGCATAATGCGATCGCCAGTCCAAGCAGCGTAATTGCTACCATTAGTATGATCTCCCACCAGAGCCTGTCAAGCCCTCTAAAGAATCTGGTTCGCTTTTCCTGAAGTGCAAATAAGATGCACAGCAGGATCGTTCCGATCACTTCAATGATCGAAACAATGATGATCATTTTGATTCCCGTCGTGATCTGTTTTGTTGATCCTTTTCGGAAATTTTCAATCTCTGTTAGTGCTTTTTTTGTCAAAGAAATCTCAATGTCTGCATTTTCCAGACGCTGATTCTTCTCATCATTGATCAGAAGCTGTTCTGGGAATATATCCTGTAGTGTATAATTATCCCCATAGAATTCATAATATTCTGTCTGAGAAGCATTGTACTCACTGTACTCATCGTAATCATCATACGGATCCCATCCTTTGAAACTTCCGTCTTTGTTTAGTTTCTCTGTCTTGTTTCTTTCTATATGAAAATGTTCAATCCTGCCCCCAGTATAGTTCGCATTTTCTGTTCCATATGTTGATGTTGTCGTTACCATCTTTTTATCATATGGCTTGACCTTCATCGTTACTTTCACAAATGATTCTTTTTTTATCTTATTCAGTAAACTTTCTGATACATGATTTGCCTGTGTATAATAGACTTTATTACTTTCTTGATCTGCCCATTTATCAAACAGTGATATCTGTGTATTTTTGATATAGTCTGATTGATCCTGTTCATCCAGACTGAAGCTATTATCCCCTGTCAATGCCATGTTATGGATCGTATTGAGTCCATATATCCCTGACAGGGTCATGGCGATCATCACAAGTGTGATCAATATCTTGTTAGTCCATTTTCTCGATCTTGTATCCAATTCCCCACACCACCTTTAAATATCTTGGATTTTTTGCATCTATTTCTATTTTCTCGCGGATACGACGGATATGGACCATAACGGTATTCTCTGTTGCATAGGCTTCTTCGTTCCATACGCGTTCGTAGATCTCATCTGCTGAAAATACTCTGCCAAGATTGTTCATCAGAAGGCTTACGATCTTGTATTCGGTTGCAGTCAGTTTCACTGGCTCTCCGTCTACCAGCATTCTTTTTCCTTTCATATCAAGGATCAATCCGCCGTTGACGATCTGTTCCTTATTGCTTTCTGCGGCGTTCATTCCTCCAAACTGCATGTATCTTCGCAGCTGGGATTTCACTCTCGCTACTAGTTCATCTGGACGGAACGGTTTGCTGATATAGTCATCGGCTCCCATGGATAGTCCTAAGATCTTATCGCTTTCTTCTGTCTTGGCTGAAAGAATGATGATCGGGATGTTCTTGCTTTCCCGGATCTTCATCGTTGCGGATAGTCCGTCCATCTTCGGCATCATGACATCTATGATCAGAAGCTGGACTTCTTGTTCCATCAGGACATCCATGGCTTCCAGACCATTGTATGCTGTTATAATCTCATAGCCTTCCATTTCCAGACGTTTCTTGATCGCTCCTACGATCTCTTTGTCGTCATCAACGACCAGGATCTTTGGCTGGTTCATACTTTTCCTCCTCGTATCTTTGATGGTTTTAGTGTATCAGGTGGTTCTTTCGTTTATGCGGATATAATTCTTACGAATTTCTTAAGGTATGTTTCCTTGAATTTTTTGAATCATGATTCTTTCCTAATTATAATGAATCGCTGCTGTAATGTAAACGTACCAGCCAATATCCTCGCCCTTTCATCCTTAAATTTGGCCATAGCAGTTCCCGAATAATTATCAATATCTTATCCAGTGACCGTAGGAGCACGCCTGCACTTAACGAGTGGCAGGTTGAAAACCTGTCAGGAGTTTAGTACAGCTGCGTTGCGAGTCGAGCGAGAGCGGGTCACTGGATAAGATATTGATAATTATTCTCATTTGTAGTTATTGTTCACTAACCTTTCGTGTGGTATCATATTTTTCAGCAGTTAGAGTTTTCTAACTATATACGCGCTATTATTTTATATTATAGAAAAACGGAGGAAAAACTATATGCGTAAAAGATTAATCGGGAAAGCTTTTGCTATCGCTATGAGTGGTGCAATGGTTTTAACTGCGACACCTGTGACAACTAATATTTTTAATGTTGCTCATATTGTTAAGGCTGCTGATGAACAGTCTGATGAATATGTTTATTGCTATGCTGGACTTACTTGGAATGAGTATTGGGCATCTGAAGGGGTTTATGCTGCAGACAACACATCATCATCTAATGAATTAGATGGGCATGGAGAATACGATAAAGGCGGATACGATGCCGTTACTCGTGCTACAACAAACCATGGTCTTCATAGAGGAAGTTTTCAGTGCATCTCTACAATCTATACAACCGATGGAAGTGCTTATCAGATTTCTAACTGGGAACAGGTAAAAGACACTGATGGTAAAGTAACAGCCACTTATTTACATCTAAAAGACGTGGAAGGAAGAGTTACTTTTAACAAAGGAACTTTAACATTTGCTGATAATTCCACAAAAAAAATGGATCACTATAGTGTTTCTGGAATCAAATATGTTCCTGTAAAAGTAAAGGCTTCTGACTACAACGATTTCAAAGCTAAATACTCTGTTGTTGAAAACAATGGTACACTGATCGGTGGATATGCAGAAGGTGTTTTAAGTTCTTATGAAGCATCTGCAAATGTAACAACAAATACAAATGGATTAAAGGAAGCAGTCAAAGGTTCTGACGGTTCTTTCTCTTTCAAAGCCAGAACAACTGGTGCTGACTCTGGTATTAAAAATCAGACATTACAGAAAGCTGTAAAAATCACCCCAACTGTAAAAGATGCTTCTGGATCATATGGAGAATTTCTTCGTGTGGATCTAAATGGAGATGATTATGGTGCTTTAGGTGATAAGATGCAGGCTGTTAAATGGACATACTATGGAAATGACAGCACTCGTACAAAAGCTTTAGCTTCTTACGGAACAAAATTTGCAGCTGATAACTGGATGCATAAATCTATGGGAATCCAGCTTGGATTAACAGATTCTATTCGTTGCCAGTTACCTGAAAATACAGATGGTACAGGTTATTGGAGTTTAACAGTTTATGCTCTTGGTTACGAAGATTATACAATTAACTTTGAAGCTACAAAAGACAATATTGTATCTAAGAGTGTACCTGCAAGTGACGAAGAAAAAGCTTCTCTTCAGAAATTAGTAACAGAAGCTGAATCTTTAAAGAAAGATTCCTATGTTGATAGTTCTGACAAACAAACTGCTTTTACTAATCTTCAAACTGAACTAGATGAATCTAAAGAATTACTGAACAAAAAAGAGTTAACTTCTTCAGAAGTTAGTGAGCAGATCACTCATTTAACAGAAGCGATCAAGGCAGTCAAAGCTTTAAAAACAAAAGATGCTGCAACTACTACTGCTGCACCTTCTACAACAAAACCAGCAGCTACAACTACTGTAACAAACACAACAACTGTGAAAGCTCCTGCTAAGACAACAGTTAAATTAAGCAAAGCTAAGAAGACTTCTATCAAAGTATCTTGGAAGAAAGTTTCCGGAGTTGCTGCTTACCAGATTCAGTACAGTACTTCTAAGAACTTCAAGAATGCAAAAACTGTAAAGGTTTCTGCAAAATCAGCTTCTAAAGTCTTAAAGAAGCTGAAAAAGAATAAGAAATATTATGTAAGAGTTCGAAGCTACAAAGTAACAAAAGTAAATAACAAATCTAAGAATGTTTACTCTGCTTGGTCTGCTAAGAAAGCTTTAAAAACTAAGAAGAAATAATTTCTCTTAAATAATATCAATTACATCTCAATCTTAAAATTATTACAACATAAAAACAGGAACTGTATTTGGTCTGCGGTTCCTGTTTTTATTTCTCATTCTATACTTCTTTTTTACCATTGATAAATTGATGATATTCTATAAAATCTAAGCAGAGTACCACGTCCATATTTTAATATGGGCGTGGGTGAATGCGTCCTGACGGACACATTATCGTTTCCTCTGATTCCGAATATACTGTTTTATTGTGTGCAGACTGTTTTCACTAACAGATGAAATAAAATAACTATCCGACCACACATAAGGTTTCCAGTAATATTTTTTTAAAATGGTTTCACCATACAACTTTCGTGCTTTTCGTGCTGTTTGTGTTTTTAAAACATTTGCAAGTTCCGCCGGTGAAGTTGTTGTATCAGCTTCCATCAGGATATGGACATGATCCGATTCGCCATTGATC
>JAXJNA010000038.1:0-51480 GCA_036312945.1 Anaerostipes hadrus
GTAGTAAGACCCCTTGAAGACGACGAGGTAGATAGGGCAGAGGTGGAAGTGCGGTAACGCATGGAGCTGACTGTTACTAATCGGTCGAGGCTTTAACCAAAGAAGGCTGAAGTGTAAAAGATGTGAGTAGTTCTTGTATGTTGTTTTGAAGGTATATCCTTTATATATAGATTTAATAATGAAATTCAGAGCATTCTTAGAGATAAGGATGCTTTTTTTAATATCATAGGGGATTCCTTCGGAATCCCCTATGATATTAAAAAGCCCTCCGGGCAGGATCGCACTGCGGCGGAAAAGATTGTTAAATCATAGTAAAACAGGTTGACGATATCAGAAAAATCTGATAATATAACCCAGAACGAAAACAAAAAATACTGAGAGACATTAGTAAAGATGTGAAAGGAGGTGTATGTTCATGGATAGTTGCGATCGTATAGGACGAAGTTGTGTGCGGGGTCAAAAAAGAAAATATAAGATGCGAATGCTGCTCTCTGTGAAGATACACGAATAGCAACATTTGTATTATGATGTCCTTTTTGATACACCGCGAAACAGAAAGTTCTTTACATCACAACAGAGTATGTGATCTGCTTTAGGAATTAAAATCTGAAGCGGTGTATTTTTGTGCCTAAATATTGGTGTTTTGCAACCAGATTTAGGAAAAGAAGGAGGATATCATGAAAAATGCAAGAAACCAGCATAGAACAGATTATGCAAAAGAATTAATCAAAATCGTACAAACAACGAAAGATAGAGAAGAATTAAAGAAAAAGATTGCAGCTTATCACGAAAGAGATATTGCAAATGCGATCGTAGAATCAGATAAAACAGTTAGAAAATGTATCTATGACATTTTAGACATTGCAGATATCGCAGAGATTTTTTCTTATATCGAAGAGGAACCAGGAAAATATCTGGAAGAAATGCCGATTGAACAGGCTGCGAAAGTTGTATCAAACATGGATTCTGATGATGCGATGGATCTGTTTGAAGAGTTAAATGAAGAAGATAAATACAAATTATTAAAGAGACTGGATAAAGATGCAAAAGAAGATGTCCAGAAACTGCTGTCTTATGAGGAAGACCAGATCGGTAGTTGTATGACGAATAATTATATCGTAGTAAGAAATGATGTAACGATTCGTGAGGCAATGAGTACACTTGTAAAACAGGCAGGAGAACATGATAATATCCAGACACTTTATGTGATAGATGAGAATGGGATTTTTGCAGGAGCGATCGATCTGAAAGATCTGATCATCGCAAGAGAACATGATAATCTACAGGACATCATAAGCAGTTCTTATCCTTATGTATATGAACATGAAAAAATCAGTGAATGTATGGAAGTCTTAACAGATTACGAAGAAGATTCTATCCCAGTACTGACACAAGATAAGAAGATCGCAGGAATCTTAACATCTTCCGATATCGTAGAACTGGTTGATGACGAGATGGGAGATGACTATGCAAAACTTGCTGGTTTAACAGAAGAAGAAGATTTAAACGAACCTACGATAGTTAGTATGAAGAAAAGACTTCCATGGTTGATCGCATTGTTATTCTTAGGAATGGCAGTATCCTCAGTTGTCGGAATGTTTGAATCTATTGTTGCAGTATTACCAATCGTTATCTGTTTCCAATCCCTGGTACTTGATATGGCGGGAAATGTTGGAACGCAGTCTTTAGCTGTAACAATTCGTGTATTAATGGATGAAAATCTGTCAGGTAAGAAAAAGATTGCTTTGTTATTTAAAGAAATGAAGATCGGTTTCTTAAATGGAGCGAGCCTAGCGATCATGGCACTCGTATTTTTAGGAGTGTACATCCATTTATTTAAACATTATGCATGGATTTCTTCATTCCTGATTTCAGGATGTGTAGGAATTTCACTGATCGTTGCAATGGTGATTTCAAGCCTTGTAGGAACGATCATTCCAATGTTCTTTCATAAGATCAATATCGACCCAGCAGTGGCCTCTGGTCCATTGATCACAACCATTAATGATCTAGTCGCAGTTATCACATATTATGGACTTTCTGGTCTTGTGTTGATTCAGCTATTTCATATATAAAGAAGAGAGTGGCAAAAGTAAATTATTGCCACTCTCTTCTTTATATGTTTGGTGCTTTATTTTTCATGATCGGAATATATTCATAAGATGGTTCAAAATGATGTTCGCTATATAACTTATAATATTCGATAAAGATACGATCCATAATCTGAGGTATCTTTGATTCATCAGTCTCAAATAAAATGATCAGATACTGCATGGAACTGTAATGGGTACAGACATCAACTTTTCGAATCTTCTGACGGATCGCCTGTTCCATGCAATCAAGAGCATCCTCGATGTTTTCGATATACATGATATGATCAGGATTTGTTTCCATCGTGACCATCACAAGATAACAGTGATATTTGTAACGGTTACCCAGATGATGCATATATTCATAGATTTTAGCGAATTCGCGATAATCAAGATCAAGTACACCAGAGTAGTTACCATTTTCACGTAATGCTTTTGCAATTAAAGAGAGATCATTTTCAACCGTGTAGTCTTCACATTCAGATTCAGGAATCTGCCGATAGAAGGAGAAATCACTTTTTCCATTTTGTTTTACAAAATATAGTGCTTTATCAGCTTTTGTATAGCATTCGTCAAAAGAATCTCCGATATTACACATATATAGTCCGGCAGAAATGGATGCAGCATGGAGCTCAGGATATTGTTCTTTTCGAGTATTAAATTTCTTAAAAATAGCACTTATAACTTCTGTAATGCGATCTCGGTCAGCGTTTGGCATAAATAACAGGAATTCATCTCCGCCAAGACGACAGACAATACATTCACTGGAATATTCTAATAATAGATTACCAAGAAGCTTCAATACACGGTCGCCAGCTTTATGGCCATAGATGTCATTGATGGTTTTTAAATTATCCATATCCATAAAGACAAGACATCCACTGTGGTGTTTCAGCAACTGTGCAATAGATTGTTCACCACTGTTTCTTGTTGGAAGTCCAGTTAGAAAATCAAGATTTTCTCTGTTTTTTTGTGTACGGATCGTGCTCATGATATCAGAAATGAACTGACTCATTTCGATTTCAGCTTCAGGAAGCTGAGTATTCTCTGCGATACTTAAATGATCTTCTTTGACATGAACACGGTCTTCCCTTAAGAGTTTCAAAAAGATATCAGTGATCTCAGGGTCAAACTGAGTCCCTTTATTATTCTCTAATTCCTGTATGATCTTTTCTAAAGGAAGTTGGTTTCGGTAAATTCTCTGAGAATTCATGGCATCATAGCTGTCAGCAACCGCAACGATCCTTGCATGCAGTGGAATCTCTTCTCCCTTTAAACCGTCAGGGTAACCATTTCCATCATAACGTTCATGATGGCTGCGTACAATTTCCTGTACGTGATCGATCAGAGAAATATTCTTTAAGATATTTGCACCAATGGTCGTATGTTCCTTAATGATAGAAAATTCTTCTTCAGAAAGTTTGCTTGGTTTATTTAAAATGGTATCAGGAATAGCAATCTTGCCGATATCATGAAGATGTGCAGCATTTTTAAGATTATTAAGTTCTTTCTTATTCCATCCAAGTTCACGTGCGATCAAAACGGAATATGCCGCAACGCGATGAGAATGGCCTCTCGTATATTCATCTTTTGCTTCGATCGTGGTGGATAACATCTGCATTAACTGCAGAGACATCTCTTCCATATTTTTTTTACGTTTATCGAGTTCTTCTCGCTGCTGTCGTTTGATGATATCACGAACGATATGAGTCGTATAGATCACATTCATAAATAACAAGATCAAAATAGCGATGCCGACAAATACACCAGAAACAGATACTTTGTAATATACAGAGATTGCTTCAAAGATCACAGCAAGCATTGTAATAAGCAGTCCAGAGAACAACAGGCAATCACTTCGACTCCGATGATTCCAATATCTGATCAAAAAAGTAACAATGACAGCAAGGAAAGTAATAATAAGGATTGTGTGTGCTGCTGGCATTGTTTCAATATAATCTGCAATACCTGCAAGATGCAGGATCGTACAGATGATAAAATTCAATAAAGCAATAAAACAGATCGATTGAAAGATCTTTTTATATTTGCCTTTTTGAAGATTATTGACATATAAGGAAATCGGCAGTGGGCACAACATGATCATAATAAAACAAGAAGTTGCCAGTCCAGATGCATTTGGAACAAGAAGCTGCCGCATTTTTGATTCACCGATCATCCAGACAGACCCCATTAGCATACACCATCCAAGATATTCCATATTAAACTTGGTTTTGTAAACAATTCCAAGGGCGATACTGAATAAGATTGTGACAATCGATGCAAAAAAGATAAATGATCCGATCACGGTCGTAGAGAAGTTATGATTGAAAATATAACTCCAGATCTGCATTTGATCTCCACAGTAAACAGTATTGACAACACCAGAGTAGTTACTTGTATATGTTGTAAGTTCTATACGAAGTTCTTTTCTGGCATCTGCAGATGAAGTATTGCAGAATACATAACGGCTGGCAGAGTTTTTGCCAAATCGGTGAAGACTTTTTGCATTGTATTCCTTTCGAAGTTTTCCATCAATGTAAAAACGTATATTCTGAAGAGAAGAACGGATTGCGATCACATTCTCGTTATAATCATCTGGAAGTGTAGTAGTAATGACCATCGTCTGTTTTGCAGGAACTTTGTAACGTCCGGGAACAGAAATGTTTTGTTTTGTTCCATCGGATTTCTTCCATGTAAAAGTACCATTATAGATGATGGAATGCCCAGATTGGTCAAAAACCTGTTCATTAGGTCCCAAAATCTGCATTCCGATAAACCAGACAAAGATGATCGCCATCAGAATATAAAATAGTCTGGAAATATTTTTATTAGTTTTGTATGATTCCCTGATCAAAATAGTCCCCTTTCATTTGTTGATTGCATTGTGTATCAAAATCAACATAATTAATTTTATTATACGGTTTTATGATTTAATTTGCAATTTAAACTATACTTGACAGACCAATATTTTTTTGTTAAAGTAATCAAACAATCAATATTCCATGAGGGAGTAGTTCGCGTCATACAAAGACGTGATTTGTCAACAGACTCGGTAATGACTTGCAGATATTAAGCAAGTCAGCCTGGCAAATATTAAAGAATGAGACTCATGTATGTTCTTATAGGATACCTGGAACATACATGGGTTTTTTTATTGCATAGGAAATTTCGATGAAATCCCTTATGCAATAAAAAGCTCTCTGGGCAGGATATATAAATAAAAAGACAATTTTGAAAGGAGAAAAACAAATGGAGAAATTTATCAACCAATCCCCATTATTTTTAGTGATCATCTGTCTGATCATAGGATTTGCATTTTTAATGAAAGGAGCAGACTATTTTGTAGAAGGAAGTTCAAGTGTCGCCAAACGTTTAAAAGTTCCTTCTATTATCATTGGATTGACGATCGTAGCCATGGGAACATCACTTCCAGAAACTGCAGTCAGTGTAACAGCGTCTATTGCCAATAATAATGCACTGGCGATCAGTAATGTAGTCGGTTCTAATATCTTTAACATGATGTTTGTGATCGGAGTTTGTTCAATTCTGGCAACGATCGGCGTAAAAAGAGAAACAATTGTAAGAGATATCCCATTATCTCTTGTATGTGCAATATTACTTCTCACATTTGGTTATCTTGCATTCGGAGATAGATCACATATGATCCTTGGACGTTTTGATGGAATCATTTTTCTTATTATATTTGCGGGATATGTTCTTATGATGGTTTTTCAGGCAATGCATGCCAGAAATAATCAGGAAGTTATACAACTTGAAACAATGGAAAATGAAGAATTGGTGATCATGTCTTATCCAAAGAGTCTGTTATGTATCGTTGGAGGTGCAGCAGCTATCGCATTTGGTGGAGATCTTACAGTTGATGCCGCAAGCAGGATTGCCATAGATTTTGGAATGAGCCAGAATCTTGTAGGATTAACAATAGTTTCGATCGGAACGTCTCTTCCAGAACTGGTCACATCCATCGTAGCTGCAAGAAAAAATGAAGTTGATATGGCGGTCGGGAATGCGATCGGTTCCAATATCTTTAACATCCTTATGGTACTTGGAATCGCATCTGCGATCAGTCCATTACAGCTGATCGGTGAAAATGTGATCGATATCATAGTTTTAGTCGTATTTTCAGTTGTAGTATGGATCTTTGGAGCAACGAAAAAAGAGATTTCCAGAACTGAAGGAATTGCAATGATCTGCATGTATCTTTGCTATAGTGCGTACATCATTATGCGATAGGCGTGATCATTGACATTACACCGTCACAACTATAAAATATAAGGTATATGATGGAGGAAAAACAATGATCAGATTAGCAACGATAGGAACCAATTTTATTACAGACTGGCTGATGGAAGGGGTTTTAGAATTAGATGAAATCCAATTAACAGCCGTATATTCAAGAAATTTAGAAAAAGGAAAGCAGTTTGCAGCAAAATATAATGTAGAAAAAGTATATGATAACTACGAAGAGATGGCACAAGATCCAGAGATTGACGCTGTTTACGTAGCGAGTCCAACTTATATGCATTATGCACATTCGATCACAATGATCAATTATGGAAAGCATGTGCTTTGTGAGAAACCTGTCTGTTCCAACCGTGAGGAATTAGACATCCTGATCAAAGCAGCCAAAGAACAAGGCGTTGTATTTATGGAAGCCATGAAGAATGTACATTCTCCAGGATTCCATGCGATGATGGACAATCTTCATAAGATCGGAACAGTGAGAAGAGCAACGATTCAGTATTGTCAGTATTCTTCAAGATATGACAAATTTAAAAATGGGATCATTGAAAACGCATTTAATCCAAAATTATCGAATGGAGCATTGATGGATATTGGATCATACTGTATCCATTTCCTTGCAAGTTTATTTGGAAAACCAGAAAAGATCCTTGCAGACAGTTTGTTTCTTGAAAATGGAGTGGATGGTGCAGGAAGTGTAATCGCATCTTATGGTGATAAACAGGCAGAAATCATATATTCCAAGATTACAGATTCCAAACTTCCAACACAGATTCAGGGTGAAAATGGATGTATGGTCATTGAACAATGTCCGATCATCAAGAAGATCACGATTCACTATAGAAATGGAGAAACAGAAGAATTACAATTTGACAAAAGAGATAATCCGATGATCTATGAAACAAAAGATTTTATCAGACTGATCAAAGAACATAAAGTGGATCATCAATTTTTAAGATCATCAGAGATCGAGATGGATATCACGGATGAAGTGCGAAGACAGACAGGAATCGTATTTCCGGCGGATAAGATCCGAGAACAGTGATCGCAAGTGAGCAATCTCTTAAAAGAAAGGAAATCAAACATGAGAAAGATCATAGCAGCAGGATGTCTGATGGCAGCCATGACACTTTGTGTAGGGTGTTCATCTGCAAAAGACAGCAGTAAAGATACAACAAAAGCAACAACAGAAACAAAGATGAAAGTGCAATCAAAATATAAAGTGCCAAAGATCACAGCAGCAAAGAAAACAGACCAGCTTGCGGATGCACAAAAAGGAGAAACGATCGTCACCATGAAAGTCAAAGGTTATGGAGAAATGCAGTTTAAGTTCTTCATGAAGAAAGCGCCTTTGGCTGTGAAGAATTTTGTAACTCTTGCATCGAATGGATATTTTGACGGACAGATTTTTCACAGAGTCATCAATGATTTTATGATCCAGAGTGGAGATCCAACAGGAACAGGAACAGGCGGAGAAAGTATTTGGGGAGAAGATTTTGATAATGAAGTATGTGATGAACTTCTGCCTCTTCGCGGTTCTTTATGTATGGCAAATTCTGGAGCAGACACGAATGGAAGTCAGTTTTTTATCGTGCAGGCGAAAGCAGATACAGCGAAGAAAGGTCTGGAAGAAGGTAATATAGAGCTTACAAAGAAACAACAAGAGTTATTCTTAGATCAGGGTGGATATCCATCATTAACAGGAAGCTATACTGTGTTTGGACAAATGATCAATGGATATGATGTGTTAGATAAGATTTCAGGATGCAAGACACAAGATAATGGAAGTGGAGAAGTAAGCCAGCCAGTGAAGAAAGTTGTGATAGAGAAAATGACTGTTTCAAATGCAGAATAAATTAGAGGAAAACAGGTGGTTATATGCTGATCGTTGCACTTGATGCTTCAAAAAAAGAGCCGTTATATGAGCAGATTTATAATTCTATCAAAGAAGAAATTGTAACAGGAGTTTTGCCCTTTGGGGCCAGACTCCCTTCTGCAAGGAGACTTTCTAAACATTTAGATGTCAGCAGGAATACTGTGGACACTGCATATGCACAGCTTTGTGCAGAAGGATATATTGAATCAAAACCCAAACGAGGTTTCTTTGTCTGCCAGGTAGAAGAACTGGCAGAGCTTCACATTCCCGTTAAGATCGAAGAAGAGGAAGAAGAAATACGACCAGAGAAGATACCGTACGACTTTTCATCAGCAGGAGTTGATATGGAACAGTTTCCTTATCACATCTGGAGAAAACTACTAAAAGAGATCATGATCAATGATAACAGTGAGTTATTTCAAAAGGGAAATTTTCAAGGAGATTTGGAATTGCGCAAAGCGATCATGTATTATCTGAGACAATCCAGAGGTGTTCATGTTCATGCCAGCCAGATCGTGGTGGCAGCAGGAATGGAGAATCTGCTATTCTTACTACATCAGATCTTAGGAGAAAAAGTTTCCATTGGAATTGAAAATCCAGTATACAAAAATGCGTATGAAATCTTAAAGGAATTGAATTTTAAGATTTATCCGATCTCCATGGATGAAAGTGGAATGTGTGTAGAACAATTACAGAAAACAGATGCGAACTTAGCATATGTAACCCCGGCACATCAATATCCCACAGGTGTGATCATGCCAGTAGGGCGAAGAAGTCAATTATTAGCATGGGCAAAAAAAGATCCAGATCGTTATATTATCGAAGATGATTATGACAGTGAGTTCAGGTATCATGGAAAACCGATTCCAGCGATGCAGGGATTAGATGATGGAGAAAATGTGATCTACATGGGAACATTTTCAAAAGCGATCGCACCAGCGATCCGAGCAAGTTATATGGTGTTGCCAAAGAAACTTGCAAAGAGATATCAGCAGATCGGACAGACATTTTCCTGTGCAGTATCAAGGATCGATCAGAAAGTTTTGACGCTGTTTTTGACAGAGGGACATTTCGAACGACATTTAAATCGTATGAGGAATATTTATAAAGAGAAACATGATCTGTTGATCAAAGAAATTAAGAAGTTAAACTCCGATATTCAAATATATGGTCATGGAGCAGGAGCACATATCATCGTAAGATTCCCTGTCAGTGATGAACAAGAATTTCAAAAAAAATTAAGACAAAAAGGCGTGATGATCTATCCGCTTTCATGGTATTATATTGAAGGAAAACCGTTGAAAGAAGAATATATTTTGGGGTTTACGAGAATGAAAAAAGAAGATATGATAAGAGGGATTGAAATTATAGGAGAAGTACTCTATTCAAAATAACAAGTGGAGGACAATCATATGTCAGAAGAGAAAAATCAAAATGAGATTGAGGAAGTAACAAATGAAGATGAACACAAAGATGTGGAACATTACTGTTATCTTTGCAGACGTCCGGAATCCGCAGCCGGCAAGATGTTAGAACTTCCAAATAACATTTTTATATGTACAGATTGTATGCAGAGAACATTAAATTCTATGGGCAATGGTCAGTTTGGATTTATTGACGCAAGAAATATGGATCTTGACAGCATGGATATCACAAAGATGATGAACGATATGCAGAGCATGCAGCCCAAAGCGGAAGTAAAGAAGAAAAAGAAAGACAAAAAAGAAGAGCCAGAGTTTACATTAAAAGATATTCCAGCACCACATCAGATCAAGGCCATGCTAGATGAATATGTTATTGGACAGGATTATGCGAAGAAAGTCATGTCTGTTGCTGTATATAATCATTATAAACGAGTGGTTACAAACACAATGGATGAGATTGAAATCGATAAATCAAATATGCTGATGATCGGACCAACAGGAAGTGGTAAAACATATTTGGTCAAGACACTTGCAAGACTGTTAAAAGTACCATTAGCGATCACAGATGCGACATCCTTAACAGAAGCAGGATATATTGGTGATGACGTAGAAAGTGTTTTATCAAAGCTCTTACAGGCGGCAGATAACGATGTAGACCGTGCAGAACATGGAATCGTATTCATTGATGAAATCGATAAGATCGCCAAGAAACAAAATACAAACAGTAGAGATGTCAGTGGAGAATCCGTTCAGCAAGGATTGCTAAAACTCTTAGAAGGAGCAGAAGTTGAAGTGCCAGTCGGAGCTACAAGCAAGAATGCAATGGTGCCGCTCACAACGATCAATACAAGAAATATTCTTTTCATCTGCGGTGGGGCCTTCCCGAACTTAGAAGGAATCATCAAAAAACGTCTGATGAAGAAAACATCGATCGGATTTGGAGCAGATTTAAAAGACCGTTTTGATGAAGAAGAAAATATCATTGCACAGGTTACGAATGAAGACTTGAGAGAATATGGATTCATTCCAGAATTCATCGGAAGACTTCCAATGATATTTACATTAGAAGGACTGACAAAAGAGATGTTAGTCAAGATTCTAAAAGAACCAAAGAATGCGATTTTAAAACAGTATCAGAAGTTATTAGAATTAGATGAAGTAAAATTAGAATTCGATGAAGGGGCTCTGGAGGCCATCGCAGAACAAGCTCTGAAAAAGAAAACAGGAGCCAGAGCCTTACGTGCGATCATCGAGAAATTCATGCTCGACATCATGTACGAGATACCAAAAGACGACACGATCGGAAGCGTAACGATCACAAGAGATTATATTGAGAATCATGGAAATCCAGAGATTCATCTAAGAGATCAATAAATAAGAATGATATGCCAATATGCATAAATGAAATGCAGCCAGAAAGTTAAATCAATAACTTCCTGGCTGCATTTTGTGTTATTTAATATTCTATTAACGAAGGTCTTATTTAATAACCTTGATCCATCCTTCAGGGGCTTCAATATGACCCATCTGGATTCCTGTTAAAGTATCATATAATTTCTGGATGACAGGTCCCATCTTTTCCATTCCACTTGGGAAGCAGATTTCATTACCGTGATCATAGATCTTTCCTACTGGAGAGATAACTGCGGCTGTTCCACATAATCCACATTCAGCGAAATCTTTGACTTCATCAAATAATACTTCACGTTCTTCAACTTCAAGTCCAAGGTATTCTTTGGCTACATAAACTAAAGAACGACGAGTGATAGATGGAAGGATACTGTCAGATTTAGGTGTTACAACTTTACCATCTTTTGTAATAAAGATGAAGTTAGCTCCACCTGTTTCTTCTACCTTTGTTCTTGTAGCTGGGTCAAGATACATATTCTCATCAAATCCCTGACGATGAGCTTCCATGATTGGGTAAAGGCTCATAGCATAGTTTAATCCGGCTTTGATATTACCTGTTCCACGAGGAGCAGCACGATCATAATCACTGACACGGATAGTAATAGGTTTAGCTCCTTCTTTGAAGTATGGTCCTACTGGTGTAGTAAAGATACGGAACTGATATTCATTTGCTGGTTTTACACCGATCACAGGATCACTTCCGAACATATAAGGACGGATGTATAATGTAGCACCAGAACCGAAAGGTGGTACGAATGCTTCATTCGCTGCAACGACTTTCTCAATCGCTTCTACAAATTTATCTTCAGGGAATACAGGCATCTCAAGTCTTCTGCATGAATCTGCCATACGGCTTGCATTTAAGTCAGGACGGAATACAACGATATGTCCATCTTCTGTTGTGTAAGCTTTCATTCCTTCAAAACATGTCTGAGCGTACTGTAATACACCGGCACATTCAGAGATTGTGATGTTGGCATCTGTTGTTAATTCACCTTCACCCCATGCTCCATCTTTGTAATTAGCTACAAAACGGTAATCTGTTGGCATATAACCGAAACCGATGTTAGCCCAGTCGATATTTTTCTTTTCCATAATATTAATGCACTTCCTTTTATTCGTATTGTAGAGTCGTTAGCCAGTCTATGGATGGTCGGCTAAAAATTCTTATTGCTAACAGTTTACACCTGAATATTTATAACGTCAAGAGATTTTATGCATCGTAACCATGAATGTTTTTCACCGATGGACCATATGTGAGTCCAACACCCTGAGAGCTGTCTGGTCCCTTTGGATATCCAATACCACTGTAATAAATATAATAAATTCCATTTTCTACAAAAAAGCTGCTGCGGTAAATACCACGGTTGTCCCATGCTTTTTCCTTTTCAGATGGTTTTAAGATCGTAATACATTTCTTAAAATCATGTTCATTCTTGGATGAAGTATAATAAAGATTCATTTCCCGGTGTCTATGCCCTTTGTAGAAGGCAACGACAAGCATTTCATAGCCTTTCTTTGTATGAATGACATCCAGATGCCAGCTTCGAAGTCTGTCAGACGGATATTTTAACTGAATCGCGCGTGGAGTCGTCCAATGAAAACCATCTTTACTTTCACGGTATAAAACAGGGAATTTACTTTTACAGTTAACGGTCCACATCTTATATCGTCCGTTTTCATAAATGATCGCCGGACTTAGAATACGATCAGTGTGTGCATCGGAAACCAATACATTCTGAGCTTTACTCCAGTGGATACCATCGGTTGTTGTACGTTTCATGATCTTATCGATCCTGGTACGATTATCGACTTGGCGCCAGTAACATTCTAAGGTATCGATATCTTTTCTATATACAAGATGGGTATCTGAATTATACTGCTTGTCAGGGTCTTCAAATGGGGTTAACGGATCAAGCGCAACAGCTTTGCCCTCTCCTTCAAATGGTTTCCAATGAATCCTGTCATTGGAGACACAGACGTGTGGATTTTCTTTTCGCTGATCTGCACCTGGATATGGAGTGTATGCCATCCAATAGCGATAGCCGTTCCATGGTTTTTCAAAGTTTAAGACTTTTGGGTGAAATGCCTGATCATCACCATAAGAACTGATGATATCAAGTTTTGATCTGCAAAGTTTCTCCTCCCAAGAGGTGCTTGTTTTGGCAGGCTTATCAATTTCTGCCTGTGTGTTTTTTGGTGCACAAGAAGATGTGACGATCAATAAAGCTAAGATCATCACCAGTGCAATGCTTTTGTTCTTTTTTAACATAATCTCCTCCTTATTGTAAGCAGCCCGTCAAGATCAAGAACAGTAAATACGGAAATTTACATAGATTTTACATGGGCTGTTTATAGTATAACATAAGGAACAGCCTTGTTTTCATAAAAGTATAATAATTAAGGAAAATGAAAGAAAGTTATTGGGAAAGTATGAAAAATAATGCTATAATATTACAGAACAATCAAAAAAGCGTAAACGAAAGGGGAGTCTTTTCATGGACCAGATGAAGTATCTAAAGGAACTGGCGGTGCGTTATCCAAATGTCGCAGCTGCTTCAACAGAGATCATCAATCTTCAGGCAATCTTACATCTTCCAAAAGGAACAGAACATTATGTTTCCGATGTCCATGGTGAATATGAGAAATTCAGTCATATCATAAGGAATGGATCAGGAGCGATCAGAAGCAGGATTGAAGATGAATTTGGGAATACACTGACAACAAAGCAAAAGAAAAATCTTGCATCAGTTATTTATTATCCGGAGCAGAAGATGGACTTAATGGAGGAAGAATTACCAAAGAATTCTCTTCTTGAATGGCAGCATGACACGATGGTACGTCTGGTTCACGTTGCAAGATCTGTTGGAAACAAATATACAAGATCAAAAGTAAGAAAAGCAATGTCACCAGAATTTGCCTATGTGATGGAAGAATTGATGGTAGAGCACCGAAGAGCTGATAAGAAACGCTATGTAGAGCAGATTCTTGAGACGATCATCACGACAGGAAGGGTCAGACAGTTTATTGCAGCGATGGCCCATCTGATCCAGGATCTGGCGATCGATCATCTGCATGTGATCGGAGATATTTACGATAGAGGATCAGGTCCACACAGGATCATGGATTGCATCATGAAGACAGCGAATGTTGATATTCAGTGGGGAAATCACGACATCTTATGGATGGGAGCTGCATCCGGACACCGCGCATGTATTTGTAATGTTGTAAGAATCTGTGCAAGATACAATAATCTGGATGTTTTGGAAAATGGTTATGGGATCAATCTGATCCCGCTGGCAAGATTTGCATTGGAGTGTTACAAAGATGATGAATGTGAATTATTCCATGCATCTGGAGAAGTGGATGAGAGTAATATCCGAGAAGAAGAATTGAATAAGAAGATGCACAAAGCCATTGCGATCATGCAGTTTAAAGTAGAAGGTCAATTGATCAAACGCCGTCCAGACTTTTTGATGGATCACAGATTACTATTAGACAAGATTGATTATGAAAAAGGAACGATCACAATAGAGGGAAAAGAATATGAATTAAAAGATAAGAATTTTCCAACGATCGATCCAAATGATCCATATAAATTGACCAAAGAAGAAGAATATGTGATGGAACATCTGGTAACTGTATTTAAATACTGTGCTTATCTTCAGGAACATATAAGATTCTTATTTGCAAAAGGACACTTATATAAGGTATTCAATGGAATGCTTCTATATCATGGCTGTGTACCACTAAACGAAGATGGAACATTTCGTGAAGTAGAGATTGAAGGAAGAAAATACGCAGGGAAAGAACTTTATGACGTCTTAGAACATCTGGCAAGACAGGGTTATTATGAAGAAAAAGATATGAAATCCAGAAAATACGGACAAGACATCATGTGGTTCATCTGGTCAAATGAAAACTCACCAGTCTACGGAAAAGCAAAGATGGCAACGTTTGAACGCTATTTCTTAGATGATGCGGATCTTAAGAAAGAAAAGAAAGACTATTACTATCAGTGGTATGAAAATGAAGCCGTGATCAATCAGATCTTAGAAGAATTCGGATTAGATACATCGACAGGTAAGATTGTAAACGGACATATGCCAGTAGCAGTAAAGAAAGGCGAAAGTCCGATCAAATGTGGAGGAAAGCTGTTTGTTATTGATGGTGGATTTTCAAAAGCATATCAGAAGACAACAGGGATCGCAGGCTATACATTAGTGTCTAATTCTTACGGATTAAAACTCGTAGCACACGAACCATTTGTATCAAGAGCTACAGTGATCAGAGAGGAAACAGATATCCATTCGGATACGATCGTTATCAATAAGGTAACAAAACGTAAATGTGTTTTAGATACTGATAATGGAAAGGCACTGCAAGAGAAAGTGGCAGATCTGGAGCAATTATTATGGGCTTATCAGAAGGGACTTATTACGGAGCGTATTTAAGTTGATTTTCATAAATCGTATCATAGACATAGATTAACAGATGAGAATTGAGCGCATAAACTATAAAAAACCAGAGGTATTCCTATGCCATGTGAAAATGCAGCCCAGAGTAATGATTATTTTGAATTTATCGGGGAATACAGTGGAGTTCTCGACTATGTAAAAGAAGAATTCAACACAGAATGCATTACAGTGATCGATCAGAGATTCGCGATCGCATATGTCAAAAAGGACGGACGGACATCCATATATGGACAAAATTATTCATATAATACGATTCCACGCTGCTTCGGTCTGATGGATACACAGATGTTAGAAGATGTCGGAGTGGCACAAGTCAGAAGAAGTGCCTTGGATCTCTATGGAAATGGTGTTTTAGTTGGAATGATCGATACAGGAATTGACTATGAACATCCGGCATTTCGCTATGAAGATGGCAGCAGTAAGATCTATTCTCTCTGGGATCAGTCAATAGAAGGTGATCCAGAAGATACATTTCTGGGATATGGGACAGAATATACAAAAGAACAAATAGAAGAGGCACTAAAAAGCGATGTGCCACAGCAGAAAGTACCATCGAAGGATGAATCCGGACATGGTACTTTTTTAGCAGGTTTAATTGCTGGTAATGAAGATAACGAAACAGGATTTTCAGGAATTGCTCCGAATACAGGATTGATCGTAGTGAAATTAAGAAAAGCAAAAGACTATTTAAAAGAATATTACTGTATTGATCCAAAATACGAAGCATATGCAGAAACAGATATTATGCTGGCAGTCCACTATATCGATCATATTGCAGAACAGTTGCAAAGACCGATCGTTATATTCTTAGGTATCGGCACCAATCTTGCTTCTCATCTTGGAACAGGACCATTAGACCAGTATCTGTCAGGCAGAGCAATGCTTCGGGGAGTCGCGGTTGTCACAAGTGCTGGAAACGAAGGGCAGGCAAGACATCATTATAGTGGTCAGGTTTCACAAAATGATGCAAAAGTAGAAGTCAAAGTTGGAGAGTCGGAGTATGGATTTACAATGGAACTATGGGGATTAGCTCCGAACCGCTATTATGTAGATATTGAATCACCGTCAGGTCAGAAAACAGGTAGGATACAAGGCGGGTTAAGCGGGCAAAGATATGTAACATTTTTATTAGAAAAAACAAGGCTGATCGTAGAATACTTTACGGTAGATACCTCCGCAGGAGCTCCAGTTATCGTTATGAGATTTCAAAATCCGGCGCCAGGAATCTGGAACATCTATGTCAGTGACGATGGGGTAGGAAATCGTGAATTTGATCTGTGGCTTCCGATCACAAACTTTATCAGTGAAGATACATTTTTCTTGGAATCTACACCATATAATACACTGGTTGCACCATCAAATACAGGATTGCTGATATCTTGTGGAAGTTACAATTCCAACACAGGAAGCCTTGCGATCGACAGCAGCAGAGGCTTCCCAAGAAATGCGGTTAAACCAGATTTTACAGCACCAGGAGTAGAAATTCTAGGACCGTTACCAAGGAACCGCTATGGCAGAAAATCAGGAACGAGTGTTTCGGGAGCAATTACTGCAGGTATAGCAGCGTTGATGTTAGAATGGGGGATCGTGCTGAAAAATGATATGCAGATCAATACGACAAGAATTAAAAATTATCTGATCAGGGGAGCAAGAAGAGATCAGGAAAGAATCTATCCCAACAGGGAATGGGGATATGGTCAAGTGGATCTGTATGAGACATTTTTGGGAATTCGGTAACAGCTATTTTCCGACTCATACATGCAGCATTACTTTTCGATAATTAGCGAAGCATAGAAACAAACAACTAAGAAACAGTCCCCACAAATACCCGTTCACTCCATACAAAGGAATCGCAAATAAAATAAAACAAATCTGGATCACAAGAGATACACTGTTATGAAGCAATGTATCTTTTGTTTTTCCAAGCCCATTTAAAATGGTAGATAAGATGGAAGAACAATATAAAAACGGACACAAAAAAGACAATGATCTTAAGTACTTTCCACAAAGCGGATCATGAAAAAAGAAATTTCCGATCCAGGGGCCAAAAACAAAGAATCCGCCAAAAGCTCCGATTCCAAGAAATGCACAAAAGATAAGAGGCAAGATCGCACAACGTCGAAGATAAGAGGGATCGTTGAGTGTTTTTGCAGCAGAAATCTTAGGCAGAAGCATCAAAGATAATGCATTGGTGATCGTAGAAGGAAACATAATAAAAGGCAGTGCCATGCCGCTTAAGATACCATAGATCTCAACACTGCGGTAACGATTTCCATAAAAACGATATAACATCATTGGGATCAGAATACTTTGCACACTCTGTAATAATGTGACAGAAAAACTGTTCAAAGTCAGTGGAATCCCAAGGGATAATAGTTCATGAAATACAGAACGCTTTGATGCAGAAAGAGCAGGTTTTGACAGGGTGTCAGCAGACTTTTTGTGTAAGAAATAGAAGATCAGAGTAAAGAAAAATGAAACGATCTCCCCAACAGCCATTCCACAGACAGCCAGAAAAGCAGGAACAGGCATTTTCTCCATCATGAATACAGAAAGCAAAAAGATAGAGGACACCCTTGAAATCTGTTCCAGACACAAAGAAAACGCAGGAACACCTGAATTCTCAATTCCAAGACAGTATCCATGAATACAATTTTTGATCCCGACAAATGGAAGAACAAGAACAGCAAGTCTGAGACATGGTACACAGTTTGGTTCATGGAGAAAAACTGAACAGATCAGTTCTGCATACCAAAATACAAAGAAGGAGAAAATGATACAAAGACATAGTGTAAGAATTATTGTAATGCGAAGTACGCAACGAGCAGCATCAATATTTCCCGCAGCTTTTTTCTCAGCAGTGATCTTAGAAAGTGCAATCTGAAATCCCTGAAAACAGACAGCAAACCCAAGGAGATAAACAGGAAAGATCAATTGATAAATTCCGATCTGATGTGCACCAATCACTCCTGCAAGAAATATTCTATTATAGAAGCCGATGAGTCTTGAAAGGAAATTAGAGAGTGTTAAGATCACAGTTCCGCAAATAAACGGGCTTGCCTTTTTCATAGGAAATACCAGCCATTTTTAATTATTGTATGAAATTTAAAAAAAAGATATGACAAATAATGTTGACATAAGATACACGCTTTGTTAAGATAACAAATGAAATCCGAGTTATATAGTCGGGATTGAGGTGAGAGAATGAAATTATCGACAAAAGGACGCTATGGATTAAGAGCGATGGTAGACATTGCGGTATACAGTCAGGACAGCCCGGTACCGATCAGTGCGATCGCAGAGAGGCAGAATATTTCCGTCAGATACTTAGAGCAGTTATTACCTAAACTGAAGAAAGCAGGGATCATCAAAAGTATTCGTGGAGCACAGGGAGGATATATGTTAGATAAAGATCCAAAAGATATTTCGGCAGGAGATATCTTAAGGACTTTGGAAGGAGATTTAACACCAATTGACTGTGCAGCATTTACCGGAGATACATCGACTTGCAGCGGCACAAAATTCTGCGTGACCAAGACAGTTTGGAAACGAATTAATGACAGCGTTCAGCAGGCGGTTGATTCGATCACTTTACAAGAATTGATGGAAGAATCAATCGAAATACATACCAAATATGATCAAGAAGAAAGGTAGGAATCATAATCATGGAAAAGAAAATCATTTACTTAGATCATGCTGCTACTACAGCAACAAGACCGGAAGTTGTAGATGCAATGCTTCCTTATTTTACAGAAAACTTCTGGAATCCATCCAGTGTATATACACCAGCATTAAATAACCGTAAAGTTGTAGACGAATCAAGAGAAACGATCGCAAGATCACTTGGAACAACACCAGAGAATATCTACTTCACAGCAGGTGGTTCCGAATCTGATAACTGGGCATTAAAATGTACAGCAGAAGCTTATGCAAACAAAGGAAAACATATCATCACAAGTAAGATCGAACATCATGCGATTCTTCATACATGTGAATATCTTGAGAAAAAAGGATTTGAGATCACATATATTGATGTTGATGAGAACGGAATCTTAAAATTAGATGACTTAAAAGCAGCGATCAGACCAGATACGATCTTAATCTCTGTGATGTTTGCAAACAATGAGATCGGAACGATCCAGCCAATTAAAGAGATCGGAGCTATCGCAAAAGAACACGGAATCTTATTCCATACAGATGCAGTTCAGGCATATGCTCAGATTCCAATCAATGTAGATGAATATAATATCGATATGTTAAGTGTCAGCGGACACAAATTCGGTGGACCAAAGGGAATCGGATTCTTATACATCAGAAAAGGATTAAAACTTCGTTCTTTCGTTCATGGTGGAGCACAGGAAAGAAAAAGACGTGCCGGAACAGAGAATATCACAGGTATCGTAGGAATTGCAAAAGCAGTTGAGATCGCATTTGCAACTATGGATGAAAGAATCAAGCATGAGACAGAAGTCCGTGACTATGCGATCAAGAGAATCCTGGCAGAAGTTCCATACTGCCGTTTAAATGGAGATGCAGAAAAGAGAGTACCAAACAACATCAATATCAGCTTCCAGTTTATCGAAGGAGAATCTTTACTGATCATGCTTGATATGGCAGGAATCTGTGCATCCAGTGGATCAGCATGTACATCAGGATCCTTAGATCCATCTCATGTACTGTTAGCTATCGGACTGCCTCATGAGATCGCACATGGATCACTTCGTATGACGATCGGAGAAGAAACAACAAAAGAAGATATGGATTATGTTGTAGACAATATCAAAGAGATCGTGACAAAATTAAGAACAATGTCACCATTATACGAAGATTTTGTAAAGAAAAATAATTAAGAAGTTTTCCATAAAGGAAAATAACAAAAATAGAATTTCAGTAGAATTTATAGATAAGATCAGGAGGAATCATAATGTACAGTGAGAAAGTAATGGATCATTTTCAGCATCCAAGAAACGTAGGAGAAATTGAAAATGCCAGTGGTGTGGGAACAGTTGGTAACGCAAAATGTGGAGATATCATGAGAATCTACTTAGATATCGATGATAATGGAATCATCCAGGACGTTAAATTCAAGACATTTGGATGTGGAGCAGCTGTTGCAACAAGTAGTATGGCAACAGAGCTTGTCAAAGGAAAGAACATTCAGCAGGCATTAGAAGTAACAAACAAAGCGGTTATGGAAGCATTAGATGGACTTCCACCAGTGAAAGTTCACTGTTCTTTACTTGCAGAAGAAGCAATTCACGCAGCATTATGGGATTATGCTGAGAAAAATGGTATCAAGATCGAAGGATTAGAAAAACCTAAAACAGATATCAGTGAAGGTGAAGAAGAAGAGGAATACTAGGAGGCAGTTGTGAAAGAAAAAGTCGTGGTTGGAATGTCAGGAGGCGTTGATTCATCCGTTGCGGCATATCTCTTAAAGAAACAGGGATACGATGTGATCGGTGTGACAATGCAGATCTGGCAGGAAGAAGATGAGTTTGTTCAGGAAGAGAATGGAGGATGCTGTGGACTATCTGCCGTTGATGATGCAAGGCGTGTGGCGCAGATGATCGGAATCCCTCATTATGTCATGAATTTTAGAAAAGACTTCAAAGATAAAGTCATTGACTATTTCTGTGAAGAATATTTAAATGCAAGAACTCCAAATCCATGTATCGCATGTAACCGTTATGTAAAATGGGAGTCCTTATTAAAGCGTTGCTTAGACATTGGAGCAGACTATATTGCAACCGGACATTATTCACAGATCACAAAGCTTGATAACGGACGTTATGCATTAAAATGTTCTAAGACACAGAAGAAAGACCAGACCTATGCATTATATAATCTGACGCAGAATCAGCTTTCTAAAACACTCATGCCGATCGGGGCATACACAAAAGATGAAGTCAGACAGATCGCAGAAGAGATCGGACTGTTAGTTGCCAACAAGCCTGACAGTCAGGATATCTGCTTTGTAGATGATAACTATGGCGAATTTATCGAAGAGACAACTGGAACAAAGATTCCAAAAGGAAACTTCGTAGATCCAGAAGGCAATGTCTTAGGAGAGCATAAAGGGATCATTTACTATACAGTAGGGCAGAGAAGAGGTCTTGGATTATCCTTGAAGAAACCAGGATATGTCATCAAAGTAGACAAAGATACGAATGAAGTTGTAGTTGGAGACAAGCAGGATCTGTTTGCCAATGTTTTATATGGAAATAAAGTAAACTGTATGTCTGTACCAGAGTTTGAAGATGGTATGAAACTGATGGCGAAGATTCGTTATAATAGTCTGGAAGTCCCTTGCAGAGTCTATATGACAGGGGAAGATGAAGTAAGAGTTGTCTTTGATGAACCACAGAGAGCGATCACACCAGGACAGGCAGTCGTATTCTATGATGGAGACATTGTTGCAGGAGGAGCTACGATCCTTCGTGCAGCAAATGAAAATATGTGAATTTTATTTCGTACTTTCTTCTAAAAAAGAGTTATGTTACAATACTATGAGTTGTATATTAAACACATAATAGGAGAAAGAGGTAGTATGCTAAATTTTATCAGAGGATTTTGTATGGCATTAGCTGACAGTGTTCCGGGTGTATCTGGTGGAACGGTTGCGTTCTTACTTGGTTTTTATGACAAGTTTATCATGTCACTCGATCATTTGATGTCAGGAACAAAAGAAGAAAGAATTGAAGCAATTAAGTTTTTAATAAGGATCGGCATTGGATGGGTCGTTGGAATGGGAGCAGCAGTTTCTGTTCTGGCAAGTATTTTTGATGACAGGATCTATGAGATCAGTTCTTTATTCTTAGGACTTATCATTTTTGCAATTCCTATGATCTGCAAAGAAGAGAAAGATTCGTTAAAAGGAAAATACCAGAATATCATCTGGGCAGTGATCGGAGTTGTACTTGTTGCAGCGATCACATATTTTAATCCAGTATCTGGAAAAGGAATCAGTGTTAGCGTGGAACATTTAAATATCGCATTAGTTGTTTACATCTTCGCAGTAGCGATGGTAGCGATCTCAGCGATGGTACTTCCAGGAATTTCAGGATCAACCATGCTTCTGATCTTTGGATTATATGTTCCAGTGATCACAGCACTCAAAGAAGTGATGCATCTTCATCTGTCTTATTTCCCAGTCATAGTGATCTTTGGACTTGGAGTTTTGACAGGGATCGCACTCGTGATCAAATTGATCCGCCGTGCATTGGAGAACCATAGAAGTGCGATGATTTATTTTGTCATCGGAATGATGATCGGTTCTTTATATGCGATCGTTATGGGACCAACAACACTGGAGAATACAAAGGCAGCGATGACACTTCATACGTTCCATCCAGTATTCTTTATTATCGGTATCGTGATCGTCTTCGGTCTTGAGAAGATCAAAGCGATTGCAGAATAATACGAACAATTAAATCATACAAAAGTATCATGAGTATAAAAGAAGTTTTGTAGGAATTTACCTGTGAGACTTCTTTTTTTTGCACATTTTATGATGAAAAGATCATGATCGCAAATTCATAATAAACATTCACAGTTTTGACATAATCCTATGATAGAATAAAGTCAACAAAATAAGAAAGATGTTTCTTTTTATAGGGAAGAATTATAAATAAATGGTATGAGAAAATAAGATCAGGAGGAAGATACAAGGTGAATGAATTAAAGATATTAGTTGTGGATGATGAAAGTAGAATGCGAAAGCTGGTCAAAGACTTTCTGACAAGAGCAGGCTATCAGGTGTTAGAAGCACAGGATGGCGAAGAAGCGGTTGATACCTTTTATTCTACAAAGGGAATCAATCTGTTAGTATTAGATGTTATGATGCCGAAGATGGATGGATGGGAAGTTGTCAAAGAGATCCGTAAAGTATCTAAAGTTCCGATCATCATGCTGACGGCAAAAGATCAGGAACAAGATGAACTTCTTGGATTTGAACTTGGAGTGGATGAATATATTTCTAAGCCATTCAGTCCGAAGATTCTGGTTGCCAGAGTGGAAGCCATTTTAAGAAGAACGGTTCAGACAGAAGGTGAACAGATAGAAGCTGGAGGAATTGTCATGGATGTTGGAGGACATCATGTCTCCATTGACGGCAAAAGCATCAATCTAAGTTACAAAGAATTTGAATTATTACAGTATTTTATGTCCAATCAAGGAAGAGCCCTTACAAGGGAAAGTATCTTAAATCAGGTATGGAACTATGATTACTTTGGAGATGCAAGAACGATCGACACCCACGTAAAGAAATTAAGAAATAAACTTGGTGAAAAAGGTTCTTATATTCATACGATCTGGGGAATGGGTTACAAATTTGAGGTTGAAGAGAATTGAGAAAGAAATTATTAAAGAACCGTTCAGTCAGAGTCAAGATGACATTGATGCTGATCATCATCATGACGTCAGTGATTTTATTATCAGTACTGATCAATCTTACGATGTTGAAAACATATTATACTGTGAAGGAAAAGAAGAAGATCAAAGAATCCTATTATCAGATACAGAAAGTTTTTCAAAAAGATACGGTACGAAAGAATGATGTGGATGAGATCGCGAAGACTTATAATTACAGGGTTTTGATCAGTGATGGATCAGGAACGATCGTTTATAGTTCTGAAGGAGAGAAGAGCTTGATGTATAAAAGCCTTTGGAACATTTTAAATGAAAATCTTGATAAGATCAGTGACCAGATCAAGAAGCAAGGGTATGCAGTTATGACCAATACCAATAAGAGTATGGGAACAAGCATCAATCTAATGGGCTATCTGGATGGTGATTATACAGTGATCATAAGTACACCGATGGAAAGTATCCAGACAAGTGCCAGATTATCCGGACAGTTTACGATGTATGTTGGACTGATCTTGATCATTTGTGGTGCAATTGCGATGTATTTATACAGCCGTCAGTTTACAAGACCAATTGAAGACATGGCCAAGGCCGCGAATCAGATGTCACATTTAGATTTTGATGTGAAAGTACCAACAGGATCTGATGATGAATTGGGACGACTTGGAGCCAGTATCAATGAATTATCATCAAAATTGGAATTCACCATTTCAGAACTGAAAACAGCGAACAATGAACTGCAAAAAGATATCGAGCAGAAAGTCCAGATCGACGAGATGCGAAAGGAATTCTTATCTCATGTATCCCATGAATTAAAGACACCGATCGCACTGATCCAGGGATATTCGGAAGGCTTGAAAGACAATATTTTAGATGATGAAGAAAGTAAAGAGTTCTATTGTGATGTCATTGCAGATGAAGCAAAGAAGATGAACCGCATGGTACAGAAACTTCTGACATTAAATCAGATTGAATTCGGAAATAATCAGGTCAATATGGAACGATTTGATATCACAGAAATGATCCGCAATATGGTAGAATCAAGCAAGATTCTTGTGGAAAAGCAAGAAGTCAAGATCATATTTGATGAGCCAGAGACTCATGTGTGGGCAGATGAATTTATGATCGAAGAAGTTGTGAACAACTATCTGAGCAATGCCAGAAATCACGTGGCAGACGGTGGGATCATCAAAGTCAGCTATTGTCATCATGAAAATGACATAAGGATCAAAGTATTTAATACGGGAGACCATATTCCACAGGAAGACATTGATAAATTGTGGGTGAAATTCTATAAAGTTGATAAAGCAAGAACAAGAGAATACGGTGGAAGCGGAATCGGATTGTCTATCGTAGAAGCAACGATGAAAGCACATGGCAAAGATTATGGAGTTGCCAATGTAGAAGGTGGTGTAGAATTTTACTTTGATGTGGAATCTGCGGATTCTGAACCTGTACAATGTTAAAAAAGCATTTTCATAATGACTGTGTTGTGTATGGAAGTAAAAATGCTACAGACAAAGAAATGAGTTTTGTGGTATGATAGATAAATAGTGTAAGCAAAAAGAAATCAGTGTAAACTGGTTTCTTTTGGATAATAGGATAAAAAGGATGAAAAGAAATATGTTAAAAGATTACAAAGAACAGATTCAGGATGCAGACCTTGTATTAGTGGGGATCGGACGAGAATTGCGTGCAGACCGTGTGATCGATTTCAAGAAAGCGATCACAAATGAACATTACCAGAATCTCATCGGTAAAGAAGATGAAGATTCCAAGTGGATGAGAACTGTTTACGAAAGAGAATATTTATTATCCATGAAAGAGACAGATCTGTTTAAAGAATTAGAAGAAGTTTTGGAAGGAAAAGAATATTTCGTCGTGACAAGTAATGATGATGGATTATTATATCA
The DNA here is from genome assembly GCA_036312945.1 of Anaerostipes hadrus. GTDB lineage: Bacteria > Bacillota > Clostridia > Lachnospirales > Lachnospiraceae > Anaerostipes > Anaerostipes hadrus_C. Next base: position 25,819 of record JAXJNA010000038.1, read on the forward strand.
TACCCATTTAAAGAAAGATCACGTGACAGCACCATGTGGAAACGGAGATTTCTTCCAGTGCAGTGCCCCATGTGATGAGCAGCTCTATCCTGCGAACTTAGGACTTAGAGATTTGATCGACTATTATGAAAAAACAGGAAAGATCGAACATCTGGAATGTCCAAAATGTGGCAAACAATTGATCTTTAATGTCCGCACAGAAGAGACAAAATCCATCTATATCGAAGGAGCTTACTTAAATTCATGGGCAAGTTACACAAAATGGCTGCAAAACACTTTAAATAAAAAGCTTTTTATATTAGAATTAGGAGAAGGTTTTGAAGTTCCAAGTTTGTTCCGCTGGCCTTTTGAGAAGATGGCATTCTACAATGAGAAAGCAACATTCGTAAGAGTTCATCATTCACTATACCAGATCGGAAAAGAGATCAAAGAAAAAGGAATCGGGATCAAGATGGACAGCCGTGACTTTTTAAACATAGCACACGAATAGGAGGCACCTATGATAGCGATTATTGATTATGATGCAGGAAATATCAAAAGTGTTGAAAAAGCACTCAATTATCTTGGAGAAGAAGCAATCATCACAAGAGATCACGATGAGATCGTAAACAGCGATAAAGTGATTCTTCCGGGAGTTGGAGCATTTGCGGATGCGATGGAGAAGATCCGTCATTATGGATTAGAAGAAACGATCCATGAAGTTGTAGAGAAGAATATTCCATTTTTAGGAATCTGTCTCGGGTTACAGCTGATGTTTGAATCCAGTGATGAAGGACCGGGAGTCAAAGGACTTGGATTATTACCAGGAAAGATCTTAAGAATTCCAAAGAGCGGAGATTTAAAGATTCCACATATGGGATGGAATAATATCAAAGTCAAAGAAGATTCAAGATTATTCAAGGGACTGCCAGACAATCCTTATGTATATTTTGTACATTCTTACTATCTTCAGGCAGACGATGAAGATATTGTAGCAGCAACAACCGAATATGGTGTGAAGATTCACGCAGCAGTAGAGAAAGACAACATCTTTGCCTGCCAGTTCCATCCGGAAAAGAGCAGCACCGTAGGATTACAGATTTTAAAGAACTTCGTTTCACTATAGGAGGAATTGGCTATGCATACAAAGAGAATTATCCCATGCTTAGATGTTAAAGCAGGACGCGTTGTAAAAGGTGTCAATTTTGTCAATCTGATCGATGCCGGAGACCCGGTAGAGATCGCAGCAGCATATGACAAAGCAGGCGCAGATGAACTTGTATTCTTAGATATCACAGCATCATCCGATGCAAGAAATATCATGATCGATATGGTAAGAAAAGTCGCAGAAAAGGTATTTATTCCATTTACAGTGGGTGGAGGAATCCGTACGGTTGAGGATTTTAAGGCAATCTTACGAGAAGGTGCAGATAAGATATCCATCAACTCCTCAGCGATCAATACCCCAGATCTGATCAATGATGCCGCAGACAAATTCGGAAGCCAGTGTGTTGTTGTAGCAATTGATGCCAAACGTAGAGCCGACGGAAGCGGATGGAATGTATACAAGAACGGTGGAAGAATCGATGTAGGCTTAGATGCTGTAGAATGGGCTATGGAAGCCAACCGCCGCGGAGCAGGAGAGATCCTGTTAACAAGCATGGACTGTGACGGAACCAAAGCAGGATATGACAATGAACTGACAAGAATCATTGCAGAGAATGTTGATATTCCAGTGATCGCATCTGGAGGTGCAGGGAAGAAAGAACATTTTTATGATACATTGACAGAAGGAAAAGCAGATGCAGCACTTGCTGCTTCACTGTTCCATTTCAATGAGTTGAAGATATCTGATCTGAAGGAATATCTGGATCAGAGAGGGATCAGTGTCAGAAGATAGAATTATATCATTTGATGATAAGGAGAAGACTCTTTTTTGTGAGGAGTCTTCTTTTTTTCAATTCCATGTGATAGAATTAAAGAAAACAAAGACAGCCAAAGGCAAAGCAAGAAAGCATCCTCTATACCGTTGGGCAAGACTGATCGCCGCAACGACATGGAAAGAGGTTGCGCAGGAATCAGCAGGTAATAGATATATGGAAAGGATACAAGAAGAAATGGTAAAGATGAGCCAGGACGAATGGGACAGATAGTCGATGAATTAGAAGAACCAATGGAAGAAATAAAACCAATCTACGACCAAGTAAAACAACATCCAGACAAAACAGTAGAAGAAATATATCAGTTATTAGTTGAGTAATAGGGATTTTTAATACAATTTTCTTTTGGACAAAAAAGATTGAAAGAAGTGAGGAAGAAAATGAAAACGATGAATGAGTATATGAGTATGTCATATAAGATGGAAATCATAGAAGATCAAGATGAAGGTGGGTTTGTAATATCTTATCCTGATTTACCAGGTTGTATTACATGTGGAGAAACGATAGAGAGTGCAATGCAGAATGCAAAAGATGCAAAAAGAGAGTGGATCAGAGCAGCATTAGAAGATAGAATGTATGATTAAGAAAAAATGTGGAACTGTAAAACGGTTTCACTTTTTTTATAAAATAAGATTGTAAAATATTGACAAAATAAAATAAAAGTGGTTTAATTACATAAAATACAAATATTTACAAAAAAACAAACAGGAGGGGACATATGGAACAAAGCACAAATAATTCTGTCAGTGAAGAACTAAAAATAAAAACAACCGATGAAGAACCATTCAACATCTGCCTAACCAATAATTACGCATTTCTAAAAATCTTTAAAAAAGAGGAAAATGTCAAAGGATTTCTGATTGATCTGTTAAATCTCAAAGAAAAGCAGATCAAAAAAATAGAGATCAAAGATCCATTTACAAGCGGAGAAAACAAGGAAGAAAAAGAAGGAATTCTGGATATCAAGTTAACTCTTAACGGAAATAAGAAGATCAACATCGAAATGCAAAACACTTATCAAGAGGATTGGACAGAGAGAAGTCTTTTTTATAACTGCCGAATGTTCACAGAAGGTTTTAAAAAAGGAGAGCCTTACTGGAAACTTTCACCTTGTATCCATATAGGAATCTTAAATTTCAACATGATGAAAAGTCCTGGATATTACCATAAAGTGACACTGCGAGACGAAAAAACCAATGAACTCTACAGTAGAAAATTTCAATTCCATGTGATAGAATTAAAGAAAACAAAGACAGCCAAAGGTAAAGCAAGAAAGCATCCTCTATATCGTTGGGCAAGACTGATCGCAGCAACAACATGGGAAGAGGTTGCGCAGGAATCAGTAGGTAATAGATATATGGAAAGGATACAAGAAGAAATGGTAAAGATGAGCCAGGACGAACGGGACAGATATCTATATTTGAGAGAAGAGATGGCAGCGAGTGACAGAGTGAGTCAGCTGCAGAGTGCGGAAAATCGTGGAAGAAGAGAGGGAAGAAAAGAGGGAAAAGAAGAAGGAAGAAAAGAGGGAATTTATCAAGGAAAAATTTTAACTCAGATTTCGATGATTCAGAAAAAAGTGAAGAAAAATAAGAATCTTGAACAGATAGTCGATGAATTAGAAGAACTAATGGAAGAAATAAGACCAATCTACGACCAAGTAAAACAACATCCAGACAAAACAGCAGAAGAAATATATCAGTTATTAGAAAATAGAATGTATGATTAAGAAAAAGGTGGAACAGAAAAATAGTTCCACCTTTTTGCATTATACTACAAAATATATAAATATACAGATATAAATATTGTCAAAAAATGCGGGGGGGGTATACTTAGGTTAAGCATTAAATATAGATGGCAAAGCCTGGGAAACCATGTGACGCAAAGCTAAAGGACCTGTAAAATGGTAGCCAGTTGTACGATGGAATATCATAGCAAGTCTATGGTATTTTTTTGTTTCATAGGACAATTTGATGAAATTCTTTATGAAATAAAAAGTTCTATAAAAATAAAAAATCAGAGTGACAAAAACTGTCATGCTCAATCGCTATAATCTCATTATAGATACAAAAGATTGGGGGGGGATAAAAATGCAGGCGATGGATAAGGTGGAGAGAGTTTTGGGAATCTACACCAAATTAATTAACGGGGCAATCGTAAATAAAACACAGACAGCAAATGAATACGGAGCTAATGAGCGAAGTATTCAAAGAGATATTGATGATATCAGAAATTACTTGGAACTTGAAGCGGAAAAAGAAGGTGTGATCAATAATGTTATCTACGACCGTATGGCAAAGGGTTATAAACTGGAACAGATTTATCATTTAAAATTCACAAATCCAGAGATCTTAGCAATCTGTAAGATACTTTTGGACAGCAGGGCATTTACCAAAAAAGAGATGGATGATATGCTCCAGAAATTAATCGAAAGCTGTGTTCCAAAGAGCAACCAGAGACTGGTCAGAAATCTGATATCAAATGAAGCATTTCATTATATACAGCCGAAACATAACACCGTTTTCATAGATAAGATGTGGAAGATCGGAGAGGCGATTCATAGCAGCAGATACATAGAAATTGATTATCAGAGAACGAAAGATCAAGCCATTGTGCATCGAAAAGTAAAACCACTGGCAATCATGTTCTCTGAATATTATTTTTATCTGACTGCATTTATTGATGATGAAGATGTGAGAAAAGATTTTGATGTATTAAATGATTCCTTTCCAACGATTTATCGAATCGACCGAATCAAGGATCTAAAGATCAGCGAAGAAAGATTTCATATTCCATATGCAAGCAGATTCGAAGAAGGAGAGTTCCGCAAACGGATTCAGTTTATGTATGGCGGGAAATTAAGGAAGATCAAATTTAAATATTCTGGAACATGCGTGGAAGCAGTATTGGACCGGATGCCAACAGCGAAGATACTTAAGGAAGAAGATGGTGTTTATACGATCAGTGCGGAGGTGTTTGGTGACGGCGTGGATATGTGGATACGGAGCCAGGGGGATATGATTGAAGTGGAGGAGTGACGAATGACGAGAAAGAAGACTCAAAAGAAAACAGATATAAATACATCTGAGAATTTAATCAGTGAAGATTTCTTTCCCAAAGGAATTAAGATTGAGGAAGATAAAGTTTTCCCAATGGCAGTAATTGCAACAATGTCGAGTGGAAAAAGTACATTGATCAATGCGCTAATAGGTAAAGAAATTCTTCCAAGTGCAAATGCAGCATGTACAGCATTAAATTATTCTATTTTAGATGATGATCGTGACACAAAAGAAGTGATTTGTGTTACGAAAAAAGATGGAAATGTCACAGTTATTGATGAAAATCTGTCAGAAGAGTTAGAAAAAATTAATCAAGATCCGTTGGTAACAGATGTCTTTATCAGATCACATGTGAAAGGGGTACTAAATACAGATAAGGCATTATTGATTATAGATACGCCAGGTCCAAATAATTCAGCTGATAAAACGCATGAAAAACGATTATATCAAATTTTAGATAAAATTAGTGGAGGATTGTTTGTGTATGTAATCAATGCATCGCAAATAGGAATAGAGGATGATGAAAAACTTTTAAAAATATTGGCACCGTATCTCAGAAAGAATCAGACAATAAAAATTCTATTTGTAATGAATAAGATCGATGTTTTGGACAGAGAAAAAGAATCTATAGAAGAATGTGTACAGAATGTTAGGAGATATCTACAAAATTGTGGATTTGAAAATCCTAATATTATCCCAATTTCAGCAGTAGCAGCATTATTGTTTAAAAAAGTTTTGAATCATGAAAAACTTACAAGAAAACAATATAGAGATTTTATAGAATTGTATGACATGTATCAATCCAATGATTATAATATGAAAAAATATGCGGTTATAGATGATTTGGAAGATCCATTTAAAGAAATTGAAGTGAGAGGAGAAATTTATAAAACAGGAGAACTGAATGTGGCTCTTGAAAATACAGGAATAAAATTATTAGAAGAAAAAATTCAGAAGGCACAGATTTTAAGTGGAGAGCAATTAAAAAATACAATTAAGGTAATGGAAAAAAGGAAAAATTCAATAAAGAAAAGAGTATTGGATGTTAATGTAATATCACCAATGAGTAGTGGAAAATCTACATTGATTAATGCTTTACTTCAGCAAGAATTGCTACCAACTGGAAGAGAGTGTACAGCACAAGTTACAAGAATTATAGATCATGATGGAATGAAAAAATTTGAGGGTGTATGTTACGGAGAAGATAATAAAACAATTATATATCCAAAATCAGAAATCACATTAGGTAAAATGAGAGAATATAATGAAGACAAAAAAGTGAAGTATATTGATCTAAAAGGTGATATTCCTGGAATTTCAAGTGATAAAATCCGACTTTGCTTAAGAGATACACCAGGACCAAATAATTTACAAGATGATGAATATAGAAAACTGACAAACAGTGTAATAAAGAGAAAAAACAGTATCGTTCTGTATGTGATGAATGTAATTCAGATGCAAATTCAAGATGATAAAAACTTATTAGAATCAATCGCACAAGAAATGAAATTGGGAGGGAAGGAAGCACGAGATAGATTTATTTTCGTGTTGAATAAATGTGATGTCTTAGATGAAGAAAAAGGTGAAACAGTTGATCAAAAGATAGATGAAGCAAAAGCTTATTTACAAGAATTTGAAATTATAGATCCAATGATTATACCAACAAATGCATATTTGGCAATGGTTATTCAAAAAGTTAGGAAAGGAGATAAACTGGGTAAACGAGAAAGGATAGAATATGATTGGATAAAAGAATGTATATGTGAAAATAATTTGCATTTCGAAGATTATGCGTTGGTAGATCAAGATATAAAGGACGAGATAAAAGAACAATTAACAAGATACAAAAAAGAAAATGATAAGGAATCAATAGCATTGATTCATACAGGGATACCGATAATTAAAGAACTTATAAGGAGATATACATTATGACAAAATTCACGATTGAATATAACCCATATATTCAAAAAATAACATTTAAAAAAAATGATAAACCTTTGAATAGTGAAAACAAAATAGAAACAAAATCAAAGAACAGATTACAAGAATTACTGGGAAATCAGCTTGCAAATTGGAAAGGTTTATTTAACGAAATTGAAGATGAATGTAAAGATGATGAAATAGATCTTAAGTTTAGAGGAAGAAAAATTGATTATGAGGATCTTCAAGAAACATTGAAATACTATACAGGAGATGTTAAGTTTCATCTCAGCTGTGAAGAAATGAAAAACGATGATGACCTGTTAAAAGAATTAGATGAAATTTTTGGAGAAATAAAAAGAAAAAATTTAAAAGAATTTAAAAAGAAGAATAGAGATGGAAATGATATTTATGAAATATATGAGGATGCAAAAAATAGTTTATTTGAAGTGAGTGTAATCGCAACCATGAGTAGTGGAAAATCTACATTGATCAATGCGCTACTTCAGCAAGAATTATTGCCATCTGAAAATAAAGCATGTACAGCACAAATCACAAGGATTATAGATCATGATGGAATGAAAAAATTTGAGGGTGTATGTTACGGAGAAGATAATAAAACAATTATATATCCAAAATCAGAAATCACATTAGATAAAATGAGAAAATATAATGAAGACGAAAAAGTGAAGTATATAGATCTAAAAGGTAATATTCCTGGAATTCCAAGTGATAAAATCCGACTATGTTTAAGAGATACACCAGGGCCAAATAATTCACAAGATGAAGAACATAGAAAACTGACAAATAGTGTAATAAAGAGAAAAAACAGTATCGTTCTGTATGTGTTGAATGCATCACAGATGGAAATTGATGATGATAAAAATTTATTAGAATCAATTGCACAAGAAATGAGTTTAGGAGGAAAAGAAGCACGAGATCGATTTATTTTTGTATTGAATAGATGTGACGTTTTAGATGAAGAAAACGGAGAAACAGTTGATCAAAAGATAAAAGAGGCGAAAGACTATTTAAAAAGATTTAAAATTACAGATCCGATGATAATACCAACTAATGCATACTTGGCTTTAATTATTCAAAAAATAAGAAAGGGAGATAAATTAACTAGGAAAGAAAAGATTGGTTATAGTCAAATAGATGATTATATAGAAGTGGAAGAATTGCATTACGAGAATTATGCAACTTTGACACCATCAGTGAAGGCAGTATTAGCAAAGAAATTGGATAATTATAAAAAAGAATATGACGATGAATTACAAGTAATGATTCATACAGGAGTTTCAGTTGTAGAGGAAATCATTCGGGAATATATAGAAAAGTATGCATATCCAATGAAAATTCATGATGCAGTAAAAGAAGTAATAGAGATAATCGAAAATTTAGATATGGATGCTAGTTTAATAAAAAATATTCGAGAGGATGAGAATAAAAGAAAAAAATTTATACAGGATATAGAAAAAACAGAAAAACTGATAGGGAATACTACAAATATAGGAGAAGATTTTGCGGAAAAAATTAATAACTTTGCAAAAGAAACAATTGATGGAATTGTAATCCCCGATTTTAATGAGGACGTGAACAAAATCGTTGCAAAGACATTAATGCCATTTGATGGACAAGAAGAAGTAGACAAAACATTGGCAGATAATGTTATTAGAGATTTTATGAATAAATTGTATGGTTTACAAAAAGATATAGAATCTAAATTGACACGTCAGATAGATCGAAAAATTTATCAAAGAGGGAATGTTTTATTAGAACAGTATAGAGAAAAAGTTGAAAGTATATTATCCAATATTAGTATCACAGGATATGATTTTAAAAAAGTATATTCGCTTAAACAATTTGAAATTAAGAATTTAGATGACATAAAAAGAAGAAATACAAAAACACGTTACAGGGATGAAACAAGATATAAAGATAATCCAGAAAGAGAAGGATTTTTTGGATTTTTCAAATTTTGGAAACCGAAAAGAATTCCATATACAGTTTCAGTAGAAGATGGAAAAAATGTAAATGTAGCAGTCGTTTTAGTGTCGATTGTAACAGAATTTGAAAATGCAACAAAAAGAAATATTGAAGATATGCTTAATCAGGCAGAGATGCAAGTGGAAGAGTATAAGAATATTTTTATAGATAATTTAGATGGTTTAGGCAAAGAACTTAATAATACAATAGCAAAATTAAAAGAAATAAAAGATCAAAAAGCAAATAATGATCAAGAGATTAAGAAAAACGAAGAGTTATTGAATTGGATCAAAGGAATTGAAGATCAAATGAATCGAGTGTTAGAATTTTAGGAAGGAGATAAAAGGTTATGCAAAAGAACGAGACAATCGAAAAAGCTATAAAGGACAGAAATATACAGTTGTTAAGGGAGTCTTTGGGAAATATTTGCTATATTGATGCTGATTTTTCGACAGGGAAATTTGATAGTACGATAGGATATATTAAAAACAGTGGAATTTCAGAGGAAGAACTAAAGGATAAAAAGCTAGAAGGAGAGTTGATCACAGATCAGAAGACAAGTCCATATACACAAGATGATTTTATAGAAGCAGTCGCAAAATTAAAAAATAACTTTTGTGATGAACGAATAGAAGATGTAAAAAAGATTGGTAAAATGTTATATCCAAAAGCAGAGAATAAGTCAGTTACAAAGAAAAAAGATAGCCTAAAAAAAGTCCAAAGCCATCAAACAAATGTGGTAATAACGATATGTTTGGTGGCAATAGTGATAATAATCCTTGTGATGTTACTTGTTCGGAAGTAAAAAAACGATATAAATGTAATAAATTGAAGAATTGTTTAAAATGTTCTAAGAAAAAAATTTGTCAAAGGCAGGATGCTAAAAATTATAGAAGTTTTGAGGAAGAACAGAAAACAGAATTAAAAAGAAGATATAGTTGTCCGATAAGAAGAAAAATGTGTAGTAGAGAGTGCTTAAATTATAAAAAATGTAGTCGACAAGAAAAGAAAAATTATGAGGAATGGACAGGGGCATATAAAACCGGAAATAAAGAGATACTTGAAAAAATTTCTAAACAATATAGGGGGAAATTTTGATGAAAGAATTATTAACTGAAATACAAAATAAAAAACAATTAGTTCAGTCTTTGAATCTTGCACAAAATATAGTTACAAAAGATTATCTATATGAATTAAAAAATTATGAAGTTGAAGAACTTCCAGAACAATTAAAAGATTTAAATCTTTTTGATTACTCAAGAATTTATAAGATTAGCAAAATTGTATCAGATAAAAATGAAGATACAATTGATAAATTAGTAACAGTATTAAATGCTGCATATGCATGTAAAGCAACGATAGTAACACTTATTTGTGGGAATGAAGCAACGACAGAATATTATATTGGTGTTGTAAATAAAGATATTGAAAATGGAGATATTACAACACAAGGAGAAACAGTATATAGTGTTATGTCTGGAAATTTTTCTGGAATGGAAATCGAACAGGTTAAGCCTAAAATAAGAAGGCAATTATTACATGATACAGTTCAATATGATTATATTACATCAATTTCAGGAATAGCATCAGTAAGAAATGAAAAGAAACATTCTTATGAAAAATATGTACAAGGCATTGAGCATCTTGTCGATTCTTTGCAAGGAAAAATATACAATATAGTAGTGATCGCAGACCCTATAGATACAGTAGGAATTGAGGAAACGAAAGCAGGGTATGAATCATTGTATACACAGATTTCACCATTTTTGAAATCGACATTGAGTTTCAATGAATCAGAATCGATTACATATACGAATTCTCATACAGAAGGTTTTTCAAAAACTGTTGGAGAAAGTACATCCATGACACAAAATTATTCTAAAACGAGTGGTTGGAGTGAAAGTGAAACATATGGAACCAGTACAAATACAGCCCCGGGGCGACTTGTAGGAACGATAGCGGGAGGAGCAGTGGCAGCAGGAGCTTTAGCATTAGGAGTTGTTAATCCAGCCATTACAATTGGAGGACTTGCAGTTGCAGGCGGAATGATTGGAGATAGTTTGGTTGGTTCCAAGGGAGAAAGTACATCATCACAGAATTCAAGAAGTGGAAGTGAAACAAATTCCTATGGAAATACTAAGACAAATCAGGATTCTCAAACAGACCAAAGTAGTGATACAGAAAGTGAGGCAGAAGGACAGAGCCACGGAAGAACAGTACAAATTTCAAATGAGAATAAAACAGTTAAGAATTTATTACATAAGATTGATAAAAATCTGGAACGTTTAGAAGAATGTGAGTCTTATGGAGCATTTAATTGTGCAACTTATGTTATATCACCAGATCCGCAGACAAATTCTATTGTGGCAAATGGATATAATGCGTTAATGAAAGGAGATAATTCATCATTACAATCATCTTATATCAATTTATGGTCTGCGGAGGAATCTAATGGAAGAAAGATACAGGAGTATTTGCAGAAATTTTCACATCCAATTTTCAAGACCATTCAAAATGAAGAAGTATTGGTGACACCAGCATGTATGGTAAATCCATATGAATTAGCTGTAAATATGGGATTCCCTAAGAAATCTATAGTAGGACTTCCCGTTTACGAGATGGCATCTTTTGGACGAAATATATTTGAAAGCTATCCATCAGAAGAAGAGCGTAGAAGAATTAAGTTAGGAAAGATTTATCATATGGGAAAAGAACAAAGTATGGATTTGTCTTTAAATGTAAAGAGTTTGGCAATGCATACATTTATTACAGGTTCCACGGGATGTGGTAAATCAAATACAATATATCAGATTTTGGGAGAACTTAAAAAACAAGGAATTCATTATCTGGTAATAGAACCTGCAAAAGGAGAATATAAAAATATTTTTGGAAATGATGGTACAAAAGTTTATGGAACGAATCCATTTCTGACACCATTGCTAAAAATCAATCCATTTAGATTTCCAAAAGGAATACATATATTGGAACATATTGATCGATTAATCGAGATATTCAATGTGTGCTGGCCAATGTATGCAGCAATGCCGGCAGTATTAAAAGATGCCGTAGAGAGAGCATACACAGGAGCTGGATGGGATTTAACAACTTCCATGAATCAGTATGATGAAAATCTGTTTCCAACATTTGAAGATGTACTGATTGAATTAACAGAAGTTGTTAATCAGTCAGCATTCTCACAGGAAGTGAAAGATAACTATATTGGATCCTTAGCAACGCGTGTCAGATCACTTACAAATGGAATTTACAGAGAGATTTTTGACGACCATGAATTAGGTGATGAAGCATTATTTGATGATAATGTGATAGTGGATCTAAGTAGAGTGGGTTCAGTAGAAACGAAATCTATGATTATGGGAATATTAGTTATGAGATTGCAGGAATATCGTATGATTTCAGGGCAAATGGATGCAGATTTAGGGCATGTAACAGTTTTAGAAGAAGCACATAATCTTTTAAAACGTACATCTACGGAACAAAGTAGTGAATCTTCTAATCTTCTCGGAAAATCTGTAGAAATGTTAGCAAATGCAATAGCAGAAGTAAGAACCTATGGGGAAGGGTTTATTATTGCGGATCAGGCACCAGGACTTCTTGATATGAGTGTGATTCGAAACACAAACACTAAGATTATCATGAGATTGCCAGATGCACAAGATAGAGAGTTGGTTGGAAAATCAGCAAATCTGACAGAAGATCAAATAAAAGAATTAGCTAAATTGCCAACAGGAGTGGCAGCTGTATATCAAAATAATTGGTTGGAACCAGTACTTGGTAAGATAGAAAAGTATAAGAAACCAACACAACCATATCAATACCAACAAAAATTTGTTTTAAAAGATTCTACAAAAGAATTTAAAACGAAAACATTGAAGTTATTATTGAAAACAAGAGTAAAGGAGCTGGTGGATCAAGACATTGATGAATTAATAAAATTAATGGAGAGTGCAAAAATTTCTGTAAAAAATAAAATAATACTGGGGGATATTTTTAAAGATTGTAAAGAACAGAAAGATTTGGAATTATGGAAAGAAGATAAATTTAAAGAGTTATCGAATGCGGTAACGGATTTATTGGAATTAAAAGTTAATTCTGAAATAGAACGGGTAAACGATTTTGATGAATTAACAGAGAAGCTCATATGTCAGGTTCAAAATGAAACAATAGATTTACCAAAACCTTTTGCATTAGCAGCAGCACAGTGTTTAATGAAAGATGAAGCAGTAAAAAGAGAAGAAAATCAAGAAATATATGCAGCATGGATTACACATCTTAGAAATAAAGGAATTTATTGAAGAGAAAAGTCAAACAGAGAAGAGATCCATTTAGGACAAGGGGTGATTTTTTGCAAATATTTGAGAAATTCGAAAAAATGACTATCCGTGAATCGGAATTAGGAAAAATATCTAAAAATATGGAAAAAATCTGTGATATAAAGGAAGTAGATAAACCGATAGCACAGATAATAAAAGAAGTAAGAGAATTAAAAGAGGAGGAGATTGCAAAATTTAAAGAGATACTTGGATGGCCAGAGGAGAAATTTAAAAAGTGTACAATTGACGAAGATGGTATCATTCATTTTAGAACAGATCGATGTGATCTAGAAGGAAAAATGTCAGAAAATGGGGTACCATACATAAGAAAAACTATAGAAATCAATGGGGTTAAAATCGAAGGTGTTTTTCCTAAATTTGAAAGTGCATTTGATACAAGTCTGAAGCCAGAAAACCACAAATCCAAGTTATATGCCAAAGAATGCAACGCAAATTTAAAAGAAGCAATTGAAAAATCTCCGGAACTTGGAAAACAGTTTACAAAAGATCAATTAGATGATATACAAGAAGGAAGGACACCAAAAGGATATGTCTGGCATCATAATGAAGAACCGGGGAAAATGCAATTAGTCAGGCGTGAAGATCATGACCGTGCGATTGGCGGAGCAGCACATACTGGAGGAAGTTCTTTATGGGGACCAGACAGTGTTGAAAAAATTAAGAAGGAAGGAGTGAGTTTTTAATGAAAAGTATTGCAAAAAATACAGATTATGTGGAAAATCAGACATTGCTTCAAGAAGTAGAAGAAAAGTATAAAATACAAATCAGGGAAGATATCAAAGAATTTATAAAATTGAATTCAGGAGGATATCCATTGAAAGATGTGATTGAAGCAGAAGATGAAGAATATGAAGTAAGAGTATTTTTATCAGTAAACAAAGAAAATACAGAGTATTATCTTGAGAAGCCATTAAAATATTTTCTAGAGAAGACAAAGGGTAAGATTATTCCAATTGCAATTGATTCGGGAGATAATTATTATTGTGTAAATAATGAGACTGGAAATATTTATTTTTGGAGTGCAGGGGAAGATTTGTATTATAAAATAAGTGAGTCTGTGATGGAGTTTACAGAATTGTTTAGATAGCATAGGTATAAAAATATTTAGTTAAAAAGAAGATATTATCTGAAGTAAGATGTATCTTCTTTTTTTCAATTCCATATGATAGAATTAAAAAAAACCAAAACAACCAAAGGCAAAGCAAGAAAGCATCCTCTATACCGTTGGGCAAGACTGATCGCCGCAACGACATGGGAAGAGGTTGCGCAGGAATCAGCAGGGAATAGATATATGGAAAGGATACAAGAAGAAATGGTAAAGATGAGCCAGGACGAACGGGACAGATATCTATATTTGAGAGAAGAGATGGCAGCGAGTGATAGAGTAAGTCAGCTGCAGAGTGCGGAAAATCGTGGGGTAAGGGCAGGGAAATTACTAAATCAAATTTCTATGATTCAGAAAAAAGTAAAGAAAAACAAGAATCTAGAACAAATAGCAGATGAACTAGAAGAGTCAGCAACCAAGATAAGACCAATCTACGACCAAGTAAAACAACATCCAGACAAAACAGCAGAAGAAATCTACAATCTAATTAATAATGAATAAAAATTGGAGGATAATACAAATGAGTATCAAAACAGACAAAGCAGCACAAAACCACCAGAAAGGCTACAACTGTGCCCAAGCAGTTGCCTGTGCATTTAGTGAAGAAATGGGAATCGACGAATCCATCATTTTCAAGATGATGGAAGGTCACGGATTAGGAATGGGCTGTATGGAAGGAACTTGTGGAGCAATCACAGGAGCCGTTGCAGTCATCGGTGCCATAAAAAGCTGTGGAGACATCGAGAAACCAGTTTCCAAGGCAGCAACCTATAAACTATCAGGAGAGCTTGTAAAACGTTTTCAGGAGAAGAATCAAGCAACAAAATGTAAGGACCTAAAAGGGATTGAAACAGGAAAAGTCTTAAGATCCTGTCCAGGCTGTATTGAAGATGCAACAGCCATTCTGGAAGAAATTCTAGCAGAATGATCCAATTGAAATAGAAAGAAACAAACAAGAAGCCATGTTACAAGCATAGACAAGATTTATCTATGCCGGAACATGGCTTCTTTTTATTATCATTTGATTCTAAACAATAGAAAAATAATTATTTATTCATATTCTTCTCAGCCGCAGAAAGCATCAGCTTAATACGGTTGATCTGGTTAACCTCACTAGCTCCTGGATCATAGTCGATCGCTACGATGTTCGCATCAGGGAATGCCTGACGGATTTCTTTGATAACACCCTTACCAACGACATGGTTCGGTAAGCATGCAAATGGCTGTGTACATACGATATTTGGAGCACCGCTGTGAATCAGTTCAACCATTTCACCAGTTAAGAACCAACCCTCACCAGTCTGGTTACCGATGGATACGAATGGTTTTGCATATTCAGCAAGGTCTTTGATATATGCAGGTGGCTCAAAACGGTTACTCTTGGCTAGTTCTTTACGAAGAGTCTGACGGTAACGCTCTACAACCCAGATTGCGGAGTTGCTAACGATCGCAGATTTCTTGGATTTACCAAGGTAACGGTATTTGAAGTTACTGTTGTAGAAGCTGTACATGAAGAAGTCTAACAGATCAGGTACAACAGCTTCCGCACCTTCACGTTCCAGAAGCTCTACTAAGTGATTGTTTGCGTCTGGAAGGAATTTAACAAGGATCTCTCCAACGATTCCGACACGAGGTTTCTTGATATCCTTTAATGGAATGCGGTCGAAGTCACGAATGATTCCACGGATATTCTTCTGGAATGTATAGAAGTTACCTTTGGCAATATCACGTTTACATTTAGCAGCCCATTGTCTGTGCAATTTGTTGACAGAACCAGGTTTTACTTCATAAGGACGTGTATGATAAACCGTTCTCATAAAGACGTCACCATAGACGATCGCCTGAACTGCTTTATTTAATAAACCAGGTGTAAAGCTAAATCCACTGTTTTTCTCGATTCCCTGAGCACTTAAACCAACAACAGGAACATAACCATAACCAGCTTTCTCAAGCGCACGGCGGATAAAACTGATATAGTTTGTCGCACGGCATCCACCACCTGTCTGGGAGATGACAAGTGCGATCTTATGAGGATCATATTTACCAGAAAGCAATGCGTTCATTAACTGTCCGATAACGATCAGAGATGGATAGCAGGCATCATTATTTACATACTTAAGACCTGTGTTAACATCTTCCATACCACCCTGATTTAGAACTTCAACGTTGTATCCACAAGACTGCAGAGCAGGCTCTAAGAATTCAAAATGGATTGGAGACATCTGAGGAACTAACAGTGTATAGTTCTTACGCATCTCTTTTGTAAATTCCACACGTTTGATCGCAGGAGATACAGGTTTTGGTTCGATCTTATGTTTTTTACGGACACGGACAGCACTGATCAGTGAACGGATACGGATTCTAGCCGCTCCAAGGTTATTAACCTCATCGATCTTTAATACTGTGTAGATACGTCCGGATTTTGTTAAGATATCTTTTACTGTATCAGTTGTAACAGCATCCAGTCCGCAACCGAAAGAATTTAACTGAATGACTTCTAACTGTTTATTTGCTTTTGCATAGTTTGCTGCAGCATATAGTCTGGAATGATACATCCACTGATCCTGTACATTTAATGGACGTTCAACCTTGGATAAATGAGAAATAGAATCCTCAGTTAAAACAGCAATTCCATAAGAGTTGATCAATTCTGGAATACCATGGTTGATCTCAGGATCAATATGATATGGACGACCACAGAGAACGATACCAGTTCTACCAGTTTCAGCAAGGTAAGCAAGGACTTCCTCACCCTTATTCTGGATATCTGTACGAACCTGTGAAAGTTCTGCATAAGCTTTATCAACCGCGTGATTTATTTCGTCAGCAGTCAAATGATACTGAGCCTCTAATTCCTCAAATAAACGGGATTTTAAAGCTTCTTCATTATCCAGTGCTAAGAATGGATTCATAAAGTTGATATGCTCTGTTGCAAGTTCTTCCATGTTATTTTTGATATTTTCTGCATAAGAAGTAACGATCGGGCAGTTATAATGGTTGTTTGTACCTTCCATCTCGTCACGTTCATAAGGAATACAAGGGTAGAAGATATCCTTGATTTCCTGTTTGATCAGCCACATCACATGACCATGGGCTAATTTTGCAGGGTAACATTCAGATTCACTTGGAATAGATTCGATACCTAACTCATAAATCTTACGAGAAGATTCAGGAGATACCACAACTTTAAATCCAAGATCTGTAAAGAATGTATACCAGAATGGATAATTCTCATAAATATTTAAAACTCTAGGGATACCAATGACTCCGCGAGTGGCCTTCTCATCAGATAAAGGTTCGTAGTCAAAGGTACGATGAAGTTTGTAATCGTAAAGGTTTGGAATATTTTCAGCATTTGGCTCTTTTCCAATACCACGTTCGCAACGGTTACCAGTGATATAACGGCGTCCGTTAGAGAACTTATTGATCGTTAACAGACAGTGATTTGTGCAGCCTTTGCATCGTGTCATGGAAGTATCAACACTCATGGCAAAGATTTCTTCTAATGGAAGCATAGAAGTTTCCATACCATCTTCATAACGTTCTCTGGCGATCAGTGCGGAACCAAAGGCACCCATGATACCTGCGATATCAGGTCTTACAGCATGACATCCGGAGATACGTTCAAAGCTTCGAAGAACCGCATCATTATAAAATGTACCACCCTGTACAACGATATGTTTTCCAAGGTCAGATGGATCTGTTAACTTAATAACTTTATATAAAGCATTCTTGATCACAGAATAAGCAAGACCAGCAGAGATATCTCCGACAGTTGCACCTTCCTTCTGTGCCTGTTTTACTTTAGAATTCATAAATACTGTACAACGTGAACCAAGATCGATCGGGTTCTGGGCAGTTAAGGCAACTTTGGCAAATTCCTGTACAGAATGATTTAAGGATTTTGCAAAAGTTTCAATAAATGAACCACATCCAGAAGAACATGCTTCGTTTAACTGTACATCATCAACAACTCCATTTTTGATACGGATACATTTCATATCCTGACCACCAATATCAAGGATACAGTCCACATCAGGATCAAAGAATGCAGCTGCATAGTAATGTGCGATCGTCTCAACTTCTCCAAAGTCAAGATTCAAGGCAGCTTTTACAAGATGTTCTCCATATCCTGTGGAGCAGGAAGATACGATCTTAGCTGTTTTTGGCATCTGTGCATCAATCTCATGAAGTGCTTCAACAACAGCGTGAAGCGGACTTCCGTTATTGTTATTGTAGTAGCTGTAAAGAAGTTCTCCATCCTCACCAGCTAAAGCAACTTTTGTTGTAGTGGAACCAGCATCGATTCCTAAGTAACAATTTCCTTTATATGTAGCAAGATCTCCACGTTTCACAACATGACGGTTATGATCTTTTACGAAATTTTTATATTCTTGTTCACTCTTAAATAAAGGCTCTAAACGGTCAACTTCCTGCTGAAGTTCAATCTTCTTCTCAAACTGTTTTAAAAGATGTTCAAAATCAGTTGTAACTTCCTCTTTAGCATTCAGGGCAGCACCGACAGCTGCAAATAAATGAGAGTGTGTAGGAGCGATGATCTCATCATCTTTTAGGTTTAATGTACGGATAAATGCTTCTTTTAACTCTGTAAGGAAATGAAGAGGTCCGCCAAGGAAAGCAACATTTCCACGGATTGGTTTACCACATGCTAGACCACTGATCGTCTGGTTTACAACTGCCTGGAAAATAGAGGCAGCAAGGTTTGGCTTTGTAGCACCTTCATTGATCAGGGGCTGGATATCTGTTTTGGCGAATACACCGCAGCGGGCTGCGATCGGATAGATCGTATCATAATCTTTCGCATATTCATTTAATCCTCCAGCATCTGTTTGTAATAAAGAAGCCATCTGATCGATAAATGATCCTGTACCACCGGCACAGACACCATTCATACGCTGATCGATTCCATTTGTGAAATAAATGATCTTTGCATCCTCACCACCAAGCTCAATGGCAACATCTGTCTGAGGTGCATAATCCTGAAGTGCACTTGATACACAGACAACTTCCTGACAGAATGGAATATCTAAGTAAGAAGAAATGGAAAGTCCTCCGGAACCGGTAACGGTTGGAGCAAACGTCATTTCCCCAATCTGGTCTTTTGCCTTTTTTAATAAGGAAGATAAAGTTTCCTGAATCTTGGCAAAATGTCTCTGATAATCAGAGAAAAGTATATTATGTTGTTCGTCGATGACAGCGACTTTGACTGTCGTTGAGCCAATATCAATTCCTAATCGTTTCATCTTCTCGTATACCTGCTTTCTATAAAATACTATAATTTCAAGCGTTAAAATAATGTTAAAAAAACATATATGTCCAATATACATGGACATTATATCTATTATAATCATTTTCAAAATAATTGCAAATAGGAATATTATCTAAAAAATTCGGAGAAAATAATGGAAACAAGGGAATGCTGCTGCATATTCTATAAAAAAGCGAAGGAATGCCAAGAATGATGCAGACAAATTCGTGTAAAGGGACAGTGTATGTTGTGAAGGAAAAGGATAGTTTATATAAGATCGCGAAAGCACATGGTGTCAGGGTAAAAGATATCATGAGACAAAATCCTTTTGTAAATGTATATAATTTACAGATCGGGGATGAGTTATGTGTGCCAGGATTTACGAACGTAATCGAAGGAGCTTTCATTCCATATGTTGTAAAAAAAGGAGAAACAATCCTTGATATAGCCAAGATGCACAAAACAACAGTAGAAAATTTGGCAAAAAGTAACAAAAAAATTAGGGAGTTAACCCTTCCAGTTGGTACAGTACTGTTAATTGACAAAGCAAAATGAGTTATTTATAATGGAATAGGTAAAAGTTTGGAATTTTAGATATTTCAGATAGAACAGGATTCACAGAATCCTGTTTGTGGGAAACTTATGGACAAGGTACTTCCATAGAAAGGAGCGGACAATGATCAAGTATTATCGCACGATGGATCACCAGATTCATGAAATCAGTGAACCTATGGAAGGAACCTGGATATCGTTAATTCATCCCACAGCTGCAGAACTTGCGAAGATCGCAACAGACTATAAGATTGATATTGATGACTTAAGAGCACCACTGGATGAAGAAGAGCGTTCTCATATC
This sequence comes from Anaerostipes hadrus, assembly GCA_036312945.1. Classification (GTDB taxonomy): domain Bacteria; phylum Bacillota; class Clostridia; order Lachnospirales; family Lachnospiraceae; genus Anaerostipes; species Anaerostipes hadrus_C. Next base: position 46,288 of record JAXJNA010000038.1, read on the forward strand.
GAAGTGGAAGAAGGTTATACTTTATTTATCGTAGACGTTCCGACAACAGAAGAGAGAAAGGAAAAAGAATACTTCCTGACGATTCCATGTGGTATCATCCTGACAGAGAAAGTGATCATTACGGTCTGCCTGGAAGATACAGCAGTATTATCAGACTTTAAGAATGGAAGGGTTCGAAATTTCTGGACGTTTAAAAGGACAAGATTTATTTTACAGATCCTTTATCGGAATGCATCCTTGTATCTGCAGTATCTGCGAATTATTGATAAGAAGAGTGATTCTGTTGAGAAGCAGCTTCATATTTCAACAAAGAACCAGGAACTGATTGAGCTTCTGGAATTAGAGAAGAGTTTGGTTTACTTCTCTACATCCCTGAGATCAAACGAACTGGTGCTTGAGAAGATGTTAAAGATTGATAAGATCAAACAGTATCCGGAAGATGAGGAATTGCTGGATGATGTTATCATAGAGAATAAACAGGCGATTGAGATGGCAGACATCTACAGTAATATCTTAAGTGGTACGATGGACGCATACGCATCCGTTATCTCAAATAACCTGAATATTGTAATGAAAGTTCTTGCGATCATAACGATCGTTATGTCAATCCCGACGATGATCGCGAGTTTCTGGGGAATGAATGTTCCAGTACCACTGGCACATTCAGCACATGGATTTTTGATCCTTGTGATCGTATCCTTGATCCTTACGATCTTTGGCGGATATATCCTTGGAAAGAAAAATATGTTTTAATAGTTGATGATAAGAAAGGTTTTTTATGTGGCTTAATAAACTGGAAGAGAAGTTTGGCAGATATGCGATACCGAATCTCCCTAAGATCATTGTTTTATTGTATGCGGTCGGTTTTGTGATCGCTAATCTATCACCACAATTATATAGTTTACTGGAATTGAATCCGTATCTGATCTTGCATGGACAAGTCTGGAGAATTGTTACATTCCTGTTGATCGGACCAGAGACGAATTTGATCTTTGTAATATTTGTATTGTTATTTTATTACTCGATCGGAAGCTCATTAGAGCAGGTATGGGGAACATTCCGATTCAACATGTATTATCTGATCGGAGTTTTAGGAACGATCGTTGGGGCATTCTTAACTTATGCGATCCTTACATTCGCATATGGAGAAGGCTATGGAGCGTTTGTTAACATGGATACTTTTTATCTGAATATGACGTTATTCTTAGCATATGCGTCTATGTTCCCAGAGATGGAAGTATATTTATATATGATCCTTCCGATCAAGGTAAAATGGCTTGGATACTTAGATGGATTATATTTAATCTACATTTTTTTAAGTTCGGGCTTTACAGTTGCCGGAATTTCGGTTAAAGTATCTATAGTTGCAGCTTTGTTAAATTTTCTACTATTTTTCTTCTCTATGAAGAAGATCCGAAGAATGGGAGCAAACTTCAAAGCTAAAACAATACATAAGAAGAAGGCGAGAGCGTACAAAGCCAAGACGATCACGCCAAAGAAGAAGAATGGTGCGATGCACGAATGTGCAGTGTGCCACAGAACAGAACTAGACGATCCAGAATTGGAATTTCGTTATTGTTCAAAATGCGATGGGAATTATGAATATTGTCAAGATCATTTATTTACCCATAAGCATGTGAAAAGGTGAGTTGTTTATTATTTAAATATATTTTTGAAACCAAAGGAGAAAAATTATGCTAACCAAGAAGACAAAAATCATTTGTACAATGGGACCTGCAACAGACGACGATGAGGTATTAAAAGACCTGATGCGTTCAGGAATGGACATTGCCCGTTTAAACTTCTCTCATGGAGATCATGAAGAGCAGTTAGGACGTATCAAGAGAATCAAGAAGTTCAGAGAAGAACTGAATTTACCAATCGCTATCTTACTTGATACAAAAGGACCAGAGATCCGTACAGGATTATTAGAAACAGATGATGACGTTGAATTAGTAACAGGTCAGGAATATACACTGACAACAAGAGACATCAAAGGAAATAATGAAATTACCAGCATTACATATGCGGAACTTCCACAGGATGTAGAAGCTGGAAACACAATCCTGATCGATGACGGATTAATTGAGTTAAAAGTTAAAGAGATCAAAGATGGAACAGATATCGTATGTGACGTTATCAACGGAGGACTTTTAGGAAGCCGTAAGGGTGTTAACGTACCTAACGTAAGAGTTAACTTACCATCTATTACAGAAAAAGATAAAGCAGATATCGAATTCGGTCTTGAGAATGGAATCGACTTCATCGCAGCATCATTCATCCGTAATGCAGAAGCTGTAGAAGAAATCAAAGATATCATCGGTGCACACAACATGCATGTTGGTGTAATCTCTAAGATCGAGAACATGGAAGGTGTTGAAAACATTGATGCGATCATCGATGCATCTGCTGGTATCATGGTTGCCCGTGGTGACCTTGGTGTTGAAGTACCTGCTGAAGAAGTACCTTTCTTACAGAAAGAGATCATCAGAAAATGTAACGATGCATTCAAACCAGTTGTTACAGCTACACAGATGTTAGATTCTATGATCCGTAACCCACGTCCAACAAGAGCTGAGGCTACAGACGTTGCAAATGCGATCTATGATGGAACAGATGCGATCATGTTATCTGGAGAAACAGCAAAAGGTAAATATCCAGTAGAAGCTGTTAAGATGATGAATCAGATCGCAATCTCAACAGAAGTTCACTTAAGCACAAAGATCAAAGATTACAGATCTAAATATATCAATCGTGGAATTTCAGCAGCAGTTGCTTACTCTGCAGTACAGACAGCACACAATGTAAATGCAAAATGTATCTTAGCATCAAGTATGTCAGGATTCACAACAAGAATCGTATCTAAATTCAAACCAGATGCACAGATCATCGGTCTGTCACCAGATGATGCGATCGTACGTCAGATGCAGATCTACTGGGGAGTACGTCCTTTCAAATCTCACAAAGCTGAGACAACAAAAGATCTGTTAGATGAAGCAACAGATATCGTATTAGATGCAGGACTTGCTGAGAAAGGTGACATCTTAGTCTTAACAGGTGGTGGACCAGCTAACCATCGTGGAAAAGGTGTTACAAACATGTTGAAAGTTGTAAAAATCGGTGAATTTGGCGAGTAATCGACAACAATATATGTTAAAATGGGGATGTAGCAATACATCCCTTTTTGTTTTATCAGGAATTTTTTGCAGGAATGAATGGGGAGAATTTTCAGGAGGAAATTTGAGTGAAAGTTTCAGAACGTGTATACATATCAGAGATATTAAAATTACAAAAGAAACGTCTATTTCGTAAAATACAAGAAGAGAAATCAATTTCAAGATTGTACTGTATTACACTGCCACTCTGGAACAGTGCATTTCTGGAAATATATCCATATAATGAACTATTATCCGATATCCACGAAGGAAAAGATATCACAATCGTAGGAATGGCAGCAGGACGAGATGATGCAGTTGTTATGTTAAGACGCATGATTGATGATCTGTATCATAAAGGAGAACTTGAGGATGTAACAACATATTTTTGCGGGGAAGATAGATGAGTATACTATTTTTAATATTAAAGATCATAGGAATCCTGATCCTGATACCGATCGTGTTATTGTTGATCCTTTTGATCTTCCCGATCTGTTATCAGATCGAAGGAGATTTTGATGGGAAGAGTCCAAAAGCACAGATAAAAGTATCATGGGCAGTTATATTTTTACGTGCAAAAGCATTCTATGAAGAAGAACTGAATTTTGGAATCAGGATTTTTGGAATACCTATTTATGATTCAAGGAAAGAACACTGGTCTGTATTTGGAGAGCATAAAGAGAAAGATAAGAAAAAACATAAGAAAAAACATAAGAAAAGACCAGACTCTAAAAAGAAACAAAACAATAAAAAAACCAATAAGAAACGAGTGGAAAAGAAAAAAAGTACATATCCTTCGGAAGATGTATTTGATCTTACCTGGGATGAAAAATCAGAAGATAAGATATCAGAATCTAAGATAGAAAAAACAACAGATAAAGAGAAAGAGTTTTTTGGCAAAAGAATCGTGAATTTTCTCAAAAAGTGTTATAATAGATGCAAGAATTTTATAACAAAGATCAGTAAGATCACAAATAAGATGGAAATGATCGGAGATCTATTTGAGGATGAGGATATCATTGAAGCTGTGAAGCGGATCAAGAGATATGGTGTGAATGGGGTAAAGCTGTTACTTCCACAGAAACTAAATGCAAAGATCACATTTGGATTCGAAGACCCATACTACACAGGAAAAGTCTTAGGCTGGACCGCTGCATTGATTCCGATCTATGGTGATCATATCGATATCACACCAGATTTTGAGAAGAGGATCTTGAAAGGAGAGCTAAAGATCAAAGGAAGGATCCGAAGATACAAGATCTTATATCTGTTATGGAAAGTATATAAAGATAAAGATGAACTGATCAAACAAAAAGACCGAGCACTAAGAATGATAGGAGGCAGTTAAAATGAGCAAAGAAAATTTAAAAGATACCATGGGTTCACTATTTGACGGTATGGAAGGATTCTTAACATCAAAAACGGTCGTAGGAGAACCAATCTATATCAAAGATACGATCATCTTACCATTAGTTGACGTCTCCTTCGGAATGGGAGCAGGAGCTTTTTCTGGTGATAAGAAGGACAAGAGCGGTGGTGGAATCGGAGGAAAGATGACTCCAAGTGCAGTTCTTGTCATTAAAGATGGACAGACGAAACTTGTAAATATTAAGAATCAGGAAACGATCGTGAAATTACTGGATATGGTACCAGATGTGATCGATAAGTTTACGGGGAAGAATGAGACATTAGAAGATATAGTGGATGATCTTGAAAAGTAAAATTTTGATTGTATAACAGAAATGTATTGAGTATTCATAAAAACATAAAGAAAGATAGAGGTACGAAAAACGAATTCCATTGACGAATTTTTTGCAAAACGCTGATCCGCCAACACTCCTGCACAACTCACTGCGTTCAAACAGTGCCCGTGTTGGCTGCGATTTTGCAAAAAATCCTATGGAATTCTCAATGTCATTAACTTAAGGAAGAAGATATCTAATTCTTTTAGAATAGATATCTTCTTCCTTTTTTGATATGCTTATATTATAAAGAGAAACCATGAACCTGCCAGCAAAAAGGATGTGATTATATATGA
>JAXJNA010000039.1:0-56316 GCA_036312945.1 Anaerostipes hadrus
AACTTTATTGTAAACCGAAAGGTAATTTTTTTGTATAACAATCGACGCGCACCCGCATAGCGGGTGGTTGTATGTGGAGTGGAATTCCATTTTTCGGAGCTGCGAAAAACTCCATTCCACTCCACAGGCTAAAGCCCATAATACAAAAACACCTCAGAATTCGAAAGAATTTTGAGGTGTTTTTTTCGTATAGAGAAAAATCATATAAATCAAAAAACATCCTGAGAAAACACGGAATGAACAAATGACCATGTAGTTGAAAAAATGTTTGACAAAGCAAATAGGTTGTATTATTATAAATACAACAAGAACAGAATCACGTCACAAGGTGCATATGCACAAATGGAGGTAAGAACTATGCTGACAGATATGGGAACAATCTTAAGACAGGCGAAGAAAGAAGGGTATGGGGTGGCCGCTCCAAACGCATGGAGTTTAAATACAGTAAAGAGTATTTTCGAAGCAGCAAGCGAATTAAAAGCACCGGTCATCATTGATGGTGCAGGAATTCATCAGATTGAAGAAATATCAGATGCCGTTCATTTTTATGAAAAGAAATTTCCAGAAGTAACAGCAGCATTAAACTTAGACCATGGAGGACCATTTGAAGAGATCATCCAGGCAATCCGCTGTGGATATACATCTGTCATGGTAGACCGTTCCACCCTGGCGTTTGAAGAAAATGTCAAAGAAGTTGCAGAGATCGTGAAGATTGCTCATGCAGTCGGAGTTTCTGTAGAAGCAGAACTTGGGCATGTAGGACAGGGATTTGAATATGAACAGACCAGAGATTCTGGACTTACAAGGAAAGAAGAAGCGATTGATTTTGTAAAACAGACGAATGTAGATGCGCTGGCTGTATCTGTTGGAACTTCCCATGGAACCTATCATGGAACTCCGAAACTGGAATTTGAATTATTAGCAGACCTGCACCAGATGGTCGAAGTACCATTAGTTCTTCATGGAGGATCAGGAACAGGAGATGATAACCTGAAGAAAGCAGTGCAGACAGGAATCCAGAAAGTTAATCTATGCACGGATTTAAGCAATGCAGGATTGGAGACATTAAAAGAATATTTACAGATTGACTATGATCATATGAAAAAAGACGGAAGCCTTGGTGAGTTTGGAAATAAAACAGCGAATATGTTTGATCTTTCCAATGAAATGAGAATGGGATATAAAGAAGCCTTGAAACATTACATCACATTATTCGGCGGTGTAAATAAAGCATAGCAATGGAGTAATCCAGGTACATCAATATATGAAAATAAAGATAAGAAGGAAGAAGTCTTGAAAGGAAGTGCAGTGTCATGGGAAGAAAAATGAAGTTTGGATGTTTGGTAAAAAAAGGTGTCGCAGAAGTCAGAGAACGTGATCTTCCAGAAGTCGGACCGTATGATGTATTACTTAACATGAAAGCGTGTAATATCTGTACTACAGATTATGGACAATGGTTAGGATTGAGAGAACATCAGGGATATCCAATGGCAGGAGGACATGAAGCAGCAGGGATCGTTGAACAGGTTGGAGAAAAAGTAACAGATCTCAAAGTAGGAGATATGGTAGCAACTGGATACGAAGGATGCGGACATTGTCCTGCTTGTCGTGAAGGACATATCGACCAGTGTGGAGAAATCCGCAATGACACAGAAGATGGATATAAATGGGGATTCTTTGGTTTTTCAGATTATTGTGTAAAGAATTCAAGTGGAGTTTATAAAGTAGCGAATGACCTAAATCCATCGGAAGCAGGATTTATGGAACCACTTGCAACAGTCATTCACGGAGCAAAGAAATTAAGATTAAAGCCGTTTGAAATAGTTGTTGTGATCGGAGCAGGAACGATGGGACTGATCAATGCCCAGACAGCCAAAGCGTATGGATGCCGTGTGATCGTATCAGAGATGATTCCTAAGAAGATTGAAACAGCCAAAGCCATGGGATTTGAAGTTATCGACTGCAATGAAAGTGATCCTGTAGAGAAAGTAAAAGAGTTAACAGAAGGTGTTGGAGCAGATGCAGTGATCGTAGCTGTTGGCGCAACCAGTGCTAACAGCCAGGGACTTGAGATGTTAAAGCAAAATGATGGAAGAATGTTATTATTTGCGGCAGGATATCCAGTTCCAGAGTTGAAAGTTGACTCAAATATGTTACACTATAGAAAGATGGAACTGATCGGGACATTCGGGGCAGATCATGAAGACTTCAAAGAGGCTGCCAAAGCATTAAGTACCAAGGTTGTGGATGTGTCTAAATTGGTAGAAGAGAAGAAATTCCCACTAAGCAGATTGCAGGAAGCTTTTGAAGAGGCAAGCAAACCTGGAATGTACAGAGTCAGTGTCATGTTAGACGAAGAATAAATAAAACATCAAAAACAGGAGGTAGCCATGAACAATTTTACGTATTCCATTCCAACAAAGATTCATTTTGGAAAAGGACAGATTTCTCATCTTAGTGAACTTTCAGAGAGCGGTAACAAAGTTTTACTATGCTATGGCGGGGGAAGTATCAAAAAAGCAGGAATTTATGACGAGGCAGTCAAGATTTTAAAAGAAGAAGATATGGAAATTTTTGAATTATCAGGAATCGCTCCAAACCCCAAGATTGAATCTGTCAGAGAAGGTGTAAAACTTTGCAAGGAAAATGATATTGACATGGTACTTGCCATTGGAGGGGGATCTGTCATTGACTGTGCAAAGGTTGTAGCGGCAGGAGCATGTTATGATGGAGATCCGTGGGATCTGGTTATTACACCAAGATGGATTAAGAAAGCATTGCCGATTTACAGTGTCCTGACATTATCAGCCACAGGTTCAGAGATGGATAAATTTGCGGTTATCTCCGATATGTCAAAGAACGAAAAATGGGGAACAGCAAGTGAACATATGAAACCAAAGATGTCCATCCTTGATCCGGAATACACCTATTCTGTATCCAAGAAGCAGACAGCGGCAGGAACTGCAGATATCATCAGCCATATTTGTGAAAACTACTTTACCAATGTGAAGAATGCAGATGTTCAGGCAAGATTTGCGGAAGGATTGTTAAAGAACTGTTTTAAATACGGACCGATTGCATTAGAAGAACCAGACAATTATGATGCAAGAGCCAATCTGATGTGGACAGCAAGTATGGCAATTAACGGAATGATCCAATATGGAGCCGAAGTTGCATGGTGTGTGCATCCAATGGAACATGAATTAAGTGCGTTCTACGACATTACACATGGAGAAGGATTAGCAATCTTAACTCCACACTGGATGGATTTTGCATTGAATGATGATACAGCGTACAAATTTGCGGACTATGCAAGAAATGTCTGGGATGTGGTAAATGACGATGATATGGCAGCAGCGAAAGAAGGAATTGCATGTACCAGAGAGTACTTCAAGAAGATGGGACTTCCACAGACATTAACAGATGTTGGAATTGATGAAGAATATTTTGACATTATGGCACAGAAAGCAGCCGATGGATGTAGGGGATCTTTTGTTGAACTGAGTAAAGATGATATCGTAAGTATCTATAAAGCAGCTTTATAATAATGTAGAAAGTAAGCAGCATGGCAGCAAAGAAAGCAGTTATGCTGCTTTTTACATGAAAAATAATACAAATAATAAAATAAAATTTCGTAAAATATTGCAATGCAAAATAAAATTTTGTATAATTTTATTGTCGACAAAAAATAAATAAAAAAACACTTTCTTATTGTGCAGATTCCATGTATAATAAAAAGAAGATATTTTAAGAAAGAGGTGTACGTGGTGTATAAGATTGTCAAGAAGCAGACACTTAACCAGGCAGTTGAGTTAATGGAGATTCATGCTCCTTATGTGGCAAGAAAATGTGAACCGGGACAGTTCATCATTATCCGAGTAGATGAAGATGGAGAAAGAGTTCCTTTAACGATCGCAGATTATGATCGTGAGAAAGAGACAGTAACGATCATTTATCAGGTTGTAGGATATACAACAGAATTGTTAAGCAAGAAAGCAGAAGGAGATTATGTACAGGATTTCGTAGGACCATTAGGTCAGCCAGCTCCTTTGCACAAGTGTGACCGTGTCATCGGTGTAGCCGGTGGTGTAGGTGCAGCCCCATTATATCCACAGCTTCGTAAGTTAGCGAAGATGGGAGTACCAGTTGATGTGATCATCGGTGGTAAGAGTGCAGAATTTGTTATTCTTAAGGAATTATTCGAAGAATTCTGTGATAATGTATATATTGCAACAGATGACGGAAGTCTAGGAACCAAAGGTTTCGTTACAACAGTATTAGAAGACCAGATCAAAGCTGGAGTAAAATACGACGAAGTTATCGCGATCGGACCACTTATCATGATGAAGAACGTGGTTAAGATCACAAAAGAATATGACATCCCAACTATGGTATCTTTAAATCCGATCATGATCGACGGAACAGGAATGTGCGGTGGATGCCGTGTCAACATCGGTGGAGAAACAAAGTTCGCATGTGTTGACGGACCAGATTTTGATGGATTTAAAGTAAACTTTGACGAATGTATGCAGCGTCAGGGTATGTTCAGAGAAGAAGAACATGAATGTAGAATTGGAAGGGGGATGTAAACGATGGCAAATATGAGTCTTAAGAAGGTAGCCATGCCAGAACAGGACCCAAATGTCCGTAATAAGAACTTTGAAGAAGTTGCTCTTGGATATACAAAAGAGATGGCAATGGAAGAAGCAGCTCGTTGCTTAAACTGTAAGAATAAACCTTGTGTTGGAGGATGTCCGGTTAACGTACCAATTCCAGCATTTATCGAGAAAGTAGCAGCAGGGGATTTTGAAGGTGCATACGAAGTGATCACAACAGAGAATGCATTACCTGCAATCTGCGGACGAGTATGTCCACAGGAAAACCAGTGTGAAGGAAAATGTGTCCGTGGTATCAAGGGAGAGCCTGTTGGTATTGGACGTATGGAACGTTTCGTCGCAGACTGGCATATGGCAAACGCCAAAGAAACAGAAGTTAATATCGAGAAGAACGGAATGAAAGTAGCAGTTGTCGGATGTGGACCTGCTGGTATCACATGTGCCGGAGAACTGATCAAGAAAGGTTATGATGTAACAGTTTTTGAAGCATTACATAAACCAGGTGGAGTATTAAGCTATGGTATTCCAGAATTCCGTCTGCCAAAAGATCTGGTAGCCAAAGAGATCGAAAGCGTTCAGAAGTTAGGTGTAGATATCGAAACAAACGTTATCGTTGGACGTTCTATCACAATTGATGAATTAATGGAAGATGGATACAAAGCAGTCTTCGTAGGAAGTGGAGCAGGACTTCCAAGATTTTTAAATATTCCTGGAGAGAACCACTTAGGAGTATATTCTGCAAATGAATTCTTGACTCGTGTAAACTTAATGAAGGGATACAAATTCCCAGAGTGCCCAACTCCAGTCAAAGTTGGTAAGAAAGTAGCAGTCGTAGGTGCTGGTAACGTAGCAATGGATGCTGCCAGAACAGCCAAACGATTAGGTGCAGAAGAAGTTTATATCGTATACCGTCGTAGCGAAGAAGAAGCACCAGCACGTTTAGAAGAATTACATCACGCAAAAGAAGAAGGAATTATCTTCAAATTCTTAAATAACCCAGCTGCGATCAAAGCAGATGAAAACGGATGGGTAAGCAGCATGGAGATCATCAAACAGGAACTGGGTGAACCAGATGCATCTGGAAGACGTTCTCCACAGCCAATCGAAGGATCTAACTATGATCTTGATGTTGATACAGTCATCATTGCGATCGGACAGAGTCCTAACCCACTGATCCGTCACACAACACCAGGACTTGACACTCAGAAATGGGGTGGAATCATTGTCAACGAAGAGACAATGGAGACAAGCAAAGATGGTGTATACGCAGGTGGAGATACAGTAACTGGAGCAGCAACAGTTATCCTTGCCATGGGAGCAGGAAAGAAAGCAGCTGCAGCAATCGATCAGAAATTACAGGGTAAATAAAAGGAGGATTCCAAATGGGAAAAGCAATATTTCAGACTGAGATTATCGAACTGGGAGAACAGGTAGATGCTTTTTTTGAGGAAGGTATGTTCGTATTATTCGGAGAAAATGTACCCGATACATTAAAAGATTTCTGTCATTTCATCGATCAGAAGAAGGTAGACGGAACAATCAAAAAAGGAGATAAACTGGTTGTGGATCAGAAAGAATATCTCATCACTGCCGTAGGAGATATTGCCCAGTCTAATTTGGAGACACTGGGACATCTAACCGTTGTCTTCAGTGGAGCGAAAGAAGCAGGTCTTCCTGGAAGTATTTGTGTTGAGGCAAAACCAATGCCAAAACTTACGATCGGAAGTAAAATTTCTATCGTAGAAGAGTAGAAATTACAAGAGATATCATGCAGATTGATATCAAGATCATAGAAAAGGAGTTATTGTGAAAGCAGTAATTCCTTTTCTTGTACTTAAAAAGATGTAAAGTGTGGATTGTTATATTCAGAACATTCAGATAATTTTATACATGTACAGAAAATAATCCATACATTTTTGGAAAAGTACAAAATAATCTGTTGACATCAAAGAAACTATTTGTTAACATATCTAACAATACAAATCAGATATTAAAATACAAGAAAGTGAGGAAAACAAGAAAATGGGTAAGTTAATTGGTGAAGGAATTACATTTGATGATGTTTTATTAGTACCAGCATTTTCAGAAGTAATTGCGAATGATGTGGATACACGTACACGATTGACAAACAAGATTCAGTTAAATATTCCACTGATGAGTGCCAGCATGGATACTGTTACAGAACACCGTATGGCAATCGCAATGGCAAGACAGGGTGGAATCGGTATTATACATAAGAACATGTCAATTGAAGAACAGGCAGAAGAAGTGGATAAGGTAAAACGTTCTGAAAACGGAGTTATCACAGATCCATTTTCATTATCACCAGAACATACCATTCAGGATGCTGACGACTTAATGGCGAAGTATCGTATTTCCGGTGTGCCAATTACAGAAGGTACAAAGCTTGTTGGTATTATTACAAACCGTGACTTAAAGTTTGAGACAGATTTCTCTAAGAAGATCAAAGAATCTATGACTTCTGAAGGACTGGTAACAGCCAAAGAAGGAATTACATTAGAAGAAGCAAAACAGATCTTAGGAAAAGCAAGAAAAGAAAAATTACCTATCGTTGATGATGACTTTAATTTAAAAGGATTGATCACGATCAAAGATATTGAGAAACAGATCAAATATCCAAATGCAGCGAAAGATGATCAGGGAAGATTATTATGTGGAGCTGGTGTTGGTATCACAGCGGACGTTTTAGATCGTGTACAGGCATTAGTTGATGCTCATGTTGATGTTATCGTTGTTGACTCAGCACATGGACATTCTGCGAATGTATTAAGAGTTGTAAGAATGGTCAAAGACAAATTCCCAGATCTTCAGGTGATCGCAGGTAACGTTGCAACAGGAGCAGGAGCAAAGGCACTGATCGAAGCAGGAGCTGACTGTGTGAAGATCGGTATCGGACCTGGATCTATCTGTACAACTCGTGTTGTAGCTGGTATCGGTGTACCTCAGATTACAGCGATCATGAGCGCATATGAGGAAGCGAAGAAAGCAGGAATCCCAATCATTGCTGATGGTGGTATCAAATATTCAGGAGAACTTACAAAAGCGATCGCAGCTGGAGCTGATGTATGTATGTTAGGAAGCATGCTTGCAGGATGCGACGAGAGCCCTGGAGACTTCGAATTATATCAGGGAAGAAAATACAAAGTATATCGTGGAATGGGATCTTTAGCAGCTATGGAGAATGGAAGTAAAGACCGTTACTTCCAGACAAATGCTAAGAAGTTAGTTCCAGAAGGTGTCGAAGGACGTGTTGCATACAAAGGAACTGTTGAAGACACAATCTTCCAGATGATGGGTGGTCTTCGTTCTGGAATGGGATATTGTGGAGCAAAAGATATCAAGACATTACAGGAGACAGGAGAATTTGTTAAGATTTCCGCTGCATCCTTAAAAGAAAGTCATCCACATGACATCCATATCACAAAAGAAGCACCAAACTACAGTGTAGAATAAGAGATCAAGGATATCCAGAAGCCAGAGTACATAAGAAGATGTATTCTGGCTTCTTTTTGCGTGAAAAAAGTTCACGATCTGATGTATTAATTGACAATTATCAATAAAAATGATTGACTTCTTTAAGAAACAGGAATATCATTAAATTACTTTGGTTATCAAAATAGCAATCAAAAGAGACAAATAAGGAATAAGAAAAAATATGAGAAAGGTAAGAAAATGATCTCAAAATTCAGCGTAAAGAAACCGTATACAGTCATTGTAGCGGTTGTACTAGTTATCATTTTAGGAATCGTGTCATTTACAAAGATGACAACAGACTTGCTTCCAAGTATGGAACTGCCATATGCAATCGTTATGACGACATATCAGGGAGCATCTCCGGAGACTGTGGAAACGACAGTTACAAAACCAGTGGAACAATCAATGGCAACGATTTCAAATATCAAAGAAGTTAATTCAATTTCCAGTGAGAATATGTCAATGGTCATTCTGGAATTTGAAGGTGACACGGATATGAATGCAGTATCTCTTGATATGAGAGAGAAGCTTGACATGATCAAAGGCTACTGGCCAGATGAAGTAGGCAATCCAACGATCATGAAATTAAATCCAGATATGATGCCGGTTATGGTAACAGCTATGGATTCTGATAAGTTAAGTAACACGGAATTATCAGAGTTGATCAATGATAAGATTGCACCATCTTTAGAAGCTGTTGACGGAGTCGCATCCGTAAACAGTACAGGGCTGGTAACAGAACAGATTAATGCGATCATCAGTGAGAAGAAGATCAATAAATTAAATAAGAAGATCGAGAAGGCATTGAATGGTCAGTTTGATGAAGCTCAAAATAAGATTGATCAGGCAAGAGCCCAGATGGAATCTGGAAAGAACACATTAGATGCACAGAGAACAAAGGCTAATACTCAGCTTGCGAAAGCTCAGACTGCACTTACAGATGGACAGTTAAGTCTTGCTCAGAAAGAGGTGCAGGTAACGAGTTCGATCACGAACTTGAAGGTGCAGAAACAATCGTTGCAGACATCCCTCAAGACATTAAAAACACAGATCGCCAAGATGGAAGAACAGGCAAAACAAGTTCCGGATGCAGCAACAAAGATGCAGCTTGTGGCTCAGATCGAAGAACTGAAAAAGCAGGAGACAACAGCAAAAAGTTCGATCAAAGCATTAGATAAGAATTTAAAAACATTAAATAATGCATTAAAACAGATCAAAAAAGGAAAGAAAACGATCAATTCCAAACTGACACAGTTTAATGTACAATCAGCAACGGCAACCCAGAAGATGAATGATGGGGAGATCAAACTGGCACAGGGAGAAGCACAGTTGAATTCCAGCCAGCAGCAACTTGATTCCAGTAAAGAGCAGGCAAAAGAAGCTGCAAATATTAAGAATAAGCTGACAGTTGCGAATGTCAAAGCACTGTTAACAGCACAGAACTTTGAGATGCCGGCAGGATATATCAGTGAAGGGAATACACAGTATCTGGTACGTGTTGGAGATAAGGTGACGAATCAAAAAGACCTTGCCAATATGGAATTATTAGATCTTGGGATCAAAGGAATCCCACCGGTCAAACTTTGTGATGTAGCAGACGTAGCGATCGTAGATAACTCAGCAGATACATATTGTCGTGTGAATGGAAACAATGGTGTTGTATTAACAGTCCAGAAACAGAATAATTATTCTACAGCTGATGTAGCAGACAAAGTTGCAGCGAAGATGAAGACACTTACCAAAGAAAATAAAGGATTCCATTATGTTAATATTATGGATCAGGGTGTATACATTGATATGGTAACAGGTTCTGTTATCCAGAATCTGTTAATGGGAGCGATTCTTGCAGTCTTTATCTTATTATTATTCTTAAAAGATGTCAGACCAACGATCGTTATCGCATGCTCCATTCCATTAAGTGTTATTTTTGCGGTGGTGTTGATGTACTTTACAGGAATTACGCTAAATGTAATCTCTTTGTCGGGACTCGCACTTGGAGTGGGAATGCTTGTGGACAACTCGATCGTAGTCATTGAGAATATCTATCGATTAAGAAAAGAAGGAGTTCCAGTTAAAGAAGCAGCGATCACAGGAGCAAGAGGGGTTGCAGGAGCGATCACATCTTCGACACTAACAACAATTTCTGTATTCCTGCCAATCGTATTTACAACAGGACTTACAAAACAGCTCTTTGTGGACATGGGATTGACCATCGGTTATTCTCTGGTAGCCAGCCTGATCGTAGCGGTGACATTTGTGCCAATGATGTCAGCTGGAGTACTCAATAAAGTCACACAAAAAGACAGTAAGGTGATCCATAAACTGCAGACATTATACCGTAAAGTTATGACACGGTTGTTAAATCGTAAGATGATTGTAGTAGCTGTAACACTCGCACTGTTCGCGGGAAGTATTTTTGGAGCAATGAATATTGGAAGCTCCTTAATGCCAAGTATGGACAGCACACAGATGACAATGACGATCAAGATGCCACAGGGATCTTCTATGGAAGAAACAGCATCGATGACAGATACAGTAATGAAGAAAGTAAAAGAGATCAAAGATGTTGATAGTGTAGCAGGAATGATCTCCTCTGGCTCTTCCGGAATCTCTTCAATGACATCAGGAGGCTCTTCCAATGAAGACCAATCCAGTATGTATGTTTTATTAAAAGAAAAGAAAAAACATACAAACAAAGAGATCAAGAAAGAAATCTTAAAGAAAACAAAGAAATTTGATTGTGAGGTTGAAGTGCAGGAATCTAGTATGGATATGAGTGCACTTGGTGGAAGTGGTATTTCCGTACAGATTAAAGGAAATGATTTAAACAAACTAAGATCCATTGGAAAAGATATTGCCCAGATCGTAGAGGATACGAAAGGAACACAGAATATCTCGAATGGAAGTGAAGAGACAACACCAGACCTCCATGTTGTGGTAGACAAGAAAAAGGCAGTAAAAAATGGATTAACAGTTGCAACGATCTATCAACAGTTAAGTGAGAAATTAAAAGATGCCAGTGAAGCAACGACCATCACGATCAATGAAAAAGAATATAGTGTTAATGTCGGAAATAGTGCAAAGAACACATTGACAAGAGATGACCTTAAGAAAGTGAAACTTATAGGAACAGTAAGTGGAAAAGAAAAAGAAGTTACATTGGATAAGGTGGCAAACTTCAGAAATAGTGACAGTTTATCTTCTATCAATAGGAACCAGCAGGAGAGAACACTGAGTGTAACATCAGAGATCAAAGATGGCTACAACGTAGGAAAGGTTAGTAGTGCTGTACAAAAGAAGATTAAGAAATACAATGCACCAAAAGGATACAGTATCACAATGAAAGGTGAAATGGAATCTATTCAGGAAACAACAGGACAGATTGGTCTGATGTTATTACTGGCAGTAGCATTTATGTATTTGATCATGGTAGCACAGTTCCAGTCACTGAAATCGCCATTTATCATTTTATTTACGATCCCAATGGCATTTACAGGAGGATTCTTAGGATTGCTGATCACTGGAAAAGACTTAAGTGCGATCGCAATGATCGGATTTGTTATGCTGGCAGGTATCATTGTAAATAATGGTATCGTGCTGGTAGATACGATCAACCAGTTAAGAGAATCGGGATATGAATTTGAAGAAGCGATTCTGACAGCAGGTACGATGCGTGTACGTCCGATCTTGATGACAGCTCTTACAACGATCCTTGGATTATCTACAATGGCGATTGGTTTAGGGCAAGGTGCCGAGATGATGCAGCCGATGGCGATCGTTACGATCGGTGGTTTGATCTATGGAACTTTACTGACATTATTAGTGGTTCCATGTATTTATGGACTATTTAATAGAAGAAAAAAGAAAGCAGAGTAAATCTTACAAAACTATTAAATATGGCCGCTTTCCTTTACTTTTAAAAAGAGAAAAGATATAATAGTACAAGAATCATGTCAGAATTGACATGATTCTTTGATATATGGAAGAATCGTAAGAGAGAAAAGAAAGAGGATAGATCATTGGAAGGAGCAGACATATGAATCAGAAAAAAGATTATGTTCTGAGATGGATTCCGAAGTATTCTATCATTCCGCTGATCGTAGCGTTAGCATTGAATACGTTGGTTTACAGCGGAACAATGGTGCTTTGTAAAGGATTATATCATCACGACTTTACAACCGCATTTGACCGGATGGTGCCGGTAATCCCAGAATTTACAAGTATTTATTTGATATGCTATGTGTTTTGGGTTGTGAACTACATTATGACTGCGAGAATCGGTAAAGAACATATGTATAGATTTTTGACAGCTGATTATCTGTCAAGAATCGTATGTGGGATTTCCTTTGTCTTTTTGCCAACGACATTGGTAAGGCCGGAGATCACAGGAACAGGATTTTGGGATCAGGCATTACGATTTGTCTATTCAATCGATGAATCGGCAAACTTATTTCCATCGATCCACTGTCTGGTAAGTTGGTTTTGTTATGTTGGGATCAGACATCAGAAGAAGATTCCAGTGTGGTATCAGAGATTTTCACTTGTTTTTGCAATTTTAGTCTGTATTTCTACGCAGGTAACCAAGCAGCATTATATCATAGATGTGTTTGGAGGAATCATTTTAAGTGAAGTCTGTTATCTGATCGGAAGAAAGACCAATTTGTATCAAAGACTCTGGAAAGTGTTTGAGAAGATCAACCAACGAGTTGGTTTAGAGAGAAGATCTGTGAAATACAAAGGGAAATTATCGGAGATCAAAGGGTAGGAAAGATGAAGAATAAGAAAAAAGTCATCGGTAATACAGTCTTTTTCTTTGCATTATTTGGATTGACTGCATATGCCGTATTGAAAGGAAAGGAACTTTCTGAGCTGGCGGAAGTTCTAAAATCAGTAAAACCTGCATATTATATTGCGGGATTGGTTATGATCATTGTATTTGTGTGCTGTGAGTCATATATTATTTATCGCATGCTCCGGCTGCTTCATTACAATGATGTGCCGAAGAGAAATTGTGTCAAATATTCGTTTGTAGGTTTCTTTTTCAGTTGTATTACACCGTCAGCAACTGGCGGACAGCCAATGCAGCTGTACTACATGAACCGCGATAAAGTTGACATATCCGTGGGAACCGTCATTTTGATGATCGTTACCATTTTATATAAATTTGTTCTGGTATTTTTAGGAGCACTGATCTTTTTATTCCGTCATTTTCTTGTGACAGAATATATTGGGAAGGCAGCATTCTTCTTTTACCTTGGAATGGCATTGAATGTGTTTTGTGTTGCATTTATGCTGATTCTTGTATTTGAGCCAACATTAGCATCCAAAATCGTGCTGTGGCTGTTTCAGAAATTAGAAAAATTCCATATTTTAAAGAAAAAAGAAGAACGTCTTGAAAAACTTCAGAATTCTATGATCGAGTATCATAAAGCAGCAGCAATCATTCAAGGACATCGGATCTTTATTTTTCGGATGTTCGTTGTCACATTGATTCAGAGACTGATCCATTTTTCAATTACGTATCTTGTATACAGAGCAATGGGGCTTTCAACATTAGGATTTATTGATGTAGTTGCTCTACAGAGTGTTATTTCAATTTCTGTGGATATGCTTCCGCTGCCAGGAGGAATGGGAATCAGTGAAGGCTTATTTTTAAATATCTTTAAGAAGATCTTTGTTGGCGGATTATTATATCCAGCAATGCTGTTAAGCCGAGGAATCAGTTATTATGCACTGGTATTGATCAGTGCAGTGATGACAGGAGTCGCACATGTTACGATAAAGCGTAAAGAATAGAGGGAAAAGATATGATAGGATTTTATAATGCATCTGTAATACTGACATATTTAGGAGTTGTCAGTGCAGTATTTGGAATGTCACAGGCATTCGATGGAAACTTTAAGATCGCAATTTTATGTCTGATGATCTCAGGATTAACAGATATGTATGATGGAACGATCGCAAAGATGATCAAGAGAAGCGAAGACGCCAAGAAGTTTGGAATCGAGATTGATTCTTTATGTGATCTTGTCTGTTTTGGAGTGTATCCGGTTGTGATCGGTTACTGTCTTGGAATGGACCAATGGTATGCAAGGATCATTTATATGTGTTATGTTTTAGGCGGAGTTATTCGCCTGGCATATTTTAATGTTACAGAAGAACAGCGTCAGGCACACAGCAGTTCTAGAAGAAAACATTATCAGGGACTGCCAATCACATCGGTTGCACTGATCATTCCGATCGTATATCAGTTTCGAAGATTCTTCCCAGAAGAATTTCCATACATATATGTTGCAATGTTAGCAGTGATCGCATTCTTATTTGTATTTGATTTTAAAGTCTTTAAACCAGATAAGAAATGTATGCTTGCATTTGTAGTTATTGGAGCATTGATCGCAGTAAAGATGTTCTTACTGTAAGATGATAGGAGAATGATAGATGAGATATGCCGATAGAGATGGGAATATTTACGAAGAAGAGAATGGACAGGATCGTTTGCTTCATTGGATGTATACAACCATGGCAGGACGAGTCAGCCTAAAAATATTGACCAGACCTTGGGTATCCAGATTAGGGGGAGCTTTCTTAAGTTCTCCTATTTCAAAATGTCTGATCAAAGGATTTATCAAGAATAATCATATTGATATGAGTGAATACGAGGAGAAGAATTACAAATCTTATAATGAATTCTTCTCAAGAAAGATCAAAGAAGGCAAACGTTCATTTCCGGAAGATAAAACAATCTTAGGAAGTCCTTGTGACTGCAAAGTAAGTGTGTATCCGATCGAAGAGAAGACATCTTTTGTTGTAAAGGATACAAGATATACTCTGGATTCATTGATCAGAAACCGCAAGATCGCAAGACATTTTCAGGGAGGTTATGCTGTGATCTTACGTCTGACGGTAGATGATTATCATAGATACTGCTATTTTGATGATGGAATTAAGAGTGAGAATCATAGGATTGAGGGAGTTTATCATACCGTCAATCCGATCGCAAATGATCATGTGAAAATCTATAAAGAGAATACCAGAGAATATACATTGATGAAGACAAAACATTTTGGAGATGCACTCCAGATGGAAGTTGGAGCGTTGATGGTCGGAAAGATTGTTAATCACGATGGAGCAGGATCTATGAAGCGTGGGTTTGAGAAAGGATATTTTCAGTTTGGAGGTTCAACGATCATTTTATTATTAGAAAAGGATAAGGTTGAGATCAGGGAAGAACTGTTAGAACGTACTAAGAACCAGTGTGAGACAAAGATCAGGCAGGGTGAGATGATCGGAAAGGCATTGGTACGACCTTAAAATAAATATTGACAGAGTGGTCATATATGGCTATACTAAGTTCATAAGTTGAAGGAGCAACGAATTTTCGTTGCTCCTTTTTTGCATTTTAGAAATGAAAATAAGATCAGAGAGGAGAGATAGTATATGTTAAGTAAGATCATATCCGATGTGGATGCCTTTGTATGGGGGCCAGTGATGTTGGTACTTCTCGTGGGAACAGGAATCCTTTTAACGATTCGATGTAACTTCCTAACCTGGAGAAACCTTCCTTGGGCAATTAAAAAGACATTAAGTAAAGAATCAAGGACAAAAAACAGAGGAGAGGGTGATGTATCACCATTCTCGGCATTGACAACAGCACTGGCGGCAACGATCGGAACTGGAAACATCGTAGGAGTAGCGACAGCAATGGTTTCAGGAGGTGCTGGAGCATTGGTGTGGATGTGGATTTCTGCATGTTTTGGATTATCATCTAAATTTTCAGAATGTATGTTAGCGATCAAATATAGAGAAGTCAATGAAAAGGGCGAGATGTCCGGTGGACCAATGTATACAATGAAAAAGGCACTCAAGAACAAAAAGCTTGGAGCTGCACTTGGATGGCTGTTTGCTTTATTTGCCGTGATCGCATCCTTTGGAATTGGAAATATGACACAGGGAAATTCAATTTCAACAGCAGTTCATGAGACATTTGGAGTATCGGTTAGTACAGTTGGAGCAGTGATCACCGTTTTAGCCTTACTGATCATCATCGGTGGAATAAAAACGATATCAAAAGTATCTTCTGTCGTAGTTCCAGTGATGGCGATCTTTTATGTGATCGCAGGTGTCATTGTCATTCTTGGGAATATCAGTAATCTTCCAGTAGGACTTTCCATGATCTTTCATATGGCATTTAGTGTGAAAGCGGTAGGAGGAGCTCTTTGTGGAAATATCGTCGCATCTATGATGAATGCAGCACGTTATGGAGTTGCCAGAGGATGTTTTTCAAATGAAGCTGGAATGGGATCTGCAGCGATCACAGCGGCAGCAGCAACAACAGATCATCCAGTTCGCCAGGCATATATCAATATGACAGGAACTTTCTGGGATACGATCGTTGTCTGCACGATCACAGGTCTTGCGATCGCAAGTTCTGGAATGCTTGGACAGATCGATCCAGCAACAGGGGAAATGTACATAGGATCAGCATTAACAATTGCGGCATTTTCTACGGTTCTTGGAAAAGTTGGAGGATATCTGGTAACGATCGGAATTGCACTTTTCGCATTTTCAACAATTCTTGGATGGGAGTATCATGGAGAAAAGGCGTTTGAGTATCTGATGGGAACTCATAAGTTCAACATGATCTACCGAATTATCTTTTCTCTGGTAGCTTATGTCGGGGCAACACAGACATTGGAGCTTGTATGGAACTTCTCAGATATTGCAAATGCATTGATGGCGATCCCAAACCTGATCTGTATGCTGTTATTAAGCGGTGAGATCGCAAAAGATGTGAAAGAATTTCAGAAGACCATAGAAGAAGAGAAAGCGGGAAAATAAATATAAGACAGATTAGAAAAAAGATCATCCAAGCAAAATCTCTTTTATTCAAAGTGAAAATAGATTATGATAAGATAAAGGACTTGATCAAAGAGAGTAATTGGAGGATGTAAAAATGTCATATGAAATGAAGCTGGAACAAGGTTTGTCACAGCAATTAAATCAGTTTCAGGTGCAATCATTAAATATCTTATCGTTTGATAATTATGAACTTGAGAAGTTTTTGCAGGATGAATATGCAGAGAATCCATTGATGGAACATAAGGAATCTGGAAAGGAATTCTTTACATTGCATGGAAATGCAGGCGGATATCAAGATATTGAACAAAGTGATATTGAAGATAAGAAAATCGAAGATCCTGAAACTTTTTTTATGGAACAGTTAAATGCAAAAGATTATACAAAGAAAGAGTGGAATGTCATGAAATACATGGCACAATGCCTGGAGGAATCCGGGCTTTTGCTCGTTTCCACAAAAGAGATCAGTCATAAGTTTGGAATTGAAGAAAAAGATTGTGAAAGGCTTTTAGATGATCTCAAGCAATTAGAACCAGCAGGTGTATTTGCAGGAAGTTTATCGGAATGTCTCCTTCTTCAGCTTGAAAGAGAAGGAATATTAAATAATGATCTGCGATATATCGTAGAAAATCACCTGGAAGATATCGCAATGGGACATTTATCGACTATTTCAAGAGCACTTGATATTAAGACATCACAGGCAAGAAAGTATATTTTTGAGATTCAAAGATTAAATCCAAGACCGTTAAGTGGATATACAGGGGGAACTGATCAGTATATTGTCCCAGATATTTTAATGGAAAAAGATGGAGAAGAACTAAAGATTCGTTTAAATGATGACTGGATCGGTGACTATTCGATCAATGATTATTATGTCAAAATGATGGAACAGGCAGAAGACTCTGAGCTAAAAGAATATTTTCGAAAGAAATATGAGAGATGTCGTTTTATCATTACAAGCATTGAGCAAAGAAGAGAGACGATGCTTAAGATTTCAAATGCAATCCTAGATCGTCAGAGAGAATATTTTATGAACCATAAGCAGTTAAAACCAATGACCATGCAAAATATAGCAGATGATATTGAAATGCATGTATCAACGGTAAGTCGCGCAGTCAAAGGAAAGTATATTCAATATCCAGGTGGAACGATCGGAATGAGAGACATTTTTAATAATACACAGACATTTGGAGACCAAGATTCGACGACAGAAGAGATCAAGGAAGAAATCAGACGGCTTGTGAAAGAAGAAGATAAGAAAAAACCATTAAGTGACAGTAAGATCGTAAGTTTGTTAGAACAAAAGAATATGAAGATTTCAAGAAGAACCGTAGCAAAATATCGTGCACAGCTTGGAATTGCAGGAACGACACAGCGAAAAATTCATGAATAAATGCAGCGACAGTTAGCCTCTTTTGGCAAGAAAATGAAAAAATATAAACAAGATTTAATAAAATTTTAACAATTGAAACACTTGATTAACAAACAACCCTCTGTTATAATCAGTAACTGATGTATTATGTCAAAAGCAGAAGTTATCTGGAGGGTACTATGAGATTAAACAAGATGACTGGCAGAGTGATCGCAGCGATGGGGATCACAGCAATGATGATGACACAGACAGCAGGGGTTATGGCAGCAGAACAGACAGAGAACAAGCAATTAAAAGTTGTTTATTATAATCAGGCAGACTATCCAGGAAAGAAGATCGGCGGAAGTACGATCCAGGCAGCAGGATGCGGACCAACCGCAGTTGCCGTATGTTACAGTTCTTTAACTGGAAAGAAAGCCGATGTTCCAAAGATGTGCAAACAGGCATATAAACATGGATGGTATTACACAGGACAGGGATGTTCTCACAGTGTAGTTCCAGGATTATCCAAATTATACGGAATGCAGTGTAAGGGCCTTGGAATGGATAAAGATGCTGTAGAGAAAGCATTAAGAGCAGGACATCCAGTCGTGGCACTGATGGGACCTGGAGATTTTACAAAGAATGGACATTTTGTTGTATTAACAAGAATGGTCGGCAAAGATAAAGTAAAGATCGCCGATGTCGGAAGCAGGGCAAGAACTGCCGAGACGTGGTCACTTAAGAAAGTAATCCGACAAGGCAAAGAAGGTGCCAATGCAGGGGGACCATTCTGGGAGATCAGTGTAAAAGAAGAGAAGCAGGAAGAACCGGATTATAAACAAAAGATGTTAGATAGTCACAAAAACATAGATGCTGTGACAAATGCGATCGATAAGATTGCAGATTAGAATTAAAAATAAAGAAGAACATTTCATAAATGAGATATTTTGTGGAATGTTCTTTTTTTGTTTGTTATGGAAATTGCATAATGACCAACAAGTGAACGGAAATATGCATTAGGAATAATGGTTTTGTGTATTGCATACAAAAAATAAAACACAGAAATTATCGAAATAAGACAAAAATAACAGAGCAAAATGCATCGAAAATCGTGCAAATGTGCAGTTTTTATAAGAAAAAGATAAGAAAAAAGAAAAAATTATGAAAAATATACAAAAAAGTTTTGCAAAATTAGAATTTTGTGGTACAATAGGTTCAATGACATATGAATGTGACATAACTTAATTTTAGGAGGTATTGACATGGCAACAAAATGGGTCTACAAATTTAGCGAAGGAAATGCCGAGATGCGTAACCTTCTTGGAGGAAAAGGTGCAAACTTAGCAGAGATGACAGGATTGAATTTACCAATTCCTCAGGGATTCACAGTTACAACAGAAGCGTGTACAAACTATTACGACTGCGGTGGAAAGATCAGTGATGAAGTAGCATCACAGGTGATCGAAGCAATGAAAGACTTAGAAGAGATTCAGGGAAAGAAGTTCGGAGACCTTGAAGATCCTCTATTAGTATCAGTAAGATCAGGAGCAAGAGTATCCATGCCGGGTATGATGGATACGATCCTTAACTTAGGACTGAATGATGAAGCTGTCGAAGGATTTGCGAAGAAGACAGGCAATCCTCGTTTTGCATATGATTCTTATCGTCGTTTTATCCAGATGTTCTCAGACGTTGTAAAAGAAGTGGATAAAGCAAAATTCGAAGATGTCTTAGATGACATCAAAGCAGAGAAAGGTGTGAAGTTTGATACAGACTTAGATGCCGATGATCTGAAAGAAGTAATCAAGAGATACAAAGGTATCTATCGCAAAGCTTTGAATGAGGAATTCCCTCAGGATCCAAAGGATCAGTTATTTGAAGCAATCAAAGCGGTATTCCGTTCTTGGGATAACCCACGTGCTATCTACTATCGTCGAATGAACGACATTCCAGGAGATTGGGGAACAGCCGTTAACGTTCAGACAATGGTATTCGGTAATATGGGAGATACATCAGGAACAGGTGTAGCATTTACAAGAAACCCATCTACAGGTGAGAAACAGATCTACGGAGAATACCTGATCAATGCACAGGGTGAAGACGTAGTAGCTGGTGTTCGTACACCACAGCCAATTACTAAACTGGCAGAAGACTTACCAGAATGTTACAAACAGTTTATGGACATTGCTCATACACTGGAAGAACATTATCGTGATATGCAGGATATGGAATTTACGATCCAGGAAGGAAAACTGTATTTCTTACAGACAAGAAATGGTAAGAGAACAGCTCCAGCTGCACTTCGTATCGCCTGCGAATTAGTAGATGAAGGAAAGATCACAAAAGAAGAAGCAGTTTCAAGAATTGATGCGAAAGCATTAGATCAGTTACTGCATCCAAACTTTGACCAGGCAGCACTGAAAGCCGCTCTTCCAATCGGAGAAGCACTTCCAGCATCCCCAGGAGCTGCTGCTGGTAAAGTATATTTTGACGCTGAGATGGCGAAACTGCATCATGAAGCAGGACTAAAAGTTATCTTAGTTCGTTTAGAAACATCACCAGAAGATATCGAAGGAATGCATGCAGCAGAAGGTATCTTAACAGCTCGTGGTGGTATGACATCTCACGCAGCCGTTGTAGCACGTGGTATGGGAACAGCGTGTGTAGCAGGATGCGGAGATATCAAGTTTGCTGAAGACGGTAAATCTTTCACATTAGGTGGAAAGACAGTACAGGAAGGAGATTATATTTCCTTAGATGGATCCACAGGTAAGATTTATCTTGGTGAGATCCGTACAGTACCTGCAAGTATCAGTGGTAACTTCGACCGTATTATGACATGGGCCGATGAGATCCGTACATTACAGGTAAGAACAAACGCAGATACACCTGCCGATGCATTGAATGCAGTGAAATTCGGAGCACAGGGTATTGGACTTTGCCGTACAGAGCATATGTTCTTTGATGCAGAGAGAATTCCAAAGATCCGTCGTATGATCCTCTCTACAACAAAAGAAGCAAGAGAAATCGCATTAAATCAGTTAATTCCTTATCAGAAGAAAGACTTTAAAGACTTATATGAGGTTATGGAAGGAAGACCGGTCACAATCCGTTTCTTAGATCCACCTCTTCATGAGTTCCTTCCAAATACAATGGAAGAGATCACAGCTCTTGCCAAAGATATGGGAGTTACAGTAGAAGAGATCAATATGAGACGTGCAGCTCTTCATGAATTTAACCCTATGATGGGACATCGTGGATGCCGTCTGGCGGTTACTTATCCAGAGATTGCTAAGATGCAGACAAGAGCCGTTATGGAAGCAGCAATCGAAGTAAAACAGGAAAAAGGATATGATATCGTTCCTGAGATCATGATTCCATTAGTAGGAGAGAAGAAAGAGTTAGCATATGTCAAAGAAGTTGTTGTACAGACAGCTGAGAAAGTAAAAGCTTACTATGAATCTGACATTAAGTACAAAGTTGGTACAATGATCGAGATTCCTCGTGCAGCATTATTAGCAGATGAGATTGCTGAAGAAGCAGAATTCTTCTCCTTCGGAACAAATGACTTAACACAGATGACATTTGGATTCTCTCGTGATGATGCAGGTAAGTTCTTAGAGTCTTACTATGAGAACAAGATTTACGAATCCGACCCATTCGCTAAATTAGACCAGAAGGGTGTTGGACAGCTGATCGAGATGGCAGCTAAGAAAGGAAAAGCAACTCGCCCAGATATCCATTTAGGAATCTGTGGAGAACATGGTGGAGATCCATCATCTGTAGAATTCTGCTACAGAGCGGGATTAGACTATGTATCTTGCTCACCATTCCGTGTACCAATTGCAAGATTAGCAGCAGCTCAGGCAGTATTGAAAGACAAATAAGTCGATCATTATTCATATAATCTATAACAATTCATTCTAACGAAAAGAGATTCATCAATTATGGTGGATCTCTTTTTGAATATAGGTGCAAGAACAAACATAATTTATACTTTTGGCACTTACATCATGTTATAATGTCACTATATATTAAAAAGGGAGATTGATTTATGATCGATACATTATTATTTGATTTAGATAATACATTACTGGATTTTGATAAAGCGGAAGCCAATGCAATTACAAGGGCATTAGGTGATGTAGGAATTTCTGTGACAGATGAGATGCGTGATTGCTATCATAAGATTAATCTTGCTCAATGGAAATTGTTAGAGCAAAAGAAAATAACAAGAGAAGAAGTAAAAATGCGCAGATTTAATCTTTTATTTCAAGAATTTGATATAAAAGCATCACCACAGGAAGTGGCAAAACATTATCAGGACTATTTAGGACAGGGACACTATTTTATCGAAGGAGCCGAAGAAGTTTTACAGGAATTATCAAAGAGATTTCGTATCTATCTTGTAACGAATGGAACATTGTCTGTACAAAGAGGAAGATTAGAAAGTTCAGGAATTGAGAAGTATTTGCAAGGTGTTTTTATTTCCGAAGAAATTGGATATAACAAACCAAGCATTGAATATTTTGAGAAATGTTTTTCTAAGATTCCAGATTTTAAGAAGGAAAACACAGCGATCATTGGAGACAGCTTGAGTTCTGATATTCAAGGCGGGATCAATGCAGGGATCCAGACAATCTGGTTTCACAGATCACGAAATCTGACAGAAGATCCACAGCCAAAACCCGATTATGAAATCAATAGTTTAAAATCTTTATTAGAAATGTTAAAATAAAGACAAAGATTTAAAATTATTTATCTAAATTAAAATAAGGATTTTAGAACAATGAAGAAATTAAAAATAGCAGGAATCGTTCTGATCTTGTTTGTTTTGTATGTGATCGTTGGAATGCTTATACCATTTGTACATATGAAATCAGTAAGCAAAACAAATAAGTCAAAGATTCATACGGAAACATTTTATTCAACATCGGGTAAAAATGGATCAGACCGGGCAAAGATCGTCAGTGATAATCAGGAAGCACTTGATCTGCGGTTGGATATGATACGAAAAGCAAAGAAAGAGATCATTATATCAACTTTTGATATCCGCGAAGGAAACAGCAGTGATGATATTTTTTCAGAATTACTCAAAGCATCCAGACGAGGCGTCAAGATAAAGATTCTGGTTGATGGACTTTATGGAACGATCCATATGAGCGGAAAAGATATTTTTGCGGCAGTTGGAAGTGAGCCAAATGTTGAAATTCGTTTTTATAATACGCCAAATCTTTTGAAACCATGGACGATCAATGGATGTCTGCATGACAAATATATTGTGGCGGATCATAAGTATCTCTTAATGGGTGGCAGAAATATGTTTGATTATTTCCTTGGAACACACAAAGGAAAAAGCAAAGGTATAGACCGGGAGATTCTGATCGTCAATCAAGGATCAAAAGATCAAGGTGCAGTCGGACAGATCAGAAGATATTTTCAAAAAGTCTGGAACTTAGAAGTCTGCAAAACAAAATTTAGCACATGCTCAAAGAATAAAAAAGAGAAGGAAATCAAGCGGCTCTTATCTCATGCAGAGAAAGTGAAAGTTCCAGATTATGATTATCAAAAGATCACAGTTCCAACAAAGAAAACAACACTGGTAACCAATCCGACAACAATTTATGGAAAAGAACCAGTCGTATTTGAAACGCTGAAACAGTTGATGTTACAGGCAAAAAGCAAAGTTATCATTCATACGCCATATGCAGTGTTTTCCAAAGAAATGTACGAAGGAATCGCACAGGTAAAACAACAGGTTCCGAATACAACAATGATCTTGAATTCGATCGCATCAGGAGATAATATTTGTGCATCGGCAGATTATCAAAAGAACCGATCAAAGATTTTAGATACAGGAGTGTCACTGTATGAATATATGGGCAGACATTCTACACACGGAAAATCTCTGATCATTGATGATGATATCGCAGTGGTCGGTTCTTACAACTTTGATTGCAGAAGTACCTATGTAGACACAGAAACGATGCTTGTCGTACAAGGAAAAGAGATCACAAAACAGCTGGAAGAAGATTTTAGCAGATTAAAAAGCGGATCTTTGAAAGTAAACAAAGATGGAAGTTATCAAAATGACAAGAATGTAGCAGAACGCACGATGGATAGCAAAAAGCAGGGTATGATCAAGATTTTGTCTTATATCATACAGGCCTTTCGTTATTTAGCGTAAACTCTCATCATAATAATATAGAAGGAAAAGAAAGACATGAAAGATATTAAAATCATATTTTTTGACATTGATGGTACATTGATCGCTATGGATCAAGATACGATTTCAGAAAAAACATTAGAAGCATTAAAACAACTACAAGAAAAAGGAATCAAACTTTGTCTGGCAACAGGAAGAGGACCGATGCTCGTTCCACATTTTGATGGAGTAGAATTTGACGCATTTCTTACATACAATGGTTCCTATTGCTATGACCATGAAGGAACACTTTATAGCAATTGCATTCCATCAAAAGATATTGAAAGAATCATTAAGAATGCAGACAAAATGGGAAAGCCAGTTGCATTAGCAACGAAAGACCGTATGGCTGCAAATGGAAAAGATCAGGACTTGATCGATTACTATGCATTTGGCAATGCCGAAGTTGATGTAGCAGAAGACTTTGAAGATATAAAGAAAGAAAAAGTTTATCAAGTGTTGATGGGTGCAAGAGTAGAAGAGTATCAAGAGATCTTAAAAGGTGTCCAGGGAGCTGAGATTACGGCATGGTGGGATCGAGCAGTTGATATCATACCGGTCAATGCAGGAAAAGGAGCAGGGATTGAGAAAATGTTAAAACATTATGGCATAGACAGATCTCAGGCCATGGCATTTGGAGATGGCAATAATGATATCGAAATGTTAAAAGCAGTTGGTAATGGAATTGCAATGGCAAATGCATCCGATGATCTGAAAGCAGTGGCAGATGAAATCTGTGGCGATGTTTCGGAGGATGGAATTTATCATTATTGTTTGGAGAAGCGAATGATCTGAGCAGCAGAAGAGGGTGATGAATTCTGCCCTCGTTGTGATGCAAATCTTACATTGCAGAAAGGATACCACAATGATCTTCCTTATTGGGTCTGCAAAGGTTGTGGCGAAATGCTGATCAATCCAAGAGTGGATACACAAACAGATATTGCATGGATCTGTGATAGTTGTGGAACTATGTTGAATGAACAGGCAGGATTTACGGAAGATTGTGGGGAATGGATGTGTAAGATATGTGGGTATGTCAATAAAATTGATGAAAGTGAATTATATTCATCAGAAGATGAGTATATTGCAGCGCTTGAGGATCCGTACCATGGCATGTCAGATGAAGATATCCTTTCTTTGATGAATTATGAAGAAATCGGGCACATGAAAGATCGTGAAGATATGATCCTGGTTCAAGATGAAGAAGGATATAGATATGTAAAGAAGATTCTTGAAACATATGATGAAAGTGTATACCAATACTTGATGGAACACCCAGTTTCGCATATGCCAAGAATCATCGGTATATATAAAGGGTTTAGGAAGCTGGTTGTGATAGAAGAGTATATTGATGGAAAAACGATTGCTGATATATTAGAAGCAGGCGTAATAAAGAAAGAAGAAGCAGTTCGGATTGCCAGAGATCTATGTCAGATTTTACAAGAATTACATTCTTTGGAGAATCCTATGATTCACAGAGACATTAAGCCATCAAATGTTATGATCATGAAGAATGGAGAGGTGATCTTGTTAGATCTAAATGTAGCAAAATGGTACGATCCAAAGGAAGTGCAGGATACCAGATTACATGGAACCTTATATTTTGCAGCACCAGAACAGTTTGGATATGGATTCAGTGCATCAACGATCGAGGCTGACATCTATGCAGTCGGAATCTTACTAAATATGATGCTTACTGGAAAACTGCCCAAAGAAGAAAAAGCAGCAGGAAAGATATGGAAGATCATCGAAAAATGCATTCGCCTGAATCCGGAAGAACGCTATTCGGATGATGAATTGATCACTGTACTGGGTCAGGAACTTGGAGAACGGGATGCATGCATCATCGTAGCAGTGAACCACAGAAAATATGATCTGGGCGATATTGATGAAATACTGGAAAACCAAGGGTTGACGAAATTATCAAAAGAAATTGAATAACGGATTTATTACATCCTCACCATTATGGTGGGGATTTCTTTTTATTCAGAAGTGTACAATTGTAACCAAACAAAAGAAGGAGAAATGAATATGAAGAAGAAAATATTGTTAGGATTAGTGATTATTTTATGTTGTTTTACCGGATGCAGCAGCAATAGTAGTAAAAATAGAGATGACAATAATCCGCCAGAAATCAAAATGTCAGATATCGATTGGAGTGTGAAAAGTGGAATCATTGATGATGAACGCAAGCTGACTTTTTCTTATAAAAACAATACTGATTATACTATAGCATATATTGAACTGACATTTACAAGGAAAGATTCTGTGAGTGATCAAGAGATGCTAAATGCTTTTAAACAATATGAAAATGATGATTATTCTAAGAATGATATTAAAAAATTAAATATTGTAACGGAGAGTTATAGATTTATAAAATCAGGTCAAAAATCAAATAATATATCTTGTGGCGCAGATGATGGATTATGGACGGATGTTACGCAAGATCAATACAATTTAATGACACCAGATAATGCTATCATCAAAGTGATTAAAAATCGAAAGTTTTATACGTTTAATTATGATTTCAAAAACAAAGATATGGTGCTAGATGATTCAAACAGTGATATCAATATATATCAGTGGTCATCAAATGATATGGCGAAAAAAAACTGCAAAACCAAATTTCGATTGTGTTGTGGTTAATAGCGATGATAATGTAATGTCTGGAGATGAAGATGATACTGAATCGACAACGGAAGCAACAACTACAACGGCTGTAAAAAAAGCAACTACAACTACTGCTAAAAAAGTAACGACAACAGTGAAAAAGAAAGATACACAGACAAGTGGAATCAGGCCAAGAATCAAAAAAGCGATTGACAGTTACGAAAAAGTTATGGATTCTTATTAGGGTTACAAAGAAATTAGCGGATATTCAATAAATACATAGGAAAATATTTTACAAAAAAATTTCACAAGAGTATAATTAAAGAAATTTAAATTTACGGAGGAAGAGCATGAGCAAACTTACAGATTTTATAAAGTTAATGACTGGTCATTTTGACAACAAAGAACAATTTGACAAAATGCAGGCAGAAGGAAAAACATATCCATATGCAAAACACATCAATACAGCATGTAACGATAAAATCAAAAATCTCCCAGAAAACTTCAATGGTACATTTATTGTAGAAGAAAGTTATTATGAAACAGATGGAAAAAGCCACGCATCACCACATCTTTTTCTTATTTCAGAAAATAATGAAGGAATTGTGCTTTCTTCCTACGATATTCCGAATGGGGAAGATAAGAATACATTTTCTTATGATTCTATGAAAGCAGTAGATTACAGTGAACTGAACGAATCAAAAAAATTTACACCAGCACTTTATCGCGAGAAGGATGGTGTCTGGGAAGGTGGCAGTACAAGCCAGTTTTCATCAGTTATGATATTTAAGTTATGGGAAAGATTTTCAGAGGATAGTCTGGAGGTGTCAGAGATCATAGAAGTAAATGGAAGAAGAACATTTGGATATGATGATCCGATCGTGTATAAACGAAAGAATTTGCATTAATGGAAAGTGGATTATTTACTGAAATGGTCTTGATCAATGCTGATAAGGTTCTTTTTGTTTGATTGTATCTCACTACACATCATGTTATAATGTTTAGTGAATTATAGCATAAAAGAAAGATTTCCATGGGCAGGGTGGAAGTGTATATGGCAGACACTTTGAAATTACCAGTAGGTGTTGATAGTTTCGAAAAAATCAGAAAAAACAGATTTTATTATATAGACAAGACAAAGCTGATAGAACAACTTGTAGAAATGGGTGGAGAGGTAACATTATTTACGCGTCCTCGTCGTTTTGGAAAGACATTAAATATGAGTATGTTGCGTTCCTTTTTTGAGATAGGTGCGGATGCTTTATTGTTTGAAGGGCTGTATATTGCTAAAAACAAATCCCTTTGTGAAGAACAAATGGGAAAATATCCAGTCATTTTTCTTTCACTCAAGAGCGTGGAAGGATTAACTTTCGAAAGTGCAAAGTACCGTATTACAGAGCTTATAGCAAGAGAAGCAAAACGTTTTGATTTTCTTTTAGGAAGCGATAATCTTTCAGAGGATGAAAAATGCCAATATAAAGCAATTACCCAGATGCAAAACGGTAAGTATTGTATGGATGAGGATGTTTGCGCATTACAAAGGAAAGTATTTTTACAGGACTTAATAACTTTAAGGTGATGTCTATCCTGGATTCTAGATTTGATGAACAATTTGGTTTTACAGATCATGAGGTAAAGAAAATACTGGATGATTATGGACTGACATCACATTTGAAAGAAATAAAGGAATGGTATGATGGATATCATTTTGGTAATGCTGATATATATTGCCCATGGGATGTCATAAATTATATAGATCAGCTTAAATATGATCAGTCAATGGATCCACAGGATATCTGACACACAAAGGCCGTACAGAAAGTGGGAAATACCATTTGGTAATCCCAAACCGAGAGATCAGGAATCTTTTTGTAAAGAAGATCAGAGAGTGGTTTTCGGATGTCTCAAGAAAAGATGGAAAGACACTGGAGGAATTTTGCAGTGCATTTATCAAAAAGGATTCTAAAAAGATAGAACAGATTTTTGGAGATTATCTCTGGAACACGATCAGTATAAGGGATACAGCAGTTGCCAAAGAAAAGAAGGAAAATTTCTACCATAGCATTTTACTTGGACTTTTAGGATACAAATCAAACTGGCTGATAAAATCAAATGCTGAATCAGGGATTGGATACAGTGGTATTTTGATTGAAGCTCCGACGAACAGAACTGGGATTATAATCGAACTTAAATATGCAGAAGATGGGAATCTGGATGCTGTGTGTGATGAAGCATTAAGACAGATTGAGGAAAAAGATTATACAGCGAAACTAAAGCAGGATGGAATGATAAATTTCATCAAGTATGGGATTGCATGTTATAAGAAATTTTCAAAAGTAGTGATAGGGGAATAAAAATTTATGTCTGATACGACAAAAAGAAAAAAACCGAGTATGATCCATATCGGCATTGGTATTCTGACGGTACTTTTAGTGGTTTTTATCGTCATTCTGATGCAGTTGGTCTCGAACATTCAGGGAACAGCCCGCGTTGTAAATTATGCGGGGTTAATAAGGGGAGAAACACAAAGGATCATTAAGTTAGAGAATTCCGGACAGCAAGAAGATGAGCTGATCAAGGAAGTGCAGTCCTTTATCGAAGGTCTGCGTCATGGTAATGACCAATTAAAACTCGTACGGTTAAAGGACGATGATTTTCAGGATAAGATGAAGGAACTGGATGAATATTTTACTTCCTTACACAAAGAAATTTATCATGTGCGGACGGTCGGCTATGAGCATACAGACATCATTTTAAAGAGCGAGAGATTCTTTAAGATCTGTGATGAGGCAACAGGTCTTGCGGAAGTATATGCACAGAGAAAAGCAACATCATTAGAAACTCTTGAGAAATTCATCACAGCAGATATCGTTGTATTGATGCTGCTGATCGGATATGAGTTTATCAAAGCGGTCCGTTTTGCGGCGATGAACCGTATATTGCGGCATAAAGCTTATTTAGATAATGCAACAGGACTTCCGAATAAGAATAAATGTGAAGAGATATTAGGTGAACTGAATCCACCAGAGGATATTACCGTATGCAGTTTTGACCTTAATAATCTCCGCCGGATCAACGATAGTATGGGACATGATGCAGGAGATATGTATATTTATCGGTTTGCTGTTTGTCTGCGATCTTCCATACCATCGGAACATTTTGTCGGAAGACTTGGGGGAGACGAATTTATCGCAGTGCTGCAGGGGCTTGATAAACAAGCAGTGAGAAAGTTATTTGAAGATCTTCGCAAAGATATAGCAGCAGAATCCAAAGAACATCGAGAGATTCCGTTAAGTTATGCAGCAGGTTTTGCTATGGCAAGTGATTATCCTGGCAAAACAATGAGAGAATTATTCAATGATGCAGATAAAAATATGTACATCAATAAAAACCATGTGAAACGGGAAGAAGCACTTGAAGAGAAGCGGTTGAATTATCAATTATTAAAACTGCTGAATCAACATGGAAAGAACTTTTTAGACTGTTTATATTGTGATGCTAAGCTGGATACATATCGTGTGATCCGTTCCAGTGAAAACTTTTTCTTAGCTTTAGATGGTGCGTATTCCAGTGCAGTAGAGCAGATCGTACAGGAAAAGATTGGGAAAGATGAGCAGAAGAACATTTGGGAAAGGCTTCAGATCACAAGACTTCAAGAGAAGATGAAGGAGAAACAGGATGTACAGGAATATCAATATGATATGCAGGAAGAAGGATTCTATAAGCGTATGACATTGATCCCAGTTGACTGGGATGAAGATAAGAAATTACATCATTTTCTTCTGGCATTTGAAATCATCCGAAAAGGAGCTGACAATCAGACAGGGGCCAGAGAACAGTTACAGATTTATTATGAACAGCTAAAACAATCAATCATTGAAAATGACAGTTATGTCGATGCACTTTTGGAATTATCCGATGTGATCTATACGGTCAATCTAAAGACAGAAATTCTGGAGAGAAATATTATTCTAAAGGGAAAAGAGCAAAAGAACAAAGAGCTGTTTCTTGATTATCCATTACCATGTAATTATCAGGATTACTGCGCAGAATATGAGAAAAAAGTCACGAAGGAGACAAAAGCAGAGTATAATATGACAAATGATACGAAAAAACTGTTGGAGAGATACAACAATGGTGACACAAATATTTCTGTGGAATATTGTTTCCATGAAGATGATGGAAGTATTCGTTGGGTACAAAAAACAATTCTTATGACACAGATTGTGGTATACGATGAAGAGACAATGAGCGAGATTCCGACAGTTTATGCGATCACGCTCTTACAGGATACATCGCAAAGACATAAACAAGAAGAATTAGAACACGCACGTTTACAGGCAGCATTTGACGAAATGCGTACAGCAAGTCAGGCGAAGACCGATTTTTTAAGCCGTATGAGCCATGATATCAGAACACCATTAAATGGAATCATTGGACTTCTAAATATCA
Source organism: Anaerostipes hadrus (assembly GCA_036312945.1). Lineage (GTDB taxonomy): Bacteria > Bacillota > Clostridia > Lachnospirales > Lachnospiraceae > Anaerostipes > Anaerostipes hadrus_C. The sequence continues at coordinate 31,589 of JAXJNA010000039.1, forward strand.
ATGAAAAACATTTCGATGATCAGAAACTGGTATTAGAGAATCATAAGAAAATGGAAACTGCTGCCAAACATCTGCTTTCTCTGATCAACGATGTATTGCAGATGAGTAAGATCGAGGAAGGTCAGATCACACTGGCACACCAAGAGATTACTGTGAAGAAACTGATGCGGGAAGTTGAGACGATGATCAGAGAGCGGGTTGTAGAGGCAGGAATCCGATGGAACTATGAAGAAGATAACATAGATGACAGATATCCATATGTATATGCAAGCCCATTGCATCTTCGTCAGATCTTATTGAATATTTATGGAAACTGTATTAAATATAATCATTCGGGTGGAACTATTTCTACAAAGATGGAACAAATGGATGTTCATGATAAGATCTGTACGTATCGTTGGACGATCAAAGACACGGGAATTGGTATCAGTAAAGACTATATCGATCATATTTTTGAGCCATTTTCACAGGAAAAGACGGATGCCCGAAGTGTATATCAGGGGACTGGGCTTGGAATGTCGATCGTCAAGGGACTGGTAGAACAGATGCATGGAGAGATCAAAGTGACAAGCGAGAAAGGAATGGGATCTACCTTTGTGATCACGATTCCATTTGAAATCGCACAGAAGAAAGAACAGCCAGTGGCTGAGAAGATAGTGGAGCAAGCAGATATTCGTGGTTTAAACTTATTAGTTGCCGAGGATAATCAATTGAATGCAGAAATCATACAGACACTTCTGACGGATGATGGAGCCAATGTCACTGTTGTGGAAGATGGGCAACGGGCAGTGGATCAATTTAAGAATGCTCCACAAGGAACATTTGATGCGATATTAATGGATATTATGATGCCGGTTATGGATGGATTGACAGCGACCAAGGAGATTCGATCCATCAAACGAGACGATGCAGCACAGATACCGATCATCGCTATGACAGCAAATGCATTTGAAGAAGATGCAAAGAAATGTTTTGCAGCAGGGATGAATGCACACTTAGCGAAACCATTTCAGATTGATAAGGTTGAAAAAACATTAGTACAATGTATTCATAAGAGTATGTAATAAACAATATAGTAAAAATCTTTTTGCATGAATTGATATAATTAAATTGGGTGATAATATTGTTATTCTAAAAATGTAAAAGGAGACCCAATAATGAGTAAAGGAATAAACAGCAGAAAAGTAGCAGTGATCGGAACAGGATTTGTAGGTTCATCTTCTGCATTTGCATTAATGGAAAGTGGATTATTTACTGAAATGGTGTTGATCGATGCTGATAAGAATCGTGCAGAAGGAGAGGCATTAGATATTGCCCATGGACTCCCATTTGCCAGACCAATGAAGATCACAGCAGGCGCTTATGATGATATCGTGGATGCAGCGATCATTGTTGTGACAGCGGGTGCAGGACAGAAACCAGGAGAGACAAGACTTGATCTTGTCAAGAAAAATGTAGCAATCTTTCAATCGATCATTCCAGAGATCGCACAGAGAAAATGTGAAGGGATTCTTCTGATCGTAGCCAATCCAGTAGATATTTTGACACAAGTTGCAGTAAAACTATCAGGATTTCCTGAAAACAGAGTCTTTGGTTCTGGTACAACCCTAGATTCTGCCAGATTAAAATATCTGCTTGGAGAACATTTACAGGTAGATGCAAGATCTGTTCATGCATGGATCATCGGAGAACATGGAGATTCTGAAATCGTAGCATGGTCAAGTGCCAATGTATCAGGCGTACCAATTTCAGAATTTTGCGAGATGAGAGGTTACACAGAACACGACGAGCATATGGAAGAGATTGCACAGGGAGTCAAAAACAGTGCATATAAGATCATTGAAAAGAAAAAAGCAACATATTATGGAGTTGCAATGGCTGTCAGAAGAATCTGCGAAGCAATCATCCGAGATGAAAAATCTGTATTACCAGTATCTTCTATCCAACATGATACCTATGGAATTGAAGGTGTTACATTAAGTATGCCAGCGATCGTAGGAAAAAATGGTATTGAGAAACAACTGGCGATCAAGCTGAATGAAAAAGAACAGGAAGCATTGAAGAAATCAGCAGAAGCCTTGAAAGAAGTGTTAGAAGATCTGGATATTTAAAAATTTATTTTGGCCAGGAGGATTCGTATGTGGTTTATGAAAAAGAAATGTTGTTACAGGCAGAAGTTTATGTGTATGAGAATGATCAAAAAATACAAGGATTTATAGGAGCAAATGGCGAACATATCGAAGGTATTTTTGTTTCAGGCGAAATGCAATCGCAATGAATTTTTATCAGAGAGAAGGTCTTGAAATTCAAAGAGAAGATTTTGATCAAGCAACGGGAGAAAAAGAATATGTAATGATATGGTCGCAAAAATAAATTCACAGGAGAGAAAAGTAATTGGAAGGAAATTTAACAAAAGGACCAATTTTAAAAACACTAACGAAACTTGCGGTGCCGATCATGGCATCGTCATTTTTAGGAACATTATACAACATTACAGACATGGCATGGATTGGACTTCTTGGATCAAAAGCAGTTGCTGGAGTTGGTGTCGGAGGCATGTTTACGTGGTTTTCACAAGGATTAGCTTCGATGTCGAGAATGGGAGGACAGGTACAGGTAGCACAATGCATTGGACGAGGAGACAAAGAAGAAGCCCATAAGTATGCACAGACAGCAGTTCAGCTGGCAACGCTTATGGGACTTTTATTTGCAGCAGTGATGTTACTGTTTTTGCATCCTCTGGTAGGATTCTTTCAGTTACAAGATCCAGAGGCATTGCAGGCAGCATTATCTTACACAAAAATAGCCTGTGGATTGATCGTGTTTTCATTTTTGACACTCACTTTAACTGGAATCTATACAGCACAAGGAGATTCAAAGACACCATTTATAGCCAATTTCATAGGACTTGTAACGAATATGATCTTGGATCCATTACTGATCCTGGGGCTTGGACCAGTAAACAAGTTTGGGGTAAATGGAGCTGCGATCGCAACGGTAAGTGCACAGGCAATCGTTATGACTATTTTGATCCTTGGAATTATTCGACAGAAAAAACAAAATGTATTAAAAGGAATTAAATTATTTGCAAAAATTCCATTCAAATATCTAAGTGGAATCTGCAAAATCGGTATTCCAACAGCGATTCAGGGAATGGTTTACTGTGGAATCTCTATGGTATTAACCCGCATGGTGTCCGGTTTTGGAGCAGAAGCAGTTGCAGTCCAGAGAGTCGGAGGGCAGATTGAATCTGTTTCATGGAATACAGCCGATGGATTTGGGACAGCTCTAAATGCATTTATCGGGCAAAATTATGGAGCAGGAAAGATGGATCGTGTCAAAAAAGGATACAAAGCCTCTTTGTGCAGCGTTGGAATATGGGGAATCTTTATTACGATCATGTTTGTTTTTCAACCAAAGGCAATCGCAGAGATTTTCTTCCATGAACCAAAGGCAATTATGATCGCGATCGGATATTTGACGATCATTGGGGTAAGTGAAGCATTTATGGCTGTAGAACTGATGACAGTAGGTGCATTATCAGGATTAGGAAAAACACATTTATGCAGTGTGATCAGCATTCTATTTACCAGCGCAAGAATTCCGCTTGCGATCATTTTGGGTGGAGTATTGCTTGGGCTGGAAGGTATCTGGTGGGCATTTTCTGTGACATCAATTGTAAAAGGAATTATCTTTGTATGTACATTTTGCTGGATCACGAGAGGTAAAGGTGCGGCAAAAAAAGATAAAACTCAATAAGGAATAATAGAATTATTGCCGATAATGTAGTTTGATCATGTTTAACATAATATATATGTAGACTGGAAAGGATGTAGTGATGAAAATATATATAGACTTCGATGACGTTATCTGTGAAACAGCGAAGTATTTTACTAAAATTGCAAAAGAATTATTTCATATTGATGTGCCATATAGGGAAGTACAGTTCTTTAATCTTCAGAAATCATTTGATTTAAGTGGAGAACAGTATGATGAATTGATGAAGGCAGGGCATATTCCAGAAAATTTGTTGGCATATGAAGAAACGCCAGAAGCTTCAGAAGTGATCAATCAGTGGGTCGATCAAGGACATGAGGTTTTTGTTGTCACAGGAAGACCATTTGATTCTTATGAACCATCTAGAAGATGGTTGGATGAACATCACTTAGATAGGATTCCTATTTATTTTGTTGATAAATATGGACGAGAAATGTTCAAACAGGATCATACCTATAATCTGACATTAGAAGAACTTTATTGCATGCATTTTGATTTTGCAATCGAGGATTCACCAGCTGCGTTTGAGCATGTGCAGCATTTTAAAGATTGTAAAGTGGCTGTATATGATCGTCCGTGGAACAAGCAGGTGGAATTTCCAGATGAAAGATTTGTGAGATGTCTGGATTGGCAGGAAATAGATAATTTGTTGAAAAATTCAAATGATAGAATGGTTACAACAAAAAATTTGTAGGAATAAAAAAATATGGAATTAAGACTATTACGTTATTTTTTGACAGTAGCAAAAGAACAGAGCTTTACAAAAGCAGCAGAACAATTGCATATTACCCAGCCAACGCTTTCCAGACAAATGGCGGCATTTGAAGAGGAGCTAGGAGTAACGTTATTTATTCGAAATGGGAAGAAAAATTCGCTTACGGATGAGGGAATTCTATTAAAAAGGCGTGCTTTAGAGATTCTTGATCTTGAGGAAAGGACGATTGAGGAACTGAAAGGAAAAGAAGATGTTGTGGAGGGTACCATAACCATTGGATGTGGTGAATTTGCGGCAGTAGAAACATTGGCGAAAATATGCAAAACATATAAAGAAAAATATCCACTGGTTCAGATTGCACTTCATACTGCAACAGCAGATACGGTGTATGAGATGATGAATAAAGGACTTGTAGATATTGCGTTATTCCTGGAGCCGGTGGACACTGAAGGGTTGGATTATATCAGGATTTCGGATTGTGATCACTGGTGTGTTGGAATGCGACCGGATGATCCGCTGGCAGAAAAAGAGTTTATAAAAAAAGAAGATCTTATCGGAAAACCATTGATTTTGCCAGAAAGAATGAATGTTCAAAGTGAACTTGCCAACTGGTTTGGAAAAGACTTTTTAAAATTACAGATTGCTTTTACAAGTAATCTTGGAACGAATGCAGGAGTTATGGCAGCAAATGGACTGGGATATCCAATTTCAATTGAGGGTGCAGCAAAGTATTGGAGAGAGGATATTCTTGTACAGCGGAAAATTTCTCCTGAAATTACGACCAGTACGGTAATCGCTTGGAGACGGAACATCCCATATTCTCTGGCAGTCCGTAAAATGATTGAGGAGATCAATGCTTTTCAGGCATAAAACAAAATTCAATATAAGTATTAGACATAGTGAAGTAATGGAGTTTAAAATAGATGTGTAAGATGAATGTAAATTTTACACATCTATTTTTATGCGAGAAATTCGCAAAGAAAGGAGTTTTGTATTATGAGTAAAAAATTAGTGGCATTTTTCAGTGCAAGTGGAACAACAAAAAAAGTAGCAGAGATGATTGCAGAGGATGCAAAAGCGGATTTATATGAGATTGAGCCGAAGATTTCATATACAAAGGATGATCTTGACTGGATGGATAAAAAATCCCGAAGTAGTGTGGAAATGAGAGATAAAAAATACAGACCGGAGATTATGGAGAAAGAGATGGACATGAGTTCTTATGATGAGATTCTTCTTGGATTTCCAATCTGGTGGTATGTAGCTCCGACAATCATTAATACATTTTTGGAATCCTATGATTTCAGTGGTAAAAAGATCATACTTTTTGCGACATCTGGTGGAAGTGGATTTGGAAACACTGTAAAAGAATTGCAGCCATCTGCACCAGACGCAGTTATCACAGAAGGCAGCCTGTTAAACAGTGGAACAAAACAGGAAATCAGCGCGTGGGTAAACTCTTTATAAACAACAGTGCTATGGAGGTATACAGAAAATGGGAAAAATATTACAGACAGCAGGAAGAAATGCACTTGGTGAATTTGCACCGGAATTTGCACATTTTAACGATGATATACTTTTCGGCGAAAACTGGAATAACCAGGATATCGACGTAAAAACAAGAAGTATCATCACAGTGGTTGCTCTGATGGCTTCCGGTATTACGGATTCTTCTTTAAAATATCATCTTCAAAATGCAAAGAATCACGGTGTGACACAAAAAGAGATTGCTGCAGTGATTACGCATGTCGCATTCTATGCAGGATGGCCAAAAGCATGGGCTGTTTTCAATCTTGCAAAGGAAGTGTGGGAGACAGGAGAAGGTGATTTACCATACAAAGAGGATGCAATGCGTGCGCATGCAAAAGAGATGGTATTTCCAATCGGTGCACCAAATGATGGGTTTGCACAGTATTTTTCTGGCAGAAGTTTCCTTGCTCCGATCTCCACTTCTCAGGTTGGAATTTTCAATGTGACATTTGAACCTGGATGCAGAAATAACTGGCACATCCATCATGCAAAAAGCGGAGGTGGGCAGATTCTGGTATGTGTTGCCGGAAGAGGATATTATCAGGAAGAAGGGAAAGACGCTGTAGAAATGAAGCCAGGCGATTGCATCAATATTCCGGCAGAAGTGAAACACTGGCATGGTGCTGCACCGGATGAATGGTTTTCTCATTTGGCAATTGAAGTGCCAGGAGAAAAGACATCCAATGAGTGGTGTGAGCCGGTTAAAGATGAAATATATAGAATATTGAATTAGATTTAATATTTGATCAGCAGATCGTATTCAAAGAATATATGCCATTGGTTATGAGAATTATAACCCTTTTAATTCTAACAGAAACATTTCAGCAGCCTTTGACTGCAATGCAGTTCTTTTCCAAATCAATGCATAATGAATTTCTAATGGTGGATTTAGAGGACGGAAACAAACGTCCTGTTCTAAAATTTCTGGAAGTAGATCTTCGGTTGTCAGATAAAAACCTAATCCACTTTTGATAAATTTTGTCGGAGAGCCATTGATAACATTATAGGTCGCAGCAATATTGAAGTCTTTAATATCAGCATCAGCCCAATGGCAAATCAACTGTTGTAGACCGGCTCTTCGATGAAAAATAAGAGGTGTTTCCAAAAGGTCATTTTTTTCTATGTAATCTTTTCCGGCAAGTTCACAGTCAGAAGGCATTAAAAGTCCCTAGCAAGATGATTCTGGCAGTGAGACGTAATCATATTCAGCAACATCTATTGGCTCCAAAAACACAGCAAAATCAAGACTTTCATGCTCCAGACGTTCTAAAACATCAATTGCATCGCTGCTATAAAATTGGAAATGTACGTCTGGATATTGGGAACGGAGACGAGAGCTTGTATTTAATACTGTTATTGTAGGGTTGCCTCCAATGGCAATTTCTCCACTGATCTGCGGAGAGTTAGTTGCAAATCCACTATTAGCATCACTTCAAGTACCAGAGGATGTTTTACCGGAGGCTTTGCTTTATCTAAGAATCTATTTGCTTGGTATGCCGGTCATATTGCTTTATAACTTTGAGGCAGCTATTTTCAGAAGCATAGGCGACACCAAAACTCCGCTTGTTATATTAACAATATCCGGGATTCTGAATGTACTGCTGAATCTGTTCTTTGTAGCTGTATTACATATGACAGTAAATGGTGTAGCGATCGCAACGGTCGTTTCCAATGCAGTGAGTTCAGTTTTGCTGTTTTATCGTCTTATAAAAACAAAAGAAGTGATTCATGTAGAATGGAAGGCGTTGAGAATAGATAGAAAAATTTTAGAAAAGATTATGAAAATTGGTTTACCAGCAGGAATCCAAAGTGCGGTATTTGCAGTAGCCAATATTGTGATCCAGTCAGCGATCAACAGTCTTGGAACGGTCGTTATGGCAGCATCGTCAGCAGCCTACAATATTGAGATTTTTGCGTATGATATATTGAATTCTTTCAGCCAGGCATGTACGACTTTTGTGGGACAAAATTATGGAGCAGGACAGATCAGGCGATGCAGAAAAGTGTTGATTTTGTGCATTGTTGAGGATGCAATTGCAACGGCATGTGCTATTGTATTGATTTTGTTGACAGGAAAAGCATTACTTTCCGTTTTCAATAATGATCTACAAGTTATTTCCGTAGGGTATACAAGGCTTATTATGGTATTTTCTGCATACACTTTTAGTATGCTTTATGAAAATATGTCCGGTTACATGAGAGGATTTGGCTTTTCTCTGATACCGGCTATCGTGACAACACTGGGGATATGTGGAGTGAGAGTTTTCTGGATCATGACAGTATTTCCTATGCATAAAACATTCACTGGAATATTAACTGCATATCCAGTCAGTCTTTCTGTGACGGCACTGCTGATATTCCTCGTATTAGCAATCTATCATCCATCAAAGAAATTTCAAACAGATAAAGGAGAAATGTAACTCTGGATATCGTTGATTTTGATTTATCTGAAAAAGAGATGAATCAAATCATATAGATAGATCATGGCAACAGCAGGTTGCTTTTCAGACTGCAGATTTATCGATATGATAAAGATAACGGAGGTGGCGACTATGGAAACAAAAAAGATAATTCTAAAACTTAGAACAGAAAGAGGAATGTCACAAGACGAGCTGGCAGATAAAGTTATGGTGACGAGACAGGCAGTATCCCGTTGGGAAAATGGAGATACAGTTCCGAATACTGATACGCTAAGGCTTTTATCGAAAGAATTTGATGTTTCAATTAATACGCTTTTAGGAGAACCGAGAAAGCTGATCTGTCAGTGCTGTGGAATGCCGATTGATGATGATTCTATCTTGGGACGTGACAAAGATGGTACATTGAATGAGGAATATTGTAAATGGTGCTATGCAGATGGAACGTACACATATAATGATATGGATGAATTGATTGATGTGTGTGTAAAGAATATGGTAAATGAAAACTTTACCGAAGAACAGGCACATTCTTATTTGAAAGAGATGCTTCCAAAGTTGGATTACTGGAAAAGATATGATGAACTTAGTGACAATGGGCAGTTTGAAGAGTTTAAAAAACAATTGATAAACGAAATAAATGATCTGCATATAGACGGACTTCCAAGGGTAGACAAACTAAATGCTCTTGTTGGGAAGTATGTGAATCTTGAATATCAACTGCCAAATGGACAAAAAGTAAAGTTTTTGGATGATCAGAAAACTTATTTGGGAAATCAAATGGAGTCTGAATTCGGAGGAGACCGGTGTTTTGGCATTCTGGCAGATATGGATTTTATTTTGGTATGTACATATGAGAAGGCTGGTAAAAATCCGGAATTATTGATATATAAAAAGAGGTAATATCAAAGAGAAAAGCCTTGACAAATAAACGACCGTTTACTATTATTAAAATATAAACGGTCGTTTATTTTTGCTGGAGGTTATCAGTATGGGAAATAGGAAAGAAGAGATATTAATTGTAGCCCTCCATCTGTTCGCCAGAGATGGTTATGAGGCTGTCTCAGTCAGCCAGATAGCAGGAGAGCTTGATATGACAAAAGGCGCATTGTACCGTCATTATAAAAGTAAAAGAGATATTTTTGACAGTATTGTAAAGCGCATGGAACAGCAGGACGGCGAACAAGCTAGAGAGAATGAAGTGCCGGAAGAGAGTATTGAAAAGACACCGGAAGAATACCAGAACGTATCATTTGATGATTTTGTGGAATATAGTAAGTCTATGTTTGAATACTGGACAGAGGATGATTTTGCATCATCGTTTCGGAAGATGCTGACAATAGAGCAGTTTCGTAGTGAAGAAATGCAGAATTTATATCAGCAATATCTGGTATCGGGACCGGCAGAATACGTGAAAGATCTGTTCAAAAATATGGAAATAGAAGATCCAGAAGAGAATGCAGTTAAATTTTATGCAAATATGTTTTTCTATTATAGCATGTATGATGGCGCAGCAGATAAGGCGAAAGCAAAAGGTCAGTTTGAACAGATGCTGGATAAAATAGTAAAAGAAATGAAATAGTAAAATAAGAGCCAGACGCTTAAGACGCAGAGCCGTTAATTCTGATACTGAAAAATCAGGATTATCGGTTTTTATTTTTAAGAAAGGACATATAAGAAATGGAAAAAAGTAATATTGAGATTCGTTTAGAGAAAAAGGAAGAACATCAGAAAGTAGAAAATCTGGTAAGAGAAAGTTTTTGGGATGTGTATCGTCCAGGATGCCTTGAGCATTATGTATTGCATCAGCTCCGAAATGATCCGTCATTTGTTCCAGAACTGGATTTTGTGATGTTTCTTAATGAAAATGGCAAAGAGGGCAAACTGATCGGTCAGAACATGTTTATGAGAACGATCATTAAAGCGGATGATGGAAGAAATATTCCAATTATGACGATGGGACCGATTTGTATTACTCCAGAATTGAAAAGACAAGGGTACGGAAAAGTCCTACTGGATTATTCGTTGAATAAGGCGACGCAACTTGGCTGTGGTGCAGTATGTTTTGAAGGAAATATTGATTTTTATGGAAAAAGTGGATTTAAGTATGCAAGTGAATTTAACATTCGTTATCATGGATTGCCAGAGGGGGAAGATGCATCATTCTTTTTGTGTAAAGAACTTGTACCTGGTTATCTTGATGGGATTACTGGAGAGTATGCGACACCGGAAGGCTATCTTGTAGATGAGCGGGAAGCAGAAGAGTTTGATAAGCAGTTTCCAAATAAAGAGAAAAAGAAACTACCGGGACAGATTTTTTAACTTAAAAATCTCAAAAGTGGAAGGAAGAAACACTTGTCATTGACATGTATGTATAATGTGATATACTATAAATGAGTTTATAATAAACTAATTTATAGTATTGGAGATTTTATATGCCAAGTAGTCCCAAAATAAAAAAAGAAGATATGTTGCAGGCTGCACTGGAGCTTGTTTCAAAAAATGGATATGCCGCTCTTAACATAAAAGCTGTAGCCAGGGAACTGGGATGCTCCACAGCACCGATTTCATGGCAGTTTGGGGGAATGGATGGATTGCGTGAGAAATTGATTCCTTTTGCGGAGCAGTATGTGGAGGATAAGTATTATAGACGGAATGAAAACGAATTTGCAACATTCGAACAGAAAGGAAAAGGAACCATTGATTTAGCATTAGAAAATCCCAATTTGTTTCGTTTCCTTTATATGGGAGAGCGAAGCCAGCTTCTAAGCATAGGCTTTGAGTTACAGACGAATAATCAGAAAGCCGCTAATGTGTATCAGGAGATGGCAGAATTGCTTGGAATTACACCAAAACAGGTAATGGATTTTGTTATGACAATGATGGTGTATACACAGGGGATGGGAACCCTTATTGCATCAGGAACCGTCAAGGATACGAAAGAAAATATGTATCGCATGCTTCACAATACTGGTATGACATATTTAAAAGGTTTAGGCGTTAAAGATAGCACTTTATGGGATTTATCAGGAGGTGACAGGCCAGATGAAAGCAGTAGTAACGGATAAATGGATCTTGTGTCCAGTATGCGGTGCAAAAACACGGACACAGATATTGGATGATACGGAATTAAAACACTTTCCGCTGTTTTGTCCAAAATGTAAAAAAAGTTTTATTATCAATGTAAAGGATCATATAGTGGATTATCAATCTATAGCCAGACGCTAAGACGCAGAGCAGAAACGAAATGTTTTTTGCCTGCGTCTTTTTGGTTGGAGAGGAGGAAATATGGAATCAGATATAATTAAAATCAGCCATCTGAATAAAAGCTTTGGCGAAGTAAAAGCGGTAAATGATTTGAGCTTTCGTGTGAAAAAAGGAGAATTGTTTGCATTTCTTGGAGTAAACGGTGCAGGGAAAAGTACAACTATTTCAATTCTCTGCGGACTGCTGAAAAAAGACAGTGGAACTGTTCAGGTAAATGGAATAGAAACTGACAAAGTCGGAACACAGACAAAAAGGATGCTTGGTGTTGTATTTCAGGATAGCGTACTTGATAAACCGCTTACAGTGAAAGAGAACCTAATGAGCAGAGCTGCTTTGTACGGCATTACAGGAAATGCTTTTGATAAGAGATTACAGGAACTGGTCGAGATTCTGGATTTTAACGAGTTTTTAAACAGACCTGTAGGGAAGCTGTCGGGAGGTCAGAGAAGAAGAATTGATATTGCCCGTGCATTATTGCACAGACCGGAAATCTTGATTCTTGACGAACCTACTACAGGACTTGATCCACAGACAAGGCAATTAATCTGGAATGTTATCGAGAAGCTTCAGAAAACTGAAGATATGACAGTATTTCTAACCACCCATTATATGGAAGAGGCTGCTAATGCCGGGTATGTTGTGATTCTTGACAAAGGAAGTATTGCAGCGGAAGGTACACCGTTTGAACTTAAAAATGATTATGTGCAGGATATAGTCTCTGTTTATGGTGTTTCCGAAGATGAAATAAAGTCATTGAACAGAGGATATAAAAAAATACGTGACGGATATCAGATAAAAGTAAGAAATACGAAGGAAGCTACGAAGCTTATTGTAGAGCATCAGGACCTATTCAAGGATTATGAAGTAGTAAAAGGCGGTATGGATGATGTATTTCTTGCAGTCACAGGGAAGAAGCTTGGAGGTGAGCATTAATGAGAACAGTATTGGCATTAATGAACAGGAATAGGAAACTGTTTTTTAAAGATAGAGGTATGTTGCTTACATCAATGATCACACCCGTCATTCTGATTGTTTTGTATGCTACGTTTCTTGCAAAGGTTTTCAGAGATTCTTTTACAGCAGCAATTCCGGATATGATCACGATTTCGGATAAACTCATTAATGGAACCGTGGCAGCACAGCTGACAGCATCACTTATGGCAGTAAGCTGTATTACTGTAACATTCTGTGTGAATCTGACTATGGTGCAGGACAAGGCAAATGGAACAAGGAAGGATTTTAATGTTTCACCGGTAAGCAGTGGGAAAATCTATTTAGGATATTTTCTGTCAACAGTAGTTAATTCTTTGATGGTCAATGGACTTGCATTTGTATTATGCCTGGGATATTTACTTAAAATGGGATGGTATATGAATGCAGCAGATGTATTATGGGTTCTATTTGATATGATATTGCTTGTCTTGTTTGGAAGTACGCTTTCAAGTATCATTAGCTTTCCATTAACAACACAGGGACAACTTTCAGCTGTAGGTACAATTGTCAGCGCAGGATATGGTTTTATATGTGGTGCTTATATGCCAATTTCAAATTTTGCTTCAGGCCTTCAGAAGGCGCTGTCTTATCTTCCAAGTACATATGCCACTTCATTGATCAAGAATCATATGCTTCACGGAGTATTCATGGAGATGGAGAGAAGACATTATCCTGATGAAATGGTTGATGTAATAAAAGGAACTCTTGATTGCAATCCGGTATTTCATGGAAATGTGGTAAGTGTAAATCAGATGATTGGCATTATGCTGGGAAGTATAGCTGTATTTGGAATTATTTATTATATTGTCACATTGTTGCCAGGGGGTGAAGCGAAATGAAAGCGATCATATATACATCAAACACCGGAAGCACAGCAGAGTATGCACAATTACTAGGAAAGGAATTGAATCTTCCAGTACATAGTTTACAGCAGGCAAAAAACAAGGTGCCTGCCGGCAGTGAGATCATTTATCTTGGATGGATTATGGCAGGAGGAATCAAAGGATATAAAAAGGCAGCAAAATTGTATAAGGTGTGTGCAGTCTGTGGTGTCGGCATGGGACAGACAGGCACACAGTTAAAAGAGCTCAGGGATAAAAATACTATTCCACAGAGGATTCCGCTGTTTACATTACAGGGGAATTTTGATGTGAAGAAGCTTCGTGGTGTGTATCGTTTCATGATGAATGTCATGGTTAAAACTGCCGGAAAGGGACTGGCGAATAAAACCGATCGTACGCCCGAAGAGGATGATATGTTAGATATGATGGTAAATGGCGGGAAACGAGTATCTTTACAGAATTTGAAGGCAGTTACAGAGTGGTATAAAAGTGTGTTTTAGAAGGAGGAAAAACAGATGAAGCTATATTTTGGAAATATGGTAACAACAGTTACTACATTTATGATTTTATCGTTGGTCGGGTTTGTTGGATATTCGATCAGTAACAGAGGCGACATTAATTTCTGGGGCAGAAGGAGTCTGTTTATTTTGGTATATGGTCTTGTTATATGCTGCTTTGCAGCCGCAAGAGACGGACTGGATAAAACAATTCAGTATACAATAGATAGAAGCTGTGATCCGGGAATATTTTCGCTTGTGAGCGTTCCCAATATCGTTGGATGTGTCGGAGCTGCAATCATAATTATTGCAGCAATAGCAACACCAATCGCAAAATCACAACATATGCGTGAGATATGGTTTTATGTGATGTCCGGTGGAGTGATGCTAAAGATTGTAGTTATGGAGATTGCAAGAATTGTAAAGATGTTACACTTTATGTAAATGATGTGAAAATGCAGGTGTTTGAAAGGACAAAAATATGGCTTCAAGCAAAGAATATTTACAATTTATATTAGAACAGTTATCTGATTTAGAAGAAATTCATTATCGTGCAATGATGGGAGAATATATCATATATTATCGTGGCAGAATTGCCGGAGGCATATATGATGATAGGTTACTTGTGAAACCGACAAAATCTGCAGTTTCTTATATGGCAACTGCGACTTATGAATTACCGTATGACGGGGCAAAAGAGATGCTGTTAGTAGAAGATGTTGATAGTAAAGAATATCTGACTGGACTTTTCAACGCAATGTATGATGAATTGCCGGTTCATAAATCAAAAAAGAAATCTTTGAATAATTAATCTATAATTGCTGATTTGTTCTTCAAAGTTTTATGTGACAAACGTAACAACCTATGATATTATAAAAATGATATAAGTGAAAACGAGGTATAGCAGGAAACAGTAATGTCAATGCTACGTGGACTTCGGAAGTAGGAGAACAGTTTGAATGTATATATCGGCTGTTCTTTTCTTTATTTTCACGTGCTAAAGTGGTAATGTTTTTCTTGTGTACAGTAGAACATTAAAGTATGATAAAACCAGTTTTTTTTGCATACGTTTAAAAGCTATAATAAGGAAATCGGCAAACCAGATGAAAGTCTGGGACGCAAAGCTACAGGGCCTGTAAAATGGCAGCCAGTTGCATGAGATGACGTGCACTGTCTGCAGGACAGTGTTTTTTTAATATCATAGGAAATTTCGATGGAATCCCCTATGATATTAAAAAGCCCTCCGGGCAGGATCGCACTGCGGCGGAAGGGTAATATGTCGCAGAAGCGACCCGCCGCAGGCAGAGAATCCTGCAAAACAGGAAAATACAAAAGAATCAGGAAAGAAGAATGAATAAAAGTAGAAAAAAATCAGCTGTACTATTTGCATATATATTTGTGATCCTGGGAATGTGGATGATGTTATCAGTACACTGTCAGGCCGCTGAAAAGAATAATAAAAAACAGCCACAGACCATTCGTGTCGGCTCATTTGAGGATACCTTTAATTATGTCGATAAAAACGGTGTCAGACGAGGATATGGCTATGAACTCATGCAGGCTTTGGCAGGCTATACCGGATGGAAATTTGAGTATGTGAAATGCGACTGGTCTAACTGCTTTGATAAGCTTGAAAATGGTGAGATTGATATCATGGGCGATATTTCTTACACTGGTGAACGTGCACAAAAGATGCTTTTTTCGGATGAACCCATGGGTGAGGAAAAATATATTCTTTATGCTGATTTATCACATACGGATATTGGGACGTCTGATTTCAAAACTATGGATGGGAAACGCGTAGGTGTGCTCATGGGCACAGAACCTGAAATCATGCTGACAGAATGGGAAAAGAAGAAAGGTATACATACAAAACATGTAAATGTGAATAATGATGATGATGTCGAAAAGAAATTAGCAAATCATGAGATTGACTGTTTTGTATCTCTGGAGGAATCTATCTGGTCTGAACAGGGAATATCATCCGTTACAACTATTGGTAAATCAGGCATATATTTTGCAATAAATAAAGAGCGCAGTGATATCAAGACGGAGCTGGATTATGCTATGCGTCAGCTGGAACAAGATAGTCCTTTCTTTAAGGCGGATCTGTATAAGAAATATTTTACACTTGATTATAAACAGAGTCTTACAGGCAAAGAAAAGTCCTGGGTGGAAGAACATGGGGATATCAAGATAGGATTTTTGAACAATGATCGGGCAATTTTTTCCATGGATGAAGAGACAGGAAAACTTACTGGTATGCTGGCAGAATATATTTCCTATGCCAAAGATTGTCTGGGGAATCAAACGCTGGAATTTAATATCCGGGAATATGATGATTACAACGAAATGCTTCAGGCACTGCAGGATCATAAAATTGACATGATTTTTTATGCCGGCAGAAATCCTGATCTTGCAGAAAAAAAGGCTATACACTTACAAATACAGCCTGGACCTACAGTCTGATGGCGGTAACGGATGAGAAATATTTCAATGAGGACGAGTCGTATACAGTAGCTGTGCCAAAAGAACAAGAAGCCTTAAAACAGCATATTGCTTTCAGTTATCCCCAATGGAAGCTGGTAGATTATGATTCGTTTGCTGATGCGGCAGATATGGTCATGAATGAAAAAGCAGACTGTTTTCTCATGGGAACCAGTCAGGCTCTGAAATATGATAACAATCGAGATTTCAAAAGTGTTCCACTTACAAAAACAATGGAGGCATGCTTTGCAGTAAGAGGCGGCGAGGGAACCCTCTTATCGATATTGAATAAAACTTTGAAGGACATGCCATCTGATATGCTTACAAGTGCACTTGCTATCTATGATAGTACGGCAGATAAGGTGACTTTTTATGATTTTGTAAAAGACAATATGCTTGCTTTTTTTGTCACGGCAGGATTTTTTGTACTCACTATCATTGGAATTATCCTTGTACTTTTACGGAAGGCAAGAAAAGCAGAAGCTGTCGCAAAGCTTGCTGCAAATGATACACAAAAACTTAATGACAAACTGGAAATCGCTCTGAAAAAAGCAGAGGATGCCAGTCTCGCAAAGACTCGTTTTCTTAGCAATATGTCTCATGACATTCGTACTCCTATGAATGCGATTCTGGGTTATGCACAGCTTATGGAGGATAAGCTAAAAGGAAAGAATCTGCCTGAAACTTCAGAATACTTAAAAAAACTACAACAGTCAGGAAATCTTCTTTTGTCAATCATAAATAATGTACTTGATATGGCTCGGATTGAAAGTGGAAGGATGGAAATTGATGAGAACTACGGTCGGATTGAAGATATCTGGCAGACCTTATTTGAAGTATTTGGTGATGAAGCAAAGAAAAAGAATCTTGTACTTCAATACACAATAAACGTAGAACATGAAAATATACTGACAGATACTACCAAGGTAAAAGAAATATTTGTCAACATCCTGAGCAATGCCATAAAGTATACTTCATCCGGTGGTTCTGTTAAGGTAAGCGTAGATGAATTACCATGTGATGAGGCTGGGTATATGATGGTGAGGACCAGGGTGAGCGATACAGGAATTGGTATGAGTCAGGAGTATCTGACAAATATTTTCGAGGCATTCACACGTGAGAGGAACGCTACAAAGAGCAAAATCACAGGAAGCGGACTGGGAATGTCAATCGTAAAAAAATATGTTGATCTGCTCGGTGGAATAATAGATGTAGAGAGTGAGCTTGGAAAGGGCAGCACTTTTACTGTAACATTAAAACACAGGATAGCAGATGAAAGATATTATGTAAAAAAACATGTTGAAAATCTAGAAATATGTAGTGAAATACTTGAAGGAAGGAATATCCTTTTGGCAGAGGACAATGATTTGAATGCAGAGATTGCAGAAGCAATACTTGAGCGTGCCGGTCTTAAAACAGAGCGTGTGGAGGATGGCATCCAGTGTGTAAACAGGATAATGGAAATGCCAGTTGGAACATATGATATAATCCTCATGGATATCCAGATGCCAGAAATGAATGGTTATAAAGCAACGCAGGAAATCAGACGTCTGCCAGATAGAGATAAGGCATGTATACCGATCATTGCAATGACAGCAAATGCATTTGAAGAAGATAAGAGAGATGCTATTGCAGCCGGAATGAATGGACATATAGCAAAGCCAATCCAGGTTGACAAGCTGTTGTCGATCTTATCAAAGAACTTGCCAAGTTGAAAGAAGCAAAGAAAGAACTGGATAAAAACAGGTTTGTAACCAAAAAACATGCACAAATAACTCATAAAAGCCTTATTTCGTAAGGCTTTGAGAAGATATAAGGAGATAAAAGTGTTATTCATCTGCCACGGCAGGACAGAGGGACTACCCGCAATTCGTCGTATAATGGGGCAAAAGATTATAAGAAATTATAGGAGTGAATCATGAACATCGAGGGAAATAAAAAAGAAATAGAAGCAATGGAACAATTTCACAAAGGAAACAGGCAGGAAGGATTACGCTTACAAGAAGAGTTCGCATCAGCTTTCAGGGAAGAATATAAAGATAAGGATCATTGTCCGTGCAAGAAAGCATGTCGTTATCATGGAAATTGCAAAGAATGTGTTGCAATTCACAGAGCACATCAAGAACATGTTCCAAATTGTATGAGACCGATCATTAATGCAAAGATAAAGCTGCTGTCTGAATTGACGGAACATACGATAGCCAATGAAATAGAGGCGCCACATGAGGTGTTGAGAAAAGAATATCAGTAACTAGGAATTGGTATATTTTACATATAAGCTATTCTTGTTATGGAATTTCCTAAGTGATATACTGAAAACATAGAAAAAGAACCGTGTGAAATGATAGTTCTGTTTTCGCACGGTTCTTTTTATAAATGATAGTTAGGCAAAACTAACAGAAAGGAAAGTGTAAAAGAAATGAACATCTTTATAGGTATATTGATTCCGTTTGCGGGAACAACGCTTGGTGCAGCTTGTGTATTATTTATGAAAAAATTACTTGGAAAATCTGTACAACGTTCACTTGCAGGATTTGCAGCAGGTGTGATGGTAGCTGCTTCCATTTGGAGTCTTTTAATTCCAGCAATGGAACAATCTAAGAATATGGGAGTTTTCTCATTTTTTCCAGCGCTCATTGGATTTTGGATCGGGGTATTATTTTTGCTTTTGCTTGATCATCTGATCCCGCATCTGCATGTTGGAAGCAATCAGGCAGAAGGACCGCAAAGTAAGTTAAACCGCACGACAATGATGGTATTGGCAGTTACACTGCATAATATTCCAGAAGGAATGGCAGTTGGTGTTATGTATGCAGGATTTCTTGCGGGAAACGTACAGATTACAGCGGCAAGTGCGTTGGCGTTATCGCTTGGAATTGCGATTCAAAATTTTCCAGAAGGCGCGATCATCTCCATGCCACTTAGAGCAGAAGGAGAAAGTAAGAAAAAGGCATTTTTAGGCGGGGTACTTTCAGGTATTGTTGAACCTGTCGGAGCAGTACTAACGATGATCGCTGCACAGTTTATCATCCCGGTACTTCCATATTTGCTAAGCTTTGCAGCAGGAGCAATGCTCTATGTTGTGGTGGAAGAATTAATTCCAGAAATGTCACAGGGAGAACATTCAAATATTGGTACTGTATTCTTTGCGGTCGGATTTAGTCTGATGATGGTTTTGGATGTGGCACTTGGATGATAGTTTCTAAAATTTTGTGAGTATGAAGAGATATAGGAAAAGTAGAAAAGGAGAGCAGTTATGAAATTTTACGGAAGCGGAGATGATCAGAAACCAGTGATATTTTTATTCCCAGGAACGTGTTGTCTTTCGGGCAGTTTTGATCATGTACTAGAAGGTTTGCATTCTTATTTTTATACAGTAACAGTTTCTTATGATGGATTTGATCCAAATGAGAACACACAATTTATCTCGATGGAAGACGAGTGTGAAAAAATTGAGCAGGAAATCAAGAAGAAATATGGAGGAAGAATCAAAGCAGCATACGGGTGTTCTCTTGGAGGGAGCTTTGTATCCCTTCTGATTCAACGAAGAAACATTCATATCGATCATGGCATCATTGGAAGCAGCGATATGGATGAAGCAGGTCATCTTATGGCGAAAATCCAATCATTGATCGTTGTGCCGATCATGCATCAAATGATACATACAGGGAAATTGCCAAAGTTCATGCAAAAGAAGATAAAAAAGATGGATGAATCAAAGAAAGAATTAGTTCATGGATTTTTAAATATGTTCGGTATTGGAAAAGGAGGGTATCCATGGATTACAAAACAAAGCATTTATCAGCAGTTTTATTCTGACCTGGTCACAAAAGTAGAGCATGCAATTGATGTGAAAGGAACAACAATTCATGTATTTTATGCAACAAAGATGGGTGAAAAATATGAAAAGAGATATCGTACTTATTTTAAGAATCCAGATATTATAAGATATGATATGCAGCATGAAGAACTGTTTTGCTGTCATAGTGAGGAATGGGTGGAAGAAGTAAGGAAAGCGGTGGAAGTTTTTGTACAAGATAAAGTTTTGTGTTATCATGAAAAAAACAACATTGTGAGGAAAAAAGCTGATGAATAAGAAAGAATACTCGTTTACATATATTCAATATAAAATTTCTAATCTAATGTTAATACCCTTGTGTTTTTTTGTATGGATATTAGCAGATTGTTTTGAGCGAATAGGTCATGATATAGTAAAAGTTACTTATAATATAGTTGCAGTAGTTATTTTGATTTTAATTTATAATAGAATTTCGAATCGTATTTTTCAAAGAAACGGAAAGATAAATATCATAGACTCAAAGCAAATTATGTTTATATTAGGAACGAAGGTAACAGAGATTAATATATCGGATATTGAGAAAGTGATATTATCTGTGAATGAGCAGTTTAATTCAAATTATATAGAATTGAAAATAAAAACAATCGAAAATAATAAAATTAAAATAGTATCCAAGAGATATTTCAACGGGGAAGACCTTAGCAATCATGCGTTTATTAATATTTTTTATGATATAAAAAACGCGAATTCAGGGTTATATTTTGAATCAGGTTTGGATGATACATTTTTGACTTTAGAAAGAAAGGAATTATCATGAATAAAAAAGTTGAAGAAATATTAAGACAATTAAGTACCTCCAATCGATGGATGATAGAAATAGAATGTATACAACATGGAAATGTGACAGTTTTTGAGCATAGTGTTAATGTCGCAGAGATAAGTATTGCATTTGCAGAAAAACTTCCGATCACAGTGAATGAAGAAAGCTTGATAAAAGGAGCCTTATTACACGACTATTTTCTCTACGACTGGCATAATAAAGAACAATCACCAGGGTTACATGGATTCAAACATCCATATATCGCACTGAAAAATGCAGAAGAAGATTATGATCTGAATGATATAGAGAAAAATATAATCTTACGTCATATGTTTCCATTAGTACCAATTCCACCACGTTGTAAAGAAGCATGGATCGTGTGCGTTGCAGATAAATACTGTGCTTTGGGAGAAACTGTGTCAGGATGGTTGAAGAAGGTTCTTCCGATAGGGACTTAGAAATGAGAGTCTTAAACTTGCAAGAAAATAATTTTGAAAATAAGAATGATTACTATTATTGACAATCGAAAAGACTTCATGTATAATAATCATAAAAGATAAACACAAAACAAAAGGAGGTTTCCAAGATGAATAAAAAAGCGATGTATAAATTAAGTTATGGCTTGTTCGTGCTGACAGCGAAAGAAGAGAATAAAGATAATGGCTGTATCATTAACACAGCAATTCAAGCAGCATCAGAACCGAATCAATTAAGTATTTGCATAAATAAAGCAAATTACACACATAATATGATTCAAAGAACCGGAAAGTTTACCGTATCAGTGTTAAGTCAAGAAGCAACGTTTGACTTATTTCAACATTTTGGATTCCAATCTGGGAGAGATGTAAACAAATTTGAGTCATTTGAAACGTGTGCACGAGGTAACAATGGTATATTCTATATAACAGAAGGAGCTAATGCATATATTTCAGTGGAAGTTACGAAGACGGAAGACTTGGGTTCCCATACAATGTTTATCGGAAAGATCATGGACATGGAAGTTTTAAGTGATATACCTTCTGTAACATATGAGTACTATCAAGAGCATATCAAACCAAAACCACAAGCGGTCGGAGAAACGCAGGAAGGACAAACCATCTGGCGTTGCAGGATCTGCGGTTATGAATATGTAGGAGAAGAGTTACCAGAGGATTTTGTATGTCCTTTATGCAAACATCCAGCATCAGATTTTGAAAAAGTAATCGAGAAAAAGGAGGAAAAGAAGATGGCAGCAAACAAATATGAAGGAACACAGACAGAGAAAAATTTACAAGAAGCATTTTCAGGAGAATCACAGGCAAGAAATAAATATACGTATTTTGCATCGGTTGCAAAGAAGGAAGGATACGAGCAGATGTCAGCCTTATTCTTAAAGACAGCAGAAAATGAAAAAGAGCATGCCAAAATGTGGTTTAAAGAATTAGCAGGAATTGGAGATACAAAAGAAAACTTAGCTGCAGCAGCAGAAGGTGAGAATTACGAATGGACAGACATGTATGAAGGATTTGCAAAAACAGCTGAGGAAGAGGGATTTCCAGAGTTAGCAGCGAAATTCAGGGCTGTAGGAGAAATTGAGAAGCATCATGAAGAAAGATATCGTGCACTCCTTAAGAACATTGAAACTGCACAGGTATTTGAAAAGAGTGAAGTAAAAGTATGGGAATGCCGTAACTGTGGACACATTGTCGTTGGAATGAAAGCTCCAGAAGTATGTCCAGTATGTGCACATCCACAGAGTTATTTTGAAGTACATGCAGAAAATTATTAATCTGAGAAGGAGGAGATCATTACGAAAAAGCAAGTGATCAATTCGAAAAAAGCAGTCATGGTAGGATGTGGCTTTGTTGGTTCAGCATCTGTATTTGCACTCATGCAGAGTGGATTATTTACAGAAATCGTCCTAATTGACGCAGATAAGAATAAGGCAGAGGGAGAAGCCATGGATATCAGTCATGGAATTCCGTTTACCAGTCCAATGAAAATATATGCAGGTGATTATGATGATGTTAAAGATGCTGCGATCGTCATCATATCTGCCGGTGCAGGACAAAAACCAGGCGAGACAAGGCTTGATCTTGTCAATAAAAATGTAGCAATCTTTAAATCCATCATTTCTGAAATAGCCAAAAGAAATTTTGCAGGAATTTTGCTTGTAGTGGCAAATCCAGTGGATATCCTGACTCAGGTAGCAATCAAATTATCAGGACTTCCAGAAAACAGAGTCATTGGATCAGGAACTGTTTTAGATAGTGCAAGATTAAGATATGAGTTAGGAAAACATTTGTCTGTAGATAGTCGAAGTGTTCATGCATTTATCATAGGAGAACATGGGGATAGTGAAGTTGTGGCATGGTCATCGGTCAATGTATCAGGAGTTCCATTAAGTGAAATGTGCGAAATGCGTGGCCATTATAAACACAAAGAAAATACAGAAGAGATTGCCGCAGCAGTGAAGAACAGTGCATATGAGATTATTAATAAAAAACATGCAACGTATTATGGAATCGCAATGTCAGTAAAAAGAATCTGTGAAGTGATTATGAGAGACGAGAAATCCATTCTTCCAGTGTCACATATGATGCACGGTGTTTATGATATTGATGGAGTTTCACTAAGTATGCCTGCGATCGTAGGTGTAAATGGAGTAGAATCCGACATTCCACTGAATTTAAATGGGGAAGAAGCATTGAAGTTGAAGGAATCAGCGGATGCATTGAAGAAGATTGTAGATTCTATTGAATTGTAAAATTGCAATATAGAAGTAAATAATAGTATAAAAATGGGCAGTTTTTATTGAAACTGTCTATTTTTTATAGGATTAGGGTGTCAAAAGGTCACTGATCTTTGATATATAGTTGTACCTTGAAAACTTAACACGATATACGAAATCATATCGATATCTGGTAAAATATAAGTATCAAATATCAAGGTGATACAAATGGCTTTTGTAGCGAATGATAATCAACAATTAACTCTGACAGACAGCACTCTTAATCTCACACAAAAAAAGGGAAAAATATGGACATACGATTCAGTCTATGCTATTGGGACCAATTATGCTGATACTGCATTAAATCTGGTAAGGGAAGCGGGGGGAGCAGGCAAGTATCTGCCATATAAAGCCAGCGGTATGGCATATATCCAGTTTGCAAGAGAAGAATTGCCGGAAGACGAGGATGCATCTTTCTTTCTGTGCGAAGAACTGATGCCGGGATATCTTAATGGAATTACAGGAGAGTATGCACCTCTGGCAGGGTATCTGGTAAATGAAAAGGAAGCAGAGGCATTTGATAGAGAGTTCCCGTATATGGAGAAGAAAAAACTTCCGGGACAGATTTTTGAAGGAGATATTCGGTAAATTAGGACTTCGTATTTGTAACAGCTTTGCTGACTTCAGTGGAAAGCCGAGTTCTGATAATGATATTCCATTGATGGTTTATTCCATACGAGAATAAAAATAGAGTAGACGAATTATTTAGCAATCTTCATCAAATCTTTATTTTTTTCTGTTAGGTTATATTTCAGTAAGAAATGAAATATGGAAGGAAGGATAGTAAAGATGGAAATGATGTTGCAGACACAAA
>JAXJNA010000040.1:0-56880 GCA_036312945.1 Anaerostipes hadrus
CTCAGTCTACAAAACGTCAATTCCGAAGAAGATCTGTTAAGCAGCTTCGTTCGACTTGCATGTGTTAAGCACGCCGCCAGCGTTCATCCTGAGCCAGGATCAAACTCTCATGTTCAATCTTGATCCAAGTTCAAGAAGCACTAGCTTCTTTATCCTTGTTATTACTGTTCTTATAAAGAACGTTCGTTGATTTTTACTAAAATCATCTGAAAAATTCATTAGAATTTTCAAGGTTGTCTTATTGTTCAGTTGTCAAAGATCTTTTTGTGATCCGCTTCGTATAAGAAGCTTTATTATTATATCACTTTGTTCCTGACTTGTCAAGAACTTTTTTATTTTTCTTTTTTGCTGTTTTTCTTTCAATCCGCAGCAACTTTTATATCATATCATCTTCATTTCATCCTGTCAAGAGTTTTTTTAATTTATTTTGTTCGAATATTGTGATCGTTCTCCGTCCAATAACTCAAACAAATAAATGCTCTTTTCATCATTTTTTAGATGATATTCATCACTCTGCCATAAGCAGTGCAACTTCTATAAGATACCACACTTTTACATCCGTGTCAATACCTTTTGTCAAAAAATTAAATCCTCCTAGTTGGAAGATTTAATAAGCGCAGAAGGAGGGATTTGAACCCTCGCACCGCGTAAACGGTCTATACCCTTAGCAGGGGCACCTCTTCAGCCACTTGAGTACTTCTGCAAATGCCTAAATATCAAAAATATTTAATTGCATCCGTCATTCACATGACGCTTGAATATCTTACCAAAGTAATTTACTTTTGTCAATAGGTTTTTATTGATTATTTTAATTTTTTAAAATTTTCTACTGCAGTCTCATAAAGATTATTCCCCTGACTGTCAATTACTACAATAACTGGAAAGTTTTCAACTCTTAATTTTCGGATTGCTTCTGTTCCCAGATCATCATAAGCGATTACTTCTGCCTCCTTAATACATTTTGAAAGAAGTGCTCCTGCTCCTCCAACCGCTGCAAAATATACTGCTCCATTCTTTTTAATTGATTCAATAACTTCTAGAGATCGTTTTCCTTTTCCGATCATACCTTTTAATCCTTGATCAAGCATCGTTGGAGTATATTTATCCATTCTGCTGCTTGTCGTCGGTCCTGCTGATCCAATAACCTGTCCTTCTCTTGCTGGTGTTGGCCCAAGATAATAAATAAACTGTCCTTTTACATCTACTGGTAATTCTTTCCCATCTAACAGCGTTTCATACATTCTTTTATGCGCTGCATCTCTAGCTGTATAGATTGTTCCTGTTAAATATACATAATCTCCAGATTTAAGTTTGGCCAACTCTTCTGTATTTGCTGGAACATTTAAATGTTTCTCCATAATCTTCTACTCCTTGTATTTAAAAAATACTATATTCTAAAAATTTCGTCTGAACGATAGATAATATCTAATTCTTTATAACACTCTATGTGCATGACGATTTACGTGACAGCAGATATTTACTGCTAATGGCATTCCTGCAATGTGTGTAGGGTATGTCTCAATATTAAGTCCTAACGCAGTTGTTGAACCTCCAAGCCCTCCTGGACCAATACCTAACTGATTGATTTCTTCTAACAATTCTTTCTCTAATTTCGCAATATGTGGCTTCTCAGATGGTGTATCTAAGTTTCTCGTCAATGCCTTCTTAGCCAGAAATGCTGCTTTTTCAAAACTTCCGCCTAGTCCAACACCAACAACCATTGGCGGACAGGCATTAGGGCCTGCATCTTTGACTGCCTGAATCACTGATTTCTTTACGCCCTCTTCTCCATCTGCTGGTTTTAACATAAATATACGACTCATATTTTCACTTCCAAATCCTTTTGGAGCTACTAAGATTTCAAGATTTTCTCCTGGAACAATATCTATATGCATGATCGCAGGTGTATTATCTTTTGTATTCTCACGGATCAACGGATCCTTTACAACAGATTTCCTAAGATATCCTTCTGTATACCCCTGACGCACCCCTTCGTTAACTGCATCATGTAAATCCATACCCTCAATATGAACATCCTGTCCGATATTTAAAAATACGATTGCCATTCCTGTATCCTGACAGATTGGAATCTGATCTGCTGCCGCAATTTCCATATTTTCCTGCAATTGATTTAAAATCTGTTTTCCTAATGGACTCTTTTCACTTTCTGTTGCATTCTTAAAACGGCATTTCATATCTTCTGTCAGAGATAAATTTGCCTCGATGCACATCTCTTTTATATTCTTGATGATCTCATCTGTATGAATCGTTCTCATGTTTTCCTCCAAAAATATTTTATTGTAACTGCCAAAATATCATAAATTTTCCTGCAAATAAACCTGCATCAGATTTTGACCTTAGTATCATTGTTTTATTATATAACGAAATCAGGACATAGACAATTCATCTACGCCCTGATTTTTATTTTTATTCTTCTGTTGTATTTTTTCCCAGTTCGTCTTCAAGCTTCTCTTCACGGACTTTTGCAATGCTGGCTACTTTAACATTTTCCCCAACGTTCATAACTTTTACTCCAGAAGTATTTCTTCCAAGAACGGAAATAGAATCTACCGCTGTACGAATGATAATTCCCTCTGTTGTAATCATCATGATCTCATTATCGTCATTCACAGCCTTCACACCTACAACATCACCTGTCTTTTCTGTGATCTTGTAGCACTTAATTCCTTTACCACCACGATGCTGTGCTGTAAACTCAGCAGTCAGTGTACGTTTACCCATACCATTTGCAGATACGATCAGTAACGCTTCTCCCTGACTATCAAGCTGCATTCCAATAACTTCGTCATCGCCTGTCAGATTGATTCCACGAACCCCCATAGAAGTTCGTCCAATACATCTGACGTCACTCTCATGGAAACGGATACACTGTCCATTCTTCGTTACAAGAAATACATCCTCATCATCTTCCGTATATTTAACTTCGATCAACTGGTCATCGTCCTTTAATGTGATCGCTGCTAATCCTGTCTTACGGATATTTGCATATTCCATGATAGATGACTTCTTAACAACACCATATTTCGTTGCCATTAACAGATATTTTCCTTCTTCGTAATCTGCCAATGGAATTACTGCTGTAATCTTCTCTCCTGGCTGTAACTGAAGCAGATTAACGATCGCACTTCCTCGTGCTGTTCTTCCACTTTCAGGAATCTCATACGCTTTCAGACGGTATACACGTCCTGTATTTGTAAAGAACATGATATAGTGATGTGTCGTTGTCATAAACAGTTCTTCGATGTAATCCTCATCGATCGTCTGCATTCCCTTGATACCTTTACCACCACGATTCTGACTCTTGAAATTATCAACGGTCATTCTCTTGATATACCCAAGTTTTGTCATTGTGATCACAGTATTTTCTCTAGGAATCAGATCTTCCATGGAAATATCATCAACATCAAATCCAATCTGTGTTCTTCTTTCATCGCCATATTTGTCACGGATCAGTGCGATTTCATCTTTGATAACTCCAAGTAATTTCTTTTCGTCTGCAAGAATTGCCTTCAATTCACCGATACGCTCCATCAATTCTTTGTATTCTTTTTCAAGTTTGGCACGTTCCAAACCATTCAGTGCTCTCAGACGCATATCAACGATTGCCTGTGCCTGTGCATCTGAAAGTCCAAAACGTTCCATCAATTCAAGCTTGGCTGCCTGAATATTCTCAGCTCCACGGATGATCTTAATTACTTCATCGATGTTATCCTGTGCGATCAGTAATCCTTCTAAGATATGCGCGCGTTCTTCCGCTTTGTTTAATTCATAGCGGGTTCTTCTTGTCACAACATCTTTCTGGTGTGCCAGATAGTAATCTAACATCTCATGCAGATTCATTGTCTTTGGCTGTCCATCGACAAGTGCCAGCATGATCACACCAAATGTATCCTGAAGCTGTGTATGTTTATATAACTGGTTCAGGATTACGTTCGCATTCGCATCACGACGAAGTTCGATACAGATACGCATACCACTTCTGTCAGATTCATCACGAAGCTCTGTAATTCCTTCCACTTTCTTTTCTCTTACCAAAGCTGCGATCTTCTCGATCAATCTTGCTTTATTTACCATGTATGGAAGCTCTGTTACGATAATACGCTGCTTTCCATTTGCCATTGCCTCAATATCTGTAACAGCACGCACCTTAATCTTTCCACGTCCTGTACGATAAGCCTGATCGATACCAGAACGTCCAAGGATCGTCGCTCCTGTAGGAAAATCTGGTCCTTTAATGATATCTAATAATTCTTCAATCGTTGTCTCACGGTCTTCCTCAACCTGATTATCAATGATCTTAATAACTGCATTAATAACCTCTCTAAGGTTATGAGGCGGAATGTTCGTAGCCATACCAACCGCGATTCCCTGTGTACCATTCACTAACAAGTTTGGAAAACGAGAAGGTAAGACAGCTGGTTCTTTCTCTGTCTCATCAAAGTTTGGTCTGAAATCAACTGTATTCTTGTTAATATCAGCCAGAAGTTCCATGGAAATCTTGCTTAACCTTGCTTCTGTATAACGCATGGCAGCTGCACCATCACCATCGACAGAACCAAAGTTTCCATGTCCATCTACCAATGGATATCTCGTGGACCATTCCTGTGCCATATTAACTAACGCACCATAGATAGAGCTGTCACCATGTGGATGATATTTACCCATTGTATCACCAACGATACGGGCGCATTTACGATGTGGTTTATCAGGTCCGTTATTTAATTCTATCATCGCATAAAGAATTCTTCTCTGTACCGGCTTCAAACCGTCACGCACATCTGGAAGAGCTCTGGAAGCGATAACGCTCATGGCATAGTCAATATATGAATTTTCCATTGTTTTTTTGAGGTCAATGTCATGAACTTTATCAAAAATTGTATTCTCGTCCATTTGTTTCTCCCTTCCTAAATATCAAGATTCTGTACATATTTTGCGTTTGCTTCAATAAATTCTCGTCTTGGTTCTACCTGATCACCCATCAGTGTTGTAAATGTCAGATCGATCTCTGAAGCTGAATCTTCATCAAGGTTTACTCTTAATAAAATTCTCTTCTCAGGGTCCATGGTTGTATCCCATAACTGTTCTGCATCCATCTCTCCAAGACCTTTGTAACGCTGGATCTTGTTATTGTTATCTCGTCCGATTTCCTGAAGAATGTTGTTTAATTCCTCATCACTGTAAGCATACCAGAACTTCTTATTCTTCTCTACACGGTAAAGAGGAGGCTGGGCAAGGTATACATACCCTTTCTTGATCAATTCCGGCATAAAGCGGTATATGAACGTCAGAAGCAATGTTGCGATATGTGCACCATCAACATCGGCATCTGTCATGATGATGATCTTATGATATCTTAATTTCTCGATATCAAAATCTTCATGAATTCCTGTACCAAATGCTGTGATCATTGCCTGAATCTCTTTATTGACAAGTACTTTATCAAGCCTTGCCTTCTCAACGTTTAAGATCTTACCACGAAGAGGCAGGATTGCCTGAGTCGCACGAGAACGAGCTGTCTTTGCAGAACCACCCGCAGAATCTCCCTCGACGATATAAATCTCACAGTTTTCCGGATTCTTGTCTGAACAATCAGCAAGTTTTCCAGGAAGGCTCATACCATCAAGTGCCGTTTTTCTTCTTGTAAGATCTCGCGCTTTTCTCGCAGCATCTCTTGCTCTCTGTGCAAGTACGGCCTTCTCGCAGATTATCTTCGCAACCTGCGGATTTTGTTCTAAGAAATACTTCAACTGCTCAGATAAAATACTGTTAACTGCACCTCTCGCTTCACTATTTCCTAATTTCTGTTTTGTCTGACCTTCAAACTGAGGTTCCCCGATCTTAATACTGATAACAGAAGTCAATCCTTCACGAATATCTTCACCACTTAAGTTATCTTCTTTTTCTTTCAGAAGGTTATTCTTTCTCGCATAATCATTAAACGTTGATGTCAATGCCATCTTAAATCCAGATAAATGTGTACCACCTTCTGGCGTAATGATATTATTTACAAAGCTTAAGGATGTCTCATTGTATGAATCATTATGCTGGAATGCAACTTCAACATACACACCATCTTTTTCACCCTCACAATAGATCACATCTGGATAAAGTGCTTCTTTTCCCTTGTTCAGGTAAGTCACAAATTCTTTAATACCACCTTCATAGTGGAACGTTTCAGAAACCTGCTCTTCCCCACGATCATCTGTTAAGACAATTTTTAAATTCTTTGTTAAGAAAGCTGTCTCCCTTAATCTTCTCTTCAGTGTATTGTAATCAAAATCAATCGTCTCAAAAATCGTTGCATCTGGATAAAATGTAACCGTTGTTCCAGTTTTATCTGTATCTCCAAGAACTTTCAGCGGATAACATACTTTTCCTCTCTCATAACGCTGTTTGTGAACATGTCCTTCCTTGCAGACTGTAACTTCCAACCAGTCAGATAAAGCATTAACCACAGAAGATCCTACACCATGAAGACCTCCGGATACTTTATATCCTCCACCGCCAAATTTACCTCCTGCATGAAGGATCGTAAATACAACTTCAACGCTGGATACACCTTTTTTCTTATTGATCCCAACCGGAATTCCACGCCCATTATCCTCAACCGTTACAGAGCCGTCTTTGTTCAATGTTACGATGATCGTATCACAGAATCCAGCCAGAGATTCATCTACGGCATTATCTACAATTTCGTATACCAGATGATGAAGTCCTTTTTCTGATGTACTACCAATGTACATTCCGGGTCTTTTACGTACAGCTTCCAACCCTTCCAGAATCTGGATCTGATCAGCTCCATATTCTCCATTTTTTTGTGTACCCATAGTTTCCTCCTAATTTTCCTTTACAATTTTTCCTGCTTTTATCTGAAACATCCGTTGGATCGGCAGGTGTTTACTAATAAATTCATCCAGACCTGTACAGGTAATGATCGTCTGC
The DNA here is from genome assembly GCA_036312945.1 of Anaerostipes hadrus. GTDB lineage: Bacteria > Bacillota > Clostridia > Lachnospirales > Lachnospiraceae > Anaerostipes > Anaerostipes hadrus_C. Next base: position 6,964 of record JAXJNA010000040.1, read on the forward strand.
GTATCCTTGATACTCTCTAGTAAATACGTCTTACGATTACTGTCAAGTTCAGATAAAACATCATCAAGCAGCAGGATCGGTGACTCTTTCATCACTTCTCGCATCAACTGGATCTGTGCCAGCTTCAAAGAGAGTGCTGCTGTCCGCTGCTGCCCTTGGGAACCATATTTGCGGATATCAATCCCATTCACAATAAAACTAATATCATCCCTGTGCGGTCCTACTGTCGTTGTAGAGTATTTTAAATCTTTTTGTCTCTTCTTTGCAAGTTCCGTTAAATAACTATCATACCCTACATCGCGGTCATATTCCAGTAAAATTTTTTCTTTCCCACCAGTTAATTTATTGTGAATCTTTTGACAAACTTCACCCAAATGTTTGATAAATTTTTCACGATATTTAATAACCTCTGAACCATATTTTACGAGCTGAATATCCCATGCTTCTAATGTTTCTATCAGATTATTCTGAAAACGTATCTGTTTTAATAGATTATTTCTCTGAACCAGTATTTTATTATAATTTGTTAATTGATACAGATATAATCTTTCCATTTGGGATAATTCAATATCGAGAAATTTTCTTCTTTCACTTGGACCACTCTTTACAATCTTTAAATCTTCGGGCGAAAATAAAATTACCGGAATCTGTCCCAACAGATCACTGGATCTTCGAATCGGAATTCTGTCAATTGCCACACCTTTTGCTTTATTTTTTTTAAGGTGCATATCTAACTGATGATCAATTCCCTGTTTTTCGAAATGAATTCTTATGTGAGCTTCATTTTCCTCAAACTTTATCAACTCCCGGTCCTTATTTCCACGGTGTGATTTTGTTGTCGCACTTAAATAAATTGATTCCAGAATATTGGTCTTTCCCTGGGCATTATCTCCATACAACAAATTCGTTCCACTCGCAAAATTCATGGAAAGTTCATCATAATTTCGATAATTTTTTAATTCCAAAGATTTAATAATCATACTACTCCAAACTATTTGACGATATGAATCTCCTGACCATCAAAAGATACAACTTCGCCACCATATAATTTTTTTCCTCTTCTTGTTTCAACTTCTCCATTCACAAGAACTTCACCATCCTGAATGACAATTTTTGCCACAACTCCAGAATCTACAAGTCCAGCTGCTTTTAATGCCTGTCCAAGTTTAATAAATTCATCTTTAAGTTTAATTTCCATCTCAAAAGTCCTTTCTTAATGATTAAAATTAACCGGAAGAATCAGATAATTGTATGTTCCGGCATCATCTTTGATATAACAAGGTGCTTTCGGATTTACCAGATAAATATTGATTTCTTCATCATCGATCACTCGAAGAACATCCATCAAAAACTTTGGATTAAAGCCAATTAACAGATCTCTTCCTTCTTTTTGGATCAGAATTTCTTCTTCCATAGATCCAAAGAAAGAATTAATATTTAATTTTAATGAATGGTCAGCAATGTTGATAATAATTGGTTTTTTATCAGATTCACGAATCAAAAGACTCGCTCTGTCGATACAATTTAAAAATTCTTTTTTGTTAATTGTGATTTTTGTTTCATAATCACTAGATAACATCTGGCTTATCTTATAATATTCCCCTTCCAGCAATCTTGAAACAACTCTTGTATTATCAAATTCAAATAAAATATGTTTTGAAGTTACATAAATTGAAACATTTTCATCCATTTCTCCAGAAATGATCTTCACAATTTCTTGTAAAGTTTTCCCAGGAACGACAACTTTAAACGGATCATAATGATCTTTTAATTCAATATGTCTGATGGAAATTCGATGTCCATCTAAAGATACAACACTTAATTGGTCATCTTTTACTTCAAATAATTCACCAGTCATTAATTTCGTATTTTCATTATCCGAAATTGAAAAAATTGTCTGACGAATCACTTCTTTTAAAGAAAACTGGGATAAAGTGATACTTTGATTTTTTTCAATCTCTGGTAAAGAAGGAAATTCTTCGCCTTCTTGTCCCATAATCTGAAAACATGCTTTTTCACAAGTGATCGTTGCTTTGTACTGATCATCCGTTTCTATTGTTACGTCATTATCTGGTAATTTCCGAACGATTTCAGAAAAAAGTTTTGCTTCAATTGCAATTTTACCAGGCTGATGAATCTGTCCATCAATGGTAGTTTCAATTCCAAGTTCCATATCATTCGCTGTTAATTTAATATTTCCTGTACTTGCCTCAATTAAAATACATTTTAAGATGGGAAGCGTAGTGTTGTTTGATACTGCTTTGGAAACAATAGAAACAGCATGCACTAAATCAGATTTTGTACATATGATCTTCATAAATGTGTATAACTCCTTTCGGTGTCAGATTGTTGTTAAATAAATAAATAAAAGTCGTAGTAATAGTCGTAGTAGCTGTGGATTTGGGGATAACCTTAAAAAACCGCTAAGTATAAAGGGTTATAAGGGTTGATAAAATGTTTAAAACTTGATGAAAATCAGAGGATAATCATGGATTTATCAACACCGCCAAAATCAGCAAAAATACTAATACACAGGATATCCACAGGTTATCCACGGAAAATGTGGATAACTATCGAAAAAATGTGGAAAAAATAAAAATTAATCCATTTTTTTGGTAATAACATCAATAACCTTGCTTAATTCAGGGTCTTTGTCTAAGTCTTTTTCAATTTTTTCAATGCCATGAATGACAGTAGAATGATCACGTTTTCCAATGATCTCACCAATCTTAACAAGAGACTGATCTGTCATTTTCTTGCATAAATACATACAAATCTGGCGTGGATAGGCAATATCATGACTTCTTTTTTTGGAAATGATATCACTTGTCTGAATATTAAAATGTTCTGCAACTGTCTGCATGATCAATTCAGGTGTAATAGCCTGTTTGGTCTTGTTGTCGATCAGGTCCTGAAGGGCAATCTTGGATAATTCAAGGTCGATCGGTTTCTTATTCAATTTAGAATAAACTTTGATCTTGTTTAAGGCACCCTCCAGATCACGGATATTAGACTTAATATGAGTAGCAATATAGTCAAAAATTTCATCATCAATATAAATATTGTCTAATTCCGCACGTTTTCTAAGGATTGCAACCTTTGTTTCATAGTTTGGAGGCTGAATATCAACTGGCAATCCCCAGCTGAAACGGCTTCGAAGTCTCTCTTCTAAAACGTCTAATTCTTTTGGAGGTTTATCAGAAGAAAGAATAATCTGTTTTTTAGAGTTATAAAGTGCATTGAAAGTATGGAAAAATTCCTGCTGAGTACTTTCTTTACCAATAACAAACTGAATATCATCGACCAATAAAACATCGATATTACGGTATTTGCTGCGTAATTCTTCTTGTTTTTTATGTTGGATCGAATTAATGACTTCGTTTGTAAAGTCTTCACTTGTTACATATAAAACATTCAAAGAACTGTTATGTTCAATAATATAATGTGCGATGGAGTGCATTAAATGAGTTTTTCCAAGACCAGCACCTCCATATAAAAACAGCGGATTGTAGGCTTCCGCTGGAGCTTCCGCAACAGCAATACTTGCGGCATGTGCCATGCGGTTATTGTCACCGATTACGAATGTATCAAAAGTATAGCGGGGATTTAAGTTATTATTATCATGTTCAGGTGCAACAGTAGGAGTTTCTTGTGGTTTGTCTCCTTCTTTTTCAAGTTCGAACTCGATATCGTATTTCTTTCCTGTCAGATCAGAAATAGCAAGGGAAATATAAAAATCGTACATTTTTTTCTTGATAAACTGAATACCCCGCTCATCGTATTTTGCATCCAGAGACAGAATGATCTTATTTGACTGGACATCTTTGATATGTAATGGCTTAATCCAGGCATTGATCGCAGCACTGGAGACGTCATGCTCTTGCTCAAGCTTGACTAATACATCATCCCAAATTTTTTCAATTTCGTTTTTCATGGATAACATAAATCCCTTTCTAAATCATATTTTTATAAATGTGCATAATACGGCACTATGCATATAGTGTATAACAAAAAAATTCTTTTTTCAATCGAAAAATAAAAGTTGCCCACATATTGTGGATAAGTTATTCCACATTATACACATGTCGAAAAACGAGAGAAAACAAAGGAATTTGACAAATGCTGTGTTTATAATTAACATTTTATCATCAAGTTATACACAAGTTATCTACAAATTGTGGATAACTTGTGCGTAAAACACAATATATATGAAATTCCATAAGAAAGTGAAAAAAGCTTAGAATTTACTTGACTTTTTGGCGTTTTTCTGTCTATAATAGGAGTGATGTTTTTACGAATATATTATTCAGATATATAATCATAAAATTTTGTTAAGGAGGTGTTTTAGCATGAAAATGACATTTCAGCCAAAGAAAAGACAGAGATCTAAGGTTCATGGATTTAGAAAAAGAATGAGCACTGCAAACGGAAGAAAAGTTCTGAAGAGCAGAAGAGCAAAAGGAAGAAATAGATTATCAGCTTAGGTCGCAGAGATGTGACCTTTTCTTTTCTCTATTAATAAGGAAGAGAACCATGAAGAATTATCATTCATTAAGAAATAACAGAGAATTCCAGATGGTATATAATGAAGGAAACTCCAAAGCCAACAGGTACTTGGTCCTTTATTATAGGAAGAATGATCTAGAATATAACCGTCTGGGAATATCAGTAAGTAAAAAAGTAGGAAACAGTGTAGTCAGACACAGAACTACACGCTTAATTCGTGAAAGCTATCGTTTGAATCAGGATAATTTGAAAACAGGATATGATATGGTAGTAATTGCAAGACAAACTGCAAAAGGACAGAACTACCATACAATTGAAAGTGCATTTCTACATCTGATAGATTTGCATCATCTGAAGAAGAGTTGATTACAATTGAAGAAGATTTTAATATCCATTATCAGGTTTTACAGAAAATATTTATCGAGATTAAAGGGAAGAGGAACATGTATATATGTTCCGACTTGTTCGGAATATGCCATAGAAGCATTGGAGAAACACGGGGTTGTCAAAGGAAGTCTTTTGGCAATTTTTAGAATATTAAGATGTAATCCATTTTCAAAAGGCGGATATGACCCTGTTCCGGAAGTAAGGAAAGGAAAAAGGTGCAAAAAATGATGTTATTGGCACAAGCCCAGCAGAGCACGGGTAACGGAGGAATCTTAGCTCCGTTTGTAATTATTTTTGGTTGGATCATTCGAGCAATCTATAATGGATTAGCTGCAATGGGAATCTATAATGTCGGTTTATGTATTATTTTATTTACATTGGTTTCTAAATTGATCTTATTACCTGTTACTATGAAACAGCAGAGATCTATGAAGATCAATCAGCATATGCAGCCAGAGATTAATAAGATCACAAAAAAATATCGTAATAAGAGAGACCAGGCATCTATGATGAAACAGCAGGAAGAGATGCAGAAGGTTTATGCAAAATATGGTTCAAGTCCAACAGGTGGATGTTTACCAACATTAATTCAGTTTCCGATCATCATGGCACTGTATTATGTAATCCGTGGAGTTAATACTTATATTCCTCAGATTGCAAGAGATGCACAATTTAAACCAAACTTATTCTTAGGTATGGATTTAAATTCAGCACCAGGATTCAGATTAACACCATTATTGATCATCCCAGTATTATCTTTTATCTTCCAGTTCTTAAGTGCAAAGACATCTATGACTACAACACAAATGGATGACAGCACACCAGGAGCAGGAATGACAAAAAGTATGATGTACACAATGCCTTTAATGTCATTTGTAATGTGTATTTCATTACCGATCGGTATCGGTCTTTACTGGTCAGCAAGTGCATTATTCCAGTATATTCAGCAGGTTGCTTTTAATTATCATTATGATCATGCTGATATGGATAAGATTATTGAAAAGAGCCGTGAGAAGGCTGCAAAGAAGAAAAAGAAAAAAGGACCTTCTCTATATGAAAAGATGTTAGGAATGCAAGCAGAACAGCAGGGACAGCAAGGAGCAGATTCTAATATCAAGAAGAGTGCAAACCTGAAATCAACACAGAATATTGAATATTCAGGAAATTCTAAAGGAGGAATTGCTTCAAAAGCAAATGCACTCAATAAAAACAAGGGAGGTAAATAAGGATGTCAGCAAAGAGATTTACTGGTAAAACTGAATCTGATGCAGTTATGAATGCTGCAATGGAGTTAGGAATTCCAAGTACAGACCTCAAGTATACAGTGATCGATTCAGGTAGTAATGGATTTTTAGGGTTATTTAAGAAACCTGTGATCATTGAAATTAAAGAAGAAGAAAAAGAGACAGAAGTTACAAAGTCTCAGACAATAGAAAAAGAACAACCAAAGAAAAAGGCTGAGAAAAAGCCATCAAAGAAGGCCGATGAGAAACCAAATCGTCAGCCTAAGAAGAGTCCAAAGGTGAAAGATGAAGTTCCTGCAAAGGAACCAAGAAAAAATAAAACACCAGAAAACATTGATCAGATCATCAAGGATACAGAGAAGTATTTAGATGAAGTATTAAGAGCAATGGGACTTGATCCAAAGTTGAATCTTTACTACAACCGCAGAGATAACGTATTAAACATCAATGTATCTGGAGAGAAGATGGGAGCATTGATCGGTAAGCACGGACAGACACTGGATGCCCTGCAGTATCTTATCAGTCTTTATGTGAATAAAGAAAGCGATTCTTTTGTAAAGATCAAGCTTGATACAGAAAATTATAGAGAAAGAAGACAGCAGACTTTAGAGAAATTAGCTGGAAGCATTGCTTATAAAGTAAAGAAGAATAAGAAACCTATTTACTTAGAACCAATGAATCCAAATGAGCGTAGAATCATCCATTCTGCATTGCAGAGAGATCCAGAAGTGATCACAAAGAGCGAAGGTAAGGATCCTTATCGTAAAGTTGTTGTTATGCTTAAAAAATAAGATATAGGGCTGCCTTAATTTAGGCAGCCCTTTTTTGAGGTATATTATATGAAATCAAATACGATTGCAGCAATTGCCACTCCAATGACTAACAGTGGGATTGGAATTATCAGGATCAGTGGAGATGAGGCACTTGATATTATTGAAAAAGTATTTAAACCGAAGAAAAAAGATAAGAAGATCAAAGATGTAAAGACATATACGGCGCATTATGGACATGTCTATGATGGAAGCACATTGCTAGATGAATGTATTGTATTAGTTATGAAAGGACCTCATTCTTATACAGCAGAAGATGTTGTTGAGATTAACTGCCATGGTGGTGTGGTTGTTATGAAGAAGGTTCTGGAAGCAGTATTTAAGGCAGGAGCAACGCCAGCTGAGCCGGGAGAATTTACAAAGAGAGCATTTTTGAATGGAAGGATCGATCTTTCTGAGGCTGAGGCAGTGATGGATCTAATTCAGTCCAAGAATGAATTTGCAATGAGCACATCCTTAAAGCAGTTAGAGGGTGCGTTAGGAAAGAAGATCACAGAGATTCGAAAACAGATCATTCACAGTGTGGCGTTTATTGAATCTGCATTAGATGATCCGGAACATTATAGTGTGGACGGATTTTCAGATGAATTGAAAGATCAAGTCGAAGTGATCATAAATCAGTTAAATGAATTTTTGGAGAATGCTGATAATGGAAGAATTCTGAAAGAGGGAATTCAGACAGTGATTGTTGGGAAACCAAATGCTGGAAAATCATCTGTGTTAAATGTATTACTTGGAGAAGAACGAGCGATCGTCACAGATATTGCGGGAACAACAAGAGATACGTTAGAAGAATCTATTCAGATTAAAGGGATTCCGTTGAATATCATTGACACCGCAGGAATCAGAGATACGAATGATCTGATTGAGAAGATCGGTGTGGATAAAGCAAAAGATCTGTTGACAAAAGCGGATCTTGTATTGTATGTTGTGGATACTTCAGATCCATTAACAAAAGATGATGAAGAGATCATGGAGCTGATCGAAGATAAGCAGACGATCGTATTATTAAACAAAGCAGATCTTGATCAGGTGGTGAAGGTATCAGATCTCAAAGAAAAAGGATTTGAGCAGATTGTGCAGATTTCAGCAAAAGAGCAGACTGGAATCGAAGAATTGTATCAGCTGATCCAGGATATTTTCTTTGAAGGACATGTGTCCTTTAATGATGAGATTTATTTGACGAACATGAGACATAAAACAGAAGTAAGTGAAGCTTTAAAGAGTCTTGCTATGGTGTTGCAGAGTATTGAAGATGGAATGCCGGAAGACTTCTTCTCCATTGATCTTTTGGATGCATATGAGCATCTAGGATTTATCACAGGAGAATCTGTGGGAGAAGATCTGGTAAATGAGATTTTTGCAGAATTTTGTATGGGTAAATAAAGATGAATAATTTAGAAGAAAAATATGATATCATTGTTGTAGGTGCAGGTCATGCTGGATGCGAAGCTGCACTTGCAGCAGCCAGAATGGGATTTGAAACGATTTGTTTTACGGTAAGCATGGATAGTGTTGCATTGATGCCATGTAATCCCAATATTGGAGGAAGTTCCAAAGGACATCTGGTAAAAGAAATTGACGCATTGGGCGGTGAGATGGGTAAAAATATTGATAAGACCTATCTACAGTCTAAGATGTTGAATAAATCGAAAGGGCCGGCAGTGCATTCTTTAAGAGCACAGGCAGATAAGAAGATGTATTCTATTTCCATGACACAGGTAATGGGGAATACACCAAATCTTACGCTTCGTCAGGGCGAAGTTACAGAGATTCTTGTCGAAGATGGGAAGATCAAAGGTGTTAAGACATATTCAGGAGCTGTTTACTATGCGAAAGCTGTTGTCTTAACGACAGGAACATATTTAAAGGCGCGCTGTATTTATGGAGAAGTCAGCAATCATACAGGACCAAATGGGCTTCAGGCAGCAAATTACCTGACAGATTCCTTGAAGAGTCATGGAATCTCTATGAGACGATTTAAGACAGGAACACCAGCCAGAATTGATAAGAATACAATTGATTTTTCTAAGATGGCAGAACAGTTTGGAGATGAGAGAATTGTTCCATTCAGTTTTACAAATAAGGAAGAAGATATTAAGAGAGATCAGATTTCCTGTTGGTTAACTTATACGACAGAAGAGACACATGAGATCATTAAAGAGAATATTCACAGATCACCATTATTTTCTGGTGCAATTGAAGGAACAGGACCTAGATACTGTCCATCGATTGAAGATAAGATCGTGAAATTCCCAGATAAGAATAGACATCAGGTATTTATTGAGCCAGAGGGTGAATACACGAATGAGATGTATGTTGGTGGTATGTCAAGTTCGTTGCCGGAAGATGTACAGTATAAGATGTATCACAGTGTGCCAGGATTAGAGAATGCTAAGATCGTGAGAAATGCTTATGCAATTGAATATGATTGTATTGATGCGACACAGCTAAAAGCTTCCCTGGAATTTAAAGAGATTGATGGACTATTTTCTGGTGGGCAGTTTAATGGAAGTTCAGGATATGAAGAGGCAGCAGCACAGGGTCTGATGGCAGGTATCAATGCTGCACGCAAACTGCAAGAAAAAGATCCGATCATTTTAGATCGTTCACAGGCTTATATTGGCGTCTTGATCGATGATCTGGTAACAAAAGAAACACAGGAACCATATCGTATGATGACGTCAAGAGCAGAATATCGATTGTTGCTTCGTCAGGATAACGCTGATCTTCGTCTGACTAGGATCGGATATGAAGCAGGACTGATCAGTCAGGAAAGATATGATAAATTATTAGTAAAAGAACAGCAGATCGAAGATGAGATGAAACGACTAGAGGATATTAATGTGGGTGCGTCTAAAAATGTGCAGTCATTGCTCGAAGAGCTTGGAAGTACAACATTAAAATCGTCTGCTAAAATGACAGAACTGATCCGTCGACCAGAGCTTACTTATATGGATCTGGCACCGATCGATCCAGAGAGACCAGAGTATGATCTGGATGTCCAAGAACAGGTAAATATTAACATTAAATATGAAGGATATATCAAACGCCAGCTGTCACAGGTAAAACAGTTTAAGAAGATGGAAAAGAAGAGAATTCCGGAAGATATTGATTACGAAGATGTTGGAAGTTTACGAATTGAAGCGAAACAGAAGTTATCAAAGATTCGCCCATCTTCCATTGGACAGGCATCCAGAATTTCAGGGGTATCACCAGCGGATATTTCTGTATTACTGATTTATCTGGAACAGATGCACCACAGGAGATAATAGATGGAGAGATTAAGAGAAAAAGCAGCTGCATTTGGAATTGAATTGAGTGATCATCAGTTAGAGCAGTTTGAGACATACTATGAGATGCTTGTTGAGAAGAATAAAGTGATGAATCTGACAGCAATCACAGAGAAGAATGAAGTGATCGATAAACATTTTGCTGATAGTCTTGCATTGATCAAGAGTGGAGTTTCTTTAACTGATCAGAAAATTCTTGATCTTGGAACAGGTGCAGGATTTCCAGGGATTCCATTAAAGATCGCATTTCCGGAATTGGAGATCGTGTTACTGGATTCTTTAAATAAGCGTATTAAATTCTTAAATGAAGTGATAGAAGCACTTGGACTTGAAAAGATTACAGCGATTCATGGAAGAGCAGAAGATTTTGCAAAACAAAAAGAATATAGAGAACAATTTGATTATGTTGTTTCAAGGGCTGTTGCCAATCTGACAGTTTTATCAGAATATTGTCTTCCTTATGTAAAAGAGGATGGATATTTTCTGCCATATAAATCAGGGGATATTAAAGAGGAAGCAACAAACTCAAAGAAAGCAGTGAAAATTTTAGGCGGCAGCATTGAGGATATTATTTCTTTTGAGATTCCGGATACGGATATGGCGAGAACGATCTTAAAGATTCATAAGACAAAAGCAACACCAAAACGTTTTCCGAGAAAAGCAGGATTGCCGACAAAAGAACCGATTTGCTAGAAGTTTATACTTTCATTTCTTTTCCTTATCGTTTATGATAAAAAGAAAGTGGGAAAATTATGGAAAAAAACAAAGATAAAAGTCACCTGATCGATCAGTTATATGACTATTTGGAAGAACAGATTCAGGAATTGAAAACTGATCGAAATCAACTGAGTCATAAGATGCAGGATATGATTCAGGAGAAGAATGAAAAAGAAGGTGCGATCAATAATCAACAGAAGATCTATCAGATCCGAAAGGTATTTTCTCCGCTTCCACTGGAGATTGAGGAGGAGAAGCAGCCTGTTTCTGATGACATGATTCAGATTGAGAAAGAGATTCATGAATTTCAGATGATCCTGCGTGAAAAAGAAGAAAAGATAACAAAATTACATGATTACCAGAAGGGACTGGAAGAGACTTGCCTTTTTGCAGAAGAATTTACGGAAAGGGAAGATCAGAAAATATTGTTTGTTCCAGCATTTGAACAGTTGATGGGATACGTCAAAAAACTTTATCCAACACAACGTATCAATTATCAGGATTCATCAGAGAGTTCAAAAGTATGCATGACATTTTCATTTTTAAAAGGTTTTCAGGCAGTGTTGGAGAGTCTTTTAAATGAGATAGGTGTCTTTGTTCTTAATTTTGAAATGAATATTGATGAATATAAAATATCAATTAAAATTGAAGCAAAACCAAAAGTGATAAAAAATGCAAAAGATTTCTATGAGAAGCGTTCTATTTTAGAAAATAAATTAACAAAAGAATTTTCTATTGAACGATGGAAAACAAATGCAGTGGTGATCCAGACTATGATAGAGATGTAGAAAGGGAAGATTATGAGAAATAAAGTTATTGATCTATTAGATCAAACAATTGAAGAATTAGATAAAGAAAAAATCGATGGAATTCTTGAAATTCCACCAAAAGATGATATGGGAGATTTTGCATTTCCATGTTTCCAGTTAGCAAAAGTATTTCGTAAAGCTCCGAATATGATCGCAACAGAGATTGCAGAAAAGATTCCTGCAAGTGAAGATGTATCAAAAGTAGAAGCAATGGGACCATATGTAAACTTCTTCTTGAATAAAGAGAATTATGTAAAAGAAGTACTGGCAAAGGTAGACGGTACTTATGGTGCACAGGAAATTGGAAAAGGAAAAACAGTATGTATCGATTATTCTTCTCCAAACATTGCAAAGAACTTCCACGTGGGACATTTAAGAACAACGATCATTGGAAACTCTTTATATCATATTTTTGATAAGCTTGGATATAAGGTAGAAAGAATCAATCACTTAGGTGACTGGGGAACACAGTTTGGTAAACTGATCGTTGCATATAAAAAATGGGGAAGTAAAGAAGCAGTTGAAGAAAAAGGTATTCCAGAACTGTTAAGAATCTATGTGAAATTCCATGAAGAAGCAGAGAAAGATGATACATTAAATGATCAGGCGCGTGAATGGTTCGCAAAGATGGAACAGGGAGATGAAGAAGCATTATCTATCTGGGAATGGTTTAAAGATATCAGCATGGTAGAATACAAGAGAATCTACAAGATGCTGAATATGGATTTTGATCATTATACAGGAGAAAGTTTCTATCGCGATAAGACAGCAGCAGTTGTAGAAGAATTAAAAGAAAAGAATCTGCTAAAAGAAAGTGAAGGAGCAATGATCGTTGATCTTGATGAATATGATATGGCTCCTTGTCTGGTTATGAAGAAAGACGGAAGCAGTATTTATGCAACTCGTGATCTTGCTGCTATTTTCTATCGTAAGAAAGAATATAACTTCGACAAATGTATTTATGTTACAGGATTAGAACAGAAATTACATTTTGCTCAAGTATTTAAAGTTGTTGAGTTAATGGGATATGAATGGGCAAAAGAAAACTTAATTCATGTACCATATGGATTAGTAAGCTTAGAAGGTGGAAAACTTTCTACAAGAAGTGGTAACATCGTATATGCAGAAGATATCTTAAAAGAGTCAGTATCTAAGATCAGAGAAATTATTGCAGAGAAGAATCCAGATCTGAAGGATAAAGAGGATGTTGCACAGAAAGTTGGAATTGGAGCAATTATCTTTAATGACTTATACAATCAGAGAATTAAAGATGTAACATTTACATGGGAGAAGATACACAGTTTTGATGGGGAAACAGGTCCTTATGTTCAGTACACATATGCACGTGCGGCAAGTGTATTAAGAAAAACAGGAATCACAGAAGTTGGAGAAATCGATCCATCTTTAGTAACAGATGAAACATCTGTTGCATTATTAAAAGAGATTGAAAGATTCCCTGAAGTCATCAAAGTGGCAGCAGATAGATTAGAACCATCTGTGATTTCAAGATATGTAATGGGAGTAGCTCAAAGTTTTAACCGTTTCTATCATGAAAACCAGTGTAATGTTGAAGATCAGAAGTTAAAAGAAGCAAGAGTTAAGATTGTGATCTTAGCAAAACAGGTAATTAAAGATGGTTTGGATCTGTTAGGAATTCAGTGCCCTGAACAAATGTAATAAAAATCTAATTTGAGTAAATAAAAACGGATAATAAGATTTTAAAAAATATGTGGAATTATGGAGTGTTCTTATTTGTGGAGACACTCCATTTTTCTTTTTGAAAAAATAGTAGTATGCACTGGTTATTTAATAAATGTTTCACGTGAAACATTCGATGTAAAAACAAAAAGAATCTTAATATTTATAAAAATAAAATTGCACAAAAATTAATAAATGTTTCACGTGAAACATGTAGCAATGAAAAATAATTAGTGTTATAATATTGTTCAAAAGGAGAAAAAAATGGGAAGAATTATTGCAATTGCCAACCAGAAAGGTGGAGTTGGAAAGACGACGACAGCGGTAAATCTTTCGGCAGCATTAGCTGCAAGAGGAAAAAAGACTTTACTCGTTGATATGGACCCACAGGGGAATACCACCAGTGGCTTGGGATTAGAAAAAAACGAGCTGGATAAGACAACTTATGAGGTGATCACAGGAGAAGAGAAGATACAGAATTGTATCGTTAAAGACTTGTTTGATAATTTATCCTTACTTCCAGCAAATCGAAATCTGGCCGGAGCCGAGATCGAATTGATGACCGTTGATAAGATGCAGTTCATCATGAAACATAATCTTGAGAAAGTAAAGAAAGAATACGATTTCATAATTATTGACTGTCCGCCAGCATTGGGAATGTTAACGGTCAATGCGATGACAGCAGCGAATACAGTGATCGTTCCAATTCAATGTGAATTTTATGCATTAGATGGATTAACTCAGTTGATCTATACGATTGAATTGATTCAGAAGAGTTTGAATCCAGATCTTACAATAGAAGGTGTTGTATTTACAATGTATGATGCCAGAACCAATCTGTCATTGCAGGTTGTTGAGAATGTAAAATCATATTTGAATCAGAATATTTACAAAACGATCATTCCAAGAAATGTACGTCTGGCAGAAGCACCAAGTCATGGACTTCCGATCAATTTGTATGATCCTCGTTCTTCAGGAGCAGAAAGTTACGACCTTCTGGCAGAAGAAGTTATCGAAAATGGAGGTGAAAGTTAATGTCAGCAAAAAAAATGGGACTTGGAAGAGGTCTAAATACGCTGATTCCAAAAGCACCAATCGTTGACGAAGAAGACGTTGAACAGGTAAAGAAAAAAGTTTCGAAATCGTCGAAAACAAGGAAAAAAGAAGAAACGAAAAAGGAACTTACTTTACCAATTGATAAGATTGAGCCGAATCCAGATCAACCAAGAAATCAGTTTGATGAAGATACGTTGCAGGAACTTGCAGATTCTATTAAACAGTATGGAATGTTACAGCCAATTCTCGTCACTCCAAAGGATGATTTCTATGAGATCATTGCAGGGGAGAGAAGATGGAGAGCTGCAAAACAGGCAGGATTGAATGAAGTTCCAGTTATGATCAGAAAATACAATGAAAATGAAATTGTAGAAATTGCACTGATTGAAAACATTCAGAGAGATAACTTAAATCCAATCGAAGAAGCAATGGCTTATAAACGATTGATGGAAGAATTTGAATTAAAACAGGATGAAGTTGCGACGAAAGTAAGTAAGAGTCGTGCAGCAATTACAAACTCATTAAGACTTTTAAAACTAGATCCAAGAGTACAGAAGATGCTAGAGGAAGAGATGATCAGTACAGGACATGCAAGAGCTTTATTAGCAATCTCAAATAAGGATAAACAATATGAAATTGCTCAGAAAGTTTTTGATGAAAAATTAAGTGTTAGAGACATCGAAAAGCTGGTAAAAGATCTGAAGAAAATCAAAAAAAATAAAACAGAAGAAAAAGATGTTCATGATTTCCTTTACACTGAATTAGAAGAATCTATGAAACAGATTCTAGGAAGTAAAGTCAGTATCAAAAATAAGAAAAATAATAAAGGAAAAATAGAAATTGAGTATTATTCACGCGATGAGTTAGAACGTATCGTGGATATGATCAGATCAATTTAGGAGGAACATAAGATGACAGATTTTTTTAACAGCGTAGGCATGGAATATGTAGTGATTGGACTTGCAGCAGCATTACTTATAGCACTGATCCTTGTGATCGTTGCTTTAGTAAAAGTTGGGAAATTAAAGAAACGTTACGAAAAGTTTTTATCTGGGAAAGATGGAAAATCATTAGAGGAATGTATCGTTAAAAAGTTTGATAAATTAAATGAGATCATTGTGGAACAAGACTTTCTTGAACAGGAAATACAGAGAATTGACGAAGAGCATAAGAGTAGTTTTTCTAAGATGGAAGTCTATAAATATAATGCATTTTCTGATATGGGTGGAGAAACAAGTTTTGTAATTGCATTACTTGACCATAATAATAATGGAACACTTTTAAATGGAATGAGCAGCCAGAATGCAACTTATGTCTATGCAAAAGAAATTAGAAATGGTGCTTCAAAAGTAGCATTATCAAATGAGGAAAAATTGACATTAGAAAAATGTATCAATAAATAATTGGAGGAAAAAATGTTAGATATTAAATTTTTAAGAGAAAATCCAGATGTAGTAAAACAGAACATCAAAAACAAATTCCAGGATCGTAAATTACCGTTAGTTGATGAGGTTATTGAACTGGATAAAGAAAACCGTGAGATCAAACAGGAAGTTCAGGCACTTCGTGCAGATCGTAATAAATTATCCAAACAGATCGGTGCACTGATGGGACAGGGTAAAAAAGAAGAAGCAGAAGAAGTAAAAAAACAGGTTACAGCATCTGCTGATCGTATTGAAGAATTAAGTGAAAGAGAAAAAGTTGTTGAAGAAAAGATCAAAGAGATCATGATGACAATTCCAAATATCATTGATCCATCTGTACCAATCGGAAAAGATGATAGTGAAAACGTAGAACTTGAAAGATTTGGTGAGCCAGTTGTTCCTGATTTTGAAGTTCCATATCATACAGAAATCATGGAAAGTTTTGATGGAATCGATCTTGACAGTGCAAGAAAAGTTGCAGGTAATGGATTCTATTATCTGATGGGAGATATCGCAAGATTACATTCTGCAGTCATCGCTTATGCAAGAGACTTCATGATCGATCGTGGATTTACTTACTGTGTACCACCTTTCATGATCAGAAGCAACGTTGTAACAGGTGTTATGAGTTTCGATGAAATGGATGCGATGATGTATAAGATCGAAGGTGAAGACTTATATCTGATCGGTACAAGTGAACATTCTATGATCGGTAAATTTATTGATACAACAACAGAAGAAGCAG
Source organism: Anaerostipes hadrus (assembly GCA_036312945.1). Lineage (GTDB taxonomy): Bacteria > Bacillota > Clostridia > Lachnospirales > Lachnospiraceae > Anaerostipes > Anaerostipes hadrus_C. Next base: position 23,673 of record JAXJNA010000040.1, read on the forward strand.
AGTTACCAAAAACATTAACAAGTTATTCTCCATGTTTCAGAAAAGAAAAAGGAGCACATGGTATTGAAGAACGTGGTGTTTACAGAATTCATCAGTTCGAGAAACAGGAAATGATCGTTGTATGTAAACCAGAAGAAAGCAAGGATTGGTATGATAAATTATGGAAGAATACAGTTGATTTATTCCGTTCTATGGATATCCCAGTTCGTACATTAGAATGCTGCTCTGGTGATTTAGCAGATCTGAAAGTAAAATCTGTTGACGTAGAAGCTTGGTCTCCAAGACAGAAGAAATACTTTGAAGTAGGAAGCTGTTCTAATCTTGGTGATGCACAGGCAAGAAGACTTCGCATCCGTGTTAAAGGTGAGAATGGAAATTACTTTGCACATACATTAAATAATACAGTAGTAGCACCACCTAGAATGCTGATCGCATTCTTAGAGAACAACTTAAAAGAAGATGGAAGCGTTGCAATTCCAGAAGTTTTAAGACCATACATGGGTGGAAAAGAATCTCTGCAGCCTAAAAAATAAGAAATAGAAATTCAAAAAAGCGTCTCAAGATATGAGGCGCTTTTTCTTTTACAAAGGTTTATGATATTATATACGATAAGGAAAGATTTAAGGAAAGGTGGGAAGAAAGCAAATGAAAGCAAAGATCATTATCGTGGAAGATCATGAGCCAATTCGTAATGAATTAGAGATTTTATTGAGTAAATATGGATATGAGATCATAGCATTGGATCATTTTGATACAGTTGTCGAAGATTGTTTGAGAGAAGATGCAGATCTGATTTTATTAGATATCAATCTGCCATTTTATGATGGCTATTATGTATGCAGAGCGATCAGAGAAAGATCAGAAGTTCCGATCATTGTTGTTACAAGCAGAGATAGCGAGATGGATGAGCTGATGAGTATAAATCTTGGAGCCGATGATTTTGTCACGAAACCATATAATACACAGATCTTATTGGCAAGAATTTCTGCAATGTTAAAACGGACACACAAAGAAACAGTGGATGATTCTTTACAATATCAGGGCTTGAAACTACAACTCAATAACAGTACTGTTATTTATAAAGATCAGATGATCGAACTTAGTAAAAATGAGATGAAAATATTGTATACATTACTGCAACATAAAGAGAGTATCGTAAGCAGGGATCAATTAATGGAATCCTTATGGCAGTCAAATGAGTTTATTGATGATAATACATTAACGGTGAATGTCAATCGTGTAAGGAAAAAATTAGAAGCAGCAGGACTGAAAGATTTTATAAAAACAAAAAGAGGGCAGGGTTATATGATATGAAAATCAAAGATTTTTTTAGAATGGAGTATACCCAGATTCTGATACATTTTATATTTTTGGGATTATTGGAAGTGTTGCTTTTTATTTTTGAAGTGAATTATTTTCTTATGATATATTTGCTGCTGATCGGATTGATTCTGGAAGGAGTTTATCTATGTCAGCGGTATATGAAAAAATATCGGTATTATAAAAATGTGAAAACAAAATTGGATATGATGGAACAAAAATGTATGATAACAGAAATGTTAGAATTACCAGATTTTTCAGAAGGAGTGTTTCTCTATGAAACATTGCAGATGTGCAATAAGTCCATGAATGATGAGATATTGAAATATAAGACAGAGGCAGCAGGATATCGAGAATATATTGAGATGTGGATTCATGAAGTAAAAACACCATTGGCAGCAGCAAAACTGATCCTTGAAAATCATCCGAGTGAGATCACACAGGCGATGGATGAAGAAATGCAGCAGATCAATTATTATTTGGAGCAGGCATTGTATTATGCGAGGAGTAATAGTGTAGAGAAAGACTATCTTGTGAAAGAGTTAAGTTTAAAAGAAGTGGTAGAAAATGCGATAAAAGCAAATGCAAAAAGTCTGATCGGGAATAAGATAAAAATTAAAATAGAAAATCTGGATCAGACGATCTTCAGTGATGAAAAATGGGTTTTATTTATATTAAATCAAGTTATCAGCAATGCAGTAAAATATAAAAAAGAAGAAGCAGAAATATCATTTTGTGCAAGATGTGAAAAGAATGAAATATTTCTGGAAATCAGAGATAATGGAATTGGAATCTCATCAAAAGATTTGCCAAGAATCACGGACAAAGGGTATACTGGAACTACAGGAAGAAACTATCAAAAATCAACAGGGATGGGATTATATTTGTGTAAGAAACTTTGCAGCAAATTACAATTAAGTTTTTACATCGAATCTAAAGAAGAAGAATACACGAAAGTAACGATCGGCTTCCCAAGAAATTCTATGATCTTTTTAAATGACGAATGATCAGACAGGAGGTTTACAATGTTTGCAGATTATCATGTACATTCACATTTTAGTGAAGACACAGATTTTCCAATGGAACTTGAGATTCAGAAAGCAATCAAATTAGGGATGGATGAATTATGTTTTACAGAACATTCGGATTATGATGTGCCAACCGTCGTTAATTGTGATTATGATGCTTATTTTGAAGAGATGGAAAAAATGAAAGATAAGTATAAAGGGCAGATCACATTAAAGACAGGAATTGAATTTGGAATTCAGGCGCATACGACGAAAGCGTACGAAGAAACTTTCAGGCAGTATCCGTTTGATTTTGTGATCTTTTCTTGTCATCAAGTTGAAAATAAAGAATATTGGAGACAAGAGCCACAGGAAGGAAAGACACAGTTAGAATACAATCGAAGGTATTATCAGGAGATTTTGGATGTTGTTAAAATATACAAAGATTACAGTATTCTTGGTCATCTTGATGTGATCAAACGATATGATAAGCAAGGAGAAATCGAATTTGAAAAGATTAAGGATCTGATCGAGCAGATTTTTGAAGTTGTGATCGCAGATGGAAAAGGAATTGAACTTAATACTTCAAGCCGTGCATATAAACTGAAAAGTCTGATGCCATCAAAAGAAATTCTGAAACTGTATCATGATATGGGAGGTAAGATCATTACGATTGGATCAGATGCACATAATGCAGACCGGATCGGTGACTGCGTAATGGAGTCACAGAAGATTTTAAAAGATATTGGTTTTGAAGGAATTTATACTTTTGAAAAGATGAAGCCAGAATTTCATAAATTTTAAGATAAATCAGAGAGGTGCCTATTGTTTTCAACAAATAGACACCTCTTTACATTGTTCTATATTTTAGATTTCCAGATTATTTATCTAAAAGAATCAGTGCCATAAATACAAGATCTTCGTCTCCGATATTCTCAATGGCATGTCCAGCTCCATCACATGTGAATGTAGTATCTCCTGGATGTACTTCATATTTTGTACCATTATCATTATAAAGTCCTTTTCCCTGAAGAATATGGTAAGCTTCGCCTTCACCTTCATGAGTGTGATATGCAAGAGCAGAACCAGGTGGTACGATGACTTTTCCGAATAGACGGCTGCTGTCTTTCATTTCTTTTTCTGTTAAGAATTCCATTTTCTTTAATGGGTTATCAGAACCATTTGCATCAGGAATTGTGCCAATTTTTACATCTTCATTTTTTAAAAACATGTTGAGTCCCTCCTTTATATAGTCATGTTAAGTTTAGTATAGTAGCTTTTTGATAAAATAGCAATATGACAAAATTGTAAGTTTTGTGTAAGGAAGTTCGATGGATGTGAAGAGTATTTACTGGTATATTATAGACAAGACAATAAGAGAAACCAAAAAGATAAGGAGATGGAAAAATGAGTTCTGTATTAAAAGTAGAAAATATAGAAAAATATTATGGAAGTAGGGCGAATCTTACGAAGGCAATTGACCGAATCAGTTTCGAGGTTGAGAAGGGTGAGTATATTGGAATTATGGGTGCTTCCGGAAGTGGAAAGACAACGTTATTAAATTGTATTTCAACGATCGATCATGTGACTGCGGGAAATATTATGATCAATGGAATGGATATCACAAAATTGAAAGGAAAACAGCTTTCGAGATTCAGACGTGAGGAATTAGGATTTATCTTTCAGGACTTTAACCTGTTAGATACATTGACAGCATTTGAAAATATTGCATTAGCACTTACGATCATGAAAATTCCTGCAAGAGAAATTGAAGACAGAGTCAGATCGATCGCAGAGAAATTGATGATCACAGAAGTACTAAACAAATATCCATATCAGATGTCAGGAGGGCAGAAGCAGAGAGTGGCAAGTGCCAGAGCGATGGTTACAAATCCATCTCTGATCTTAGCAGATGAGCCAACTGGAGCTTTGGACAGCAAGGCGGCCAGAATGCTGCTTGATAGTATGGAAACAATGAATGTGGAATTAAATGCAACAATTCTGATGGTAACACATGATGCATTCACAGCCAGCTATTGTAAACGTATTTTGTTTATCAAGGATGGAAAGATTTTTAATGAATTGGTTCGTGGAAATGATTCAAGAAAACAATTTTTTGACCGTATCATTGAGGTTGTGACATTGCTTGGAGGTGACAGTACAAATGTATTCTAAGATCGCATTTAGTAATGTCAAAAAAAGTATCCGTGATTATACGATCTATTTTCTGACATTAACATTTGGAATTTGTTTATTTTATATGTTTAATTCCGTTCAGGCACAGCAGGCAGTTTTAAAACTGAATGCAAGCCAGAAGTCAATGATCCATCTAATGTCTGTGATCATTAATGGAATTTCTGTGTTTGTTGCGATTATTCTTGGATTTCTGATTGTTTATGCAAATCAGTTTCTAATGAAGCGGCGGCATAAGGAAATGGGAATCTATCTGTTGTTAGGAATGGAAAAACGACAGGTATCAAAGATTCTTCTGATAGAGACTTTATTGATTGGTGTTTTGGCATTGATCGCAGGATTGGTTGCAGGTGTGTTTTTATCACAAGGACTTGCGATGCTGACAGCAAAGATGTTTGCGGTTCAGATGAAAGAGTTTCGGTTTGTTTTCTCACAAACTGCATTTATTCAGACTATTTTGTATTTTGCAATTATTTTTATCATTGTGATGATATTTAATGGAATTACGACATCAAAATATAAACTGATCAATCTGTTGAATTCAGCAAAGAAAAATCAGAAAGCAAGATTAAAAAATCCTGTATTGTCGGTCATTCTGTTTTTGATATCTATTGGAATTCTTGGAATAGCATATCATTTAATTCAAAAAAACCAGATGCTTGCCGTGGATAATGATTTTAAGATCAGCGTATTATTTGGTGTAGCAGGAACATTTCTCTTTTTCTTTTCATTATCAGGATTCTTATTAGAACTGGCAAAAAGAAGTAAGAAATTTTATTATAATGGATTAAATATGTTTGTGCTAAGACAGATTAATTCAAAGATCACCACAACCTTTGTTTCTATGTCGATGCTTTGTCTGATGTTGTTTTTAGCGATCAGTGCGTTTGCGACCGGAAGTGGATTGGCGTCTTCAGTGAAAACAGATTTAGAAGATATGACAAAGTTTGATTACACTTTTTATGGAGTATCAGAAAAAGGATATCAGGAAGAACAGCAGCAAAAGCTTATAAAAAAATTAGATCATCTTGGATTAACAATAGAAAAAGATGCAAAAGAAATTTTACCGATCACGGTATATCAGAATGGAACATTCCGCAAGTGCAGATATAAAATGGAGCCACTATTAAAAGGAAGAGAGAAGTATTCAGATTATACAAAAGATTATGTGAAGAGACTCTATGAGACTCCACTAACTTTTGTAAAACTATCGGAATATAATGAAATCCGAAAAGCAATCGGGGAAAAAGAATTAACCTTGAAATCAGATGAATATATATTGAATTGTGATTATGGGAATCTGATACCGATAATGGAAAAGGCGGCTAGTGATAAGCAAAAACTTACATTGGATGGAAAAACATATAAAATGAAATATGGCTTACAAAAAGATACCTGTATGGTAACAGCAGCTAAGACAGATATGGGAACCATTGTTTTAAATGATGAGGCCATTCATTCACTGAAGATTGATCATTCTACATTATATTTGAATCTTAACTGGAAAGGAAATGCACAGAAAGTATCAAAACAATATACAGAACATTTAAAGCGGATGATCACGGAAGGTAAGATTTCAAAAACACCATATGCCACAGTTTTTTCAAAAGAGGAAGTATATGAACAAAGTACTGGGTTAAGTACGATCATAACATACATTGCAATATATATCGGTCTTGTATTTTTAATTACATGTGCAGCGGTGCTTGCATTACAGCAATTGAGTGAGAATGCAGATAATATTGAAAAATACAAATTATTGAGTAAAATCGGAACTTCACAAAAAATGATCAATCATGCGATCAAAGCACAGATCATCTTGTATTTTTGTCTGCCTTTAAGTTTGGCGTTGATCCATTCTTATGTAGCAATCAAAACAGCAAAAATTCTGATATCAACATTGGGACAGATTAATATAACAAAAGCAGCAGCCCAGTCATTGATCCTTGTGATCGTTATTTATATTGGATATATGATCGCGACTTATCTAGGAAGCAAAAGTATGCTGAAAGAAAAATAAAGAAAGAAATAAAAAAGAAATGACAGAAGATCAAAATCTGTCATTTCTTTTTTGAGTTTATTTATTAATTGCCTTTCCGTTTACGTATAATTTATAGCCATTAAAATCGATATTGCTGTAAGAACTGTCTACATCACTTAATGATGTTACATAAGAATCTCCAGTTAATTTGATCTTAGATGAGGAATCTAAAGTTAGGGAGATTTTTTTTGCGCTGTTCTTTGCATTGATCGTTCCTGTGTAAGTGGAAGAATTGCTAAGTTTCATAGTCAGTGTAGATAATTTATCTAAATTAATATTACCTGTTAATGTCTGTTTGGAAGCATTTAATTTTACAGTACCTCCGTTAGATCCACTCTGCCCCCATTCGGAAGTTCCTTTGACAGAGAGAAGAGTGTTGCTTCCGTAAGATAATTTTGTATTTGTAAGATTAATAACGGCATCTGTATTTGTTACAAAGAACATTGGAGATTTCTTATAATAGCTGGAATTCTTGGATACGGATAAAGTAGAATTCTTTGCTGTAAATGTTCCTGTGCCAGTGGAAGCATCACCAGACATAGACTGGTAGATCATGATTCCTGAATTATCAACGTTGTTTCTGTTTCCTTGTCCACTGGCTGTCAATTTAGAGTTTGTAACAGTTGCAGAATTCTTACCTTCAATAACTACCATTTGAGAACCGCTTACAGTTCCAGTTGTGTTGGAAATAGAAATCTTACCTGTAGAGTAGATGACAGGAGATCCGGTTCCTTTTGTAGAGAGGGTAGAATTCTTCGCAGTTACAGTACCTTCACCACGGTCAGTTGCAAGGGATGCACAGGAATTTCCTGAAGTAGAAACTGTTACATTATCGGCATAAATGGTTCCACCATAAGTTGCATCAAGTCCTCTTGCAGAACTGCTACCTGTTGTTGTGATCGTTGAGTCACTGATGTTGATCTTAGCATTTGTTCCAGTTGCAAAAACAGCGTTACTTCCCTTGGCAGAAGTAGTGATCTTGGCATTCGTTACATTTGCAGTTGATTTTGTTGTTACAAGTAAGCCAGCATTGATTCCGTAGAATTCAGAATTTTCTGTATTGGAACTGTCACCAGAAAGTTTGTTTAGCACTGCATTATTTAAAGTGAGTGTTCCACTATTTTTTACTAAAACTACACTCTGGTCAGATTTCTTTGAGGTATAACTTCCAGAGAGTGTTTTACTGCTTTTGGAGATAGTTTTTGTTGCAGTAGCTTTGGCTGATGCACTGTCATTATCTGAATTTGAAGATCCAGAACCGTTGCCAGGTTGATTACCGGAAGGTGTGCCACCAGGTCCGTTGTCAGAGTTATTGCCAGGTTGCTGCATCTGGGCAGGGGCAGATAACTGTTTTATAAGATAAGTTTCACCAAAAGTTAAACCACAGGTTAATACAATAGAAGCAAGACCACAGATTGTAAACTTCTTCCATGATGTGAAAGCTTCTTTGAATGATCTCTTATGGAATCCTGTAAAGATTAAATACAGGATACTTAAAACCCAGAAGAAAGTTTCAGTCCCTAATAAAACAATATATTTTGTTGCAATCTTCGTAGATGGAGCTTTTGGCTGCTTATTCTGTTGAGCGTTTGAACCTGAATTGGAAACAGATTCAGATGGTTTCTCAGGCGGTGTCTGCTGATTACTATTGTTTGAATTATTGGAACTATTGTTATTATTGTTACTGTTTGAATTATTCCCCTTGATAATATTATTATTTGATGACGAACTTTTGTCAGTAGAACTTCCAGAATTACCTCCAGATTGTTGTTGCTGCATCTGTTCAGTTGGAGCAGCTGGTGGTGTATTTTGTGATTTTATCTGATAAACTGTAAAGCCAATACAAGCAGTCAGTAATAATGTAATGATAACTGAGAGAATGTTTTTCTTTGTTCTGTTCATTTTCTTGTACCTCCTTATGTTCATTAGTATAAAAATCAAATGTGTTCAAATTATTTTGAAAAGCTGAACAAATTATGAAGAATATACGTGATTGAAAATGAGAGAAAATGATTGACTATGATTGAATTTGTGATATACTTAAATAAAAGCGAAAAGAGGTGATATTGTGTTAGCGCAAGAGCGATTTGAACGCATTTTAGAGATTTTAAGAGAGAAACAGTCAGTCACCGTGGTTGAACTGACAGAGAAACTGAACACCTCAGAGTCCACGATACGAAGGGATTTAACGGAATTAAACCGACAAGGTCTTTTGATCAAGGTTCATGGAGGAGCTACTGCGATCAAGTCTGTGTTATCAAGAGAAGAAGAAGTCATAACCAAGTCAAAGAAACACCAGGAAGAGAAGCGAGAGATTGCAAAATATGCAGCATCTTTGATCAATAAAGAAGATATCGTGTATCTTGATGCAGGAACAACGACAGAGATGATGTTAGATTATCTCAAAGAATATGATGTTGTTTATGTGACAAATGGGATCACACATGCGAGAAAACTAATGAATGCAGGATTTAAGGTCCATTTGATCGGAGGAGAGATTAAGGCGGTAACAGAAGCATTGGTCGGAGAAGAAGCATTAGAACAGCTTGATAAATATAACTTTACCAAGGGCTTTTTCGGAACAAATGGAATTGATATGAAGCGGGGATTTACAACGCCAGATCAGAAAGAGGCAGCAGTTAAGAAGAAAGCGATGGAACAGTGTCAGAAAAGATATATTCTTTCGGATGCAAGCAAATTCAATGTGATCTCAACTATTAAATTTGCGGATTTAAAGAATGCAGAGATCATTACAGATCATTTAGAAAACAAAGAGTTCAAAAGAATCACAAACATTGAGGAGGTATTTTCATGATTTATACAGTAACATTTAATCCAGCAATTGATTATGTAATTAAAGTAGATAACCTGACATTAGGACAGGTTAACAGGACAACAAGAGAATACATTTTCTGCGGAGGAAAAGGTATTAATGTATCACATCTGCTTGCTAATCTTGGAGTAGATAGTGTAGGACTTGGATTTATAGCTGGATTTACAGGAGATGTTATTGAATCAGGAGCGAAAGAACTTGGATTTAAACCAGATTTTATCAGAGTTCGTGAAGGAATGACACGTATCAATGTTAAGGTAAAATCCAACGAAGAAAGCGAGATCAATGGATTAGGACCAGTTATTCATGATGATGAATTAGAGCAGATGTTTAAGAAATTAGATGAATTAGAAGATGGGGATATTTTAGTTCTTGCAGGAAGTATCCCAGCAACACTTCCATCAGATGTATATGAAAGAATCATGGAACGTCTGCAGGGAAAAGATATCCGAATCGTTGTAGATGCAACAAAAGACCTGTTGTTAAATGTATTAAAATATCATCCATTCCTGATCAAACCAAACAATCACGAATTAGGAGAAATGTTTGATGTTGTGCTAAAGACAAATGATGAGATTGTTGAGTATGCAAAGAAACTCCAGGAAAAAGGTGCAAGAAATGTATTAGTTTCCATGGCAGGAGATGGGGCGATCCTGATCACAGAAGAAGGAGAAGTTCATGTAACACCTTGTCCAAAAGGAGAAGTTAAGAACTCTGTAGGAGCAGGAGATTCCATGGTAGCAGGATTTATCACAGGATATTTAAGAAGTAATGGAGATTATAATGAAGCACTGAAGATGGGGACAGCAGCAGGAAGCGCGACTGCATTTTCAGAAGATGTTGCAACTGGCGAGAAAATCATGGAATTATATAAAACATTATAATGAAATAGCATACAATGAAAGAAAATTATGATAAAATGAACCTAAGAAATTAGGTTCATTTTTTGTGCGTAATTTTATAAAAACTGGAGGACATCATGACGAAAAAAGAAGCAAGACAACAAGTAAAAGAATGGATGAAAAAATTAGATAAAAATTATATAGAAAAAGCAGATCAGTCGATTTTTAAACAGATAAAAGAGCTAAAAGAATTTCGAGAGGCAAAAACTATTTTTTGTTATGCAAGTATGAAGAATGAAGTTGATACATGGCAGCTGATAACATTGGCACTAAAACAGGGGAAGAATGTCGGAGTTCCATTGTGTATTGGGAAAGGAATTATGGAAGTAAGACAGATTCATGCATTAGAAGATTTTGAAGAAGGTGCATATGGGATTATGGAACCATCCAGAAATTGTCCAGTCCTATCAAAAGAGAAGATTGATATGGCGGTGATCCCTTGTGTAAGTGCAGATAAAGAAGGCCGCAGACTTGGACATGGAGCAGGATTCTATGACCGTTTTTTAGATGGAGCAACATTTCCGAAGATTCTGGTATGTTATAAAGAATTAATGATGGATCAGGTACCAACGGAAGAACATGATATTTTGATGGATCAGGTTATTTGTGACGAATAATGAAGGAATAGAATGATCAAGCAGGAGAGATGATAGACATGAGAAAGATTTTGAAGAAAACAGCAACATTAATGATGACAGCAGTGATCGGGGTATCTATGAATTATCCAAAGATGACAGTTTATGCGGGACCGAGAATGCAAATGCAGGAGAGATATACGACTCCAAAAGAATGGAATTATGCAGAAATCACAGCATATCAGTTTGACTCTACAGATAAATTTGAAAATTATCTTCAGACAGGTGGTACTCATCTATACAATGATAAATTTCAGGAAAAGGATCATATGATCAAAATTACGGTTGCAGATTCTGGGTATTTTACAATTGCAACACAAACAGATGGAAATAGATCACAGAAGGTAAAGCTCTATGATTCAATGAAGGAGAAAGTTCTAGCTCAAACGACATCTGATGGAGATCTGGAATATGGAAGGCTTGCAAAAGCGGGTGAGGTCTTCTATCTTCAAATGCCAGCAAAAATTGATAAAATATTTGTGACAACAGGTGTGATCAAAGATGGATTTGGATCTATGAAAGCATCAGATACTTATTATGAATCAGGAACGGGAAGCATCACATATCATCCATTTTCAATTACGAAGAGATCTGCGGTGGAATTTAACATCTCAGCGATCGACCGAAATAGCGGGATTACTTATGCACACATCGAAAAGAAAGAAAACGGACAATGGAAAAGAATCGATAATACGGTAAAGATTAAGCCAGCATCTTATGATGATGATTTTGTTCATGGATTGACTAAAGGAGAATACCGTCTGGCAATCAAGGCACCGACAACACAGTTAAATGCAGTCTCATATACAAGCAGTTCTAAGAGTAAAAAGGCAGCATATAAGAAATCAAAGGCAAAGAAGATCAAACTGGATGGACAAACATCGAATATATATACAACGGGAGAGAAAACTTCAAGATGGTATAAAGTAAGTATTACATCTACAAAGAAGAAAAGAATTCTGAATCTTGGAAAGAATACGGTTTCTGGAGGATACAAGTTTACAATTTATAAAAAGGGAAAGAAAAAAGCAATTAAAACAATTAAGGTAACAGGAAATGCAAATGCGAAGATAGCGAAAATGCCAAAGAAAAAAGGAACATATTATATCAGAATCTCAAAGCTTACAAAGAAAACAAATGGAACGTATGAAATAGGGTATTATTAATTTAAATCAAAATATAAGGAGGAATTTCTATGGCAAGAAGGGGAATCAAGAAAATGGGAGCAGTTCTGATATCAGCAGGTTTAAGCATTGCAATGTGCAGCCCATCAGTATCTGCAAATGTAAGGGCAAATATTAATACAGATAAGATAACACAGAAAAGGGCAACCAGATATGTTGAACCAGAAGAATGGAACAAAGAGGAATTGACTGTATATCAGTTTGATTCAGAAATAGATATGATGAAATATCTGGTGAGCGGTGGAATGCATTTATATAATAAGAATTATAAAGGCAGTGACCGCTGGGTAAAGATCAAAGTTGCAGATCCAGGGCTGTTTATGGTTGGTGTCGTAAGTAACGATGAGACAAAAATACCAGTATATGATGCGTCAAAGAAAAGAATTATAGTAAATAATTTAAATGATGGCGGGGACAAAGAATATGTAGGTATCGTGAAAACAGGAGATGAATTTTATGTAAAACTGCCAGAGAAGATAGACAAAGTGATCATTTTAACTGGTGTGATCAAAACCGAATTTACTTCCATGGCGAATCAGAAAAGTTATTATGAACTTGGAAAAGGGACAACAACCTATCATCCATTTTCTGTAGCAAAACGCTCAAAAGTACAATTTGATATTACATCCATCGGAAAGAAACATGAAAAAGTTGGAGTATACATTGAGAAAAATGTAAATGGGAGATGGAAAAAAGTCGGATACAGCACAACGGTAAAACCAGATAAATATGACAGTATAGTGCTCTATGGATTAGAGGCAGGAAAATATCGTCTGGCATTAAAAACACCAAAAGATCAGATCATTAATGTAGAATATACAAGGGACAAATCAAAGAAAAAGGCAGCTTATAAGAAATCCAAAGCAATCAATCTAAAATCAGATATTGACAGTATATATACTTCCACAGAAAAAGCAGCCCGTTGGTATAAGGTTTCTGTTTCATCTACCAAAAAAAGAAAAGCAGTTACATTGTCCAAAGATTCTGTGGGCGGAGGTTTTAAATTCCGTGTTTATCAAAAAGGAAAACGGTTAAAAACAGTAAGAGTCACAAAGAATGATAAAGTTAAGACAGTCAAACTTCCAAAGAAAAAAGGAACGTATTATGTGAAAGTTACGAAACTTACAAGCAAAACAACAGGGGCATATTATTTGGGAACGTATACATATTAAGAATCACAAGGAGGGAAACAGGATGATAAAAAAGAAAAGCAGGTCATTTCGTATTCTTATGGCAGCAGTCATATCAGCAGCGATGTTGTGTCCACAGGCAAAAGTATCAGCAGCGGATGGTTTAGCATCAAAAGCAGCTACATCATATTTTCCTAGTAAAACAGTAATGAAGAAAACAGCAAGAAAAACAGAGCCGGCAGAATGGAATCAAAAAGAAATTAAAGCGTACAAATTTGGAACTCTTGAAGATGCTTTATATTATGCGCTGACTGGCGGGATCAAATATTATGATCAGAATTATTTTAAAAATCCAGAACTGATCAAGCTCACTGCAGTAGAATCAGGAGCTTTAGGACTGGCAGTTGTTGGGGATAATAAACAAGAAGCAATTCTATACGATTCCAATAAGAAAATGATCAAGAAATTGCCACTGTCCTATGTAAAGGCGCAGGTAAATGCAGGAGAAACTTATTATATAGAGTTTCCAAAGAACTGTAAAGAAGGATTGATCACAGCTTACGTATTACAAAATGAATGTGGCGGGTTAGCAAAAAACGACCTCAATATGCAAAAAGGTGAAGGAAAAGAAACTTATCACACATTTAAAATGACAAAAAGAGGATTTGCAGGTTTTGTCGTTGCATCTATGGTAGAAGATGGTGGAAATACAAGTTATAAAATTCAGAAAAATGAAAAAGGAAAATGGATCACGATCGGAAGAACAAAGTCATTTAAACCAACAAACGAAGATGAAACACAGATTGCAGTAGGTTATGGACTTAGTAAAGGAAACTACCGCCTAGTATTGAAAGCACCAAAAGAGCAGCTCAATACAATGTTGTATACGACAAAAAATTATGCTAAAAAGAAAGTTGCCTATAAGAAATCCAAAGCAAAGAATCTAAATGCAACAGAGATGTATACAATGAATGAAAAAGCAGCACGTTGGTATAAAGTATCTGTAAAATCAAGCAAAAAGCAAAGTAAATTAAAGATTTTAACAGTTGCAGATCAAGGTGGATTTAAGTTTACGATCTATGAGAAAGGTAAGAAAAAACCAGTTAAGACAGTAAAAACATCTGAAAAACATTTGGAAAAGACAGTCAAACTTCCAAAGAAAAAAGGAATGTATTATGTCAAAGTAAGCAAACGTACCAAGAAGACAAATGGATATTATGAGATTAAGAAATAACGGTTAGAATAGAACATAACAAAGGGATTAAAAAGGAATTGTCAGAAAAGACAGTTCCTTTTTTGTCCCTTTGTTACATAAAGTTTCCATAGAAAGGCGAAGTGTTTCTTTAATGAAAAAAAATCTCAGTTACCATCCTTGAAACAAAATGAAAAAAATTATAAACTATAGGTTAGCAAATACTAACCTAGAAGGATGAAATAAATGAAACTAAAAAAGTTAATATGTATAGCGATAATCAGTGTTTTAGGGGCATTATCGTTCGCCGGATGTGCCAAGAAACAGGACGCAAAGAAGACAGAGACAAGCAGTGAAGCAAGTACACAGGAAGCAAGTGCACAAGTTTTTGCCATGGACACCTATATGAATCTGAAAGCATATGGAAAGAATGCGCAAAAAGCAGTGGATGATGCCAAGAGTGAGATTGAGCGATTAGATCAGCTATGGTCAGCGGTAGATAAAAACAGTGAGATCTATCAGCTGAATCAGAAGAAAAAAATGAAAGTATCTGATGAGACATTAGAATTGATCGAATTTGCAAAGGAAAAGTCAAAAGAATCAAATGATGCTTTTGATATTTCTATCTATCCGATCGTGGAATTATGGGGATTCCCGACACAGAAATACCGTGTGCCATCGGACAGTGAAATTCAGAAACTTCTGAAAAACGTAAATAGTCAGAAAATCAAAATTAATAAGAAAACAAATGTTGTGACATTAGAGAAGAATATGAAGATTGATCTTGGTGGAATTGCCAAAGGATATACATCACAAAGAATTGCCAAAATCTATAAAAAGGATGGTGTGAAAAGAGGTGTGATCAGTCTTGGTGGTAATGTACAGGCAATCGGAACAAAAACAGATGGAAGCCGATGGAAAGTTGGAGTACAGTCACCAGATGATACAGAGAGTATGATCGGTGCATATGAAGCTGCTGATGAAGCAGTCATCACATCTGGAGCATATGAAAGATATTTTGAGAAAGATGGAAAGACATATCATCATATCATTGATCCAGCAACCGGAAAACCATCCGAAAAAGACCTGAAATCAGTAACGATCATTAGTAAAAATGGTACATTATCTGATACATTGTCAACGACATTGTTTGTTATGGGGAAGGATAAAGCTATTTCTTACTGGAAGAAACACAGCAAAGAATTCAATATGATCCTTGTTGATGAAAATAATAAGATATATATTTCACAGGGAATCAAAGATCATTTTAGTTCAGATAGTGATTTTACAGTAGTAAAAAAGTAAAACGTTAACAGATAGAAAGAGAGAAGGAAAAACAAAAATGAAGATCATTGATCAGTTAAAGAAAGTCAATCTGATTCAGTTTGTGCCTGCGATTTTTGTGATCAGTCTGGTTGGAAACAGTGTTTTTGGATATACGGCACCAAAATCAGAAAAATCAAAAAATAATTCTGAGAATCAGGTAGAAGCTGCAACGACACAAGCAAAAAAGAAAACAAAAAAAGCAAATGCCGGAGATATTGATCTAAGCAAGATCAAGGATGGAACTTATGAAGGACAGGCAAACGGATATCGTGGTTTGGTAAAAGTTTCAGTTACTGTAAAAGATCATAAGATCACAGCGATCAAAGTATTAAGTAATTCCGATGATGCCGCATTTTTCAATCGTGCATCAGCAGGTGTGATCAAAAATATTCTGGCAAAACAGTCCTTAAAAGTTGATGTTGTCAGTGGAGCAACATACAGTTCAAATGGAATCATTAAGGCAGTAAAAAATGCGTTAACAGGGGAAGAAGATAAATCATCCGCAAAAGCATCCGGATCTTCTGCGAAATCAGCAGGAAGTGTTGGTACAGCGGATGAATCAGGAACATACAAAGATGGTACATTTATTGGAACAGCATCTGGATATCATGGTACTGTAAAAGTTTCTGTGACGATCAAAAAGAATAAGATCAAATCAATTAAAATTTTGGAAAATCATGATGATGCAGCGTATTTTAACCGTGCAAAAGGAATCTTACTTCCATTAATGGTTAAGAAACAGAGTACAAATGTAGATGCAGTCAGTGGGGCTACATTTAGTTCCAATGGAATTATCAAAGCGGTACGAAATGCATTAAGCAAAGCAGCGGTTAATAAATCGTCTAGTGACAGCAGTTCTACATCTACGACAAAGGATACAACGAAGAAAGATACAACAGAGAAAGTATCAGGAACATACAAAGATGGTGTTTACGAAGGAACTGGAACAGGATTCAGAGGAAAGATCACTGTCAGTGTCCGTATCAAGAAGAGCAAGATCGTAGAGATCAAACTTGTGAAAAATGAGAAAGATGATGCAGCATATTTTGAACGTGCATGGTCTGAAGTGCCATTTAGTATTATTGCGGTACAATCAGCTAATACAGATAAAGTTGATGTAGTCAGTGGCGCTACATATAGTTCAAAAGGTATCATGGAAGCAGTCAGAGATGCGTTAAAGAAAGCCTTGGCGAAAAAAGATACGGAAACTACGGTAGAAACAAATAATACGAACAATAGTACAAATGATAATAATACGAATAACGATAATTCGTCTGATAATAATACAACAGTGGTGCCAACGACACCAACGGATCAAACATACATAGGAAGTGCTGTATGTGAACCAGATGAAGATGGAGATTTTGACGCATATGATCTTACTCTAGAAGTTGTGGTTTCATCTGATGGAAAAGTAAAAGGAATCCAGAATATAAAATGGTCAGATAGAAGCATGCAATCATGGTATAAAGATGCAGAAAAAAAGGTAGTTCCACAATTGATCGCGAACGGATTGGATACTTCAAAAAATTATGACGTGGTAACAGGAGCAACATGTTCAAGCAATGCCTTGATCAATGCATACAAGAACGCAATTTCAAAGATTAACCAATAGATAGAGGAACAAAAAAGAGATATGAAACAATTAAAACAATATAAGCATTTCTTAATGAGACTTCTAAATCTTGTGCTGATCGTTGGAGTATGTTTTGCATATCATAATATTGCAACGATCCGGGCAGAAAAAGAAGCGAAGATCGCAGCTGAGAATAATAGTTCGGGTTCATGGAAGGACGGAACTTATGAAGGCAGCGGTCAGGGATTTGGAGGTCAGATTGTTGTGAGTGTGACCATAAAAAATGGTTCCATCGATGACATTCAGATCAAAGAAGCGAAAAATGAAGATAGTGCATATTTTGATAATGCAAAAAAAATCATAGATACAATGAAACAAAAGCAGACAGCCGATGTTGATGTAGCCAGCGGAGCAACATACAGCTCAAAAGGTATCATTGCCGCTGTACAGAATGCTTTGAAGGAGGCGTCATAATGAACCTTAGACAAAAGAGAGATTTAAGACGCCTCACCCGGCAGATCATTCAGATCATCTTTTTCCTATGGATGCCGGCATTATATACATCAGCATTTTCTGGTGTGAGGTATGTGATCGAACAGATCAGGGCAGGCAAGCCGATCGAGCAGAATGCATTTCTTGTAATGCTGATCGCATTATGTGGATTTACCATTTTGTTTGGCAGATTCTTCTGCGGATATGCCTGTGCATTTGGAACCTTGGGGGATGGAATGTATGCCCTTTCCCAATGGGTTCAGAAAAAAATAAAAAAGAAGCTTCCGTGGGTATCAGAAGAGGTCGGGCGGAAACTCCAGAAAATGAAATACATCGTGTTACTAGTCTTAATGCTGATTTATGCATTAGGATTTACAAAAAAGTTCCATGGAACCAGTCCTTGGGAAGTATTTTCCATGTTGTATACAGGTAAGATTCCAGATGCCGGTTATTTAGCCGGATGGATCATCTTTGTACTTATACTGGTGGGTATGTGCCTTAAAGAAAGATTTTTCTGCCAATATCTATGTCCGATGGGAGCAATTTTTGCATGGTTACCGGTATTGCCGTTTTCCGTACTCGACAGAGACCGAAACAACTGCATTCCAAAGTGCCGTGCATGTGAGATCAAGTGCCCTGTAGATTATCAGATCAAAAGGGACCAGAAGAATGGCGGGGAATGTATCCACTGTATGCAATGTGTAGATGTGTGTCCGAAGCAAAACATCCATCTGGGTTCAGGTAAGAAATTAAAAGGTAACGAAATCGTTATCATTCTCCTGAAGCTTGTATTATTTATTGGAGTCTGTATTTTTGCACAAAGTTTGTAAGATAATTGACGAAATAGGAAGGTGTCTGATCACTTATAAAGGCACCTTTCTTAAAAAATGACAGTTAACTAAAACTAACTAAATGCGAAAAATTCTCAATTAGATTCGAAATATGCAAAAATTAAGATAAATATACAAAGATATTTCAGTACTTATATTTTTGTATGAAGCTATTAACTATTATAACTTGAAGGAGGTTCACATGAGAAAAGGAATGTGGAAAAAAGGTTTAACAGTAGCTATGGCTGCTGCAATGTTGGCAGGACCTGTAAGTGTGCCAGCAGTATTTAACAATGGTGTGGCTGTTGTTAAAGCAGATGAAACGAATAAGGAACAAGATATCTATGTGTTGATGAATATCCCATATGCTGACTTTTATAAGGCAGAATTAAATAATAATGATGTGAAAGTGGATGCGACAACTTCAGCAACAAAGGCAAAAACAAGAAGTGCGTTAGCCAATGGATCTTATCATGCAGACAATTCTGGAGAGCATATTTCAGGAATCACTTATCCTGTAAAGATCAAAGCAGGAACAGATCTGTCTAAATTAACAAAAATTACAGATAATTCTAAAGTTTCAATTACAGTAAATATGAAAGGAAAAGAAACAACAACAGAATATGAAGGCAAAGATGCTTTATTTGAAAGTGCAGATTATTCATATTATGAATTAGGTACTACAGCACCAGCGTACTATAAAGAATTAACTGTAAATGAAAAAGGAAGTTATTCTTTTGGCAAGACCACAGCAACTAAAAAAACAGTAGAAGGTGCAGCGATTGAGAAGTTTAAGACATCATCTAATTATGGAGATTACCAATTAAATTTAAACTTTGATAAGGTTGCGGATAGTGATAAGATCAGTAAGAATACGAAAGTTCTTGCAGCAGTGATCACAACAACTGATGGAACACAATATGGATTAAGACATGTAGAAAACATCTGGAAAGGGACAGAATTTGCATGGGGAACAGGATTTACAACAAAGGCACAGGCTCATGGTTGCCCAATTTCTGCAGAACATTATAAATCTATGATGGGAAAAACAATTGATGCAGTAACATATTATACAGAAAATGGTGTAGTGAAATATGATATTGATGATACATATGTTCCTGTAAAATTTGATACCAGTGCATTTAAAGTTGAAAATGCAGATGTAACTTCAGGAAGTGTAAAAGTTACTTTGCCAACATTACCAAAAGGTTATGCTGCAGAGTATGCAGTAGAAGGGTTAACAAATGTCAGCGTTGAAAATGGAACATTAAAATATGATGCAACAGGTGTGAAACCAGGACAGTATACATTAAATGTAACAGATAAAAGCTCAACATATGCACCATTTAGCGCAAGTTTTACTTTAACTACAGATAATGTTGTGGCAGTATATAACAATAATGCTAAAGCACCTGCATTAGTAGCAGCGAAAGATGTACAGGCAGATGATTTTGCAAACTTTGTAAAAAATATTCAGAAAGTATCTGTTAACGGAAAAGAATATGAAGCATCAGGAAAAAGAGCTGTAAAATTGATCAATGAAGATGGAACATTGGTAACAACAGCAGATGCATTAAAAGCAGAAGGTACATATAACATTGTTGTAACAGCGACTGGATATAATAAGACATTAGAATTTACATATACAAACAAGTCAGATACAACAGCAACCAAGCCATCAGAGGCTACAACAGCAACAAAACCTGCAGCTACAACAACAGCAACACAGCCAACAACAGCTGCAAAAACAACAACAAAGAAAGTAACTGTGAAAAAGCAGACAGCAAAAGTAAAAGCTGGAAAGAAAAAATTAACAGTTACATGGAAGAAAGATAAAAATGTATCTGGATACCAGATTCAGATCGCAACTAAGAAAAACTTCAAAGGTGCAAAGACATACACAGTAAAATCTTACAAGACATATAAGAAAGTCATCAAGAAGTTAAAAGCAAAGAAAAAATACTTTGTAAAAGTACGTGCATACAAAACAGTAGGAAAATCTAAAGTTTATGGTGCATACAGTGCAGTAAGATCTTGCAAAGTGAAATAATGAAAAAATAAATAGTAGCGTATAGTTTTTTCTGAAAAATAAAAACACGAGATTGCCATAGAAGATAGCAGTCTCGTGTTTTGTTGTTATCTAATCATAAAGTTTTTAACATATCTAAATCCAAATCATATTTATGAGGTATATCAGATCGTAATAGTGTTTTGATGGAATCTTTCTTCAAACGATTATTAATCGTAACATAAGATTTATCAAGTATTTCAGCCATTTCTCTGGCGGACAATGGTTCTAGACCAAATAAAGAATTCTGTAATAGTAAATGAAGAATTCCGTAATCAGTTTTATCTTTAAAATCTGATAGTAATATTTCCTCAAAATAATGCAAATGATTTATTTTTTCTTCCAGAGAATCGTTTAATGATTCAACGGATTCGAGAATAATCTCCAAAAAATTTGTAATGAAACCAGTTAAATCTCCACGATTATTGATATCATTGGTATAGTCAAAGCTTTTATAATATTTGGAAATATTTTGCTGTATTGTTCTTGCCAAATGATAGCTTATCAAGGGATCTAACTCCTTGGACAAAAGGTAACTGCTTATAAAACGGTTTGTTCTGCCATTTCCATCATAAAATGGATGGATATATCCAAATAGATAATGAAAGACGGAGATTCGAATCAAAGGAGGAATGGATTTATTATGCAATATAAATAAAGCTTTTTCCATACAGGCAATAATTTCAGTTTCCCCAGATATTCCACGGTGAATTTCTTTCATATGTGGACTGTAAACAGAAACAGATTTTCTTCGAAAAAAAATTCCATCTGGAAGATTCAAAGGATCATTATTTTTAATTTCTTCACTCACTAATTCATTGTAAATATTTCGAATGTCAGAACAATTATGAATTGAAATTTTTTCAGAATTTTTTAGTAAATTATATTTTTGAACTAATCCATAAAGACGCATATTTTTTTTTGTGATCGATTGTGTATTTAATATATCTTGGATCTCACGTCGAGTACTGTTTACACCTTCAATCTCATTTGTAAGTTTTACTTCATCTACAAGACAAGTTTGAGTATATTGCTCCAGAGCAATCTGAGGAAGTTTAGATTTTAAATAGATTAAAGTCTGGGTAAGTTTATAGATTCTTGATGTTAAATTTAAAATTTCGGTAGTTGGGAGTGAAAAGCATGGAAAACCATGAATTTCAAAATCATAATGGAATGCCAGTTCATTTTCATATCGGGAAGAATAGATAGATTCAAATTGATTTCGGTTTGTATATCGATATTTTTTTAAAATGTGATAATCCATAGCTGATTTCCTTTCAAAATGTAAAAAAATTTTAATACTAATAGGAGTATAACATAAAAGATTAAAAAATATGCTATTTTTTTAATCTTTTATAAATAAAAGTATATAAAAATAAAAAAACGAGAGAAATTTTAATTTCTCTCGTTTCTTATGAGTAATTGATAAAATTATCGTTTCTTTTTTCGAGAAGCTAACTGATTCGCAAGATTCACAATCGTCTCAATTGGATTTGCAAGTTTACTGTGATTCATAGCTTCAATATATTTATCACGATCTTCATAAACGCTGTTAACAGCATTCAATAAAGTTTCGCTTGTAACATCCTTCTCCTGAAGAACATAGCTGTATCCCTGATTCTCAAAAGATTCAGCATTTAGGATCTGGTCTCCACGGCTGGCTTCTAATCCAAGAGGGATCAGGATATTTGGCTTTCTAAGTGCAAGAAGCTCACAGATTGCATTTGCTCCAGCACGGGACACAACAACATTTGCACATGCAAAATAATGTTTTAATTCATCTTTGACATATTCAAACTGTTTGTAACCCTCTCTGCCTTCAAGGCTTTCATCTAAGTTATTACGTCCACACAGATGAATGATCTGATATTTCTCAAGTAACGCATCGATGTTACTGCGGATCGCATTGTTGATTGCAACAGATCCAAGACTTCCACCAATAACTAAAAGGACAGGTTTTTCTTCTGTAAATCCACACAGACGAAGTCCTTCTTCACGTTTTCCCGTAAATAATTCTTCACGGATCGGAGAACCTGTTAATACAGCTTTTCCTTCAGGAAGAAGTTTTACTGTCTCAGGGAAGTTGCAGCATACTTTACTTGCACTAGGAATACTTAACTTGTTTGCTAATCCTGGAGTCATATCAGATTCATGAATGATCACGGGAATATGGAGCTGCTTGGCAGCGATCACAACAGGTACAGTGACAAAGCCACCTTTGGAAAATACAACGTCTGGACGAAGTTTCTTTAAGATCTTCTTTGCTTCAAAAAATCCTTTGATAACTCTGAATGGATCAGAGAAGTTTTTAATATCAAAATAGCGGCGAAGCTTTCCAGAAGAAATTCCATAGTAAGTAACACCGATATCTTCGATCAGTTTCTTTTCCATACCTTCGTATGAACCAATATAATAAATATTATATCCTTCATCGATCAGTTTCGGTACAAGTGCCATATTTGGTGTAACATGTCCGGCAGTTCCTCCACCGGTTAATACGATTCGTTTCATGATCTTTTCACCCCGATTAATTATTTTCTTTGTACGCGATCAGTGCTTTAGAAAGCTGGTCTGGACAAGAAGTTCCACGGAAACCACACTGAATTCCAGATAATTTCTCAATGACTTCATCAATAGGCAGTCCTTTTGCTAATGCAGCGACGCCAGTTGTATTTCCCTGACATCCACCAACGAAATGGATATCTGTTAAGATTCCGTTTTCTACCTCAAATTCAATTTCACTGGAACAAGTTCCTTTTGTTTTATATACCATAATTCTATTATCCTCCTGTAAATATATATCAAAAATTAAGTATCTGGTAAAATACCTAGATACACAACAAATTATAGTGCAAGAGGGGTTGTATTTCAAGAGATTCTTATTTGACATAAATTATGATTTCTCGTAAACTGAAATCAATATAAAAGAAAAGGAGATAACATATGATTGGTATCATTGGAGCCATGGAAGAAGAAGTCAGCCAGCTGATCGAAGCCATGGAAGAAAAAGAAAAAGTAACCTGTGCAGGTATGGATTTTTATTGTGGAAAGTTAAAAGATAAAGAAGTTGTGATCGTGCAGAGTGGGATTGGTAAAGTAAATATGGCATTATGCACACAAATTCTGGCAGACCGTTTTGATGTAAAAGCTGTGATCAATACAGGTGTTGCAGGTGGACTATATAAAGACATTGAGATCGGGGACATCGTAATCTCCAAAGATGCAGTTCAGCATGATGTAGATGCAACTGTTTTTGGATATAAAGTTGGGGAAATCCCTAGAATGGATACTTCGTATTTTGAGGCAGATAAAGATCTGATCGAACTTGCCAAGAAGACATGTGACGAAGTGAATCCAGATATCCACAGCTATGTTGGAAGAGTAGTCAGTGGTGATCAGTTTATTTCAGATAATAAGAAGAAACATTATTTGATCAATGAATTTGATGGATACTGTGCAGAGATGGAAGGTGCAGCGATGGCACAGGCAGCACATTTAAATCAGATTCCATTTATCATTCTTCGTGCGATCTCTGATAAAGCAGATCAGGAAGCAGCAGGAAGTTACGAAGAATTTGAAAAAGCGGCAATAAAACACATTGTTCGTCTGGTTCTTGGAATATTAGACAGAATGTAGTCTAACTTTGTAGGACGGTTTCTCTTAAGTTTCAATAGATATCCTTTTATAATCATAAGTAACATATATATGATGAAAAGGAGTGGTATCTATGGAAATGTTAAGGGAAACTTTTTTTATGAAAGGATTTATAACAGCAATGGTGATCGCAGTTCTTACTAAGGTCATAGTTTGGGCAAATTATCATAGATTGTTAGTATCTTCAGAAGAAATGGAGAGACCAAAACGGTATTGGATCGGCACATTAAAAAAGAAAATAGAAAACTATTATAATCTGCAAACAAAAGTGAATAATATCAGCTGTATTGTGGATAAATATTTTGAAGCGGACAAGATATTGGGGATAAATTCATTTTTCCTGGAACAGATTCCAGGGTTTTGTGCAATTATCTGTGTAGGTCTTGGATGTCTGGGCGCTATTCGTGGAATAGCAATGAATGCAGATATTAATTTCTGGGGAAGAAATTTAATCATTGGAGTTGTATGTGGAATTTTCATCTTTATGATGGATTATTTAACAAAAATGGATCAGATGAAGAGGAAAATAAAAATTAATCTGATCAACTATTTGGAAAATATATTACCAAATCGAATGTTGAATTATACAAAAAAACAAAATTATAAAGAAAATTTAGAAAATAAGAAAAAAGAAGAGATAAAAAAAGAAAAGAAACAGGTAGAGAATATCGAAGAGCATTGGGGAGAGATCGCAAGTTCCAGAGAATGTCAGCTGACAGATGAAGATCTGCAGATATTAAAAGATTTTATAAAAGACTTATAAAGTGAGAAATTGGATAATACATATAAGAAAAAGGGGTTGTGTGGGTACTTTTATGAAATATCGAATGATTTTCCAGATGATCTTAGTTGGTATAACAGGAATATTACTTATTGGATGCAGGGGGCAGACCGAAGAGCAGAAAAAGCGGGATACACATCGAGATTCAACAATACAGATATACAAGACTATTGGAAATGTTTCACAAGGGATTGAAAGTTGGTGGTTTAAAAGAAATGAAGAACATCAGCAGCCAGAAGTTTCACAGAAAATAGATCTGTCAAAATATGATGCATATTATGTAGATCCCAAATGCACAGAAAAAAAGATTTATCTAACATTTGATTGTGGATATGAAAATGGATTTACTCCAAAAATTCTGAATGTTTTGAAAAGACAAAAAGTTGTAGCAGCTTTTTTTGTAACAAAACCATTTATCAGAGAGGAAGCAAAGCTTGTAAAGCGTATGAAAAAAGAGGGTCATATCGTAGGAAATCACACGGTGCATCATAAGAGTATGCCAACATTGTCAGATCGCGATAATAAACAGGAAATCATAGATTGTGCACAGTATTGTAAAGAAGCAACAGGATATGATATGGATCTTTTTATCCGTCCTCCAATGGGAGAATATAATGAGAGAACACTAGCATTAACCAAAAAAATGGGATATCGGACAATTTTCTGGAGTATGGCTTACGTAGATTTTAAGGTAGATCAACAGCCAGGAAAAGAGTATGTGATAAAACATTTTCAAAAATATACGCATAAAGGTGCGATTCCACTCATACATAATATATCGCGATCAAACGCAGAAGCGTTGGAGACAGTGATCATAAACCTAAAAAAAGAGGGGTATCGATTTGAAGGATTGAAAAAACTGCCGGACTATTGAAAGAAATTCGTTAGTTTGATAAAATAAGGAACGTTATAAATATTAACAGATACGCAGAATATCATTTATAATTAGGAGATACAGATGAATAAGATAGCACAGTTTCATAAAGTAAGTTTTGAACAGTTTAAAGAAAGCTGGGATGATAGTTTTCCAGGAGCTTCAGAAGAAGAAATCAAAGAAATCTATGATCAGATCAAATTGCCAAAGAGAGCAACCAGAGGATCAGCAGGATATGACTTTTTTAGTCCGGTTGATTTCGAATTAAAACCAGGAGAAACAATCAAGATTCCAACAGGAATCCGAGTTTTTATTGAATCTGATTGGGTATTAAATATTTTCCCAAGAAGTGGTTTAGGATTTAAATTCCGTCTTCAGATGAATAATACAGTCGGTATTATTGACAGCGATTATTTTTATTCTGACAATGAAGGCCACATTTTTGTAAAATTAACAAATGACACCAATGAAGGTAAGACAGTTTCTGTGGCACAGGGGACTGGCATGGTACAGGGAATCTTTATGCAGTACGGTGTTACGATCGATGATGATGCAACAGAAGTTAGAAATGGTGGTTTTGGAAGTACAACAAAATAGAAAATGAATAACAGGTCAGAGTGTTAATCTCTGACCTGTTGTATTTTGTATGGAGATGATGAGAATCCATACATTTGTGAAATTTATAAGAGAGAAATCCATTATATCTGAGATATGATGCAGAGATGAGACCTGTCATCAATGAAAATTATATTCTATATACGGACGAATGCAGGGTGTCATGTTTTTTTGACTGCCTGTTGTTATCTTGTAATCGGTAATCCTGCTGTTATTATTATGCGTTTAAAATACAATGTTCACTCCCTTATATATACTAAACCGATTTTTGAAGAAAAAAGGGAACCAGAAAATAAAAAAATATTCTTATTCGTATTGTTCATAGGAAATCCTCTTTTTGAAACATAGTTCTTACTCGTTTCTTGGCTACAGCAATTCTTTTCTTAACCGCTCTTTCAGAAATATGAAACATACATGCAATTTCACTATATTTAAATCCATAGAAATAATGAAAAATTATAGTATCACGAAAATCGGGTGTTAGTGTTGAGAAAATGATCTTGAGAGAATCAAGATAAATATAACGGATAAACAGATCCTCAGGATCAATGAGATTACGAGAGATATCGTTACCATCATCATAATCTAAAGGATAGTGAGAATTTTTATATTCATCCATAGTTAGTGTATACATCAAATTACGCTGTATAGCAAAGAGATAATAGATAATCTCGTGTTCAGGTACATGTAATGCTGTGTCAGGATGTAAAAGAATTCTTTCAAATATCTGCTGAACACCATCTTCAGCAATACTTGGATTTGACGTGTAATGAAAAGCATTACAGTATAATTTATGTGAGTATTTCTGATATAAAAGTGCAACATATTCAGAAATATTCTGATTGTTTGTGGGGTGACCGTTTCCCTTCATATAAATAATCTCCATTTGTCTTGTGGTTTTGTAAACGATTTCAAAAGAAAATATAAAATTATTTAGTCTTCTTCAATTACTTGAATTTCGAGAAAATCAAAATCAATATCTTCTATAAAACTATCAGAATCAAAGCGGGTTTTAGAATGATGGATGAAGTCGTTTTTGTTGTGATCAAGCCAGAGTGGTTTGGAAAGATCAAACTCATAACAGATTTCCTCTAATGCTTGATATACTTTTCTAGTGCGATTCAGATCACTATCTATACAGATTACAGTGTCTTTTAACATATGATTTTCATGAAAAATCTTGCCCCACATACGAAACATAAATAAACTCCTGCCTTAATAAATTGGTAAATAGTTACTTCTTTTGACTTAGTATAGAAGTATTTTTGTTTCTTGTAAAGCAAAATAGGTATGTTATACTAAAAAAAACACTGCATTAAAAGGGAGATGGAGCATGAAAATTTTAAAACGGATTTTTATAGAGGGATTGTCAGGAATGGCAATAGGATTATTTGCAACATTGATCATTGGAACGATTTTAGAACAAGCCGGAACGATCATAGGAGGAGATATAGGAAATATGATCGTTATGGTTGCATCGATTGCTAAAGTATTGACGGGAGCGGGAATTGGAATTGGAGTTGCAAGTAAATTAGGAGAATCAACACTTGTATGTGCATCTGCTGCAAGTGCGGGGATGATCGGAGCTTTTGCTTCAGGTTTATTGAATGGAAGTGTAAGTTCAAGTGGCAAAATCCTATTAAGCGGTCCGGGAGAGCCTCTTGGAGCATTTGTAGCTGCTTATATAGGAATAGAGATAGGAAGGATTTTCATTGGAAGAACAAAGCTTGATATTATTTTGACACCATTAACAACGATCGTATGTGGTGGAATCGTAGGGCTAACGGTTGGACCATATATTTCAGATCTCATGAAACAGATCGGAGAGATGATTCGATGGGGAACAGAACAGCAGCCATTTTTGATGGGAATTGTTGTTTCTGTATTGATGGGTATGGCGTTAACCCTTCCGATCAGCTCGGCAGCACTTGGAATTATTTTGAATCTTTCTGGAATTGCCGCAGGAGCAGCAACGATTGGGTGTTGTGCACAGATGATCGGATTTGCGACGGCTAGTTTACGGGAGAATGGAATTGGAGGTCTTTTGGCACAGGGAATAGGAACATCGATGTTACAGGTTCCTAATATTGTAAGAAAACCATTGATCTGGCTGCCACCGATCATTACAAGTGCCATTCTTGGTCCGATCTCTACTGTAGTTTTAAAAATGACGAATAATGCAATTGGTTCTGGTATGGGAACGGCAGGGTTTGTGGGACCAATGATGACATATAAGACGATGACAACAGGAGGAACTTCTGCGGTGACTGTTATTGTCATGATACTGGTCATGCAGATCATAGCTCCTGCATTTTTGACATATTTTATTTCGGAAGCGATGCGTAGAGCCGGAGTGATCAAGGATGGAGACATGAAACTTGATATATAGAAGGGATATTAGCGGATTTTATACCATTGGTTATAAAATCCGCTAATTTTATAACGGTGTGAAGCCGAGTGTTTTGAATGACAGATTCGTTTGAAACGGAATCAGAAAAGACATTTACAATGCCAGTGATTGATAATTGCCCGATCGGTGGGAGCTGTTTTGAAACACCTCGGCCAGGAAGCAGTGGGAGAGGGGAGAGTGTAATACATCCAACATGCTGTGCATAACCAAGACAGGAATCGACAGCGATGATGAAAGGATTTTGGCAGACGGAATAAATTTCTTTAAAAGTTTGATTGAGATTTTTAGCGTGAATAGGTTCTTTTAAAGTTCCAAAAACTGAATATTGAGGGGAAGGAAGCAATGCCTGACCAACGAGTGGTCCAAGACAGTCACCAGTCGCGCGGTCTGTACCGATACAGACAATGACGAGGGGCTGATTTTTTTTATGCTTTATTCTGAGATAATGTAGCAGATCATTTTGAAATTTCATAAGGGCATAAGGGGAATCTGGATGATAGTAAGATATTTTTTTTAACAATAGATCGTCCTCCTGATTTAAATTCTCTTTTTAGTGTATACAAAAAGAAAAGAAGTATGTAAAAAAATTTTAACGTCTCGACGTTGTTTGATAAAAATTTTTATCTCTTTATGATAAGGTTTTTGTGAAATGGAAGAAAAGGAGGTTTTTTCGTGAAAACAGAGCAGCAGTTGCCTAAAAATATCAGGCAGATTGGAAGTCCAGCAGGACACACAAAAGTATATATTGAAGATTACGTTATAACATTTTTAAATTCTTTATCCATGGACAAAAATACATATGTAAGAGGAGCGATTTTATTTGGAGAGAAAAAGCAGATTGGAAATGATCTTGTTATTTTTATAAGAGGAGCGATCGAGGGGCAGAATCTGGAATTGGATCTTGATGAAACAGTATTTGATGATGAAGTATGGAGAGAGATATATCAACAGAAGGAGCGATTGTTTTCTGGTCTGGATGTCATCGGATGGGCACTTTTAAGAATGGGATTTTCGGTTCGGCTCAATGATAAAATAAAAAAGACACACTTTGAAAATTTTCCAGGAGAAGGAAAAGTGTTATATATGATGGATGATCTGGAAGGAGAAGATGCATTCTATGTTTTTCGAGGAGAAGATCTCTCAAGGCAAAATGGATACTATATATATTATGAAAAAAATCCGATGATGCAGAATTATCTTGTGGAACGAAGACAAGATATAAAAGAGGTGCAGACATATGAAAAAATGATGGAAAGTCGAAGAGATGAGAAATTGATCCGGCAGTTTCGTGAAAAGATATCCAAAAAGACTAAGAGTAATCAGAGAAAAGGAAGGATTCGGAATATTTCAACGGCAGCAGCAGTTACGATCATGATGATCATGGGAGGTACGATGTATTATTATGCTGGACAAGATCAAAGTATAAATTTTAAAGAGGTTGTAAATGGTGCGGTGCATACGATGGGGAAAGGGGTATCGGATCAAATTTCAACAAAATCATCATCAACAACGAGTGTAAAAATAACAAAAACATTAGATACTGCAACGCAAACTTCAACACATAAAAAAGAACAAAAAAGAGTACAACCCACGACAAAGCAAAAACAGAAAACCCAAAAAGCAAGTTCTGGGCAATATAAGTCTTATACATATACCGTAAAAAGTGGAGAGACGTTAGTATCGATCAGTCGAAAAGTATATGGGACCCAGAAACTTGTTCAAAGAATCAAAAAAGCAAATGCATTGTCTGACGAAAATCAGATTTATCCAGGACAGAAGCTGGTCATTCCGGGAACTCTTCGCTGATATTCAAAACAGGAAAAGTGTGGAGACTGGACACATTTCATTGAATAAGGTATACTTACCTGTATTCAGAGATGATGATTGATTAGAAAATGGAAGGTATTTTATGGAACAAAAGACGAAATCAGGGTTTTCTCTTTATGTCAATTCCAATGAGAATATTCAGAATGCATTATTTCTAAGAGAAAAAAAGAAAAAATATCGTATGGGATTGATCATAGCGTTTGTGGTTGTATGTATATGTACAATATTTGCATATCGCTATCGGACATATCACAGGATGAAGGTTGTAAAAACGATCACAAAAGAGCTGACAGAATCATTTCAGTCATTTGCATATAAGAATGGAACGATCTGTTACAGCGAAGATGGGATTTCTTTCTTAGATGGAAAAGGAAATGAAAAATGGAATAAAACATATTCCATTAAGAATCCACAGGCATCTTATTGTGGGAACTATATTGTAGTTGCATCCAAGAATGGGAACGAGATTGCGTTACTTGATTCAGATGGACAGATGAAAAAATTTAGTGTATCTTATCCAATCGTAGATTTGGAAGTGGCGAAACAAGGTGTAATTGCTTTAATTCTTCACGGTGATAATGGAAATTATATAGAATTGTATGATGCAGCACAGAAGAAATTGGTAAGTATCAAAGTTACATCTGATCAAAATGGATATCCAATGGATATTGATCTGTCATCGGATGGACAAAATCTTTTGGTCACTTATCTTGTCGTTGATGGGATTAATGTAAAAAGCAGAGTTGCACTGTATAATTTTGGACAGGAAGGTGAAGACAGTGGAGATCAGATGATCGGTGGCTTTGATTTTAAAGATACGGTAATTCCGAAAGTGAGCTTTATGGGTGATTCTAAAGCTGTGGCGATTGGAGATGATCAGATGATTTTCTTTAAAGTAGGAAAAACAATTTCTAAAAAGCAAACGATACCATTTGATAAAGATGTGAGCAGTGTTGCGGTGAATGACGATTATGCGGCATTAGTATTTGAAAATCAGAAAAAAACAGATCAAGAAAAATATGAAGCAGTCGTGTATAATAAAACAGGAAGAAAATTGATGTCACATAAATTCTCTTCAGAATATAATAAACTGTTATTAGGAGAGAAAGAATTATTGTTGGCTGGAAATTATCATTGTTCAATTGTGAATTTTGCCGGACATGAAATGTTTGAGAAAGACTTTAAGAAACGAATTGTCAATATTTCACAAACAGGAAAAAGACAGAAATATCTGATAACGTACGAAAATAGTACAAATTTATCGGAGATATACTAGAATGGAGTACATATGGGAGAAATTATCGTAGCTGTTTTTGGAATCTATTTGGTTTTGCAGATGATCATAGGTTATCGAAGAGGACTTATTAAAAGTATGCTGAATCTTGCATCATGGATTTTAACTTTTGCGATCGCTTATAAAGGTGCTGCATATTTTAAAGAAATAGTGATTCAAAATGTACCAGAGATCCAGGGAACGATTGTTACAGATCGAATTGCATATATGATTGCATATATGGGGTTGATGATCGTATGTAAAATTATTTTTTCAGTGGTAATACGTTTTGCGAATAAAGTTACAAGGGTTCCAGGCGTTGGGTTTATCAACAAGGTGGCAGGAGCAGCACTTGGATTGATAAAAGGTTCCTTGATCATTATGGTAGTTGTATTTTTTATTTCATTGATGCCACATGTTGGAATGGAATCTGAATATGCTCAGATCGTTGGCGGAAGTGAAGTTATGCAGACAATGGTGGAGACGAATCCACTAGAGCAGATGATTAAACAGCAGATACAGATAGAAACACAGAAATTATTACAATAATAAAAAAGGTGTCTTATGAATGTCATTTAGATTTATTCGTAAGATACCTTTTTTTGTTGTTGTTCAAATAAAAATAGAAAAAATGAAAAAAGGTGTTGACATAAAAGAAATGACATGATATTATATTTAAGCTGTCTGTGAGAGACAGAGAGAAACATAGTATTTCAAAAGGATTTGAAGAAAATGTTTCAAAAAAAGAATTAAAAAGTTCTTGACAAACAAGAAAGAACATGATATGATGTAAAAGTTGCTGCGGTTCTTATGAAGAACGGGTCAACAAAATAAATCAAAAAAGTTCTTGACAAGCCAAGAACAAAGTGATATAATGATAAAGCTTCTTATACGAAGCAGATCACAAAAAAGATCTTTGACAACTGAACAATAAGACAACCTTGAAAATTCTAATGAATTTTTCAGATGATTTTAGTAAAAATCAACGAACGTTCTTTATAGAGAACAGTAATTAACAAGGATAAAGAAGCTAGTGCTTCTTGAA
>JAXJNA010000041.1:0-6181 GCA_036312945.1 Anaerostipes hadrus
AATTGTATGAGTTGAAGGTCATCGAGTATTTAGAGAAAAAATGAAAGATAGCATGTGAGCAACACGAATTCCATTGACGGAGTTTTGACAGAACGCTTATCCGCTGGATCTCCTGCGATAACTCGCGTTGAAAGTTACTGAAACCAGTAGTCTTTGACGCTCAAACAATCGCCCGATCCAGCTGCGATTCTATCAAAACTCCTATGGAATTCGATCGTTGCTCACATGCTATCTTTCATTTTTTCTCTAAATACCTGAAGACTTTCAATCATAAAATTAAGAAAATTCAAGCAAAAGCATATTAAACGATATTGATTATGAATTATAATTTTATTTGGCAGAAGTTCCAAAACTGTCTATTAACGAATACAAAATTATTAACCAATATCGTTTAACATGCACACTATGTAGTGGTTTGAATCGCGTAAATTATTTGAATATTATAAAAAGAGATCATGGGTCGGCAACCGTACGGACACGTCTGCACTTAGCGAGTGGATGGTCGTTAGACCATTCAGGAGCTTAGTACAGTTACGTGGGAGTCCGAACGCGAGTGGGTTGCAGGCACATGATCTCTTTTTATAATATTCCACCAATAATTTTCGTCATTCAATCACTATTTATCTTTCATTGATCGGTGTATATTCTTTTCTTGGTTCTACAGCTTTATATGCTGGACGGATAATTCGGTTACCATTCGTCAATTCTTCCATTCGATGTGCTGACCATCCTACGATACGTGCGATCGCAAATAATGGTGTATATAACTGATGTGGTAATCCTAACATGCTATAGATAAATCCACTGTAGAAGTCGATGTTTGCACTGACTCCTTTGTAGATCTTTCTCTTCTCACCAATGACCTGTTTGGCAAGACGTTCCACCGTTGTATACAATTGATATTCTTCTTCTTTTCCTTTTTCTTCAGAAAGCTGTTTTACGAAGCGTGAAAGAATCTTGGAACGTGGATCTGATAATGAATAAACTGCATGTCCCATACCATAGATCAATCCTGCTTTGTCGAATGCTTCTTTATTCAGCAGTTTTAATAAATATTCACGAATTTCTTCTTCATTGCTCCAATCTTTGACATTGGCTTTCAGGTCATCAAACATCTGTACAACTTTGATATTTGCTCCACCATGTTTTGGTCCTTTTAATGAGCAAAGGGCTGCTGCGATCGCTGAATATGTATCTGTTCCTGAAGATGATACAACGTGTGTTGTGAACGTAGAGTTGTTACCTCCACCATGCTCTGCATGAAGCACTAACGCCATATCTAGTAATTTTGCTTCCAGTTTTGTATATTTACTGTCTGGTCTTAACAGATGAAGGATATTCTCTGCTGTAGAAAGTTCTGGATCTGGAAGATGAATGAATAAACTTTCTCCTCTCTCATAATGATTGTATGCCTGATATGCATACACAGAAAGTACAGGGAATAATGCGATCAGCTGAATACACTGACGCAATACATTTGGCAATGAAATATCACTTGCATTATCATCATATGAAAATAATGTTAAGACACTTCGTGCTAATGTATTCATCATGTCACGGCTTGGTGCTTTCATGATGATATCTCTTACAAAGTTTGTAGGAAGCTGTCTGTATTCTCCAAGCATTCCTTCAAACTGTTTTAATGCGTCCTTATTTGGGAGTTCTCCAAACAACAGTAAGTATGCTGTTTCTTCAAATCCAAAACGATCTTCTTCGATAAATCCCTTTACGATATCCTCGATATCAATTCCGCGGTAATATAATTTACCTTCGCACGGCACGATTTCACGGTCGATCATTGTATAAGCATTGATCATGGAAATGTCAGTCAATCCTGCAAGGACACCTTCACCATTACGTTTACGAAGACCTCTTTTTACATCATATTTTGCAAATAACTCTTCATCGATCTTCTTATTACATTTCTTAGCCAGTTCTTCAATCTCAGGGGTTACCTCTGAAAACTTATTCGGCATATCTTTAACCATCGTTTTTTCTCCCTTCTAGCAATTGCTATCGTCTCTAGTTTACATCATGGTATTTTCCAAGGAATTCTCTTGTTCTTTCATTGTCAGAACTGAATACCTCATCTGGAGATGCATCTTCAATGATGACTCCTTTATCCATAAAAATGATCCTGTCTGAAATTTCTTTTGCAAAAGCCATCTCGTGTGTGACGATCACCATCGTGATATTTAGATCTGTCAGTGATTTGATGACTTTTAATACTTCTCCAGTAAGCTCTGGATCAAGTGCAGAAGTCGGTTCATCAAAGAACAAGATCTTTGGTTCCAATGCTAATGCTCTTGCGATCGATACTCGCTGTGACTGTCCACCGGACAATTCACATGGATAAGCATCTGCCTTTGTCTCAAGACCTAATTTCTTTAACAGCTCCCTTGCCTTC
This sequence comes from Anaerostipes hadrus, assembly GCA_036312945.1. Taxonomy (GTDB): domain Bacteria; phylum Bacillota; class Clostridia; order Lachnospirales; family Lachnospiraceae; genus Anaerostipes; species Anaerostipes hadrus_C. Next base: position 2,408 of record JAXJNA010000041.1, read on the forward strand.
TCTTCTGCCTGTTTCTTAGGCACTCCTGCAACACATACAGGGGCTTCCATTACATTTCTTAGAACACTATAGTGTGGAAACAGGTTAAAGTTCTGAAATACAAATCCTGTTTCCATTAAAATTTCTTTCAAAATATCTTTGCCTGCGTAGACTGGTGCTCCATTCTTTGTCTCAACCAGTGTCTTTCCATCGATCGTGATCGTTCCAGATGTGATCGTCTCTAACTGATTCATACAACGCAGTAATGTTGATTTTCCTGATCCTGATGATCCAATGATCGAAATGATCTCGCCGTCATTGATGTCGAAGGAAATGTCTTTCAATACGGTAAGATCTCCGAATTTCTTCTCTAAGTTTTTAACGGATAAAATACTCATCTTCTTTCCTCCCTAACGATAATAGTTCATTCTTTTCTCAATGACTGAGAATACTTTTGATACAATGGCATTCATGATCAGGTAGAAAATACCTGCTACAACAAGGTAGATCATTCCACGGCTTCGTGCCATCTGGTTTGTTGCCACAACGTAAATCTCCATAACACCAATAACATGAGCTAAGGATGTATCCTTAACCAATGTCATACACTCACTTCCGAGAGATGGTGTGATGATCTTTACAACTTGAGGTAAAATGATCTTAAAGAATGTCTGTGATCTGTTAAATCCTAATACTTTCGCTGCTTCATACTGACCTTTTGGAATTGCCTGAATACCACTTCGGTAAATCTCTGCAAAATATGCTGCATAGTTTAAGGAAAAACTGATAACCGCCGCTGTCATACGGTCAAGGCTTAAGCCTGCAACATAATATAATCCAAAATAGAATCCATATAACTGCAGGATCAGCGGTGTTCCTCGCATGATCAGTAAGAAGAATCGGATCGGCATCTGAATGATCAGAAGCTTTGACATTCTTCCTTTAGCAATTATCATACCAAGAATCAATCCAAAAATCAAAGTCAGAAAGAACAATGTTAATGTTGCTTGCAGACCATTTTCAATTAATAACTTTACAATCTCTGGAAAACTTTGTATTCCATCCATAATTTTCTACTCCTATGTTACTTATTTCATCTATATTTATAAGGGACGGGTTATTTCCTTTATAATACTTTTATAAATGGAAAAAGGGCTTTAGCACGAAAGCCCTTTCTTCCTTAAAATTTTTATTTGATCGTTGTGATGTCTTCATCAAACCATTTTGTGCTGATCTTCTTTAATGTACCGTCTTTAGCCATTGCTTTTAACTGTTTGATCACTTCCTTGCAAAGTGCTTTGTCATCTTTTCTAAATCCAATCACATATTTTTCTGTTGTTACACTGTCTTCTAATACTTTGTATTTACCAGCATCTTTCTTTGTGTAATATTTAGCTACAACTTCATCCATAACGGCTGCATCTAAACCATTTCCAAGGTCATTTAAGATCTGTACATTATCTCCTAATAACTGGATATCTGCATCTTTTAATTCTTTTGTGCTGTCAACTGCATCTGCTGCTGTAGATCCTTTCTGTACACCAACTGTCTGTTTCTTGACATCTTTTAAAGATTTGATCTTACTGTTTGCTGGAACAACTAATACCTGATGGTTATCCATGTAAGATTCAGAACATAACATAACTTTCTTTCTGTCTGGGCTGACTGTCAGACCATTCCAGATACAATCGATCTTTCCTGTGTCAAGTTCCTGTTCTTTGGAATCCCAGTTGATCGGCTGTAATTTTAATTTGATGCCCATTCTCTTTGTAACTTCTTTCGCAAGATCAATATCAAATCCTACGATATTCTGTTTCTTATCTGTAAATCCCATTGGTGGGAATGATGCATCTAATCCAAGGATCAATTCTTTCTTAGACTGTACATCCTTCAATGAGTTATCTGCTTTCTTCTTTTCCTCTTTCTTACCGCATCCTACGAGCATAGATGCTGCAAGTGCGACTGTTAATAACCCGACTAAAAACTTTTTCATAACTTTATCGCTCCTTTATATATTTTATTCAATCAGCACACTACCATGCTAAAGTGCTTGTTTTATAATAGCAAAGTTCTCTTCCTTTGTCAAACCTTATCCTCTGTTTTTTGTTACATTTCTATTACATATTTATTGAGTTTTCATGAATCTTGTGCTATTCTAGAAGAGTATAAAAGGAGGAGTATCAATGTATTATAAAAAAATACTTGCTGCAGCACTAACTGCTTCATGTATCGGCGGTATCGTACCTGCAAACTCTGTACAGGCAGCAAGTCTTAAGATCCGCTACAGCGGCAAAACACGTTATTATAAAGGGAAACAATTACACGTCAGCTATGCAAATAAAAACCTGTCTTCTAAATATGTTGGCATTCAGATCAATAAAGTCAATATGATCCCTTATTATGACTATCTTGTAAAGCAGGGTCCAAAAGTCAAACGTACTTATTCTAAGAGCAGTGGAAAGCTGATCCTTAAGAATGGCGATGACACACTGACAGCTTATGTAGGAAAACGTACATACTATTTAAATGGGGTAAAGAAAACCTTCAGCGTTGCCCCTACAAAAGTAAAATATTATAAGACAAAGAAGACTATCATCTTAATTCCTGCCAATGCGATCGTCAAAGGACTGGGATTAAATTATAAATATAGTTCTTCTTCAAAGAGGATCTATATCACACAGCCTGTCATTCCTTCAGATTCAACAACACAGGTCCAAACACAACCAAGTGGTTCTGTGCAGTATACAAATTACAATAAGAGTTTATCAGCTTATGTAACTGCAGAGAAGAAACAACATCCAACTTATGGTGGCAAGAGCATCAGTACATCAACTTACACAAGCTACATCGATCCTTCAAAGGATACAACAAATAATTTTCAGTTCTTAACACTGGATACATACCGTGAAGTTGATCCAACTGCATATAACAACTTATTAAATAGTAAATTAAGATCAAACAGTGTCTTAAGAAATAAAGGAAATGTCCTGATCGCAGCTGCAAAACAGTATAATATCGATCCAGTATATTTACTTTGCCAGACAATTCTTGAAACTGGATATGGTACAAGCACCTTATCTCAGGGAAAAGCGATCACAACCGTTGTTTCTGGAAGTTCTGTCGTGAAAGATAGTTCTGGAAATGTCACAGGATTTAAGACCGTCAATGGAAAATATATAACATCCACAATCTCTAAGAAGACAGTGTACAACCTCTACGGAATCAAAGCCTATGATAGTAATCCTCAGCTTTGCGGATTCAGCTATGCATATTATCAAGGCTGGACAAGTGTAGATGCAGCAATTTATGGCGCTGCTAAGTATGTAAGCCAAGACTATATCCATAATCAGACTTATCATCAGAATACACTTTATAAATTCCGCTACAACCCAAATATCAATTATCTGTGGCACGAATACGCAACAGATCCATCCTATGCAAAACAGATCGCTACGATCATGTATGATCAGTTCCGTAGTGTTTATAGATCAGATGTGTCATTTACTTATGATAAACCACAGTTCAATTAGATTTTTAATTGTATGAGTTGAAGGTCATCGAGTATTTAGAGAAAAAATGAAAGATAGCATATGCGCAACACGAATTCCATTGACGGAGTTTTGACAGAACGCTTATCCGCTGGATCTCCTGCGATAACTCGCGTTGAAAGCTACTAAAACCAGTAGTCTTTGACGCTCAAACAATCGCCCGATCCAGCTGCGATTCCATCAAAACTCCTATGGAATTCGATCGTTGCTCACATGCTATCTTTCATTTTTTCTCTAAATACCTGAA
>JAXJNA010000042.1:0-34133 GCA_036312945.1 Anaerostipes hadrus
GCTGCTCTTCCGATCGTTTATTTATTTTTTATCATATACTCGAAATCTACAGTTGGCCAACACACAAAAATTAAAATTTAATACCATCCCCCAGAGAATGTAATAACCTGTCCTGTCATATAAGCAGGTGCCGTTGCCACATGGTAAACCATCTGTGCGGCTTCTTTTGGACTGGCAATATAGTCCGCAGGGATTTCTTCCTTGATCAAGGCAAGATCCTCTTCATCAAACTCCGCATTCATCTCTGTATCGATCATCCCAAAAGCAATCGCATTTACCTGAATATTGCTTGCAGCAACCTCTTTTGCCAGAGCCTTTGTAAAAGCATTGATTCCACCTTTTGTTGTAGAATATAAAACCTCACAGGAAGCTCCGGTATCTCCCCAGATGGAAGAGATATTGATGATCTTCCCTTCATGGTGATGAAGCATATGGGGAACGATATTCTTACAGGTTGCAAAAACAGAAGTTAAATTTGTGTTGATCATCAGATTCCAATCATCTACCGTTGCATCTGTAAATAATCCCACCTGAGAGATTCCGGCATTATTTACAAGACAGTCGATCTTAGAAAAAGTAAGGAGAGACTGTTTGATCATTTTATCTACAAAAGAAGGATCACTGATATCTCCACAAAAAGATAAGCAAGACACGTTCTTTTCAAGAATTTCATTTTTTAGGGATTCTAGTTTTTCAGGATGGCGGAAGCCGTGGATGATCACGTTCCATCCTTGTTGTGCAAAATATAGGGCAGTTTCACGTCCGATTCCTCTGGAACTGCCAGTGATGAGTACTGTTTTCATAGAAAATACCTCGTAAATCTTATAAAATTTCTTAGCACTTGATATGATCGATCTGATCAACGATGAAAAATGTTGCAGATTAAGAAAATATTAAGGCAATTATACAGAATTATAACATAGAGGATTGTTGAAATAAATCGAATAATTTGTTATACTAAACAAAGTTTATAAACGGAAGGAGCAGGAACATGGCTGAGAAGAAGAGAAGCAAATTAGGTGCCAAAGCCATATTTGCCAGGATTCTTGCAGTGATACTGGTGACAGCTATCGGTGGAGTTGCAAGCTTTTTTGGATTTAAGACATATTTTACAGATAAATTAAAGAAAGACAAGAAAGCAGAGATCGCAAAACAGTTAAAAGAAGAAAGCAAAGAAAGAGTAGACGTTGGAATGATCCAGACAGGGAATTCCATTGTGATCCGAATATATCATAACAAGAATCAGGAGATGATTTTTGTACCACTTAGACAAGATATGAATCTTAAACTGACGAAGAAAGGAAAACAGGCAGTCGAACAGACACTAGGAACCAGCGTTAGCAAAGCAACGGTTGCAGATGTGATCAAAGCAGCAGGAAAGAATGGAAAGTTATTAAGACAGCAGGTTGAGAAGACACTGGGAATTTCTATTAACTCCTATGAACTGATATCACGTAAGAAGTTTGTGAAACTGATGAATCAGGCAGGAGATATCAAAGTAGAATTTGATGAAGCAATGGCTTATACAGATTCCACAGACAAATATGTAACATTAAGTGCTGGGGAGAACAGCCTGAATGGAACAGCAATTTATTCATTATTAAGTGAGAGTGATATTTTTACAGATAAGAACAAGCAGGCAGAAATTACAGGAGAAATCTGCGTGGCAGTTGCATCTGCATTGAATGATAAGACATTATCCGAATATCGTGAATATGCACAGAATTATTTTGATGCGGTGAAGACAGATGCTTCTTATGAGGAAGCAGCGACAAGTCTTGAGAGAATGCATGGAATTAAGGATAAGAACTTAAATTTCAAAGTGTTAGATGGAACAGAATCCAATGGAAAGTTTGAATTAGATACAGAAGAAGCAAAGAGAGTCTTTGATGAAATGTTATCAGAAGAAGGAGACTTAAGTTCAGCATTAAGCACAACAGAAGAAAAGTCAACAACAACCAAATCTGATAGTTCAGCATCTTCTTCAAAGAATATAACGATCGAGATTCAGAATTCAACAAGAATCTCAGGACTTGCAGGAAGATGGAAAGATAAACTGGCAAGTGACGGATACAGCATAGGATCTGTAAGAACAAACAGACAGGGCGTTTTAACACATACAAAGATCATAGTAGAAAGTAAAGATTTAGGACAGGATCTGAAAAGTTATTTTAAGAATCCAGAATATGAAGTTGGAAGTGTTGACAGTGGCGCAAGAATCTGTATAATTGTTGGATCAGAAGACGAGATTTAAAACACATTCATAAATATCATCATAAAATATCACGAAAAACATCTCAGGAACGATTGAGGTGTTTTTCTTTGCTATAGGAAGGATTATCGTTAAAATGAGATATTTATGGTCAATGGAATAAAGATTTTTTGTCAAATATTTGTGTAAAATAGACAATGATATAAAAAAATTACTAAATTTTTCTTTTTTTTTTGTGTAAAATGCTGTATAGTAAAAGAAAAGGTTGAACGGCAAATATGAAAGGTTGATAAAGGATGATTTCAAATCAGATATTACAAGAGACAATTAATGGAATGAAGGAAGTAACCGGGATCGATCTGTGTATTTTAGATCTGTCAGGGCGTATAGTTGTAACAACAATGGAGATAACCGAAGCATTAGCACAACATGCAGGAGAATTTGCTGATTCTATGGCAGAGAGCCAGGTGATCGATGGTTTTCAATATTTTAAGATTTTTGACGACCAGAGACTAGAATATATACTTCTGGCTGCTGGAATGAGTGAGAATGCATATACAATCGGAAAGCTTGCAGTGATGCAGATCCAGAATCTTTTGACTGCATATAAGGAGAGACTGGATAAAGAGAACTTTGTAAAGAACCTGTTGAGAGATAACTTGTTATTGGTTGACATTTATAACCGCTCAAAGAAGCTGCATATTGAAGTGGAACAGAGAAGAGTTGCATTTTTGATCCAGGCAGAATATGAGAAGGATCAGAATCTGTTAGAAGCGACGAAAGAGGTTGAAAGCGGAGCAGATTCAGATTTTATTACAGCGGTCGATGAGAAGAGTATCGTTTATGTAACACCAGTGAATGGGAATGAAGGACAGGTACAGTTTATTCAGCATGCAAAAGAGATTAAAGAAGGCTTGAATGAATATGGCATCAAAGATGTCAAGATTGCGATCGGTAATATTGCAGAGACGATCAAAGATGTATCAAGATCTTATAAAGAGGCACAGATCGCATTGGAAGTCAGTAAGATCTTCTATGAAGATGCGAGTGTGATCGCATACAATCAGTTAGGAATTGGACGACTGATCTATCAGCTGCCACTTCCATTATGTAAGATGTTTATCCGCGAAGTATTTGGAGATTATTCTCCAGACTCTATCGATGAGGAAACACTGGCAACGATTGATAAATTCTTTGAAAATAATCTGAATGTGTCAGAAACATCCAGACAGTTGTTTATTCATAGAAATACACTCGTATATCGTCTGGATAAGATTCAGAAGAATACGAATCTGGATCTGAGGAATTTTGAGGATGCGATCGCATTTAAAATTGCACTGATGGTAGTAAAATATATGAAGCATATGGATACAATGGACTAGAATATGATGATCACATTAAAAAATGTAACGAAGGAATATAATAAAGGGAATATAGGACTTGAGGATGTCTCATTAGACATTGCGAAAGGAGAATTTGTTTTCATCGTAGGTAAGAGCGGATCAGGGAAGACAACCCTGATGAAGCTTTTACAGAAAGAACTTGATGTGACAAGTGGACAGATTATAGTAAACGGTCAGGATTATAAGAAACTGACACAGAGGAATCTGCCGAAGTTCCGCAGGCAGATGGGAATGGTATTTCAGGATTTTCGTCTGCTGAAAGACCGAACGATCTTTGAAAATGTAGCATTTGCACAGCAAGTTGTGGAAGTACCACACCGATATATTAAGCGTCAGGTTGAGAATATGCTTGAGATGGTGGGGTTGAAAGACCGTATGAATGCTTTTCCGAATGAATTGTCAGGAGGAGAACAGCAGAGAGTAGCCATCGCAAGAGCTTTGGTAAACCACCCAGTATTATTACTGGCTGATGAGCCAACTGGGAATCTGGACCCTGTGACAGCCAAAGGGATCATGGAGCTTCTCTCAGAGATTAATAAGAGTGGAACAACAGTTTTAGTTGTTACACACAACAAAGAGTTGGTCAATGAGATGGGGAAACGTGTGATCTTAATCGAAGATGGACATATAGAACAGGATGAGATAAGGGGGTCCTATGATATTTAGAAGATTTTTATATGGAATCAAAGAGGGCACAAGGAATATTTTCAGGAATAAGATGTTTTCATTAGCATCACTGGGAACGATCATTGCTTGTGTCTTTTTGTTAGGAACATTTTTAGCTGTAGCATTGAATGTAAGGTCAACGATGCAGCAGATGGAACAGTCTGTAGGAATTTCTGTTTTTTTTGAACCTGGTATCTCTGCAGAAAGAAAAAATCAGATTGGGGAAGAAATAAAGAAAAAAGAAGATATTGCCACGATGCGATATGTATCTGCTGAAGAAGCATGGGAAACCTATAAGAAGGATGTATTTCAAGGAAATGAAGAGCTTCTGGAAGGATTCGAAGGGAACAATCCGCTAAAAGAATCAGATTCCTATGAAATCACATTAAAAGAAGTAAAATCATACAAACAGGTAGTATCACATTTAGAGACAATTGATGGTGTCAGAAAAGTCCGTTATTCCGAAGGGGCGGCGGAAGGTATGACGAAGATCAATACAATGGGAACATATCTTGCAGGCGGGATCATTTTGATCTTAATGGCAGTTTCTATTTTTCTCGTGAGCAACACAGTGTCTATTGGAGTTGCAGTCAGAGAAGAGGAAATTTCAATTATGAAACTGATCGGTGCGGCGAATGGATTTATTAAAGCACCATTTCGGGCAGAAGGAATGATCATAGGAATTTTTGGGGCATTGATTCCAACAGCAATTATTTTTGCAGGATATGAAGGGATTATCAACTGGATGAATGATAAGTTTCATGTTGTTACAGTCTTTATGAAATTTGTACCGATCCAGCAGATTATGTTATACTTACTTCCGTTATCATTAATAGTAGGAATCGTGATCGGATTGCTTGGAAGTTCTATCACGATCCGTAAGTATTTAAAAGTCTAGGAAGGGGAACTCATGAAAAGAAGATATCAGGCGGGGATCATTATGATGTTAATATCAGCCATGATCGCTTCGAATCTGCCTATGACGACAGTGTTTGCTGCAGCAAAAAAACAACAGGTAAAACAGGAAACAAAGAAATTAGAAGAACAAAGCCGCAAGATGCAGCAGGAGATCAAAGATCTTGATGAGAAAATGATAAAGAGCAATGATGCGTATGAGGCATGTCAAGAGAAGCTTATTTCTGTACAGAAACAGTTAAAGAAGACACAACAGGAATTAAAAGAGGCAAAGGCATCCAAAGAAAATCAGTCAAAGATCATGAGTAAGCGTATTAAGTTTTTATATGAAAATGGAAATATGGCATATATGGAAGTCATTTTTGAAGCAAATAATTTTCAGGAGTTCTTAAAAAGAGCGGAATATGTTTCAAAAATATCCAAATATGACAGTAACATGTTTCTACAATTACAGACAACGGAAGATAAGATCCGAATGGCAACAAAGAGTCTGAAACAAGATTATCAAAATACAAAGACTTTGACTGCTAAGGCAAAGACAGAAAAAGAAAAACTGGATCAGGCAGCTGCGAAGAAGAAATCTAAGTTAGCTTCTTACCAGAAACAGTTAGCATCTGATAAAGAGTTACTGGCATGGTTTGAGGCAGAGGAGAAACGACAGGAAGAGATGGATCTTGCATCGGCAAAAGACAGTAATGCAGACAACACGACATCGAAAGCACAGTCAGAAAAGAATATGACAGGAAGTACGGCATCAAAGAATACAACATCAAAGGCTACGACTGAAAGCAAGAAAGAAAATACAACGACATCGTCACCATCAACAACAGTTTCGTCAGGAAATCTCATCTGGCCGGTACCGTCTTGTCATAGTATTTCATCAGGGTATGGCTATCGAATTCATCCAGTTACAGGAGTCAGGAAACTGCATGCTGGAATTGATATTCCATGTTCAACTGGAACAACGATCGTAGCAGCAGCTTCTGGTACAGTAGTGGATGCTGGATATAATGCATACAATGGCAATTATTTAAAGATCAGTCATGGAAATGGATTGGAAACGATGTATCTGCATTGCTCCAAACTTCTAGTATCCTCAGGGGCAAGAGTGTCAGGAGGACAGACGATCGCAAAATCCGGAGCAACTGGTATGGTATCTGGTGCACATCTGCATTTTGTTGTGAAAAAGAATGGAAATTATGTAAATCCTCAAAATTACTTATAACGTCATTACATAAATAGAAAGGAACTAATTTCATGAAGAAGTTTTCAAAAATACTTGTAGGACTACTTGTTGTTGTATGTATTGTGGAAGGATTTTTCCTTTACCGTGCCTATGCGATCCCAAGTACGACCTTACAGACAGCAAGAAAGATCAATCGGATAGAACAGATCATTGATAAATATTATAAAGGTTCTGTTAAGAAGAGTGAGTTGGAAGATTGTACCTACAAAGGTTTAGTTGCAGGACTTGGAGATGTCTATTCCACGTATTATTCAGAGGATGATTTTAAGGAATTAGAACAATCAACAAGTGGTGTTTATTATGGAGTTGGAATATATCTTACACAGGATATAAAGACAGGAATCATAACAGTTGTGAAACCAGTGAAAGGAAGCCCAGCAGACGGAAGTGGACTGAAAAAAGGGGATATTTTAACAAAAGTAGGAAACTATAAATTAAAAACATCGGATGCATTAGATGATATTGTTAAGAAAATCAAAGGTGCAGAAGGAACGAAAGTTAAATTAACATTTACAAGAAACCAGACATCAAAGACTTATACATTTACAAGACAATCGATTGAGAATCCAACAGTTGAAACAAAGATGTTACAAGATAAAGTCGGATATCTTCAGATTACCGAATTTGATGAAGTAACAGTCAGCCAGTTTCGAAGTGGACTGAAAAGTCTTAAGAAACAAGGTGCAAAGAAATTGATCATAGATCTTAGGGATAATCCTGGTGGTTTGCTGACAAGTGTAGTAGATATTGCAGGACAGATTCTTCCAAAAGGAACGATTGTTTATACCGAAGATAAGAATGGCAATAAGAAATATTACAAAGACACGAAAAATGAACAGCTTGATATGTCGTTATGCGTGTTAGTTAATGGTAACAGCGCGAGTGCAGCAGAGATTCTTTCTGGTGCGATCAAAGATGATAAAGCCGGAACGCTGGTTGGAGAGACAACATTTGGAAAAGGAATCGTACAGGGATTCTTTGAAGTTGGTGATGGATCTTATGTGAAACTGACTTATTCATCTTATTACACACCTGCAGGACATAACATTCATAAAAAAGGAATCAAGCCAGATGTCGAAGTAAAAGATAATACGAAGACAAAAGCTGACGAACAATTAAACAAAGCGATTTCTATCTTACAGAAGAAATAAGAATTGCAAAGATAGATAAAAAAAAGAAAGTATAGAACATATTACCAAAAGTTCTATGCTTTTTTTGTGCAAATTTACGGATTATGCATTAAATCTTGAAATAGCAGAAAATAATATCTATAATAAAGATAAAATCTGTTTATCAAAGATTTTTATATCCAAAACAGAAATAAAAGGAGGAAAACAAAGATGAGCAAGGAAAATTGCGAGAGCGAAGCACGTAAAAAGATCGCTGCATCCATCGGAGCAACACCGGAAGAGATTTATTTCACATCTGGAAGAGCAGATGGCCACTTAAAAGCTTTAAAAGCTGTAGTGAAAGCATCAAAAAAAGCACGTCCTCATGTGATCATCACGACGATGGAAGATCCAGAAGTATTGGATGAATGTTCCAGACTGGAACGAAAAGACGCTGTTGTGACATATTTAGATCCGATCACAACCGGCCGTGTGGAAGTAGCAATGATCGAAAATGAACTGAAAGAAAACACGGAACTGATTTCAGTGACAGCAGCAAACTGCCAGACAGGAACTTCTGAGCCATTTACAGGAATCGGAACAATGACATCAGAGAAAGGTGTGATCTTCCACACAGATGCTGCATTTGCATTTGGAAAAATGCCGATCAATGTAGAAAGAAGTCATATTGATATGCTGACAGCAGATGCATCTTATTTTGGCGGTCCTGGAAATGCAGGATTTTTATATGTAAGAAAGAGCACAGGAGCTGGAGAATATGTGTCAGAAACTGCATTAAGCGAAGAAACATTAACCGTGATGTCAGATATGGCAGAAAGTTTAGCAGCCAATGCTGCAACATTTATGGAGAAAATCCGTCCAGTCAGAAATCACATGTGTGAACGTATTTTTGCTGAGATTGAAGATGTAGAATTAAACGGACACAAAGATCATCATCTGACGAATCATTTAAATATCAGAATTAAGAATGTATCAGCGGCCGTTGTACAGAAAGCATTAAAGGAACAGGGAATCGAAGTTGGAATCGGAACAAATTCTAACATTCTTGCAGCAATCGGAAGAAGTAAAGCTGAAAGTGCAGAATCTGTTTCATTTTCTTTGAAAGCAGGAACAACGATGGAAGATGTAGACAAGATCGTTGACAATTTAAAAGAGATCGTGACAGGAGAAAGAACTGTATTATAAAACAAAACATGTAAAACAATTAAATCACCTTAAAAAGGAGTCAAACAAATGTTAAATTTACCTATGGATCATATCGGACTTCATTGTTCTGATGTAGAATTAAACGCAAAATGGTATCAGGAAGAATTAGGATTTAAAGTTGCAGGAAAATTCCCTGGAATGGGTGGAAGAAATGTATATTTTCTTGAGAATCCTCAAGATGGAAAAATGTATGAAATCTCTCAGAGAGACCAGCTTCCAGGAGGTGCAACAACAAGGATCGACCATATCGCATATCGCTCATCTGATCTTGAAAAAGATTATGAATATTGCAAAGCAAACGGATATAAGATCGTATCAGACGGAATTGAGATAAGCCTTAACTTCTGGGAAAAAGGATCTCGCTGCTTCAAGATTGAAAGTGCTTGTGGAGAAGTGATTGAAATTTGTCAGAAGATTAAATAGTTTCTGTAAAACAAGTTTTTAAATAAAGAAACGCTAGTTTAGACAATTGTTAAAACTAGCGTTTCTTTATTTTATTTCTAAATTGTTTGTGGGTACAATGTCATAAATGGTTGACAAAGCAGAAGTAGTACTTTATAATCGTTCTAAAAAGAACGATAAAGGAGGCAGAGATGTATTTTTGGGATAAGCATAAAACGATCACAAGTTATTATGAACTACTTTCTGGCGAGGTATGTGACCAATATGGGTTAACACAGATGGAATATGACATACTTATGTTCCTGCATGATAATCCTCAGTATAATACCGCTGCAGAAATAGTAAAGATCAGAAAATCTACAAAATCCCATGTTTCAACTTCGTTAAAGAAATTGGAAAATAAAGGACTTGTTGAAAGAATACAAAGTAAAGACAATAAAAAGCATATTGAAATTATTTTGTTAGATAAGGCAGAACTGATCGTAGAAGCAGGACTTAACGCACAAAAACAGTTTGCAAAAAATGTTTTAAGTGGATTAACAGAAGAAGAAAAGCGGATCTGTATCAATATATTTAACAAGATCTGTAATAATGCAGAAGAACATTTAAGAAAATATAAGGAGAATGCAAATGAAAAATAATTACAAACCACAGGTTTCAGATGTGATGGAAGCGATATTTGATGCAGCGTATTTGATTTTTGATCTGATTGCTGCTATTTTGTTTTTTGTATTTTCAAAGGGAAATGTGTTATTTATTTTTTACGGGATACTAACATTGACACTTTGTGGAGGAGATGCTTTTCATCTGGTGCCAAGAATTATAAGAGCAGCATATGGAAGTAACGATAAAATAAAGCGCCAGTTGGGAATTGGATTACAAATATCGTCTATTACAATGACAATATTTTATATTATTTTGATGTATATCTGGAAATTTACATTCCCGGAATTTAAAATACCAGTGATCATTGAAGTTATAATATGGATATCAGCGATAGTCAGAATTGTGATATGTCTGCTTCCACAGAATAACTGGTGTACAGATGAAGGAAATATGAGATTATCTATTATCAGAAATGCAGTTTTTGCAGTTACTGGGATAGGAGTGATCCTCCTATATGTAATTTCTGGAAATACCTATGGATATCATATGACAAGGATGGTTGCAGCTATCATTATTTCTTTTGGCTGTTATCTTCCAGTAACTTTATTCAGTAAAACAAAACCAAAGGTTGGATTATTAATGATCCCTAAGACCTGTGCATATATGTGGATCATTGCAATGGGACTTCAGTTATTGTTTTAACAAGTTGTGAAGCATAATAAAAAAGAAAAATTTGATCAGAATAAGAAGTACAGAACAAACATTCGAATTGTTCTGTACTTTTTTTTCTTACTTTGTTATAATCATGCATAGATGAAAAGATAAGAGACATTTCATAAGGGAGAAGTTTTATGGATCATTTTGAATTAGTATCAGAATATGAGCCAACCGGAGATCAGCCACAGGCGATCGAGAAGCTTACCAAAGGATTTCAAGATGGGAATCAGTTTGAGACGCTTCTTGGAGTGACTGGTTCAGGTAAGACATTTACAATGGCGAATATTATACAGAATTTGAATAAACCGACATTGATCTTGGCACATAATAAGACGTTAGCAGCACAGTTATATAGTGAGTTTAAGGCGTTTTTTCCACATAACGCCGTGGAATATTTTGTCTCCTATTATGATTATTATCAGCCAGAGGCCTATGTTCCATCTACCGATACTTATATAGAGAAGGATTCATCGGTCAATGATGAGATTGATAAATTACGACATAGTGCGACGGCAGCATTGATCGAGAGAAAAGATGTGATCGTTGTATCTAGCGTTTCCTGCATTTATGGAATTGGTAGCAAAGAAAGTTATTCAGAGATGATGATCTCTTTGAGACCAGGGATGATAAAGGATAGGGACGAGGTGATCGATGACCTGATCAATATTCAGTATGTGAGAAGCGAACTTGACTTTAAGAGAGGTACTTTCAGAGTTAAGGGGGATGTGTTGGAGATCCTTCCGGTTTCTACATTTGAAGATGCAGTCAGAGTTGAATTTTTTGGAGATGAGATCGATCGTATCGTGGAATTTGATGTCTTAACAGGGGAAGTAAAGAGGAGTTTGAATTTTGCGGCAATCTTCCCGGCATCACATTATGTTGTACCACAGGAACAGATTGAACGTGCAATCAAAGGGATCAAGGAAGAACTTGCGGAGCAGGTGACATATTTTAAAGAACATGATCAGCTGATCGAAGCACAGAGAATTGCAGAGCGAACAAATTTTGATATTGAAATGTTAAGAGAAACAGGGTTTTGTTCTGGAATTGAGAACTACTCTAGACATTTAGCAGGATTAGAACCAGGACAGCCGCCAAGTACGTTAATTGATTTCTTTGGGGATGACTTTTTGATGATCATTGATGAGTCGCATATCACTGTACCACAGATTGGTGGAATGTATGCAGGAGACCAATCCAGAAAGTCAACGTTAGTAGACTTTGGATTTCGTCTGCCTTCTGCGAAGGATAACCGTCCTTTGGAATTTGGTGAATTTGAACAGAAGATCGATCAGATGTTATTTGTATCTGCAACACCTGGTAAATACGAAGAAGAACATGAATTATTAAGGGCAGAACAGATCATCAGACCAACAGGTTTACTAGACCCAGCGATCGATGTTCGTCCAGTAGAAGGACAGATTGATGACCTGTTGGGAGAGATTCATAAAGAGACAGACAAAGGCAATAAAGTGCTTGTTACAACACTGACCAAGCGAATGGCGGAAGAATTAACCGATTATATGCGTGAAGTTGGTATCCGGGTAAAATATTTACATTCAGATATTGATACATTAGAGCGAATTGAGATCGTAAGAGATTTGAGAATGGGAGTTTTTGATGTATTGGTTGGAATCAACCTGTTAAGAGAAGGTCTGGATATTCCAGAGATTACATTGGTTGCAATTCTTGATGCAGATAAAGAGGGATTCTTGCGTTCTGAGACATCTCTTGTGCAGACGATCGGGCGTGCAGCACGTAACAGTGAAGGACATGTTATTATGTATGCAGATCATATGACAGATTCTATGCATGCAGCGATCACGGAGACAGAACGAAGACGTGAGATTCAGGATGAATATAACAAAGAACATGGAATTACGCCACAGACGATCAAGAAAGATATCAGAGATCTGATCAAGATATCTGATGAACATGAAGAGGAAACAGGTGGATATGAAAAAGATATGGAATCCATGTCTAAGAAAGAATTAAAAGAAGTGATCGAGCGGTTAAGTAAGAAGATGAATCAGGCGGCAGCAGAATTGAATTTCGAATTGGCTGCACAGCTTAGAGATGAATTGAAAGAATTTAAGATCGCATATCAGGAATATGACGATTAAAAGAAGAAATACTAAAACTGATGATAGATTAGAATTAGGAGCTTATCAATGAAGAAAGAGATGATCCGCATCAAAGGTGCGAGAGAAAATAACTTAAAGAATATAGATCTGGAAGTGCCGAGAAACCAGTTTGTTGTATTTACAGGGCTGAGTGGTTCTGGAAAATCTTCTCTGGCATTTGATACGATTTATGCAGAAGGACAGAGAAGATATATGGAATCTTTATCTTCTTATGCAAGACAGTTCTTGGGGCAGATGGAGAAACCGGATGTAGACAGCATTGAGGGATTATCTCCTGCGATTTCTATTGATCAGAAGTCAACAAACAGAAACCCAAGATCTACAGTAGGAACTGTGACAGAGATTTATGATTATTTTCGATTACTGTACGCAAGAGTCGGAATTCCGCATTGTCCAAAGTGCGGGAAACCGATCAGTAAGCAGACCGTAGATCAGATGGTAGACCGTCTGATGCAGTTAGAAGAACGTACAAGGGTTCAGCTTTTGGCACCGATCGTTCGTGGAAGAAAAGGAGAACATGCAAAGGTTTTCCAGAATGCGAAGAAAAGTGGATATGTTCGTGTCAGAGTCGATGGCAATGTTTATGATCTGTCAGAGGACATTCCAATGGAGAAGAATAAGAAACATAACATTGAGATCGTGGTGGATCGTTTAGTGATCAAACCTGGGATTGAAAAACGATTAACGGATTCTATCGAGACAACCTTGAATCTAGCCGATGGATTGATGATGGTTGATGTGATCGGTGGTGAAACCTTGAATTTTAGCCAGAGTTTTTCCTGCCCGGACTGTGATATCAGTATTGATGAAGTAGAGCCAAGAAGCTTTTCCTTTAATAATCCATTTGGAGCTTGTCCAGTATGTCATGGACTTGGATATAAGATGGAATTTGATGTAGATTTAATGATCCCTGATCAGAAGTTAAGTATTGCAGAAGGGGCGATCCAGGTCTTTGGATGGCAGTCATCAACGGATAAGAAGAGCTATACAAGAGCAATTTTAGATGCACTCGCAAGGGAATATCATTTTGATCTGGAAACACCATTTAAAGATTATTCACAGGAAGTCAAAGATATTTTGTTATATGGAACTGGCGGAAGAGAAGTCAAAGTCTATTATAAGGGGCAGAGAGGCGAAGGTGTCTATGACGTGGCATTTGAAGGAATCATCAAGAATGTAGGAAGAAGATATCGTGAGGCATCTCAGAATATGAAAGCAGAATATGAAACATTTATGACGATCACACCTTGCGATGAATGTCATGGACAGCGATTAAAGCAGGAATCACTTGCGGTAACGGTTGCAGATAAGAATATTGCCGAGATGTGTGATATGTCTGTTGGGGAAATGGTTTCATTTTTAGAGACGATGGAATTAAGTGAACGCCAGAAATTGATCGGAGAACAGGTTTTAAAAGAGATCAAAGCAAGAATTGGATTCTTAAATGATGTGGGGCTGGATTATCTGACATTGTCAAGAGCTACTGGAACACTATCCGGTGGAGAAGCACAGAGAATCCGTCTGGCAACACAGATTGGTTCAGGATTAGTTGGAGTTGCTTATATTTTGGATGAGCCAAGTATCGGACTTCATCAGAGAGATAATGATAAATTGATCCGTACTCTTAAGAATCTAAGGGATTTGGGAAATACATTGATCGTTGTGGAGCATGATGAAGATACGATGCTGGCAGCAGATTATATTGTAGATATCGGACCGAAAGCAGGAGAATATGGTGGAGAAGTTGTTGCAACGGGAACTGCAAAACAGATCATGAAGAATAAGAGATCCATAACAGGAGCTTATTTAAGCGGAAAGATCAAGATTCCAGTACCTGAAGTCAGAAGAAAACCATCAGGATTCCTAAAAGTAATTGGGGCACAGGAGAACAATTTGAAGAATATTGATGTAGAAATCCCACTTGGAATTTTCACTTGTGTAACAGGAGTTTCTGGATCAGGAAAGAGTTCTTTAGTCAATCAGATTTTATACAAACGTTTGGCAAAAGAATTAAACAGAGCTAAGACAAAACCAGGATTACACAAAGAAATTGAAGGATTTGACCAATTAGATAAGATCATAGCGATCGATCAGTCACCGATCGGAAGAACACCAAGATCCAATCCTGCAACTTATACAGGAGTCTTTGATCAGATCAGAGATCTGTTTGCGATGACAAAAGATGCAAAAGCAAAAGGATACAATAAAGGAAGATTTAGTTTCAATAAGAAGGGTGGACGATGCGAAGCCTGTGCAGGAGATGGGATCATCAAGATAGAGATGCACTTTTTACCAGATGTGTATGTTCCTTGTGAAGTATGTCATGGAAAGCGATACAATAGAGAAACACTTGAAGTTAAATACAAGGGAAAGAGTATTTATGATGTTCTGAATATGACAGTGGAAGAAGCCTGTGATTTCTTCTCTAATATTCCATCGATCAGCCGTAAGATGGAGACATTAAGAGATGTTGGATTAGGATACATTCGATTAGGACAGCCATCCACAGAATTATCAGGGGGAGAAGCACAGAGGATCAAACTGGCAGCAGAATTAAGTAAACGAAGTACAGGAAAGACCATCTATATCTTAGATGAACCAACGACAGGACTTCATTTTGCAGATGTTCACAAACTGGTGGATATCCTTGCAAGACTGACAGAAGGTGGCAATACTGTGATCGTGATCGAGCATAATCTGGAAGTTATCAAGACGGCAGATTATATTATCGATATGGGACCAGAAGGCGGATCAGGCGGTGGAACGGTTGTTGCAGCAGGGACACCAGAAGAGATCTGTGAGGTTGAGGAATCTTATACTGGGCAGTATCTGAAAGGGATACTTGATCGATAAAATTTGATTTGCATGTAGGCTTATATGTATGTGACAGAAATAAAAGAAAAACAAATATTTGAAAGAATCAGGTGGCAACTCCGCATTTTTGAGAGCGTTTTTTACAAATCGCTGATCCGTGCCTGTTCCTTTGGGAACTCCCTCGCTGCGAGCCAAAATGCCCGCAGCTATGGTCAGACATCCAACCACAGGCACTGCGAATTTGTAAAAAACGCACTCAAAAAGTGCTCATGTTTGTCACCTTGATTCTTTCAAATATTTGTTTTTCTTTTATTTCTGTCACATACACCTGAAGTCTATTCAAACCACTATATAGTGTGTATGTTATACGGTATTGGTTAATGATTTTTGTATTTATTAACAGATGGTAAAAGGACTTTTGCAACACCGATGTATTGAGATGTTCAAAAGCGATAAAAATAAAACTGATCACAGGAGAAAAATATACAATATCACAACAAGATGTCATAAATGTATTGACAAAATGCACAATCAAACAATGCGTAGTATTGTAAATATTATAAATATATGATAAAATAAAACACATCAGATGCGTGAAAACAAACATACCGATCATGTTTTATTTTTTCACTGCGGTATGGAAAACAAAGGCAGAGGAGGAATCGTATGAACAGTAAGTCAACAATCAAGTCATTGACAGCTTTGACAATGGCAGGAGCAATGGTATTCTCAATGAATACGATGCCAGTAAGTGCTGCAAAGAAAAAGAAGAAGGCAAAAAGCACAGTGAAGAGCGTAAAAGTTGTTGCTCCATCTGGATCAAAGAAGAGTGCAACTGTGGCAAAAGGAAAGTCTATCAAACTTGCAGTTACAGTGAATGCGACAAAAAAAGCATACAAGAAAGTTACTTACAAAGTAAGCAACAAGAAAGTAATTTCTGTATCCAAAAAAGGGGTTGTCAAAGGAAAGAAAGCTGGAACAGCAACGGTAAAAGTCATTTCCACAAAGAACAAGAAAAAGAAAGCAAGTATTAAGATCAAAGTTGTCAGTGGAGCAGTTAAGACAGTCAAACTTAATAAGAGCAATTTAGCACTGAATGTTGGAGATTCAGGAAAATTAAGTGCGAAAGTAACAGCTTCTAAAAAAGCATACAAAACATTAAAATGGACAACATCCAATAAGAAAGTAGCAACTGTTACAAGCAAAGGTGTTGTCAAAGGAATCGGAAAAGGAACAACAAAGATCACAGCTGCATCTCTTGATGGAACTGGAAAGAAGAGTACATGTACAGTAACTGTTAGCGAGAAGCAGGTAGTGAATGGAATTAAGAGTCTGGAAGTCTATAATCCATTGAAGTCTTATTCTTCTAGTACTTTGAAAGTAACTTTAGATTCTCCACAGGCATTAACAGCGGATGATTTTAAGGTTGAGATGAAGCGTTATGGAGAGGGATCTTATATAGGAACAATCTCTGTAGATGATGTATATACAACGGACAATCAGACATATGAAGTATATTTAGCGAGTGATGATATTTATAGCGGAAGCTATGTAAGAGTCACAGTCAATGCATTGACTGGACAGAAAACGGCAGAAGTAAGATTTCTGGTAGATCCAGATACAATAAGACAAGTATATACAGCAAAAGTTGGTGACGACGAACAAAGTTTTTCTGTGGATGATGATGCTATGGGAACTTCAAGATCAGTGATTAAAACAGGTACTTTGCCAGCAGGCTACAAATTAATTAATGAACTGGGTGATTCTGCACGTGTTCGAGGAATACCATCAGCTGTAGTAGATAATCAGCATGTTGTATTTGCAACAACAGATGAATTGGGAAGAGATACAACAACAGATGTGAATTTCCTGATCGGGGATGATGATCATATTGTGGTTGAGAACCAAACTATTGGAGATCAGGTAAGTGGAATGATCTATGCGAAAGATTCTTTCTATAAAGAACTTTGTTTTGCAGGTGGAAATGGAAAAACCACTGCAGAGATTTTGAACACATATGATGGAACATTTAAGATTTATAATACATACAGTGATTCAGTAGGAATTACGGTTGCAGATTCTAATAAACTTGCAGCAGGAACTTATGATATACCAGTACGAATTACAGATAGCAATGGAAAAACAGGTCAGGGTACATTAAAAGTTATCGTTACTACATCAGCGAAAGTTGTAACGAAAATAAATAATTATAACACTGATGGAACGATTTATTTCTATAACCACAATTCAAATGAGGAATTTTCGTTAAGAAGTATCGAAAAAGAGGGTAAATATAGTGGTAGTGTAGGAAATACAACATTAACATCCACAGGATATTTACCACACGGTACATATTCCGTATATTATCGTATGTGTGGACGTAAGATCATGCTGAATAAATCATTGAATGTAAGTGGAGATACTAATCTTGAATTTACGTTGCCAACTACAAAGATTACAGGAACGATCTATGATGTGAATAACAAGAAATATGAAAATAGTGTTGATGTTTGTATGTATAGAAGCAATGACCTTGATACAAGATATTATTCTGTATCAGATTATACTAGTGACGGAACATATTCGTTCCAGGGGGTTCCAGATGGACAGTATGTATTGGTTGTTTCAGGAACGAAAGATGGTAAATACTTTGAGACAACATCAGGAACCATTACAGTTTCCGGTGGAAATGTAACCATGGATGTGAAACTTCCAGTGGCAAACCCACAGCAGTAAACAAGAAATAATTAAAAAAGTAACAAAAGACAGTCATTTTGAATGGCTGTCTTTTCTTTTGACTTGACAATTGGTAAAAATAATATAAAATAATAAATAACAATAATAAACAATAGATGATAAACAAAAAACAGAAACGGAGAGTTACATATGCTGTCAAAGTATGCTTCAAAAATTATAAAGATTTTAGTTCATCAAGACGACAAATTTATTACCAATGCACAGATTGCAAAAATGCTAAACGTTTCAGAAAGAAGCGTAAGTTCATATATGAATGAAGTAGCTCAGTACTGTGAAGAAAGAAATTATCATCTGATCCGAAAACGAGGAAAAGGAATCTGTTTGAGGTTAGGAGTGCATAAAGAAGAACTTGAACAGGAATTTCCAGAGAAAAATCTATGTATTGAGACGAGAGAATACAGAATCAGTTATATTATCCGAACGTTGATCGAAAGTAAAGAACCATATACAGCAGCATTATTTGCAGATGAACTCTTTGTTTCAAAAGCAACGATCCGGACAGATATTGAAAAGGCAAACCAGAGTCTGGAAGCAGACCATATCAGAATTTACCAGACAACAGGAAGAGGAATTGAGATTAAAGGAAAAGAATTTGATCTAAGAAGAGTTCTTGTAAGAGAAAATAGAAAAATAGTCATGGAAAAGGAAGACAGGATTACGGATGAAACATTTGCGGATTATCGGATCGAACCAGAGTTTTATGAAAGACTGGTGATACAGTATCGTAAAAAGAATGTTGATAAGGTGATCTATTGTGTACAGAGACTGGAAAGAAAAATTGCTTCACAAATGAATGATTATACATTTTGCATGGCAGTTGAGTATATCAGCAATCAGATCAAACGTTTAAAAAACGAATGTTATTTAGAAGAAAGCATGATCAATCGTCTGGGATTAGTAGATGAAATTACAGAGTGGGCAGATTATCTGATCAATTATTTAAATCACGAATTTAAGATGAATATTGATCCGAGAGAAGGGTTGTATCTGTATATTTTATTACTTGCAGTAGAAGTTCAGAACAGCAGCCGCATTGTAAATAAGAAATTTTTATTAGATAAAGAAATCTGTATTCAGGATGTAACAGAGGATGTGATTGATTATATCTCATCCATTGTTGGAAAAAATTTTAAAGAAGATATGCTGCTAAAGACAAGTGTAGCATTATTTTTAAACAGTTCGCTTGTAAGAGTGAGATTTGGATTTCAGATTCATAACCCATTTCTTGAAGAAATCAAACAGCGATATCCGGCAATCTTTTCTGCATGCTTCACTTCCAGCCAGGTATATGAGAAACTGATCGGACAGTTCCCGTCAGAAGATGAGATTGCATATATGGCAGTTTTATTTGAAGGCGCGATGGAGGAGAAGAAAAGAAATATTAATACAGCCATTGTAGGAAGTGGTGGAATGGGAATGGGACAGATTTTGGCAAGAAAAGTAGAAGATAAGATTCCAGAAATTAATGTAACATCGGTACTCCCAGCAAATTCGGCACATCTGATCGATGAGGATCAATATGATCTTGTGATAACAACAATTTCAAAATTAAAGATTCCACATCCATATGTTGCGTATACAACACCGATCGTCAGCCAGCAGGATGTCTACCGGATTCAGAAAAAATGTCATCAGATGAAAGAGACAAAGAAAAATCATAATCAGGAATATACAATAGGAAGTCTGATCAAAAAAGAATTTATTTTGGTAGAAAAAGAAGTTATGAGTAAGGAAGAAATTCTGAAAAAAGGATGTGATCTCTTATATAGAAATGGATATGTGAAACAAGGATTTTATGAAGACGTATTAAAAAGAGAAAAAATCAGTGCCTCCGTTCTCGGAGGCGGGGTTGCACTGCCACACGGAATGGCAAATCTGGTAATAAAACCAGCAGTTGTTGTCATGAAATGTGCACAAAGAACCGAATGGCAGGATGGTTGTGTGGATATCGTCTTTTTGCTGGCACTTAATTTTGAAGATATTCAGTCAACAAGAGCATTTTTCTCATCATTTTACGAAATGACAATGGAGAAAAATACAACATTTCTGATCAGAAAAGCAGAAACAGAGGAAGAGATCATGGATGTGATCATGAACAGCATGAATGAAACAGAAGAATAGATATTTCACATAAAAAATGGTATACTAGCCATATCATGAGAGGAGGATAGACATAAATGTTTGTAGAAGAACGACATCAGGAAATCTTACGTTTGTTAAATGAAAATGAAAAAGTAAAAGTCAAAGAGTTAAGCAAACGATTTGAGGTTACAGAAGACTGTATTCGAAAAGATTTAGCGAGTATGGAAGCAAGGAATCTTTTAAAACGAACATATGGAGGAGCGGTTCTTCCAGATACTTTGCATCCGGGGCATACTAATATTGTATCAACAAGAAAAGATAAAAATATAAAAGAAAAAAGAATGATCGCAAAGAAAGCAGCGGAATTAATTCATGATGGAGATATGATATTTCTTGACACATCCACAACAAATATCGAATTGGCACGAGAAATCATAGAACGCAGATTAGAAGTTACAGTTGTAAGCTGTATGCTTGATATTGCAGAAGTATTTACAGCAACCAAGGATGTAAAATTTATTCTTCTAGGAGGAGAATTTAATCGTTCTCAGAACGGATTTTTAGGGGAACTTGTGTTGCAGATGATGGAAAATTTCCGATTTGATATTTCTTTTATGGGAGTTGTAGGAGCAGATATTTATGATAATGTGATCATGACCTATGTTCCTGAAGATGGGATTATGAAGCATAATGCTGTCAAGAAGAGCAGCAAGTGTTATCTTATGATGGAAAGTCATAAATTTGATTTTAAAGCAAATTATGTATATGCAACATTTGATGATGTAGATGGAGTGATCTGTGAGGATGGATTATCCAAAGAGATTCAGGATAAATTAGAAACATATCAGACAAAAATCATATAAAGAACTATGGGAGCGAAGAATTGTTTTTTATTCTTTGCTCTTTTTTTAGTTAATTTTAAGAAAAAACAGAAAAATATCTTGAATAACAATAAAGAACAATATATAATAATAAAAAACGATAATAAAAGCGAAAAACAATAGAAAGGATAAATTCTATGGATGGATTACATCAGACACAGCGAATCAAAGATTTAAAAGATAAAATGTTATCAGAGCCAAGATACGCATCAATCGAACAGGCACTGATCATCACAAAAACATATCAGGAGAATGAAGATGATCCAAGGATCATACAGAGAGCAAAATCATTAAAAGCAGCCTTAGAGCAGATGGAGATCCGTGTAGAACCTGAAGAACTGATCGTTGGAAACCGTACAGCCGGAGTTCGTTATGGAGTTGTATTTCCAGAGAGCGGAAGCACATGGGTAGACAAAGAATTTGAAACACTCCCAACAAGACCACAGGATCGCTTCAATGTGCATCAGGAAGATATTGAAACATTCCGTAAGGTCATTAAACCATACTGGGAAGGAAAGTCCTTAGAAGATGTCCTGAACCAGAGATATGGAAAAGAAATCAACGAGATCGCCAAAGTTGTAAAGATCAACCAGAAAGACCATGCCCAAGGACATATCTGCCCTGATTGTGTCAAATGGTTAGAGATGGGACCACAGGGATTACTTGATCAGGCAGAAGAAAAATTAAAGACATGTCAAGAAGAACAGAAAGACTTCTATGAGAGTGTTAAGATCGTCATGGAAGGAGCGAAACACTTTATGGTTCGTTATCATGACCTGATCATGGACATGGCAGAAAATGAATCAGATGAAACAAGAAAACAAACCATGATCAAAGTAGCCAAAAACTGTAAGAATATTTCTGAACGTCCAGTACAGACATTTCATGAAGCAGTACAGTCTACATGGTTCTTATTTGTAATCTTACAGATGGAATCCAATGCATCATCATTTTCACCAGGAAGATTAGACAGACATTTAGAAGCTTATTATGAAAAAGATATCAAAGAAGGAACCTTAGATAAACAGCAGGCGTTAGAGATCATCGAATGTTTATGGCTGAAATTTAACGAGATCGTATATATGAGAAACTCTCACGGAGCAAAATATTTCGCAGGATTCCCAATTGGATTCAATATTGCGATCGGCGGACAGGATGAGAATGGAAATGATACATATAATGATTTATCATTCCTGTTCTTAGAAGCTCAGAAACATTTAGGACTTCCACAGCCAAACCTTTCCGTAAGACTTCATGAAGGAACGTCGGACGAATTATTAAAAGAAGCAGTGAGAGTCGTAGCCAAAGGAAGCGGAATGCCACAGTTCTTCAATGACAAGGCAGTCATTCCATCCATTCAGGAATTAGGAATTGAAGAAAAAGATGCAAGAGATTATGCGATCGTTGGATGCGTGGAATTGACAACACAGGGAAATAATCTTGGATGGAGCGATTCTGCAATGTTTAACTTAAACAAAGCATTAGAAGTGACATTAACTGGTGGAACATGCCTCTTAACAGGAGAAAAGATCGCTCCAGATTATGGAAACCTTGAAACGTACGAGACATTTGATGAGCTGGAAGCAGCATTCAAGAAACAGATTGATTATTTCATGGATAAGATGCTTCTTGCATGTGAAGAAGTAGAAAAAGCCCATATCGATCTTCTGCCATCTCCATTTTTATCAGCATCCATTGAAAACTGTATGGAAAATGGAATGGATGTCACAGCAGGCGGTGCAAAATACAATTTATCCGGAATTCAGATGATTCAGGTTGCAAATCTTGCGGATAGTCTTGTCGCAATCAAGCAGCTGGTGTATGATGAAAAGAAGTGTACACAAAAAGAAATGCTTGATGCATTAAAGAACAATTTTGAAGGATATGAAATCTTAAGAGCAATGTGCGTCAATAAAGTTCCAAAGTACGGAAATGACATCGATGAAGTCGACAAACAAGGAACAAAATGGGCAGATTACTTCAAGAATCGATTAAGAACATTTAAAAACTATCGAAAAGGTCCATATCATACAGGAATGTATACCGTATCTGCCCATGTGCCAATGGGTGAAAATGTAGGCGCAACTCCAGATGGAAGATATGCGATGGAACCGTTAGCAGATGGAGGAATGTCACCTGTTTATGGAAGAGATATCAAAGGACCAACAGCCGTATTAAAGTCCGTATCCAAACTAGATAAGACATTGACAACCAATGGCGGATTATTAAATATGAAATTCCTTCCTGAATTTTTTAAGACAGAGACAGGAATTGATAAATTTGCAAATTTCTTAAGAACCTTTGTCGATCTTGAGATTCCACATATCCAGTTTAACGTAGTAAGAAAAGAAGACCTGCTCGCAGCAAAGAAGAATCCAGAGCAATACCGCGGATTGACCGTCAGAGTTGCAGGTTACACAGCCTACTTTACAGAACTTGCCGATGAACTGCAAAATGAGATCATCGCAAGAACAAGTTATGGAGATATTTAAGATGACAGGAAAAGTATTTGATATTCGCAGATTTTCAACGCACGATGGAGACGGAATCCGTACCACAGTATTTTTAAAAGGATGTCCGTTAAAATGTGTCTGGTGCCAGAACCCAGAAGGAATTTCCATCCGAAAAAGACCCATTTATTTTGAAAACCGCTGTATACATTGTAAGACGTGTATTGCAAAATCAAAAAATCAGGGTGTTACGATGGAAAATGACCAGATACACATACATCCAAATAGAAATGAAGACTGGAATACCATCATTGACTGGTGTCCAACGGGAGCGATCGCGATGGATTCCAGAGAGATGAGCGTAGAAATGGTTATGGAAGAAATCCGCAAAGATAAATCATTCTATCGTTATGGGAATGGAGGGGTTACGATCTCAGGCGGGGAACCATTACTGCAGTGGAAGTTTACAAAAGAACTGTTAAAAGCATGTAAAAAAGAAGGGATCCACACCGCGATCGAAACATCCTTGTATGCAGATCAGGAAGTGATCAAAGAGATTCTTCCATATTTAGACCGGATCTTTGCAGACTTTAAATTAGCAACAGAAAAGGATCATATGCATTACACCGGGGTTTCAAATCAAAAGATTAAAGACAATATCAGATGCTTATTAGAGACATCAAACAGAGACAAGGTCATCATAAGAACACCAATGATCCCAGGAATGACTGCAACCGAAGACAATATCAAAGGAATTGCAAAATATTTAAATGGTATCTATCAGTATGTTTCCTATGAGATCTTAAACTACAATCCACTAGCAGAAGCAAAATATCACTTGGTAGATAGAGAATACTGCTTTGAAGAGAATCCAAAACTGTACACAAAAGAACAGATGCAGGAATTTAAAAGCTGGGCAGTCGAAGGTGGATTAGAAAATATTATTATTGAGTCATAAACAAAATGAATATATATAAGGAGTAAAACTATGAAATTTATTATCGATGATGCAAATGTAGAAGCAATCAAAAATTTATATGAATTCTTCCCAGTAGAAGGAGTAACAACAAATCCTTCAATCTTAGCAAAAAGTGGAAGAGCACCGTATGAAGTATTAGGAGAGATCAGAGAGATTATCGGAGCAGATGCAGATCTTCACGTGCAGGTTGTATCTAAAAAAGCAGAAGATATGGTTCGTGAAGCAAAGGTAATCTGTGAAAAATTAGGACAGAATACATATGTAAAAGTTCCAACAACAAGAGAAGGCTTAAAAGCTATGAAAGCTTTATCAAAAGAAGGAATTAAAATTACAGCAACAGCAATTTACACACCAATGCAGGCATATCTTGCAGGAAAAGCAGGAGCAGATTATGCAGCACCATATGTAAACAGAATTGATAACTTAGGAGCAAATGGTGTCGAAGCAGCAAAGAAAATCCATGATATCTTCAAAAATAATGGATTAAAGACAGAAGTACTTGCAGCAAGCTTCAAAAACTCTCAGCAGGTATTAGAATTATGTGAATACGGAATCGGTGCAGCTACAATCGCTCCAGATGTTATCGAAGGACTGATCAAGAATGCATCTGTAACAAGTGCGGTTGAAGCATTTACAAGTGATTTTGAAGGTTTATGTGGTGAAGGAAAGACAATGGAAAACTGCTAATATCAGGGTTTCAAAATAATAAAAACGCGAAATAAGATTGTTGAAAATAATATTCGGCAATCTTATTTTTTTGTTGCTGGGATAAGCTTTAAAAGAAGATTATGAGAATGGTTATTTAATAATTGCGGTTATGTAACTGCAAAAACAGAACTTTAAAAAGATTGATATAGGAAATTTGCAGTTGAACAACTGCAAAACTTAAATAAAGGACATATTGAAAAACAATAAAAAACAAGATAAAATAATATCAAACAAATGGAAAGTAATAAGAAAGGAGATAAAATGAGTAAAGAACTAATCGCAAATGACATCATTTTATTTGATCTAGAAGCAGAAACAAAACAGGAAATTATTGAGAAACTTGCTGATGCAATGGATAAGGACGGAAGACTTGAAGATAAAGACGGATATATGGCAGACGTTCTTGCAAGAGAAGAATCTTCATCAACAGCGATCGGATTTGAAACAGCAACACCACATGCAAAATCAACAAGTGTAAAAGAACCATCTTTAGCATTTGCCAGATTAAAACATCCGATCAAATGGGATGATGAAGAAGTCAGTATGATCTTCCAGATCGCAGTACCATCTCCAGGACAGGGAGACAGACATTTGGAAATCTTATCAAAATTATTTAGAAATCTTGTCTATGATTCATTCAGAGATCAGATGTTACAGGCAACAACAAAAGAAGAAATTGTTGACATTTTAAAAGAGTTTTAAACATATAGAAAAGGAGAACAAATATGGAAAAACAAGAAAATGAATTAATTGGAATCTTGAAAAATACAAGAGCACATCTGATGAATGGTGTATCTTATATGATTCCAGTTGTAGTAGGTGGAGGAATTCTTTGTGCGATCTCTATGATGATCAATGGTGGATCAGCATCCGTTCCAGATTCAGGATTTGCAGCACAGTTATGGACGATCGGTGCTTCTGGATTAACATTAATGGTAGCAGTATTCTCAGCATTCATTGCAATGTCAATCGCAGACAGACCTGGATTTGCACCTGGTTTATTAGGTGGTTACTTATCATCACAGGTTGGAGCTGGTTTCCTTGGAGGTATCGTAACAGGTCTTGTAGCAGGTATTGTATGTTACTACTTAAAGAAATTACCATTACCTAAATCTGTACAATCATTAAAATCTATCATTATCATTCCAATTCTTGGATTACTTGTTACAGGTGGAGTGATGGTATGTGTACTTGGAGGTCCTTTAGCAGCAATTAATACAGGATTAACAACTTGGTTAACACATAT
Organism: Anaerostipes hadrus; assembly: GCA_036312945.1. Classification (GTDB taxonomy): domain Bacteria; phylum Bacillota; class Clostridia; order Lachnospirales; family Lachnospiraceae; genus Anaerostipes; species Anaerostipes hadrus_C. The sequence continues at coordinate 26,565 of JAXJNA010000042.1, forward strand.
GAGTGATGGATCTAAAGTAGTATTAGGTATCATCGTTGGATGTATGATCGCATTTGACCTTGGTGGTCCAGTAAATAAAGTAGCATATAGTATGATGGCAGTAGCAATCGGAGCAGGAGCTTATGATTATGCAGCAGCAGCAGCGATCGCAATTGCAATCCCACCAATGGGATCAGGATTATCTTCTTTATTATTAAAGAAAAAATTCATAAAAGAAGAAAGAGGAGCAGGAGTTTCATCTATCATCTTAGGATGTGTTGGAATTACAGAAGGAGCAATCTCCTACGCAGCCGCTGACCCATTACATATGATTCCGATCAATATGATCAGTTCAGCAGTTGCAGCAACAATTTCTTACATGGTGGGTGCAGGATGTGCAGCTTCATGGGGAGGATTGATCGTATTACCAGTATGTACAAACCGTACCGGATATGTATTAGCAATGGCAGCAGGTGTTGCAGTTCATGTAGTATTATGTAAATTATTAAAGAAAGATGTTTCAGAAACAGAACAGCCATCAGACAGTGATGACGACGATGTAGAAATCGATCTTGAATTTTAAGAAATCATATAGAACAATAAAAGAAGTAAAGGAGATAGAGTTATGAAATTTTTAGCAGTAACAGCGTGTCCATCAGGAGTAGCACACACATATATGGCAGCAGAAGCAATTGAAAAAGCATGCAGAGAAAGAGGAATCGAAGTAAAAGTAGAAACTCAGGGATCTATCGGAATTGAAAATGAGATCACAGCAGATGATGTAAAAGATGCAGATATCGTTATCTTAACAAAAGATATGCCAATCAAAAATGAAGAAAAATTCGGAGATCTTCCAAAAGCAAGAATCGCAATCAGCGATGCAGTAAAAAAAGCAGATGTCATCGTAGGAAAATTAGAAGCAACTTTAAATGCCAAAAAATAATAGATAATGATCATTTGAAGATCAAATGAAAAAGTGAAATGTACGGCCAGATCCGGTGGATACATTTCACTTTTTCTGTTTGTAAAATAAAATAATCGTTATATTATGTTTCCAACTGTTTTCCTAGAAAATCAGAAGCGATCTTAGCAATTTTAAACTCCTGATCATCTAATTTATCTTCAATAGAAAGAATACATACAAATCCAACGGCTTCACTTTCTGCAATGATCGTAGAAAGACACACATAGCGAAATACCTCTGGGAAGTCCAAGATCAGAGGAAAGAAATCTTCTTTTTCACGGTCCATTAATATATGTTTTCGATCTATCAAAGCTTCTTCAGCCTTTTCATCTAATAATTTTCCAATTAGTTTTTTGGCGTTTGGTCCGGCAGCAGCGATCACACAGTCTTGATCACAGATACAGATCGTATGTGGAATCTGAGCAGCGATCGATTCTGCATATAGCTGTGCACTGTTTCCCAGTTCACCGATCGGGGAATATTTCTTTAAAATGATATCGCCGTCTTTTTCTGTAAATATCTCCAAAGGATCGCTTTCTCTGATATGCATGGTTTTTCGTATTTCTTTTGGTATAACGATCCGGCCAAGGTCATCAATTCTTCGTATAATACCTGTAGCTTTCATTCTTAAGATCCTCCATGTTCATTGGTTTTCGTGTATGCTTGTAGTATTTGTAAAATCATTGGTTTTATACCCGGATTATGGTATAATATTTCATTAACAGAGAAAAAGATAAGGAGAATCAAGATGAAATTTCATACACAATTAAAAGCGAAAGATATTTTTAAATTTTCGTTAGCATACACGTATTCCGGAGTGCAGGCGATTTTGACGATTTTTATGCTGGGAGTTGGAGCATATATGATCGTCCATGGAATCGGTCAGCCAGAAGGACAGACGAATATTATTTTTGGTGTAGTCGTTATTGCATTATTTGTTGTCATTAACCCACTGATGATATATGTAAAAGCAAAGAAACAGGCAATTGAGAATCCAGTATACAAGAATCCAACGTACTACACTTTACGAGATGATGGTATTTTTGTAGAGCTAGGAGAAGAAAGTGCGACGATCGAGTGGAACAGAGTTTATAAGATCACACATTTTATGGGCCTGACATTATTGTATACAGGAAAACAGCAGGCATTTGTATTTCCAGATTATGAACTTGGTGATGACAGAGAAAAGATGTTAGATTATATGAAAGAACACATCAAAGAAGCAAGAAAGAAGGCTGTTCAGACACAGACAGATGGAGGAGATATTTCAAAATATTCCAAGGCATCTACAGAAACTGAGCAGGAAGAGACAGAAGTAGAAAAGGAAACTCAGATTGAAGTATCAGAATCAGAAGTTCAAGAGAATTCAGAAGGAGAAGAATAGAAAATGATCGTACAAAGTTTTTGTGCAGAAGATACGTATGAGATCGGAAAGAAGATCGGACAGGAGGCACAGCCTGGACAGGTGATCTGTTTATATGGAGATCTTGGGGTTGGTAAGACTGTATTTACAAAAGGGTTGGCAGATGGACTTGGCATCACAGAACCAATTCAGAGTCCGACTTTTACGATCGTAAGAGAATATGAAGAGGGAAGGCTTCCACTATATCATTTTGATGTTTATCGTATTGGTGATATTGAAGAGATGGACGAGATCGGATATGAGGATTATGTTTATGGAGAAGGAGTCTGTCTGATCGAATGGGCAAATCTGATCGAGGAGATTCTGCCAGATCATTATCAAAAGATTACGATCCGTAAAGATTTAGAAAAAGGATTTGACTATCGAGAGATTGAAATGGAGGAACAATAGATGAAATTATTAGTACTGGACAGCTCTGGTCTGGTAGCTTCTGTGGCATTGATCGAAGATGATCAGTTGATCGCAGAGTATACGACTGGAAATAAATTAACACATTCGCAGACGTTACTTCCGATGTTAGATGAAGTGATCAAGAGAACATCCTTTGAGATAGAAGATATTGATGCGGTTGCGGTAGCAAAAGGACCAGGTTCTTTTACGGGACTTCGCATTGGTGCAGCAACAGCCAAAGGATTAGGGCTGGCACTGGATAAACCGATCATTCCTGTGCCAACTGTAGATGGGCTTGCATATCAGTTATTTGGAACGTCCATGATCATTTGTCCAATGATGGATGCCAGAAGAAAACAAGTGTATACAGGATTTTACCGATTTGAAGGCAGTGAAATGAAAGTCTTAAAGGAACAATGTGCCCAGAGTGTAGAAGATACTTTGACACAGTTGAGGGAATACAATGAACCGGTTGTATTCCTTGGGGATGGCGTACCAGTATATAAAGAAGAAATCTTAGAGAAGATGGGTGATCTGGCAATTTTTGCTCCAGCACATGCAAACCGCCAGAGAGCAGCAGCAGTCGGAACGTTAGCACAAGTATATTTTGCACAGGGAATTTATGAAAGTGCAGACGAATTTGTGCCAGAATATTTAAGAAAATCTCAGGCTGAACGAGAGAGAGAAGAGAGGCTTCATGGACAAAAGTAGTATAACAGCCAGAGAATGGCATGTGAGGAAAGCACTTCCAGAAGATCTTCCGATGATCGCAGAGATAGAAAAACTTTCTTTTCACAGACCATGGAGTTTCGATAGTATTGAGTCTTTCTATTATCGTAAAACTAGTGATATTTATGTATGGAGAGACAGAAATCGTATTAGTGGATATATAATCGCTGAGCATGTGTTAGATCAGGCAGAATTACATAGGATCGCAATGATTCCATTTATAAGGAAAATGGGAATTGGCACATTGTTGTTTCATGAGTTCAGACGAAGGTATCAGGAGATAGGGGTAGACACGATCTATTTGGAGGTCAGAGAATCAAACGAAGCGGCGTATCAGTTTTATTTAAAGAATGGATTTGAAGAATATGGACGCAGAGCAAAGTATTATAAGGATCCAATCGAGGATGCGATCTTAATGTTTTGTGAAACTTCAACAGATGACCAATCATTTCCACTGGATTCTTCAGAAACGCCCGTTTATAATGATGAGCGTAAGGAGGAGAATGAGATGAAATGTAATGTATGTGGACAGTTATTAGACAATAAAACAGATTATATAGAAGTTAAAAAAGAATGGGGATATTTCTCAAACAAAGATACGCAGATTCATGAATTTAAGATTTGTGAGAGATGTTACGATCGTATCGTAAAACAATTTGAGATTTCTCCAAAGGTAACAGAGAAGAGTGAGATATTATCATAAAAGGTGATTTATGTTAGATGTATGTTTACTTGGAACCGGTGGAATGATGCCGCTTCCATATAGAAAATTGACCGCATGTATGACAAGATTCAACGGGCATAGTCTGTTGATCGACTGCGGGGAGGGAACACAGGTAGGAATTAAAGAGAGAGGCTGGAGCGTTAAACCATTAGATGCGATCTGTTTTACACATTTTCATGCAGATCATATCAGTGGACTTCCAGGACTTCTTTTAACACTTGGAAATGCAGAACGAACAGAACCTCTTTTGATCATAGGACCAAAGGGTGTAGAAAGGGTTGTGAATTCACTGCGTGTGATCGCGCCAGAACTTCCATTTCCGATCGAATTTTATGAATTAAATGAGAAAGAGCACGTTATTGAGATGGATGGCTATAAAATTGAAGCTTTCTATGTAAAACATAATGTGCCTTGTTATGGTTATAATATGATCATCCCAAGAGCTGGGAAGTTTGATCCTTTAAAGGCAAAGGAAAATGACATCCCGATGAAATACTGGAACAGGCTTCAAAAGGGAGAAACTGTGACAAGTGAAGATGGTCGTGTACTTACAAGTGATATGATCTTAGGTAGTCCGAGACCAGGAATTAAATTGACATATTGTACGGATACAAGACCAGTCCAGACAATTTCTGAACATGCAAAGAATGCAGATTTATTTATTTGTGAAGGAATGTACGGAGAAGAAGGAAAAGAAAAGAAAGCAAGAGAATATAAACACATGACATTTTACGAAGCGGCGAATCTTGCAAAAGAAGCAGATGTAAAACAGATGTGGTTAACTCATTATAGTCCGTCATTAGTTCGGGCAGAAGAATTTATGGGGAAAGTGAAGTCGATTTTCCCTAGAGCAAAAGCTGGAAAAGACGGTAAGACGATAACTTTAGATTTTCAGGAAGAATAGGAGAATACGATGAGCGATAAGATTAAGATTCTGGCAATCGAATCTTCCTGCGATGAGACAGCGGCAGCAGTTGTAGAGAATGGAAGATGTGTAAAATCCAATATCATTTCATCTCAGATCGAATTGCATAAGCTATATGGCGGTGTTGTCCCTGAGATTGCCTCAAGAAAACATGTAGAGAAAGTGAACTTTGTAGTAAGAGAAGCATTAAAAGAAGCAGGAGAAACTTTAGACAGCATTGATGCGATCGCGGTTACTTATGGACCGGGACTAGTTGGTGCACTATTAGTTGGTGTGGCAGAAGCGAAAGCACTTGCATTTGCAAAGAAGAAACCATTGGTAGGCGTGCATCATATTGAAGGACATATCTGTGCTAATTATATTGAACATCCAGATTTAGAGCCTCCATTTTTATGTCTGGTCGTATCAGGAGGGCATACACACCTTGTTGATGTCAAGGATTATGGAAAATACGAGATCATTGGGTGTACAAGAGATGATGCAGCAGGAGAAGCCTTCGATAAAGTAGCACGTGCGATCGGATTGGGATATCCAGGAGGTCCGAAGATCGAAGCACTTGCTAAGGAAGGGGATAAGAATGCGATCGCATTCCCAAGAGCGAAAGTGAATGATTCTAAGATGGACTTTAGTTTCAGTGGATTGAAATCTTCAGTATTGAATTATTTAAATAAGTGTGAGATGAAAGGTGAGGAAGTGAATCGTGCAGATGTAGCAGCATCTTTTCAGGAGGCTGTTGTTGATGTATTGAGTTCTCATGGGGTAGAAGCAGCAAAAGAACTTGGATACAAAAAGCTTGCGATCGCAGGTGGAGTTGCGTCCAATGGAGCATTTCGAGCCAAAATGATAGAGAGATGTAAAGAAGCTGGAATTGAGTTTTATCATCCATCACCAATCTTTTGTACGGATAACGCTGCGATGATCGGTGTGTGTGGATACTATGATTATATAAATGGTGTGAGAAGTGGTTTAGATTTAAATGCGGTGCCAGGATTAAAGATCGGTACCAGACAGGGGTAATACATGGGAGAGAAAATTGCGGCAATCGTTTTGGCAGCAGGAGAAGGAAAAAGAATGGGAAGTGGAATTCCCAAACAATATATGCTGATCAAATCAAGGCCTTTGGTGTATTATGCGCTAAAGGCTTTTGAAGAGAGCGCTGTAGATGAGGTTATTCTTGTTACAGGAGAAGACGAGATAGATTACTGTAAAGAGTATATTGTAGATCGTTATCATTTCAATAAGGTGACAAAGATTGTGCCAGGCGGATGGGAACGTTATGCATCCGTTTATTTTGGGCTTGAAGCAATTGAGGATGCAGATTATGTATTGATCCATGATGGAGCACGTCCGATGATCAGTGCAGAATTAGTACAAAAATGCATATACTATGTAAAAAAATATCGTGCATGTGTAGTGGGAATGCCATCGAAAGATACAATTAAAGTTGTTGATGAGGAGAATTATGCAATCCGTACACCTGAGAGAAAAACATTGTGGCAGGTTCAGACGCCACAGTGTTTTGAATTTGACCTTGTAAAAAAGGCATATGAAAAGATGATGGAAAATGATGATGGAAAAGTAACGGATGATGCAATGGTAGTAGAAACATATGGGAATGTGCCTGTAAAACTATTTGAAGGTGGTTATGATAACATTAAGATCACGACACCTGAGGATGTTAGACTTGCAACGAATCTTGTGCGTGTAAGGAAGGTTTTTCACAAGCTTCATGTGTTGCATGACAAGCTGATCTACCTGCAGATGAAGGCCTATAAAAAGCGATTTAGAGAGAAAAAACAAAAAAAATAAAAAAACTTTAAAAAAAGTGTTGACATATGTATTCTGGTTTGGTATTATAAACAAGTCGTCGCGTGAGACACACAAAACGACAACAACAGAATACGTTATGGAGAGGTATCGAAGTGGTCATAACGAGGCGGTCTTGAAAACCGTTTGTCCGCAAGGGCGCGTGGGTTCGAATCCCACCCTCTCCGTTCATCATGAATCCATGATGTCAACACTTGGAGAAGTACCCAAGTGGCTGAAGGGGCTCGCCTGGAAAGTGAGTAGGTCGTTAATAGCGGCGCGAGGGTTCAAATCCCTCCTTCTCCGTTGGATATTTTATCCAAGAAAACTTTTTGAAAAAAGGCTTGACAAATAAGAAAGAACATGATATGATATAAAAGTTGCTGCGGTTCTTATGAAGAACGGGTCAACAAAATAAATCAAAAAAGTTCTTGACAAGCTAAGAACAAAGTGATATAATGATAAAGCTTCTTATACGAAGCGGATCGCAAAAAAGATCTTTGACAACTGAACAATAAGACAACCTTGAAAATTCTAATGAATTTTTCAGATGATTTTAGTAAAAATCAACGAACGTTCTTTATAGAGAACAGTAATTAACAAGGATAAAGAAGCTAGTGCTTCTTGAA
>JAXJNA010000043.1:0-6374 GCA_036312945.1 Anaerostipes hadrus
ACCAGAGATTATACGTTTCTTTCTGCTCCTGATGTGTATGGATTCCACAAACTGAATCCGAAAGGTATTCCCGTCAAAGGGATAGCGGCATAAGTGAATATGCCTTGATTGGTACGGACAGCCAATCTTTTGGTCAGAAATAGGTAACTGTCACGACTGTTAGAAGCCACTTCCATAGGAACTACTGTACCGCATGGGAGGGGTAATTCACAACAAATGATACAAAATAATAAAGTAGTGGTATTTATATATGAGTATCACTACTTTTGCTTTATAGGACAAAATATGGAAATGATTATATCAAAAAATGAATTGAATGGCAGTAATTCACAAGATATAATAAAAAAGTATAAAATAAATCATTAAATTGCAAATTAAGATATGACCATAACAAAGAAAGAAGGAAAATCATGACAGACAAAGTAAGAGACTTAAGAAGCGCCCTCAACCGTTTAAAAGCAATGGAAGGGCAGTACATAGAAACCGATGTAGAAGTTGATCCAATGGCAGAACTTGCTGGAGTTTACCGCTATGTAGGAGCAGGCGGCACAGTAAAACGTCCGACAAAAGAAGGACCAGCCATGGTATTTAACAATGTTAAAGGACACAAAGATGCGAGAGTAGCGATCGGTGTTTTAGCAAGCAGAAAGCGTGTAGCAGCTCTTTTAGACTGTAAACCAGAAGAATTAGGAAAGAAACTTTATTACAGTGTAGATAACCCAATTCCACCAGTAGAATATCAGGGAGATGCACCATGCCAGCAGGTTGTTCATAAAGTGGAAGATCCAGATTTTAACTTATACGATCTGGTACCAGCCCCAACCAACACACCAGATGATGCGGGTCCATATATCACACTTGGAATGTGCTATGCAACACACCCAGATACAGGAGTTCATGATGTAACGATTCACAGATTATGTATCCAAGGAAAAGATGAACTGTCCATCTTTTTTACACCAGGAGCAAGGCATATCGGAGCAATGGCAGAACGCGCAGAAGAATTAGGACAGAAACTTCCAATTTCAATCAGTATCGGAGTCGATCCTGCAATCGAGATCGGTTCCTGCTTTGAAGCACCAACAACACCACTGGGATATGACGAATTATCCGTAGCAGGAGCTTTAAGAAATGAACCAGTGGAATTATGCAAATGTTTAACAGTCAATGAAAGTGCAATTGCAAACGCAGAGTACGTCATTGAAGGAGAAGTGATTCCAAATGTCCGAGTACAGGAAGATCAGAACAGTCACACAGGATATGCAATGCCAGAATTCCCAGGATACACAGGTCCTGCAAGTTCACGGTGCTGGCTGATCAAAGTCAAAGCGGTAACACACAGAGAAAATCCAATCATGCAGACATGCATCGGACCAAGTGAAGAACATGTATCCATGGCTGGAATCCCAACAGAAGCAAGTATTTATGGAATGGTAGAAAAAGCGATGCCGGGACGTCTTCAGAATGTATACTGCGGTTCCGCAGGTGGTGGAAAATACATGGCAGTCTTGCAGTTTAAGAAACGAGAAGCTAGTGATGAGGGAAGACAAAGACAGGCAGCACTTCTTGCATTTTCAGCATTCAGTGAACTGAAAAATGTATTTCTTGTAGATGAGGATGTTGATTGTTTTGATATGAATGACGTTTTATGGGCAATGAATACAAGATTCCAGGGAGATGCAGATGTCATCACGATTCCAGGGGTAAGATGTCATCCGCTAGATCCATCCAACGATCCAACATGTTCTTCAAGTATCAGAGATCATGGGATTGCATGCAAGACGATTTTTGACTGTACCGTTCCATATGATCAGAAAGAGCGATTCAAGAGAGCAAAATTTATGGAAGTTGATCCAGAACACTGGTTATCATAAAATACTAGCAAATGCTGTTAAAACAAGAATATAAATAAGAAAAGGAAAATTATTTAAATGAAGAAACGACTGATCATAGGGGCAACAGGGGCAAGTGGAATTCCAATCTTGATCCAGTGTCTGAAATTGGTGCAAGAGCAGAAGGATTTTGAATCTTATTTGGTTATGACAGACAGTGCCAAACTGACCTTGGAACATGAAACAAAAATGAAGGTGGAAGAGGTCGAAAAACTTGCTGATCATGTTCTGGATTCAAGAGAGATCGGTGCAGGACCAGCCAGTGGATCATTTCAGACGGAAGGGATGCTCATTGTCCCATGCAGTATGAAGACAATTGCAGGAATCCACAGTGGATATGCAGATAATCTGGTACTTCGTGCAGCGGATGTAACGATCAAAGAGCAACGGCCGTTGGTACTTGCAGCAAGAGAGACACCGCTGAGTGCGATTCATCTTAGAAATCTTCAGGAATTGGCAATGATTCCAAATGTGCGGATCATTCCACCAATGATGACTTTCTATCATATGCCAGAGAGCATAGAAGAAATGACGTATCATATTGCAGCAAAACTATTAGAATCATTTGGGATAGAAGCGAAAGAATATCGAAGATGGAGCGGATTGTAGAAAGAGAGGTTTCTATGAAAATATTATCATTTGGATCATTAAATATTGACTATGTATATAAAGTTTCTCATTTTGTGAAAAAAGGAGAAACTTTGTCTGCAGAAGAGTTGAACGTATATACAGGCGGAAAAGGATTAAACCAGTCCATTGCACTTTCACGGGCAGGAATGGAAACATATCATGCAGGGGCGATTGGCAGGGATGGACTCTTTTTGCTGGATCAATTAAAAGAAGCAGGAGTGAATACAGATTTTGTTAAGATTCTTGAAGACATAAGAACAGGAAATGCGATCATACAAAATGATGAAGAGGGCGATAACTGCATTATTTTATTTGGAGGAGCTAATCAGGCAATCAGTAAGGAACAAGTGGATGAAGTCTTTGAACATTTTACAAATGAAGATTATTTACTGATCCAAAATGAGATTAATGAACTTCCATATATCGTAAAGAAAGCAAAAGAAACTGGAATGAAGATCATCTTAAATCCATCTCCAATGAATGAGAAGATAAAAGAACTTCCATTAGATCAGATCAACTATTTTCTTCTAAACGAAATAGAAGCAATGCAGATTCTTGATATGGATGAACCAGAAGAAATTGATGGGAAATATATAGGTGGTCTGTTACATCAGAAATTTCCAGAAGCAACGATCGTATTAACTTTAGGAAGTGAAGGGTCTGTATGTATATCTGGTGATGAATATGTGGAACAGTCAATTTATAAGGTAAAGACAGTCGATACAACGGCGGCAGGAGATACCTATACCGGATATTTTATTGCAGGTATCTTGAATGGAAAAACGATCAAAGAAGCAATGGGTATCGCATCCAAAGCATCAGCGATCGCAGTAAGCAGACAAGGGGCGGCACCATCCATTCCTTGTCTGGAAGAAGTAGAAGAATATAAAAACTAGAAAAAATTATCAAATCAAGAAAATTGAGTGCGAAAGCAAGTGAAAAATCTATGTGAAGCCTATAAAATCAAGGCTTCACAAATTTTTTACAAAAAATTAGCACTCACCTATTGACAGTGCTAATAATGAGTGTTATATTACGAATAGAACAAAAGATAAATGGATATCTTAATATAGATAAATACCCATTCGTAAAGGAGGAAAGAGTATGAACATCAACAAATTTACACAGAAGTCCATCGAGGCAGTCAATCAGTGTGAGAAGATCGCTTACGATCATGGACATCAAGAGATAGATCAGGAACACTTCTTATATAGCTTGCTTACGATTGATGACAGTCTGATCGCAAGCCTGCTTGAGAAGATGGGAATTAACAAAGAAACATTTTTGAGCCAGGTACAGGAGTTATTGAATAAGAAACCGAAAGTATCCGGTGGTCAGGTATATATGAGTAATGACTTGAATCAGGTACTTCTTCACGGAGAAGATGAGATGAAAGCCATGAAAGACGAATATGTATCTGTAGAACACTTATTCCTTGCAATGATCAAGCATCCGAATAAAGCAGTCAAAGAATTATTCCGTGCCTACGGAATTACAAGAGACCGTTTCTTACAGGTATTATCACAGATCCGTGGTGGACAGAAGGTCACAAGTGACAATCCAGAAGAGACATATGACAGCCTTGAAAAATACGGATACGATCTTGTAAAGAGAGCCAGAGAACAGAAACTAGATCCAGTCATCGGACGTGACAGCGAGATCCGTAATGTTGTTCGTATCTTATCAAGAAAGACAAAGAACAACCCAGTACTGATCGGTGAACCTGGTGTTGGTAAGACAGCTGTTGTTGAAGGATTAGCACAGCGAATCGTTCGTGGTGACGTGCCAGACCAGTTAAAAGATAAGACAATCTTCTCACTGGATATGGGGTCACTGGTAGCAGGTGCCAAATATCGTGGTGAATTTGAAGAGCGTTTGAAAGCAGTACTGGAAGAAGTTAAGAAAAGTGATGGACAGATCATCTTATTTATCGATGAACTTCATACGATCGTCGGTGCAGGTAAGACAGACGGAGCCATGGATGCAGGAAATATGTTAAAACCAATGCTTGCCAGAGGTGAATTGCACTGTATCGGTGCAACAACCTTAGATGAATATCGTCAGTATATTGAGAAAGACCAGGCACTGGAACGTCGTTTCCAGCCAGTTATGGTTGATCAGCCAACCGTAGAAGATACAATTTCTATTTTAAGAGGTATCAAAGACAGATATGAAGTATATCACGGTGTTAAGATTACAGACAGTTCTTTAGTAGCCGCAGCAACCTTGTCAAACCGTTATATCACAGATCGTTTCTTGCCAGATAAAGCCATCGACTTAGTCGATGAAGCATGTGCCATGATCAAGACAGAGATGAACTCCCTGCCAGCAGAACTGGATGAAGTCCAGAGAAAGATCATGCAGATGGAGATTGAGGAAGCTGCACTTAAGAAGGAAGATGACAGATTAAGCAAAGAACGTCTGGAAGAATTACAGAAAGAACTTGCACAGATGCGAGAAGATTTCAGAGCAAGAAAGGCAAGATGGGAGAATGAAAAAGCTTCTGTTGAGAAAGTCTCCAAATTAAGAGAAGAGATTGAATCTGTAAACAGTGAGATTCAGATTGCCCAGAGAAATTATGATTTAAATAAAGCAGCTGAATTACAGTATGGCCGCCTGCCAGAACTGAAGAAACAGTTAGAAGAGGAAGAAGAACGCGTAGCGAAAGAAGACCGTTCTATGGTCAGAGAATCCGTCACAGAAGATGAGATTGCTAAGATTATTTCCCGTTGGACAGGAATTCCAGTAGCGAAACTTACTGAAAGTGAGAGAAATAAGACCTTACATCTTGATAAGATCCTTCATGAAAGAGTTGTCGGACAGGATGAAGCTGTGGAACTTGTCACAGAATCCATCATCCGTTCCAAAGCCGGAATCAAGGATCCAAGCAAACCGATCGGTTCTTTCTTATTCCTTGGACCAACAGGTGTAGGTAAGACAGAACTTGCCAAAGCACTGGCAGAAAGCTTATTTGATAACGAGCAGAATATCGTGCGTATCGATATGAGTGAATACATGGAGAAACACTCCGTGGCAAGACTGATCGGAGCGCCTCCGGGATATGTTGGATATGAAGAAGGTGGACAGTTAACAGAAGCAGTCAGAAGAAAACCTTACTCTGTCGTCTTATTTGACGAGATCGAGAAAGCCCATCCAGATGTATTTAATATCTTATTACAGGTATTAGACGATGGACGAATCACAGATTCCAAAGGTAAGACGGTAGACTTTAAGAACACGATCCTGATCATGACATCCAACATCGGATCTTCCTATCTGTTAGAAGGAATCGATGAAGATGGCAACATCAAACCAGAAGCACAGGATATGGTTATGAATGACCTTAAGAATCATTTCAGACCAGAATTCTTAAATCGTCTGGACGAAACGATCATGTTCAAGCCATTAACAAAAGCAAATATCACAAATATCATCGACTTACTGGTCAAAGATCTGAACCGCAGATTAGCAGACAAAGAATTAAGCGTAGAATTAACACCAGCAGCTAAGAATTATGTTGCCGACCATGGTTATGAACCAATGTATGGAGCAAGACCATTGAAGAGATATCTGCAGAAGAGTGTAGAGACACTGGCTGCAAGATTGATCTTGAGTGATGGGGTTGATGCGGAAGATACAATTTTGATCGACGTAGAGAATGATCAGTTGATTGCGAAAGTGAAAAATTAATTTGCATAACGGAAATGTATTGAGTATTCATAAAAACATAAAAAAAGATAGAGGTACGAAAAACGAATTCCATTGACGGATTTTTTGCAAAACGCCGATCCGCCAACACTCCTGCACAACTCACTGCGTTCAAACAGTGCCCGTGTTGGCTGCGATTTTGCA
>JAXJNA010000044.1:0-97615 GCA_036312945.1 Anaerostipes hadrus
CCGTCAAAGGGATAGCGGCATAAGTGAATATGCCTTGATTGGTACGGACAGCCAATCTTTTGGTCAGAAATGGGTAACTGTCACGACTGTTAGAAGCCACTTCCATAGGAACTACTGTACCGCATGGGAGGGGTAATTCACGATACTGCTTTCATCACTTTTTCTCTCATAGGCTGTGTCATTTTCTCTGGTTTTAAGATCTCTTTTAATTCTTCTTCCTGTAAAAGACCTTCTTCTAATACCAGCTCTTTTACAGGAACTCCTGTTTTTAGTGATTTCTTTGCAATCTCAGCAGACTTTGCATATCCAATATATGGACATAACGCTGTTGAGATTCCAACACTTTTTTCAATATATTCTTCGCACTGTCCTTTATTTGCTGTGATCCCTGTAATGCAGTGTTTTGTAAGTGTGGCTGCTGCCTCTTTTAAGGTATCGATGGATTCAAATAAATGATGGAATAAAACTGGTTCAAATGCATTTAATTCTAACTGTCCGGCTTCGGCTGCCATCGTGATCGTATAGTCATGTCCAATGATCAGGTATGCAACCTGTGATACAACTTCTGGAATCACTGGGTTGATCTTTCCTGGCATGATGGATGAACCATTCTGTCTTGCTGGAAGATTGATCTCTGATAAACCAGTTCTTGGGCCAGATGACATTAATCTCAGATCATTTGATATCTTGGAAATATCAACGGCACATGTTTTTAACACTCCGGATACACTGACAAAACCGTCTAAGTTCTGTGTGGCATCGATCAGATCATCTGCCTGTTTTAATGAAATTCCTGCAACTTTGCTTAATTCATAAGAAATGTTCGCAAGATAGTAAGGGTCTACATTGATTGCTGTTCCGATTGCTGTTGCTCCGATGTTTAAGACTTTCATCTCATCCAAAACATTTTTCAGTCTTTTGATATCCCTTTTTAAGACATGTGCAAATGCTCCAAAACTTTGTCCAAGTCTCATTGGAACGGCATCCTGAAGCTGTGTTCTTCCCATTTTGAGGATATCATCAAACTCTGCTTCTTTTTCTTCCATGGCTTTTTCTAATTTCTCAAGTTCTTTGATCGTTTGTGGAAGTAATTTTAGGACGGTGATCTTTCCTGCCGTTGGGATTACATCGTTCGTAGACTGTGACATATTGACATGATCGTTTGGATGTACAATGCTGTAATCTCCTTTGGTTCCACCAAGGATTTCTATCGCACGATTAGCAATCACTTCATTTGCATTCATATTTGCAGAAGTTCCTGCTCCACCTTGGATCGCATCCACGATAAACTGATCTCGTAAATTTCCATCCAGTATCTCATCACATGCTTTGATGATCGCCTGAGCAATTGGCTGATCTAGTTTTCCAGACTTTTCATTTGTGATCGCTGCTGCTTTTTTGACCATTACGATGCTGTCAATCAAAACTGGATGTAATGGACGGTGTGTGATCTGAAAGTTTGTGGCTGCACGCATACTCTGAACTCCATAGTATGCTTCTACTGGTACGTTTAATGCTCCAATTGAATCATGTTCCATTCTGCTTAACATTGTCTTCCTCTTTTCTGATTACTCATGCTGTCGTTTTGTTTCAAGATTTTATGTGTTGAAGCTTAACACAGTATGCAATGTTCGTAAACCTTAATCCTGTCTTTCCAAATTTAAATTTCAAATTTTGTGTTTCATCTTTTCTTTTTTTAATGAAAGTCTTGATTTACTTTAAATAATTAAGTGGTTGCCCATTGCATGCTTTTTGCAAAAGTTCTATACTTAAATTAAGTTAGTCATTCGGTAATTTTGCATTTTTATCACAAAGGAGACTCGATTTTATGGACACGATTGATAAGAAGATTATTTCTATTTTACAACAAGATGCTCGCACACCTCTTAAGAAGATCGCAGCGGAAGTATTTCTCACCTCTCCGGCTGTTTCTGCCAGAATTGAACGATTGGAAGTGGAAGGGATTCTGACTGGATTTCATGCTTCTGTTGACCCGATCCAACTCGGTTATCATATTAAAGCATATATCAGTCTTGAGATCAGCCCTGCACAAAAACCCGAAGTTTATCCTTTTCTTCGAGCTCACCCAAATGTATTGGAATGTGATTGTGTAACCGGAAATTATTCTGTGCTGCTGAAGGTTGCTTTTCCTAGTACGATGGAATTGGATGAATTTATTGGGAAATTGCAGCACTTTGGGAAGACTAGTACGATGATCGTGTTTTCTACGATTGTTGAGAATCGTGGGGTGGTTCCTGAATAGTTGATTTGTTTTTAATTTCATTATGTTAAAAGAGGAGTCAGATTTCTCTGACTCTTTCAAGTATGTGTCCGAAAGTATATATCAATCCTGTTTTGTCTATATATCTTAGAATAATGTGCACATTGGGTACCGTAACCCTTATAATACTATATCTTCTTCAACAAATCCTTTTTCCCACGAGGTTTCTGTTTTTTTCTTATTGTTTCTTTTTCATCCAACTTTACTTTTTTTAAAACAAAATAATTTGGATATTCTTTAAATCCTGGTAATGTTGATCGAAACTTCTTCATTACATTCCTTGCCTTTTTCCAGCTTCCAAAATAACCAACTGGTAATATGTTTCCCTCATCTCTATATGTTAATTGATATACATACATATTACGCCACCTCATTTCCTAAAAATATCTTTCCAGCCAAAAATTTTAATTCTATATCTTTCTCTTAGAAATTCCAACATATCTTCATATGTATTTGCTTCATATTGAATCTTTGCTTGCTGTTTATCCAAGCAATATATTTTCCCAGTCTCAATATTTTTCAAACACAGAAATTTTTTGTGATCATAATAACAATCCATGATTCCTTGATACACTGATCTTTCTTCTTGATTTCTTATTTCTATATTATGATCTTCTTCTTTTTCGATTACATATCCGTTTAAAAGTTGAATTATAAAATATGATCTTGTTGCTCTCCAAAAGCCTTTATCCCACCAAGGTTCGTTTATTTTAAAATCATGAATTTCAAAAAATTCCTCTTTACCTTTAAATCTTGGTTGTTCTAAAAGTTTGTTTCTGGCTGCTTCTGCTTTCTCATATGATGAATATACACCAATAATCATTTCTTCATCATTTTCTGGATTTTGATCATAATATGAAAAAAATAGCTCATAAACCATTCTTTTGCCCCTTACTTTTTCAGATATTTTCAATCATAAATATATCTTTAAAATCAAATTTTCCTAATTTATATAATACAATGACTTCGTAAGGTCTCAGGGAATTTAAATTCACTTAAGTTTTCGCCCCTATTTAACAGATTCGGACAAAAATTTTGCTTCTTTTTTCATTTTTTTATCTTTATAAAATTGAATTAAAGAAATTCTTTTTCGATTTTTCTTTAAATTTCCATCATTATCTACTCCATCAACTCTTATATTTATTTCAGCATCTTTATCAATATAATATTTTAATAATTTAATATTTTCTTCTGAAGTTCTTTTTTCATAATCATAATACCCTACATAAAATAATACATTAGCACCATAAATATCTCTCTTGTTTACATCTGCTCCCTCTTTTATTAATATCTGTGACATTTTTATTGCATCTTTAAGATTAGGTAATGTGGCCGCTATCATTAGCGGAGTTTTTCCAGACTTTTTAAAAATTTGATTTACTTTTTCTCCTTGATTTAATTTCTTCTCTACACCTTTGTAATTACATGTTATAATATAGTATTCCAAATTAGTTTTTTTACCCTCATAGCTAATTAGTTCTCTACTTACATTATCTTTATCTAAATATTCATCTATATTATTATTTACAACTTTTAACCAAACCATATTTGCAACTACATAAAACATAATCATTATTAAAACTATAATAGAAATTTTTTTCATATATTGTCACCTCTTTAATCAGAACCACTATAAGGGAGCAAAGTTCCTTTAATTAATCATTTATAGTCTCAGGGAGTTTAAATATAATTAGTTCTCTTCTTATAATATTCTGCTTTAATTTTTAATGTCCATGTTGGACTGCATAATAATATATTATATTGGGAATCCTTTAATAGTTTAATTTTTAATGAATCTTTTGGGTTATTATATTTTTGGTAATTAATCTTTCCTTTTTCTATATTTTTTAATATATACTTTTCATCTTTAATTTTTAAAGTAAAAATACCATTCCATACATCATAATTAAATTTATTATTATTTCTTTTTTTATTAAAACTTTTTTTAGAATTATTTATTGCTTGAATAATATCAACTTCTTTTGCTTTTATTTTTAAGTAAAAATCATCTCCTATTTCTATTTGAATTAAGTTTTTATTGTTATCAATTTCCAATGTATATAGTATTAATTTACTTTCACTTGCCACCAAGCTATATGAAATTTCATCACACATACTTTTAATCTTTCTATTTTCTTGTTGATCAAAAAAAAACTTTTCCCAATATATTTCTTCAATATCTTTTATATAAATTTTTTTCTATTTTTTAACTCCGAATTTATAATACAAATTTGTAAACATTTTTCTTTTAAAAAAAATTCAATATTTTCAATATAATCTTCATATTCATTTAAATCACAATAGTTCATTTTATCACCGTATCACTTTTCAAATATTTTATAAGTTTATATATTTTCATTAATGACATCTAATGTGCACATTGGGTACCGTAGACCTTAAGATTCTATAAATACATTCTCATTAAAATATTGCATAATTTTTTCTGTTTCATCTTTAAATGTTTTATAAAAACCAAAATCACAAAAAATTACAAAAATTATAATATACAATCCCCAATACCTATTATTTGGAGTAATCATAAGTATAAGAAGCGAACTAATAATTAGTAGTATATTTGTTATTATTATTATAAGTTCAGCTTCAAAATATAACGAATATCTCATTGTCATTATAGTATTTTCACCATCAGAATACATCTTAATTTTTATTTTTGGAACAAATCCCCTATTTTTATAATACGGAATAGTATATAACACTATAGAATCTTCCATTTCTTTAATAAAAAACTTTTCTTGATTTGGTATGAAAAAGATAGAAGCACGTCTTTTTTTACTACTTATATTATACAATTTCTTTTTTATTTCTTTTTAATAATTGTATATCTTCTTCATCTACTCCCAAAAATGAAATAGTGTCTATATTTTCTTTTTTTAATATTGCCTCTCCATCATCC
This sequence comes from Anaerostipes hadrus, assembly GCA_036312945.1. Taxonomy (GTDB): domain Bacteria; phylum Bacillota; class Clostridia; order Lachnospirales; family Lachnospiraceae; genus Anaerostipes; species Anaerostipes hadrus_C. Next base: position 5,196 of record JAXJNA010000044.1, read on the forward strand.
TCTCCGTATTCTGTTAATTTTGAAACGATTACTTTATTATCGTCAATTTTATTTATAACTCCTTTAATTGGGCATTCATCATCTTGTATCATTTCAATTGATACTATATACTTATTATTCATACAAATTTGAAATATGTTATTCTTTAAACTAACTTTATCTTGTAGTTTTAAATCAATATGTCTTTGATTCTTTTTAGAATATAATTTTTCTATTTTTTTTTCATACTGCCCACTTATCTCTAAATGCATAACGCTATCTATTTTTTTCAGAATATACCCATCTGCTAATCCATGAGGTGTTATATGTTTAATTAAAAAATCTTGTCTTCCAATTGCGTAAATATATCCTTCCAAAAACATCGAAGTATCATCTTCATCACAAAATATACTAACTATATTATTATTTTCTTTTATCTTTATCAATTCTTTAATCATATTTACTCCTTCTTCCATCATATCTTGTCTTCGGACTATGATCTTTCCATGTAGAATAAGATACATTCCACTAGTATAGCACACTTCATTTTTCGCCTGATCATCTCCATGGATTGTTGTATCTCAAAAATCCGTGACTTCGTAAAGTCTCAGGGAACTTAAGTTCATACAGTATCCTGATATGTCGTTTTCATTCTCCACTTATGCTTGGATTGTAACATTTCACCATTTTACAGGCAATCAGATTTAGTTTTTTCGTCGTTTAATACAAAAAACTTTTTTATTTTTGTGAAATATTCTGGTTGACTTTTTAATAAGTATACCTACTTAATATATTGTTCCATTACTATACAAAAAAGAACCCTGATAACTAAATTACCAAGGTCCTTTCCATATTCCCGTAAGAAACTAAATCATATAATCTTAGCTTCTTGCTCTTTCTTCTAATAAAGCTTTTACTTCTGCTTCTGTTTCTAACTGCATTACTTCATCAACTAATGCTTTACATTCATCCATTGTCCACAGAGACATTACTTTTCTTGTAGCAAGGATTGCTGTAGCACTTACTGAGAATTCGTTTAATCCGAATCCTAATAATACTGGTACTAATAATGGATCGCTTGCTGCTTCTCCACACATACCTGCCATGATGTCTTCTTTGTTTGCAGCTGAAATGATATTTCTGATAGAACGAAGTACAGCTGGATTGTATGCAGAGTACAGATATGCAACATCTGGGTTACCTCTGTCGGCTGCCATTGTGTATCCAGTTAAATCGTTTGTACCGATACTGAAGAAGTCTGCTTCTTTTGCAAGAATGTCAGCAATTAAGCTTGCTGCTGCAGTTTCCATCATAACACCAACCTGGATGTCTTTGTCGTATGCGATACCTTCTGCATCTAATTCCTGTTTCAGTTCTTCGATGATCGCTTTGACTGCACGAAGCTCGTCTACACATGTTACTAATGGTACCATGATACGAACTTTACCGAAGGCACTTGCACGTAATAATGCACGAAGCTGTGGTTTGTAAATATCTTCTTTTCTCTGTAAGCAGAAACGTACTGCTCTGAATCCTAAGAATGGATTCTCTTCTGTTGGAAGTCCAAGATATGGAAGTGCTTTATCTCCACCGATATCCAGTGTACGGATGATCACTGGTTTACCGTCAAGAGTTTCAGCTACTTTCTTGTATGCTTCAAACTGAGCTTCTTCTGATGGAATCGCATCGCTTTCCATGAATAAGAACTCAGATCTGAATAATCCAACACCTTCTCCATCACGCTCTAAGACACCTTCTGCTTCGTCTGGTCCACCGATGTTAGCAACCAGTTCCACAACGTGTCCGTCTGCTGTCTGGGATTTCTGTCCAACAAACTTCTGAAGGGCAGCTTTCTCTTCTAAGAATTTTGCTTTCTTAGCTTTATATTCTTCTACAACAGATGCTTCAGGATTGATGAATGCTTCTCCTGTTGATCCGTCAAGAACAACTTCATCTCCATCGTTCACGATAGAAACGATGTTTTCGATACTAAGAACTGCTGGAATCTCCATAGATCTGCAGATGATCGCAGAGTGAGATGTCTTACCACCGATCTCTGTTAATACACCCTGAACATTTGCAGGATTGATTCCTGCTGTCATAGATGGTGTTAAATCTTCTGCTACTAAGATTGTTCCTTCTGGAACTGCACTGATATCTACTTCTTCAATTCCAAGTAAGATCTTAATTAAACGAGTTTTGATGTCGCCTAAGTCAGATGCTCTCTGCTGTGTCAGTTCATCGTCTGCCATAGCGAAGATCTGTGCGAAGAAATCGCAAGCTTCTTCTACAGCAGCTTCTGCATTGATCTTCTCTCCATCGATCTTAGCTTCGATCTGTTCTGAGATCGCTGGATCCTGGATCATCATGATATGACCTTCTAAGATCTCTGCTTCCTGCTCACCAGCAGTTACTTTCATGGATTCAACCATCTTCTGAGTCTTCTCAATGAAAACTTCAATTGCATCGCTTAAACGTTTTTTCTCTGCTTCTGTATCTTCGATAGACTGTTTTGTGTAATTAAGTTCTTCTTCCTTAATCTTAACGATCTTACCGATACCGATACCAGCAGATGCTCCTATACCTTTATACATGTTGCCACCCGTCCTTTATCAAATTATATGTTACACTCGTTATGAGCAGTGACTATTCACCTAATCCAGATTCGATCAGTTCTGTTGCATGTGCAAGAGCTGCTTCTTCGTCTGGACCTTCACATACTAATTCGATTTCAGAACCACATTTGATGCAAGCTCCGATGATGTTTAATAAGCTTTTAGCGTTGATCTTTTTATCTTCGAATACGATAGTTACGTCAGATTCGAATTTAGTTACGGCTTTCGCTAAAACTCCAGCTGGTCTCATGTGTAATCCCTGTTCGTTTTCAATGACAAATTTCTTTGATACCATAATTGTTTCTCCTTCTCACATATAAAATAATTTTAATTTATCTGGATCTTTAACTGGCTTATCTTTGTACTCATCCAAGTGCAATTCCTTAAAAAAGCATAAAAAAAGACCTACTTTAACAAATGTTCACACTTATTAAATAGGTCTTGCCTGCCTCACCAGTCACAATCCAAAATTCGATAACATTATAATATCAAATTTTGCCTTATAAGTCAACCTGGTTTTATGACTGATGCCCCATTTCTAAGATCAGTCTTTTGACATAAATGATCAGATACATCTTCTCATCTGCTGAGAGTTTGCAGTTGTAATGCTGCTCAATATGTTCCACGATCTTCTGACTGCACACGTAGGCTTCTGGATACTTCTTCTGATTACGTTCATAAAATTCAACATCATCTTCTTCGTCTTCTTCTATCGGGCGTTTCTTTGATAAGATTTCCGTCTCAAGATATTGTAAATGTGTTGCAAATCTCTGATATGCTGGATGTTCCGTATCTAGCACGATTTCATAAAACTCCTGAATGATCGCCATGACTTCTTGTACAAAAGATGATTTGCCGCTAAGGTCCAAGGTAAAAATCTTCTCAATCTTCGTCTTATCTAATTCGTCCCCGGTTTTCTTGCGAAATCCAATTCCTTTTCCCATCAAAATAACTTCTTTTCCGTTTGAATCAAATGTACTGACCACGTTATTGTTGATTACTTTCTGTATGATCACTTTCTCGCCTCCTAGATACTTCCAAGAATCTCTTTTGGAATGTATGCTTCTACGTAAATTCCATCATCTCTGTATTCTTCTTTCAAAAGTTGTCCATGACTTCGGATCAGCTGGATCTTTCCTGCTTCCTGATAGCCATACAGCTTTTCTAAATATAATTTCTGTTTTTGCAGTATTTTCTCGATCTGCTCTAACAACTGATCGGTTCCTTCGCCATTTTTCCCAGAAATCCTTACCACCGCTTCTGCATTTGGATCTTTTAAGATCTCATCACCATTTAACAGATCGATCTTATTGAATGCTGTAATGATCGGTGATTCGTTAGCTCCTAACTGCTTTAATGTATCATAGACTGCTTCCATCTGTTTCTCTTTCTGCGGATTGGATGCATCAACTACATGCAGGATCAGATCACTGTATTTGGCTTCTTCTAATGTACTTTTAAATGCTTCGACCAGATGATGTGGAAGTTTGCGGATAAAACCGACCGTATCCGTCATAAGAATTGTCTGCCCGCCGCTTAGATCTAAACTCTTTGTCGTTGGATCAAGGGTTGCAAACAACTGATCTTCTTCATAAACTCCTGCATTGGTAAAATGGTTTAATAGTGTTGACTTTCCTGCATTGGTATATCCAACAATACAAACCACTGGCAGGTGATTCTTCTGGCGTTGTTTTCTCTGGACTTCTCTGTGCTTTACAACATCTCTTAACTCTGCTTTTAATCTGGAGATCCTTGTACGGATCAGTCTTCGGTCCATCTCCAGTTTCTTCTCTCCCGGACCTCTGGTTCCGATTCCTCCACCTAATCTTGATAAGGCTCTTCCTTGTCCGGTAAGCTTGGATGCTCTGTATTTTAACTGGGCAAGTTCGACTTGGATCTTACCTTCTCTTGTAAATGCTCTCTTCGCAAAAATATCAAGAATGATCAGTGTTCGATCCATCACTTTGGTATCTAATGCTTCTTCTAAATTGCTGATCTGTGCTGGTGATAATTCGTCATCACAGACGATCCCTGTCGCATCAGTTCCGTATAACAAAGCATTGACTTCATCGATCTTACCTTTTCCGATATAAGTTCCTGGATGTGGTGTCTCTCTTACCTGGATCACCCTTGCTGCAACCTCGGCTCCTGCCGTTTTGACCAGTTCTTCTAACTCATCCAGAGATTCTTCTGCTTCTGTTGTGTCTTGATCAGCAACCGCGATCAAGATCACTTTCTCTATGATTTCTTTTTTGATTTCTTCCATAATATATGTTCCTGTATCTATTTTCCTAATTTCCCTAATATCTGTTGGACTGCCATGTCAAATGCTTGCTTCTTCGCTGAATCCCTGCCCATCGTCTGATTCATCATTTGACTTTTTTCAATTCTTTCCTGATTCTCTTTATAATATTTGATCAGGTCCATTCCTATATATTCTTCACATGACCGACAGCTATTCTCCATCTCTTCTTGCGTAACTTCCCATGCATCTACAACTCTGTGATCATCCTTGCTGACTGCCAACATTAACGTTACGGGTTCTGTAAATGCATTCGTCTGTGCATAACCCATAGAGATCACTGATTCTCTCCCATATTGCCCTTTAAATACTTTGTATACTTCGGATGTGTATTTTGACCGTTGATTTTGTTTATAAGAATAACAAATAAATACTATTATACAAAATACAATTCCGATTCCTACGGCCAGAATTAACATTTTATTCTTGTATGATGTTTTTATAGAAACGAAAACATCATATTTCCTTTCTTTTTAATTTGTGATGCTAAGAATCATTATACAACGATTCTTTTTTTGTAGCAATAAAAAAGATATCAGCTGATCCTAATACCAGCTGATATCTTTATCTTCTATCAGAAATTATTCTATCCTCTTGTCTTACCACCCGCAACGTTAACCGTCACACCATGTACATAAGAAGATCTCTTGCTTGCAAGATATACACACAGATCTGCAACTTCAGAAAGCTTTCCAGAACGTCCTAGTGGAATTGTGGATGTTTTGGAATATCCTGCTCTTAACTGTTCTACTGTGATCCCTCTTGTATAAGCCAGAGCTGTTTCATAACCGATCGTTATTCATCGTTATGATCTCCTTTTATAATTTTTCTTCTGCAACAGACTGCTCGTGCTGTGCCACATTCTCAAATGAATCCCATTTTGTGGAGAACAGTAATAAGAACAGTGTATCGATCACTGACATTGCTGCCATTCTTGTGAAACTAACCTGATCATGGAAAATGTGTTCTCTTGTTGCTGTCAGCAAAACATAATCACATAACTCTGCAAGTGGCGATTTAGATTGATTGGTGATCGCAATTGTTGTTACACCATTATCTTTCACGATCTCTACCATCTTCACAAGTCTTTTGGATGCCCCAGAGGCGGAAATCGCAAAAAATACATCACCTTTTCTTAGAGTTCTGGAAAATGCTTCCTGACTCTCCCAGATTGTTGAACTGACTGCTTTCAATCCTAACTGGTTGAACTTGTAAGATCCATCCAATGCGATCGGGATCGTATCTCCCATCGCAGCGAATTCGATCAGATTGGCATGTATGATCAGATCCACGATCTCTCTTAATTCTTCTGGATTAAAATTGTGAAACGTCGCTTTGATCTCTTCCACTTTACTGATCATGATATTATTGAGTGATTTGTCCATCTGATCGATATCGATCTCGTTCGATATCACCTGTTCTTCCTGCTGTCGTTGTTCTCCGGCCAGCTTGATCTTCAACTGATGAAATCCCTTACACCCGATCTTCTTACAAAAACGGATGATCGTTGCCTGGCTTGCATCACAGTGGGATGCAAGTTCTGATACAGACATCTCAATCGCTTCGGATGGATGACTAATCAGATAATCGGCTACTTTCTTCTCTGCATCATATAAACTATCATATGTTGAAAAAATCTGATCTCTAACTAAGATATCACTACTCATATTACTCCCTTCTAAATCTCAGGAGCATTCTGTATGAAATACCTTTCTGCCTCTGCGCTCCATAAGTTACCATTACGTTCTACGATTGTTTTTAATTCTCTGATATACTTATCATCAGCCTTTTCATCGAATTTGTCAACCTCTGTTAATGGAAATTTTTTGTGCGTATAAACAATTTTTTTACTTCCTTCAAGTTCTGGTAACGCCTTTGTTGTTTCAACCGCTTGGTCAAGCCCTAATATATGTGTTGCAATCTTTGCAACATTGACTGTCTTGTTCTCGATCAGTTCAATGGATTGTTTCATATCTTCTGTATTTCCACCACTTGTTCCCACAAAATGTGTAGAATTATAATGAATATTATAGAAGTTTACTCTAGATGAAAATTCTTGATCGGCAGGCCCTGAGAAGAAATTCAAACATCCATCGAATGCTAACATTTTAACTCCGTATGTCACCATTTCTTCATTTGGTGCAAAGATAAAGACATCATCAAATCCTTTTTCTGAATATTTACGTAGCTCTTTATTGACATCTGCTATATCTCTTGTATTGACATATACAAGATCTACACCATTCTTCTTTGCTTCTTCTACTGTGTATAATCTTGCTGCCATATCAATCTTCTTCTGTGTTCTTCCTGTGACAACCAATGTCTTTGGTTTCTTTGGTCCATGGATCGCAAAGTCAATCGCTAAAAATCCCATTGGCCCTGTTGCACCGAGAAGTGCGATCGCTCCACCTTCTTTAATTCCCATCACATGTTCATATGAATACATTTTCTTCATATGATATTGTGCATTAAATGCACCTACGACACATGACAGTGGTTCAACAAGAGATCCTTCAAAGAAGGAATCTCCGTTGTATTTTAATAGTGAACCATTTTCCATAACCTGATCAGAAAAGATGATCGTTGTGGCATCTCCTCCCATATGATGGAAAGAATATCCTGGGGCATAGCCTCTGATATCTCCAATGTTAGGCTGAATGACAAATTTGTCACCTTCCTGATACTGATCTTTCCATTTTTTACCGACCTTTTTGATCGTTCCGCAAAATTCGTGTCCTAAAATGATCGGATTTTCACTGATATCATCTGGTACTTTTTTGTGTTTTTGTGCCTGGGTGATTGCTTTGTAACTGGACATACACAAACTGTCTGTTACAACTTCTGCCATAATTTCATCATCTTGCATCTCTGGCAGTTCAAATTCATCCAGTCTTAAATCCATTTCTCCGTAAAGTCTTACTGCCTTTGTTTTCATAACTTTCCCCCTAACAGATTATGCTAAAATTCCTAATCCATATCCAACAATTCCTACTGCAAATAAAATAAATTACATGAAATTTTATTTTGTAATTTGATTATAGTTATAAACCTAAATTTCGTCAACTTATTTTTCGCAAAATTTTATTTTTTGTATAAAACCATGATTTTTACCTTCTATTTTTGTGCAATTTGTACAATTTCTAATTGATCTTTTCTGTTTCTGCACAAAAAAAGAAGGACTTTCGTCCTTCTCAACTCTTATCATGAAATTGTCACGAAATTATCGTGTCTCCAAAAATGTCAGCTCTTTCTTGCCATTTGCATCCTTTGGATAGGCTTTTACATAAGCTTTTGCATAACGATATGCTGTATCGAAATCAAACATGGATTCATACGCACTGATCCTAGCGAATAAAACTTCCTTCTTATTCTCAAGATCCTTCTGTTTTAATGCTGTCTCGATCACTTTTAGCCCTTGTGCATACTTCTCCTGTTTTGCCAGCACCGCATATTTTGTACAATAGATCTCTCCATCGTCTGGATGTTCTTTTATTCCCTGATCACATACATCTATTGCTTTGTTTAGCTTCTTCTGCTGGGCAAGACAATATGCTTTCAAAGAATATGCCCTGCTTTCTCCATGATCGATCAGCTGATCATAGATCTCTATGGCTTTCCCATACTCTCCCATCTGGTAAAGAGCCTCTCCTTCGTAGAATAAAACATCTTTCTTTTGTTTTGTGAAAATGAGAGTGAATTTCCCTGCTGCATGGTCAAATTGTTCGTATGCTTTCTGATATTCTTTCTTATCAAGATATGTAATTCCTTCGCTTGCTGTCATTCTTTGGCTGATATATCCAAATCCGCAAAAAGCAGCCAGCGCGATCAGGACAACTATAACTGCTGTAATGATTCCTTTTCCTTTACTGTTCATAATCTTTCTCCTGCTTTGCATTTTTAATTCTTCTGCCTCTTAGTATAACAAATTCTCTTTTCGCATACAAGCTAAGCCTTCCTATATCTTTCTTCCCTTATTTTGTAATATAGAATCCAGAACTCTTTCGCTGTGTGATATTTCCACATTTATCGATAAATCTTGCATAGATACTCACTTTTTTGTTCTTCTTTTTATAGGTTATTTTATTCGCTGTTTTCCATCGATATTTGGATGCTTTTTTGCCTTTTGGCACGACCTTATATTGTGTCTTTGATTTCCCGCTGATTCCATAGGATGCTGAAAATACAAATTTGGCTGACTTTTTGATTTTCTTATTGTAAGACGTTTTTGTTGACGTTTTCAATGTCTTGATCCCTGATCTGTTAACCTTGATCTTCGTCTTTGTCGGTGCTTTTTTATCTACCGCGATTCCTGAAAGCTGCATCTCATCTATCCCTGCATCTGTGACAAACCTCACATAGACCCTGCCTATCATGCCGTCTTTGAGCGTTAATGTCGTACCGGTTTTGTATGGTACACTTCCTTTGGAAGTTCCTTTTTTCACAAATTTATACTGAATTTGTTTTAGATTTGTGAAGCTCTTTGCCTGTGCTGAAATCCTGATCTTGATGTTTTTTCTCTCATAATGCTGATATGCTGCAGAGGCATCGGAACGAAGTGGTGTCATTTTCTTCTTTGTATTTGCCTGCACTGTAACTTTCTGCATCAAAGGGGTACGCTTCTGTTTTACCACATATCCCGCATGACTTGGTACATTACCGCCTTTTTGTGCTGACACACTTAGATTCTTACCATCGGACGATACTACGATCGTTCCTTTATCTGATGTCTGATAAACATCCATTCCTGACAGATCACGAAGTACATTGCTCTCTGGTGTCTGATTTACATTTTTATACCCATTACTGATGATCGCAATACTTGCACCTGTTCGATCGATCAGATACTTATGATCCGAATCGTATACATAACGACCTTTCGGTTTATCCTGCAAGCGAACATCCTGATATCCATGATGCGGCTGCTTTAATACCTGTGCACTTAAATCGTAACCTCTGGCTGCAATCTTTTTGATCGTTTCCTGCTGTGCATCACCTGTCATTAAAAATGAATTACTGCCATAAACGATCCTCGTCACTATTGAATATTTATTTACCTGTCTTGTATTTAAATCTGGTGCATCCTGTGCTCTTCCATATCTATAGGTATTATCTAACGGACCATAAAAAGTCATTACCGCTTCGCCTAATTTTACGGATGTTCCGGCCTGTGGCACAACATACTGGATATGCAATGATGCATCTTTGTATGAGTTCCTCTTCTCTAGTTTCTTCTTGAATGTCTGATACGTCTGTGTATCAAATGCTGTCCATCGGGCTGTTTCTTCTGTTTGCTTTTCTTTATCTTCGCTGCTTTCCAGATATTCAAATTCCAATGGATTTCCATAAATCGTATCGATCGTAATATTCTTATCTTCTAGTATCTTTTTCATTCCACCGATATGATCTCCATGTGGATGAGTAAGAACAACAAATTCCAGATGTTTTACTCCATGATCCAGCAAATACTGGTGCACACGGTCTGATACATCGATCGTATCATGATCTGTTGTCTCATAAGAATAAGCCCCAGAATCGATCAGGGCATACTTCGCGTTTTCTCCTTCTCCATATTGAAGCAAAGCTCCATCGGCGGCCCCTACGTCGATAAAATGAACCTTAAATGTCTGTGCTGCATTAACTTTGATCGTTTGATTTCCCGATACGTGCAAAACAGTGATGCCTGTAAGCATCACTGTCAGCAGTACCGCTATGATCTTCTTTGTAAAATATTTCATACTTCCATCCTAGCGTTTTCTTTGTTATTTCTTAGTTACGTAAAATCCATTTGTCTTCTTTGTTGTGATATTTCCAGATTTATCAATATATCTTACATATAAACGAACTTTTTTATTTCTTGTCTTATAAGTTACACTATTTCCTGTTTTCCATTTGTACTTGGAAGCTTTTTTTCCTCTTGGTACAAACTTATACTGTGTCATGGATTTTCCACTGGTTCCATAATTGGCACTAAATGTAAATTTGACAGACTTCTTGATCCGTTTACTGTAAGTGTTCTTTGCAGATGTTGACAGTGTTTTGATCCCTGACTTATTCGCTTTGATCTTCACACTGGTTGGTGCTTTCGTATCAACTGTAAATCCAGGAAGTTTGATCTCTGTTGATCCTAATGGTGTATTATATCTTACATAAAACCTTCCACAATTTCCATTTTTGACGGTATAGGAACTTCCTGTCTTATATGCTATGGTTTTATTATTCACACCTTTTGGCACAAACTTATATTCAATGCTTGTCAACTTTGTAAATCCTTGAGCTGCTCCTGAAAATCTTACAGTGATATTCTTCTTTTCATAACGATTATAAGTATTCGCAGCATCCACGCTTGTTGCTGTCAAAGGCTTTGTTGTGTTCGCTGTGATATTCATGGATTTCATCACTGGAGATGATGTTTCATCGTCACTTTCCTTTCCTTTGACACTTGGCTGGTTATCTCCTTTCTCTGTCTGGATCGATAACTGTGAGCCATCGGATGTTACAATGATCGTTCCACGATCTCCTGTCTCATAGACGTCTAATTTTGATAAGTCTTTTAAGACTTTTGTATATGGAACACCACCTGTATTCATGTATCCATTACTGATGATCGCAATACTAGCCTGTGATGCATCGATCACTGTTTTATGATCAGAATACTGGTATCCATTGGCTAATTCTTCTTCTGTGACATCCTGAAATCCATGATGTGGCTCCTTGAGCACCTGTGCTGTCAGATCATATCCCTTCGCGATGATCTTCTCGATCGTTTCTTTCTGGGCATCTCCTGTCATTAAGAAAGAGTTGCTTCCGTAAACGATCTTTGTTACGATAGAATATTTATTTTCCTGTCTTGTATTCAAATCTACTTTACGTCCGTACTGATAGTCATTCTCCAATGGTCCGTAGAATGTCATCTTTGCTTCTCCGAAGTTGATCGTTTCGCCAGCTGTTGGTACTACATAATCTACTTTTAGATTTTCTTTCTCTGTTTTGTCTTCTGCCTCTTCGGCAAGTTTATTTCTTGCTTCTAAAGCTGTTTTGAAGTTCTTGTATATTTTGGTATCAAATTCTGTCCAATTTGTTTCATCTGCAGACTGCTTACTCTTATCCTCGCTGCTTTCTAAGTACTGAATATTCAGATCATTCCCATAAATCTTATCGATCTTGATCGTTGTATCAGAAAGAATCTTCTCCATACCTCCGATATGATCCTGATGAGGATGTGTCAGAAGTATAAATTCCAGATGTTTTACTCCCATCTTATTTAAATATTCATAGACTGGTGTCTTTGTTGTGTCAATCGTCGTATCCTTTGTATTATGATACTGGTTTGCTCCTGTATCGATCAATGCATACTTTGCTTCTGTTCCTTCTCCATACTGTAATAATGCAGCATCTGCACATCCGACATCAATAAAATGAATCTTAAATGTCTGTGCTGCTTTTGCCGTATGCATTCCATGCCCGGTTACAACTGTTGTGCAGACCAATATCCATGCCAGAAAGCACACTGCAAGTTTCCTTATAATGTTCCTCATTTGTTACTCCCTTTCTTTGTTTTTCATCTTTATTCTTGATATTTCTTTTTTACAACCGAATTTTAACATATTCTTAATATTTTTGCAATTTTTTTGAAATATTTTATCATCTGTTTTTACATGAACAAAGGAAGAGTTCCTCCTTTGGGAACTCTTCCTCTTAACTTATCATATTCAATACTATATTTCAAGACTCTGTATAAGACTATCTGATCTTATCTAAGTGCCAGATATCATCAACATATTCCTGAATTGTACGGTCAGATGAGAACTTACCACATCCTGCTGTGTTGGTCATCGCCATCTTAGCCCATCCTTTTGTATCTCTATATGCTTCTTCTACTTTCTTCTGAGCTTCTGCATATGAACGGAAGTCTTTTAAGATGAAGTACATATCTGCCTGACTTCCTGTATCACCAAATAACAGACTCTGGTACAGATCTTTGTAAAGTTCTGGATCACCATTTGCATATGTTCCATCTACTAACTGATCTAAGACTTCATGGATGTCTTTATCATTCTGGTAAATCTCATATGGATGATATCCACCGTTGTTCTCATAATTGATAACTTCTTCTGAGCTCATACCGAAGATAAATGCATTCTCAGCTCCAACTTCATCAACGATCTCTACATTCGCTCCATCCATTGTTCCAAGTGTTGGTGCACCATTTAACATGAACTTCATGTTACCTGTTCCTGATGCTTCTTTGGATGCTGTTGAAATCTGTTCGCTGACATCTGCTGCCGCAAAGATCCATTCTGCATTGGATACACGATAATCTTCAATAAATACAACTTTTAACTTACCTTTGATGGATGCATCGTTATTTACTTTATCAGCTACAGAGTTGATCAGTTTGATCGTCTGTTTTGCACGAAGGTATCCAGCTGCTGCCTTAGCACCAAAAATAAATGTTCTTGGGTAGAACTTCATATTTGGATTCTTCTTTAACTGATTATACAGATACATCACATGTAAAATATTCATCAGCTGACGTTTGTATTCATGAAGTCGTTTTACCTGTACATCAAAGATGGATGTTGGATCAACTTCTACGCCATTGTGTTCTAAGATATATTTTGCAAGACGTTTTTTATTCTGCAGTTTGATATCCATAAATTCTTTCTGAGCTTTTGGATCATCCACATATTTCTTCAATCCTGACATTAAAGAAAGGTCTGTTGCCCATGTGTCTGTTCCAAGTTTCTTTGTTACCCAATCTGCAAGTAATGGGTTTCCATGCATTAAGAAACGTCTCTGTGTGATTCCGTTTGTCTTGTTGTTGAATTTCTCTGGCATCATCTGATAGAAATCTTTTAATTCCTGATCCTTTAAGATTTCTGTATGAAGTTTTGCTACACCATTGACAGAATATCCTGCTGCGATCGCCATATGTGCCATACGTACCTGTCCATCCCAAAGGATCGCCATCTTCTTGACTTTCTCTTCGTTTCCTGGATACATCTCACGGATCTTGTTTACAAAACGACGGTCGATCTCTTCTACGATCTGGTATACTCTAGGAAGTAATTTAGAGAATAAGTCGATTGGCCATTTCTCTAATGCTTCTGCCATGATCGTATGGTTTGTGTATGCACAAGTCTTTGTTGTAACTTCCCATGCTTCATCCCATCCAAGACCTTCTTCATCCATTAAGATTCTCATCAGTTCTGCAACAGATACTGTTGGATGAGTATCGTTCATCTGGATCGTCATCTTCTCGTAAAGTTTTGTGATGTCATCGTGGTTTTTCTTATATTTGGCTACTGCTGCCTGTAAACTTGCAGATACGAAGAAATACTGCTGTTTTAAACGAAGCTCTTTTCCTTCATAGTGATTATCGTTTGGATATAATACTTCTACGATATTCTTTGCAAGGTTCTTCTGTTCTACTGCTTTGTCATATTCACCTTTATCAAAAGAATCCAGCTGGAAGTCAGTGATCGGCTCTGCATCCCAGATCCTTAACGTATTAACGATATGATTTCCATATCCTACGATCGGATAGTCAAATGGGACTGCCATAACTGACTGATAGTTCTCCTGAATGAAGTTAGTTCTTCCAGTTGCTTCATCATATTCTGTACGGATATTTCCACCAAAACGTACTTCTTTGGCATATTCTGGACGTTTTAATTCAAACGGATTTCCATTCTTTAACCATTCATCTGGTACTTCTACCTGATATCCATCTTTGATCTTCTGTTTGAACATTCCATATTGGTAGCGGATTCCACATCCATAAGCTGCATATCCAAGTGTTGCCAATGAATCAAGGAAACATGCTGCTAATCTTCCAAGACCACCATTACCAAGTGCTGGGTCTGGTTCCTGGTCTTCAACGGCATTCAGATCTACGCCTAATTCATCGAGTGCTTCTTTCACTTCTCCATACATGCTCATATTAATGAGGTTATTTCCAAGTGCTCTTCCCATCAGGAATTCCATGGACATATAATATAAAATCTTTGGGTCTTTCTCTTCGTAGGTCTTCTGAGTATCCATCCAGTCCTCAATGATCCATTCTTTCAGAGCATAAGCTACAGCCTGATAAATCTGCTGCTGGGATGCATTATCAATCTCAACTCTGAACTGAGTCTTTAAATTATTGAGTACTTCCTGTTTAAACAGTTTCTTATCAAATCTTTCTGTTTTCATGATTGTCTCTTCCCCTTTCGTGTTCCCAGTGTGTTATTAATTTTATCATATAAATTGGAAATATGATACAAAAATTACAAATATCATTTGTATTTTTTTTCGTAAGTTCTTCTATTTATACAAACTAGCTGCCACACATAATTTTCCGTATCCAATTTCATTGTTTGGATAGTCCAAAAATCCATTCATTTTCCTTGCGCCTTTATGAAAATACGCTTTGATCCGCTCTCCATACAAATAGGGATCATTGTTTCTTATGATCCCCCATTCCATCAAAAGAGCTGCCGCTCCTGTGACAAATGGCGTTGCCATCGAAGTCCCGGACAAGCTGTTTTCACCGCCTCCTGGTGCTGCTGCCAAGATTCCAACTCCTGGTGCCACAAGATCTGGTTTCTTTACACCATATCTTTGATCACCCCGCCCCGAAAAATCTGCATAGGACTGATATCTGACATCATACGCACCTGCTGAGATCACATTTTCTGCAGTTGATGGAATTGTCAAAGTAAACTCTTTATCTGGCTCTAAAAATCTAGTTTCCTGATTACTTCCTGAGGATACCGGAAGCCACATCTGATATTCCCCGTTTCTGATATTCCTTGGAATCAATATAAGATTCCATTGTCCACTCTCTATATGATCCCCATCCTGCACAATAAAACTAAGAAATATTTCCTGCCTTACATTGTACGGTGTTGGATAACCATTGTATACAAAGACGATCGTATCTCCATATGAATATTTTGACTTTCCCTGTTGATCTGTGATCTCATAAGAGATTCCCGATGGAGATACCAGCTGTATTCTTAACTCATCCACGAAATCTTTCCATATCTGGAGATTTAGATTCTGTTCAAATGGTGCAACATCCAATAAGATTTTTTGTTCTTCCTTGATCAGCTTTCCTTGTTTATGCCTCCCACTATTTCCCTCATTCCCTGTTCCAATGCAGATCGTACATTTCCATTGCTGTGCGATCTGTGATATAAATCTTTCTAACAAGGAATTTCCTCTGTGGTCTCCATAATTATGTCCATAACTGATATTGACCGCAACCGGCCGTCCTGCCTGTGATGCTTCATTGATCACATATTGTAATGCTGTCATCAATTGTGTCGTCCTTGGAAAACCTTTTTCTCTCGTATCTCCCAATTTCACAACGATCAGTTCTGCATATGGTGCAACCCCGTTTGTCCCGGCACAGATTGAGGCTACATGTGTTCCATGCCCGGATCGATCGCTGCTTCGAAAATCGTATCTTCCACTTTCTGAATGCAATACTTTATTGATTTCTTCTTTCGTATAGAGATTTCCATTAAGAAATGGTTGGGGTGGACTTCCTTTGATCGTTTGATCCCATAATGCATAAATCTTAGTATCTCCATTTTCATCCACAAAATCTGGGTGAAAAATATCAATCCCTGTATCGATCACAGCAACAAAAACACCTCTTCCAGTCAATGAAAGAGGTGGATTCTTGGCCGACAACATACAAGATGCGGCGATTGATGGCTGTCGGCTTAATAATAGATTTTTCGGTTTCTCTATATAAATAACTTGTTCATTTGCCCCAAATGCTTCCAACTCGTCTTCTTTTATATAGGCGATCGCATAACCCATACTCAACGGTTCGATCATCGTTGTGTCTGACCGCCTGATCGTGTCAAGTGTGCCTGCGTAGCGAAATATGACCTCCCATTGATCCGTTTCTTTATCGTATCCTGCATCTAAATCTTTGGATCTCTCCCGTTCTTCTTCGCTAAGATCCAGAGCAAGATTTAATTGATTTTCAAACTTTTCATCCTGTTCCATACGATATCTGCACACTTTCGTTTTTCTTATCTTATGCAAAATCTTTGAGGTTTATTCTCTGATTGCTTATATCTCTTTTTTGCAATATTTCCATACGGATGCACAAATTCCATAAACAGAAGATGCTGTCATGATCCCTGCTGCAACCGCCACTGCGATCAGCAATGTTTTTTGCCCGTATAAATAAAATAAATGCCACTGTTTTGCCAAGACATAATTCATCGTATAATATAAATTTCCACCTGGCACTAATGGAATGATCCCCGTGATCAAAAATACTGTTACAGGAGTCTTTAAGATCCTTGCCATTGTTTCTGCATAGACTGTCGCAACTGCAGCCGCCGCCAGGTTCGCCACAAATGTACTTGGCATCTCATTCCACACGATAAGATAGGCGATCCATGATACCATCCCTGAAATCCCAGCCATACAAAGTTTTTTCCCTCGAAGGTTATAAAGTACTGCAAATCCAAAACTTCCAACAAAACTTGCCAGTACCTGTATGATCTCTGCTTTCATTTACAACACACCTCCTAAGAACATCAATGCCATAAAAGAACCTGCTGCAAGGAATACCGCCAACAGTATCGATTCACAGACTCTTAAGATCCCTGACATCATGTCTCCGCCGATCATATCCCGAAGTGCATTAACAAATGCAACTCCAGGAACCAACAGCATGATATTACCGATGATGATCTTTCCATAATCCTCTGTCAGTCCGAATTTTGCACTGATATATGCAAATGCTGCAACAAAAAATGACAATAGAAAGTTTAATACCATTTCGTTGGGTGCTAAGATCTTGATATATCTTGCAAGGATCGTAACAAATGCTCCTGCGATCATTGCTATGATCCCTTCTGTAACGCCACCTCCATAAAATGATGTCCATGCTGCTGCAATGACCGCTGATGTAAGAACTTCCTCTGTAAAAACGACGAATTTTCCCTTTTTGATCTCTGCGATCTTTTGCTTTACTTCCTCTTCTTCCGGAAGTTCTTTACACATATATCTTGATAACTGATTTAACTCATCCAATTTGGTAAAGTCTGTCTTATATGACCTGATACGCTTTGTCTGCGTTAAGATTTCTCCTTTTTCGTCTTCGATCGTTGTTACAATACTTGATGTGATAGAAAATACATTGGCTTCTTTTGCTCCATACGCTTTACAGATTCTTGAAATCGTATCTTCTACCCTTGAAACACCTGCTCCTGACACTAACATGCATTCCCCGATCTCCATTGCGTATTTTAATACTTTTTTCATTTCCATAACATCTATCTCCTGTTATCTGGTTTCTCGAAATTGACTGTATTGTAACACAAAAGAAACCCTTGTGCTATGATCACACAAGGATTTCATGTAAAATTCAAATTTTCTTTACATTTCTTTTAAATGACAAGAAAATATACTATATCGTTTTATTACTAATCATCAATCTTATGTGTCCATGCAACCGCCAATGCACCTGCACCGATATGGCATGCAACACTTAAAGATAATGGATCTTGATGGAATTCCATTCCTGGGAATTCTGCCATCAGTTCTTCTTTCCATTTGAGTGCTGCTTCTTCGTCTTTTGTATATGCAGACTGAAGATATGCGTGTCTACCAAAATCTCCATCTGGGAAACGCTCTTCTAGCTCTTTTCTTACTGCTGCGATCATCTTTTTCTTTGCCTGTTTGACACCTCTTGTCTTCGCAAATGCATCCAGCTTCTCGCCATGGATCTGTAAAACTGGTTTGATTCCAAGCACTGTACCGATGGCTGCTCCTGCTGTTGTAACACGTCCGCCTTTCTTCAGATACTTTAACGTATCTACCATGATATAGATTCCGGAATCTAATTTGTCTGCTTCTAAGATGTCTTTGATCTCTTTGGCTGACTTTCCTTCTTCCGCTAATTTGGCCGCATCTAAGACAGACTGTCTCTGTGTGACAGAAATCCTCTGGTTATCTACAACCTGAACTTTTCCATCGTAATCATCTGCTAACATTGCCGCTGTCGCACAGGAACTGCTTAATCCACTGGACATCGCGATGTGCACGATCTCATCATGGTCTTCTAATAACTTCTCCCACAGATCCAACACATCTCCAGGTGCAGGCTGAGATGTTTTAATATCTTCATCTTCGTTTAACTTCTGATAAAATTCATCCTGTGTTAATGTAATATCTTCAAAATATAATTCTTCATTAATATAAAATGGCATTGGAATCACTGAGATTCCTAATTCTTTACCTTCTTTTTGAGTAATTCCGCTGTTACTATCTGTTACGATCGCAATCTTGCCCATTCTTCTAATCCCTTTCTTTAAATTTCCTATCGATATATCTGTTTTTTGCCTTTATCTCACATCATAACAGAGATTCATAGATATCGTCAAAGGTTTTCCCATCATATTTGGAAAAAATACATAACTATTTTGTGATTTCCTGCAAAAATCTTGCTATCGGAAATCCTACAACATTGTAGTAATCTCCTTCGATCCCTTTGATAAAGACAGCTGCTTTTCCTTGAATTCCATAAGATCCAGCCTTATCCATAGGTTCTCCAGTCTTGATATAATGATCGATCTGCTTATCACTGATCTCATAAAATGTAACTTTTGTTTCTTCATAAAATGTTTTTGTTTTTCCATCTTCGATGACGCAAACTCCTGTATACACTTCATGTGTCTGTCCACTTAACATCGTAAGCATTCTTTTGGCGTCCGCTTCGTCTGCTGGTTTCCCAAGAATCTGCCCCTGATAGGCTACAACAGTATCTGCTCCCACGACCATACTTTGTTTCTCTGATTTCTCATATATGTCTTTCGCTTTAATCGACGCTAATTCCATAACTACTTCATTTGGTGCTGTTTTCGTTGTGATCTCTTGTGCATCGCTTGGCATAACATCAAATTTCAGATCAGCAAGTTCTAAGATTTCTTTTCTTCTTGGGGAAGCAGATGCTAATATAATATGTTTCATTTGTTTTATCCTCTTATTTGGGTTTATTTTACTTAAGTTATCAAATTCTCCTACAGAACAAAAAAGCAGCTTTTCATACACTTTCGCATACAAAAAGCTGTTTTTTCATTCTTAATTAATCTTCAATCTTTTCTTCTAATTTCAGATTGATTCTTCCCATCTTGTCGATCTCTAATACTTTGACAGCTACTTTGTCTCCGATATTCACGACGTCTTCTACTTTCTCAACTCTTTCATTAGAAAGTTTTGAAATGTGGATCATTCCGTCTTTGTTTGGAGAAAGCTGTACGAATGCACCGAAGTTCATGATCCTTACAACTTCACCTTCGTAAATATCTCCAACATTCAATGGTTCTACGATGGATTTGATGATGCTGATCGCTTTATCGATCATTGCCTGATCTTCGCTTAAGATATCAATACGTCCGCTTTCGTCAATATCAATCTTAACACCTGTTTCATCAATGATTCCATTG
This sequence comes from Anaerostipes hadrus, assembly GCA_036312945.1. Classification (GTDB taxonomy): domain Bacteria; phylum Bacillota; class Clostridia; order Lachnospirales; family Lachnospiraceae; genus Anaerostipes; species Anaerostipes hadrus_C. The sequence goes on from JAXJNA010000044.1 coordinate 25,556, forward strand.
ATCGTTTTACCCTGTTTACCGATAACTTCTGAAATCTTCTCAGGATCGATCGTATACTGAGAGATCTTTGGAGCGAATTCTCCAACGTGGTCTCTTGCAGCTGGGATCACTGGGTTCATAACATCATGAAGGATATGTGTTCTTGCTTCTTTTGTTCTCGCAATTGCTTCGCGGATGATCTGTTCTGTTAATCCATGAATCTTGATATCCATCTGGATCGCTGTGATACCTTTATCTGTACCTGCTACTTTAAAGTCCATATCTCCAAAGAAGTCTTCTAGTCCCTGGATATCTGTTAAGATGATGTAATCGTCATCTCCTTCTCCTGTTACAAGTCCAACAGAGATACCTGCAACTGGAGCTTTCACCGGAACGCCTGCTGCCATTAATGACAGAGATGAAGCACAGATACTTCCCTGAGATGTAGATCCGTTAGATTCCATGATCTCTGATACTGTACGGATCGCATATGGGAATTCTTCTTCACTTGGTAATACTGGAACTAATGCACGCTCTGCTAATGCACCATGTCCGATCTCACGACGTCCTGGTCCTCTGCTTGGTCTTGTTTCTCCTACAGAGTAAGAAGGGAAGTTATAGTGATGCATATAACGTTTTGTTGTTTCTGTTACATCGATTCCATCAAGACGCTGTGCTTCAGATAATGATCCGAGTGTTGTCACTGTCATAACCTGAGTCTGTCCTCTCTGGAATAATGCAGATCCGTGAACTCTTGGCAGGCAGTCAACTTCTGCGTGAAGTGGGCGGATCTGTTTGATATCACGACCATCTGGACGTTTGTGATCTTTTAAAATCATCTTACGGACAGTCTTCTTCTGGAATGCATAAACAGCTTCACCGATCTGTGCTAACCATTCTTCATTCTCAGCATATCTTTCTTCTAATTTCTCTTCGATCGCACGAATATTTGCTTCTCTTGTCTGTTTATCATCTGTAAATACAGCTTCTTCCATTGCTTCTGGAGTAATGAAAGCTACCATATCATCATACATCTCTGGATCTACGATATGATGCTCGTAGTCGTGTTTTTCTTTTCCACATTCAGCAACAATTGTATCGATGAATTTGATAATCTCCTGGTTCACTTCATGAGCCTTGAAGATTGCTTCTAACATCACATCTTCTGGTACTTCATTCGCACCAGCTTCGATCATGATAACTTTTTCTCTTGTAGATGCAACAGTTAATGCAAGATCAGAAACTTCTTTCTGTGCAGAAGTTGGGTTGATCACGAATTCTCCGTCGATCAGTCCTACCATTGTAGATGCTGTAGGTCCGTCAAATGGGATATCTGAAATTGCTGTTGCGATCGCAGAACCAAGCATTGCTGTAAGTTCTGGGCTGCAATCTGGGTCTACAGACATAACTAAGTTGTTTAATGCAACGTCATTTCTGTAGTCTTTTGGAAACAGTGGTCTCATTGGACGGTCGATTACACGGTCTGTAAGAATTGCATTCTCAGAAGGTTTTCCTTCTCTCTTTAAATATCCACCTGGGATCTTACCTACTGCATATAATTTCTCTTCGTATTCTACACTTAATGGGAAGAAATCAATTCCATCTCTTGGCTTTTCAGATGCTGTTGCTGTAGATAATACAACAGTATCACCGTAGTGCATAAATGCTGCACCGTTTGCCTGTGCTGCAACACGTCCAACTTCTACCATCAGTGTACGTCCTGCAAGTTCCATACTAAACTGTTTTGTCATAGTTCGTCTCCTTTATATTTTTTGTCTTAAGGCGCCGAAACAACTGAAAAACCGACTACTTGTCTTCCTTCATGTTGTAATAAGCTTTTCAGCAGTCTCGGAAAACGCCTCAGTAACCTAGTTAGTATAGCATGGTTTGTTTAAAAAGACCAGATGATTTTTATTTTATTGGGGATTTCTTTCTCATGATATATGAAATTTATACAAAAGATAAGAACAGACAGCATGTTTCTTGTTTTAAGAAGCACACTGTCTGTTTTCTTATTTGATCTTAAGTTTTATTCTTGCTTTCTTTCCGCTTCCATCGGTTGCCATTGCGGTTATGATAACTGTCTTTTTCTTTCCAGCTCTTTGCGCTTTGACTTTTCCTGTCGATGAAACTGTTGCATATCTTGTATTACTTGATGTCCACAACAGCTTCTTATTTGCTCCTTTGGATGCCTTGATCTTTGCTTTTAATTTTAATGTTTTTCCTACCTTGACTGTTTTCTTTCCTTTGATGGAAATCTTCTTCACGATTCCTTTCATAACTTTGATCCCAAAAGTTGCTTTTTTACCGCTTCCATCATTGGCAGCTGCAGTAATCGTTACTGTCTTTTTGCCCGTCTTCTTCTTGATCGTTACCTTTCCTTTGGCATCTACCGTTGCGATCTTTGGATTGCTTGACTTCCATGTAATCTTTTGATTCGATGCCTGTTTAGGCAAAATATCGGCTGTCAGCAAGATTTTTGTTCCGGCTGCGATCTTATGAGAAATACCCTTGATCGAAATCTTTGTGATTTTCTTTGTATTTCCTGATCCTGAAGGCTTTTGTCCTGAATCATTTGCTGCATCCGATGGTTTTGTCGTTCCTGGATTCGTTGTTCCCGATCCTGTAGTATTTGTACTTCCAATTTGGAAGTTTTTCTTCATGCTGCCTGTATAACGATTCTTTCCTGTGATAATGACAACCGCAGTTCCAGCATTGATATTATTCTGATATTTTACATCATAATCAACACCTTTGATCAACTGCAATTCTCCTCTTTTCACCGTAACTTCTGGTGTTTTTGCTGTTCCATCTGGTGTATATCTTTCATTTTCAAGGATCACCGTACAGTCTGAAATATTATTTTCTCCTGGAAGTTCCCATCGATATACAACACCATAATAGCAATCATTCTGTGAATTGCTGTCTTTGTCATCGGCTGTAACCTGCATACTGCAATAGGCATTCTGTGATGCGTCAAATTTCATATCCTTCGTCTTATATTCTACTGAAATTTCACTGCTTTCCCCTGCTTTTACGGTCTTGATCTCCTTTGTTTCCTGCTTGTTTGATAACTGGTTATCTGCATAGATATTCAGATTTCCAGAAGTATCGATCTGGCCTTCATTTTTAATCGTTACGGTATATTTTACCCCATCTTTTACAATCTCTTTTTTCACATCTGATATCGCAAGATCACAGTAAGATACTTCCTTCTTTAACTGCGTATTGGTGGTATCAGTCTGTCCATCGGCAACTGTCTGAACGGTAAAGTTCTCAATCTTAGACAGATTATCAAACGTAAATGTGTCTTCAAAAAATGCGGACTCTCCAGGAAGAAGATTACAAGATACTTCTTTCTGTAAGATCGTTCCATCATCGTTACTAACCTTTAACTCAAAACTTTTCAATGTTTCTTCGCTGTTATTTGTGACAGTATAGGAAATCGGCTGTTTCCCTTTCTCTGTCATTGCTTCACTGTCAAGGATCATATCATTGATCTCAAGTTTGGGTTCTAATTTTTTATGTAAATGATACATGCTCGTTTTTTCGCTGTCTTGCAAGTCCGTTGCACTAAATACGATATCCCATGTTCCATCGTCATCCATGACAGCTGTGAAGTTATTTCCTGATACTCCTGATTTCGTATATAGGTTGACTGGTTTGCTATATCCATTTTCTGTTTTTACGGAAGAATAGAAATTACATCCTGTTGTATCATTTTCCATCCAGATCACCACATCTTTATTTCCGTTGCTTACCTGAACTGCATTCGCTCCAGTAAATGGCTGATCGGAATTTGTTATTTCCTGTGACTCTTCTTTATTGATATCATAGGATTTTAAAACCCCGTCCTCAAGGTATGTCACTTCATCAGGATTTGCACTAAGATTGGAAATATTATGATCCCCATCTGTCAATTGCTTCATTCCATCATTATTAGAACGGTTCATGTAATATAATTTTGTCTTTTGTTCCTCATCTATTCCCACATAAAACGCTTGATACGTACCATTATTTTTTGAATAGGTACCTTTTAATTCTGAAATATATGCATTCGTCTTTTGAAGTGGTGCAATTCCAATATTCCATGCTCCATGGACACATTCCGTAGTCATGATCGTTTTTTCACATTGAGATGTTAATGGATTCTTTAATTCCATTCCAATCCACATAAACGCAGCCGTTCCATCTTTATCAATCACCTGAGGCATGATATTGGCTCTGTTTTTGCTTACAATTTTACGCTTAACTTCAAAAGATCTCGTTGACGGATCATATTGGCTGATGTAAATACCACTTGCAGATATCATAGATTTTATCTGTTCTTCTGCACTGCCACTTTCAATCGTTGTATTACATTTCTGCCATGCTACAAAAACATCATCGCCAACCTGCTTAATATCTGCAAATGTATCTAAAGTTCCATCATCCAAAAAGGCTTCTGGCTGTGACCAGCTTCCATTATGATAGACAGAATACATTAATTTTACACTGTTTTGCGTTTTCCTCGCTGCATCGTTTGACTGGAAGATCATAATGAGATCGTCTTTATATTTTACCATCTTTGGCATCGTATTTGGCAAGATATAGCTTTGCAGTTCTTTTACGGAAACCACTGTATTCGCTACTGCTCTTGCCTTCATTTTTGCAGTATTTCCGTTCCATGCACTTGTTTTACTCTGATACGATCTGTCTGTCAGCGTAAGCTGACTGCTTCTTTTCATTGCCTTTGTCTTTGCTCCATACGTACTTGTCTCTGAAGCACTTTTCTCTTTTTTGGAAGTTGTATCCCACAATGGAATCGTTACTTTTGCCAATGTATACGAGCCGTCAAATACAAACATAATCTTTGCTTTCACTGATGCACTTCCACTCAACGTTCCAACGGTCCATGGAAGCAGCTGCCAATCTAAAGAGGCATCTCCTGATACTCCTAAAGTTGCCACGCCACTGACTCCAACACCTGCCCCAATACCAAATGCCGGTATCAGATTGACACTTCCTGAAAGAGTTGCCTTCGAGTCTTTCAATTTCTCAAGATTGGCCGTACCTTTGGCTTTGACGGATCCACTGCTTTCAATATAATATGGAATTGGAATTGGTGCAGTCAGGCACTGCTGGGTTTTGGAACCTTTCCATTCCAGAGTTAAAACTAATTTTCCTGTATCAGATATGACCGCACCATTTTCATCGCATTTCATTTCATAATACCCGAGAACCTGCATTTGTGGCTTGGCTTCGAATTTGCTTGTGAGTGTAAAACTTGACTGCCTCGCATTAAAAGCACTCATCAGAGATTTCATGGTATCTTGCTTCTTAATGCTATCAAATGCATCTTCGATGTCTTTCTTATACTTATCCCACGTCTTATCAGTACCTATAAACAGATTATCCTTGGTTCCCATGGACATCTTGAGTGTGTAGCCGCCATCTTCATTGCTTTCTACCTCTGATTTTGTATTGATCATCGGAAACCCGATGCTAAAATCTCCTGGGAAGAACTGTGCGATCGGATCATTTGTATTTCCAGATACTTTGTCTAAAATTTTTATGGAACTTGATGGCGTTGGCAGGTTGGCTGATTCTTTATCCTTATATTCTGGTTGTTTGATCTCAACTTTATCGTCATCCTTATCTCCGGTGTCTGTATCTCCTCCAGTTGGAATATCTGCACTGTTAAATGTTCCATCACTGCTTACTGTACCAGCATGACTCCATAAATTATCTGAAGAAATATCTAGTTTCAAGGCTGGACGTACACCTCCACCTGTTATTGTATCCACATACGCTGACCAATTCGCATTTCCATCATAAAAAATTCTCGCTGCTATATTCCTATCTCCGCCTGGCGATCTCAACCACCAGGAGCAATTCCCTACAAGGTCTTTATCCGTATCTGTATATATTCCCTCCGCCTTGGCATAAGTACTGCTTTTACTTCTTTTTGCATTATCTTTGATCTTTCTTCCACTTGCAAAACCATAATTTTTTGCTGCATCTGTATGAATTTCTGACTCAGATAGCAAAAAAATCTTATCTTGTGTATCATTTCCCCCTTCAGTATTTGTATATAAATTATTATTATTTTTAACATCTGATTTTTTGATCGCATTCTCTTCCTCTGTTGTAAATGCACAATCAAGAAATTTTCCATTCATGAAACTTCTAAGTGTACTTTTTTCCCATGTCACAGCTGTATTTTTTGTATGATAGCTTTGATGTTCTAACACTCTGTCTGCAAGAAGAAATGCTTCCCCTGCCTGCACATCTAAAACCCTCCATTTGATTTTGTCATATCGAAAATAATGATAGGGTGTGTCATTTTTATCGCTCCAGTCAAAATAAACAGAACCAGTATAGACTTTGGCTATATCACCCGCACTGATCCTTCGATATTTCGTTCCATCGATCACCGCATCTCCGTTACTGTCCCAATTTGTCTGACTAGTTAGTTTGGCATAGGTTTTTGCATCAACCTCATAATCTCCTGTCTCTGCCCAGCTTTTTTGATACGTACCACTTGTTTCCTTTTTGTCTACAATCTCTGTCTGCGGATAGCTTCCAAAATAAATGCAATCCCATGTCACCTTCTGTCCAGCATCCAAGGAACTATCTTTTTCTATCCTTGGATTTCTTAATGTCGCTGCGGACACATTTTTCTCGCTCGCAGCCATTTTCCTCATATCCTGCGGAAAAACGGACAGAATCATTCCTGTTGCAAGAATGACAGATACACATTTTCTGGCCATTGATCCAAACTTTAATAATTTCATCTGTTCCCTCCTTTTTTTCATACTATTTTTTCATAAAAATATGATTTTATTATACCATCTCTATATATAAAAAAGAATCCTGCATTGCAGGATTCTCCTATAAGCAAAAAACTGCCGCATGACATTCCATGCGGCAGTTTCAATATCTTCATTGATAAGATTATTTTCTTAATCCTAATTTTTCGATTAATGAACGATATCTTTCAACATCTTTGCTCTTTAAGTAAGCTAATAAGTTACGTCTCTTACCAACCATCTTAAGAAGTCCTCTTCTTGAATGATGATCTTTTGGATGCTGATTGAAGTGATCCTGAAGTTCGTTGATTCTAGCTGTTAAGATTGCTACCTGAACCTCTGGTGAACCTGTATCTTTTGCGTCTTTACCGTATTTAGCTACGATTTCTGCTTTCTTTTCTGATGAAATCATTGTGTTTTCCTCCTTAAAATTCTTATATCGCCTGATACCAGGAAAGGGTTGGAGTGCCCAAATCTGAGTATCGGTTTCACTAACTTTTATAGAATATCATAGGTTTCTATGATTTGTAAAGAACTTTTTTATTTTTCTTTCTTTTTTCCTAATTGATGGTTTTTCTTTGCTGCTGCAGTCACAGCTTCGATCACTGCACTTCTCATTCCTTTTTTCTCAAGAACGTTAACCGCTTCGATCGTTGTTCCTGCTGGAGAACATACCGCATCTTTTAATTCTCCTGGATGCTGTCCTGTCTCAAGAACCATCTTTGCACTTCCTAGTAATGTCTGTGCAGCGAATGTATATGCCTGCTTTCTTGGCAGTCCCTGTGCAACTGCTGCATCCGCCATTGCCTCAATAAACATATAAACATAGGCTGGACCACTTCCACTGACTCCAACAACGGCATCCATTAGATTCTCTGTGATCTTTTCCGCTTTTCCAAAACTTTCAAAAATCTTATGTACCTGGTTAAATTCTTCTTCCGTTACATATTCATTACAGCATAGTCCTGACATTCCTTCTCCTACCAGAGCTGGTGTATTTGGCATCACACGTACGATCTTGACTTCTTTTCCAAATTGACGCTCTGCTGCTTCCATAGAAACACCTGCTGCGATCGTTACGATGATCTGTTCTGAGCTTACTTCATCTCTGATCTCTTTGATCACAGCTGGGTATACCTGTGGTTTTACAGATAATACCAAAATATCTGATTGTTTTGCCACTTCTTTGTTGTCTGTTGTTGTAATGATTCCAAATTCATCTTTTAGTTTCGCTGTTTTTTCTTCTCGTGGATTGGATACGATCAATTCCTGTGGACTTACGACTTTCTGTGTCAAAATTCCAGTGATCATTGCTTGTGCCATGTTTCCACATCCGATAAATCCAAGTTTCATTCCGTTTTTCCTCCTATGATTGTTCTAATTATCCAGCTTGTTCAGTAATTTTTCAAAATACTCTGGCAAAGGCACTTCAAACTCCATATATTCTCCAGTTCTTGGATGTACGAATCCAAGGACCTTCGCATGAAGGCACTGCCCTTCCAGTGTATACTTTGACTTCTTTGGTCCATAGACATCATCTCCTAGCAATGGATGCTTGATCGATGCCATATGCACACGGATCTGATGAGTCCTTCCTGTCTCTAATTGACATTCGATATAAGTAAAACCTTTCTTTAAACGTTTTAATACCTTATAATGCGTCACTGCATGTTTTCCATCCATGACGATCCCCATCTTCTTGCGGTCTTTTAAGCTTCTTCCGATCGGTGCATTGACTGTCCCTTCTTCTTCCTTGATATTTCCGTAAACGATCGCATGATATTTTCTTGTGATCGAATGATCGTATAACTGTTTGGCAATACTTTGGTGTGCCATATCGTTCTTACAGACGATCAGGATCCCTGTTGTGTCTTTGTCAATACGATGCACGATTCCAGGCCTTAACACTCCGTTAATTCCTGACAGATCATCCTTACAGTGTGCCATCAATCCATTGACCAGCGTACCACTGTAATGTCCTGCTGCCGGATGCACTACCATACCTTTGGGCTTATTGATCAAAATGACATCTTGATCTTCATAGACAATATCAAGATCCATCTCCTCCGGTAAAATCTCAAGTTCGGTTGGTTCTGGAACCTGTAAAGTGATCACATCTCCTTCTTTACACTTTTTATTACCTTTGGAAGTCTTGCCATTTAATGCTGCACGTTCTTCCTTACACAATTTATTGATATAACTTCTCGTAAAATCGCTGCACTGCTCTGAAAGCACCACATCCAGACGCTTGCCTGCCATTTCACTTGTCACTTTAATTTCTATTGTCTCGTCCATGTTTCCCTTTCCTGCTAAGAAAATCAAGATCTTCTTCCTTATAGAAAAATAAGATCAAGATCAAAAGTAATATCATCGTTACGGTCACATAAATATCTGCAACATTAAAGACTGGAAAATCGATCCATTTAAAATAAAAGAAATCAACCACATATCCCCTGAATACTCTGTCGATCAGATTTCCAAACGCTCCTGCCATGATCAATGCATAACTGATACGAAGCGGTATATATTTCTTCGTCTGTGGTATTCTCCGATAGATCCATGTTAAGATCACCGCAGCAGCTACTGTGATCAATACAAAGAAAATCTGATGATCCTGAAGGATTCCAAAAGCCGCCCCTCGATTCTCCAGATAAGAAAGTTCAAATACATTTGGGATCACAGCGATCCCTTCTGTACTTCGAAGTGCAGATAATGCCCAGACTTTACTTAACTGATCGATCAAGATCAGCCCTATGATATATATATAAATACGAATCTGTTTCTTCATGTCTCGTCCTTAAAAGTTTATCCCTGTAATACTTGTTTCATTTCATCATCCGTCACGCTCATATCAATATATGCATCTCCGACAGATCTTAACAATACAAATTTAATCTTATCTCCGACCATCTTCTTATCGGATTTTGTTGTTTTTACAATATCATCCGCTGAAAGTTCACTGATATCTCCATTCATATCAAATGCCTCAAAAACACCTTTGATATCATCGACTTCTTCTTTACTGATATTCCCTTTTATATAAGAAATCTCTGCTGCCAGACAGCACCCAACTGCCACACACTCTCCATGAAGCCATGTGAAATCCTTTAATTTCTCGATCGCATGCCCTAAAGTATGTCCAAAGTTTAATAGTGCTCTCTCACCCTTTTCCTTTGGATCACGTTCTACCACACCGCCTTTGATCAGACAGCTCTGATAGATCATTTCTTTCACGGCTTCATGCTCTCTTGCCTTGATCGCATCAATATTTTCTTTGATCCATTCATAATAATCGGCATCTTTGATCAATCCGTGTTTGATCACTTCTCCCATTCCAGAAAAATATTCTCTCTCTGGCAGAGATTTTAAGGTTGTTGTATTGATGTATACAAGTTTTGGCTGATGGAAAGCCCCAACCATGTTCTTATACTGTAAGAAATCAACACCAGTCTTTCCACCGATACTGCTGTCAACCTGAGATAGAAGTGTTGTTGGAACCTGTACAAAATCAATACCTCGAAGATATGTTGCTGCAGCATATCCTGTCATATCCCCGACAACGCCTCCACCTAGAGCGATCAACAGATCCTGTCGGTCAAAATGATTGATGATCAGTTCTTCATATAATGCCTCGATCGTCTTTAACTGCTTATGTTTTTCCCCTGCTTCAAAACTGAATGTGATCGTTTTGGAAGCCTTGGATGAGATCAGTTCACAAACTTCGTTTAAATAGATTGGTGCAACATTGCTTTCTGTCACAATACAGACTTTTTTCTTCTCAATTTCAAGGAATTCCATCCGGTCCAGGAGGTCTGCAAAGGAATCTCTTAATACGATATCGTATGCTTTCTTTCCTTCATTGCAGATCTCAATCTTATTGTTCATTTCCAAATTGTTTTTGCTGTTCATCTTCTTCATCTCCATCTGTCTGTTCGCATCCTGCAATTTCGAATTCCATCTCATAAACGGGATTATCTAAAATATCCATCTGTCCATTGATAAACTGTTTCATTCTGGCTTTGTAGCTCTGATAATCACTTTCCAGTTTACGGATCAGCTTCTGATAATTCTCAATCGTCTTTTCATGCTGTTCTTTCTCTTCTTTAAAGTCTTCTTTCGCACTTGTTAAGATCTTCTCTGCCTGATCCTCTGCCTCTGATACCAACTGTTTTGCATTACGGGATGCTTCAGCTTCTAATGCCTGTGCTTTATTGTTTGCATTCTCGATCGTCTCTTTGGATGTCTCTTCCGCAAGAACCAATGCTCTCTTTAAGGATTCTTCGATCGTGCGGTAATGGCTTAAGTTCTCTGTCAATGCAGATACTTTCTCTCGCAGTTCGTTGTTTTCTTTATAGACTTTCTCATAGTCTTTCGCTAGTTCTTCTAAGAATTCATCAACTTCGACTGCTTTGTATCCAAATCCTCTTCTTAGTTCTTTTCCTAATACTTCAACTGGTGTAATCATATATGCCTCCTATTGAAAGATCGCCAACGTAATAAACTGACGGCCTTTTTTTGATGTTTTCCCTAAATCTTCCACCAGAAACTTCCCATATCCGCGCACGGATATGATATCGCCCTGTTTGATCTTTTGTCCACCTGATAAACACATCTTTCCATTATGAAATACTTTCTGGCTCTTTAGCAGCTTCTCACTGATATTCCTGGATAAAGAAAAAGCCTGTGAAACCAGAACATCCAGCCTCATGGACGCAACAAATCCTTCTTTTCTCTTGTATTTCTGGACATATCCAGTCTCTTCCCATGAAACTTCTTCCACAAAAACTCGCGTATGTCTTACCTGATCAAGCTGTTCTTTGATCACACCTATGATATGTTCCATACAGAAAATATAGGCATATCTCCCATCGATCAGAATATCACCGATCAAATGTCTCTCGATCCCAAGGTTCATCAATGCTCCAAGATAATCTCTGTGGCTTAGTTCTTCTGCGAATTTATCAAAAACAGGTGAGATCCTGGCACAAACCACTGGAACCTCACCCTGATAACCAAATAATTCTTCTGAGCCAAACATCACCACTGCTCTTGTAAAATGCTCATGTCCTCCAACAAGTGTTGGATGTGCATAAGCAAGTTCTTGCTTCATATCCTGATAGATACTCTGTTCATATTCATTCAGAAAGTGTGTATATGTATAAATATTCTGACTATATGCCTTCTCACATAATTCCATCAGACGTTTCTTTAATAACTCTTCTTCCTTCATGATCTTTTATTTTAACTGTGGTGAGATCGTATTCTCATTCATGATCTCGCTTTTTAAATCTCCGCTGACTTCAATGCTGTCTGGTGCTGCAATAAAAATATTGTTTGATACTGCCTGTAAGGATCCATTGATCGCATAAGTTGCTCCGCCCACAAAATCAATACTTCTCTGTGCAACTGTAAGTTCTACACCTTCCAGATTGATCACAACTGTTCTTCCTTCTTTTAAAAGATCAGCTGCTGTCTGTGCTTCTGCAAAATCCTGTGGCTTTATTACATAAACTTCCACGCCTCTTCCATTCATAGATACGACCTTGCTTCCTGTACTTGTAAATCTTCGTTTCTTTGCTTCTCTGCTTGCTGTAATTGTATTATCAAACGGCTGACTTATCTTGCTGTTACTGCTTTCTTCTTCTACTTCAGGCTCTTTCTTCTTAAAGAAGGAGAAAGTACTTCTTGGTTCTTCCTCTTCTTCCTCATCGTCTTCGTACTCTTCATATTCTTCATCGTACTCTTCATCGTCTGATAGTTTCATAAAGTTCAGCAGTTTGTCAACTGTACCTTTCATAGATCTTCCTCCACTAAATATTATAGTTTCTCTCTCCAAAGATTGCCGTTCCAACTCTTACCATTGTCGCACCTTCTTCTACTGCGATCTCATAATCGTTGGTCATTCCCATGGAAAGTATACTCATATCTACATTATCGAAGTTTTTGTTGTTGATGTCAACAGATAATTGCTTCATCGCACGGAAATACTTACGATTGTCTTCTGGATCGTCAACAAATGGTGCGATCTGCATTAATCCTTTGATCTTTACATGTTCTAAGGTGGAAATCTCTTTGATCACATCAAAAACCTCCTCTGGACTTAATCCAAATTTGGTATCTTCGTGTGCAAAATTCACCTGGATCAGGATCGGAACTTCTTTGACATCATGCTTTGCAGCTTCTTTGTCGATTGCCTGAGCAAGTTTTATAGAATCTACAGAATGGATCAATGCTACTTTATCCACGATATATTTAATCTTATTGGTCTGAAGATGTCCGATCAGATGCCATCTTACCGGCCAGCTGATATTTGCATACTTATCTCTGATCTCCTGTACCTTATTCTCTCCAAAATCAAGTACTTTTTCTTTTCTTAATTCTTCTACCATTTCTAATGGTTTGGTCTTGCTGACTGCGATCACTGTCACTTCTCGTGGATCACGTCCTACACGTTTACAAGCTTCTTCTACATGTTTCTTTACTTCATTATAACGTTCGATCAACATATCCCATTCCTTCTTTCTGTAATTCTTATAAATTTATATACCTTAATATATGATCTGGTTTTCCTTGATCGTTGTTCCATCAAGAACAATGAAATCATACCGGCTAACTCCCTGATTGGTATCATTTGCAATGATCGAATAATCATCTTTCTCGATCAGAACATCGATCGGACGGAAATCCGCATATCCCTGATTTGTACAATAAACTCCTTTTAATGTCTTCATTTTCTCGATCAAAAATGTATCTTTGGAATCCATTGCCTGAAGCACTACGTTCTCTCCAACTTCTTCTGGATCAAGATAACAATAATCCTTCGTTCTTCCATAGATCGTAAAGCTCTTTTGTTCTACCGTTACATCGCCTTTGTTGCTTGTATCACGTACGGTAAACTGTTCTTTCGCACCGTTATCTCCCTTTGTAAGGTATTTTACTGGTACCTGGTAGAATTTCTTCTTTACAATGGATGTGTTTGGAATCTTTAATCCCTTGTAGGAATCAAGTGTCACATCGATTTCTAAGTAGCGCTCATTGATATAACGTACCGCGTAATCATTAAACTTAAGATATCCAAAATACGAACTTCCCTTTTTGGCGACTTCCACCGTTGCTGTAGCTGTAGTCTGATCTTGCAGGAACCGAACCGATACTTCACTTTTATCTTTCAACATCCGATACTGATCTGCTTCTAGTGGAATTACGATCTGCCATTTTTCACTTTTGTTGATCCTTGCTACAACTTTGCCTTTCTTTACTTTATCGGACGTATTATACTTCTGGATACGGTAATTGCTTTGATCAAAGTCTTTGCTTGTGATATCTTTGGCACTCTTACCATCAAAGTCGTCAGAATAAAATTGTGTCACTCCACTGCTTGTACTTTTCTGTGTCTCAAAACTTGTATCCCCAAGCTTTTGTTTGACTGCTTCTATAACTGTTTTCATGGAATCTTCACTTAAGTTAAGGATCGCATTCTTGAGATCATATTTCAGATCATAAACCGTGCTGAACTTATGATCACTATATACAGACTGATAATCTGTGATCTTATGCTGAATCTCATCATCATCGATCACTTTTTTATTTTTCTCAAGCTGCTGCACCTGACTTACAAATGCATCCTGAACTTTCTGATCTTTGTCGACTGTAAAGACCGTTCCTGATTTCTTGATCCGTTTTCCTTCTTCTACATAATAGGTAATATAGCCGCTTTGTGAAGCCTTTAGAAGTTCCTCATCACGGATCGCAATTCCTGTAAATGATAAGGTGTTGGTGATCTTATCTTCCGTCACCTTGTAGACAGTCAGCTTTTTCTTGCCTAGAAACAGGATGACATTGATCAGGATGTAGACCAATATGACTACAAAAATGATCATTCCAATATTCCAATGTATTTTTGTTGTTCGTCTTCGTTTTGCTGCCATCTCTTAAATCTCCCATCGCCTGAGCGCTGCTCCATTTAAATAGTCAAATTTACATCCTTGCGTATAATCATTTGCTTCCATGATCTCGTCAAATCGATCTTTTAATTTCCACCAGCTGATGCCCCAGTTAGAAAATGATGCATCTTCCTTGGGCACTCTGCTGAATAAACGCTCGATCACCATATCTTTTCGTACATAACAGATAAAGTTTACCAATCTGTCCAGATATTCTTCTGAATCACAAAGAGTTATTTTTCCTTCTTTATACTCCTCATACATTTTTGATCCTTTTGGAATATAAAGAGAATGTAATTTTACGATCTGCACTGGAAGTGCGGAAAGAATCTTTGCTGTCTCGATCACATCCGTCATGTCATCTCCTGGCAGGTTCAAAATAATATGTGTGCAGATCTCAAATCCATACGGTGCTGTCATTAACACAGCATTTAGATATTCTGCCAGTGTATGCCCTCGATCAATCTTATTTAAAGTCTTATAATTGACTGTCTGAAGTCCATATTCCATAGAGATCTTCACCTGATATTCTTCAGAAATCTTCTTTAAACAGTCTAAATATTCCTTCGTAATGCAGTCAGGTCTTGTAGATACCGAAATCCCTACGATATCTTCCGTCTGTGCTGCTTCTACCAGATACTTCTCAAACTTGTCAACCGGCAGGAATGTGTTCGTATAATTCTGAAAATATGCGATAAATTTCTTCGCTTTATAGCGTTTTGTGATCTTTCCTTTTGTCGCATTTAACTGTTCACTTACAGATACCTCACTGTTCATCGCTTCAAAGCCGGTTCCCACACCTCCACAGAAAGTGCACCCATCTCCATCCATACGATTTGGACAAGTCACCGGAAGATTAACTGGTAATTTATATACTTTTTCTCCATATAATTCCTTTAAATGTGTGCTGTAAGCTTTGTATCGTTCCATCTTAGTTTTCCTTTGATAATATATCTGTCATTGTATGGTAAAGCGCTGATTTTGTAACGCCTTTTAACACCACGGAAATGAATTCCTCACCGTCTTTATTCTTTGTAAGAAGAATCAGACAAGAACCTGCCTGTGTTGTTGTACCAGTCTTTCCTCCGATCATATATACCTGACTTGGAAGTGTATATGTTCCGGCAATATACTGGTTTGTGGAAGCCATATCATAAATCTTTTGTTCTCCCTTGGAACCAAGATATTCAATCCTGCTGCTTGATCTTCCTGCAATATTAAAGAATTCATTATGTTTGGCTACTTCTTTAAAGATCAGATAAAGATCATATGCTGTGGAATAATGATCACTTAAATGAAGTCCATTTGGATTTGCAAAATGTGTATTGGTTGCTCCAAGTTCTTTGGCTCTCTTATTCATCATTTTTACAAAATTTGCTTCACTTCCAGCCACTGCCTCTCCAAGTGCAACGGCTGCATCATTGGCTGACATAATGATCAATGCATTTAATAATGCTTCCACTGTGATCTTATCCCCTTTCTTCAGATGGATTGCCACAGCTGCTCCATCAGGGAATGTGATGTCATGTTTGATCGTTACAACCTGACTTAAATTTAAATTCTCCAAAGTCAGCAATGCTGTCATAATCTTTGTTGTACTTGCTGGGTAAGCCTGGTCAAAAACCTTCTGACTAACGATCACTTTATTCTTTGTATTATTGACCAACAAAACTTCCTTGGCTTCCGGATAGTCATTATTATCTGCCTTTTCTTTGGATACAACCGCTACCTTAGAACCTCTGGATTCCCAACGGTCACTTAATGCATCTTCTTTTAATGCCGTTTCATTCTTCTGATAATGTTCATCATATGATGTAAATCCACCTGTCTTTGCCGATGTCTGGCAGCCAGATAAGGTGATCATCATGACGGACATACAAATACAAATTAATTTTTTCATTTTATGCTTTCTGTAAAAAAAGACCGTCGTGTGACAGTCTATTTATACATATTCCTCCAATCTAAATCTCCTCGGTCCAGTGCCAGGATCAATACTTCTGCCGTTGGCAGATTCGTAGCACACGGAATATTATACTGATCACAGAGATTTAAAACATTATAAAAATCTGGTGTTCTCTTCTTATTTGCCGGGTCCTGTAAAAAGATCAAGAGGTCTATTTCATTATTGGATATCTTAGATCCCATTTGCTGCATACCGCCAAAATGTCCGGCAAGAAGTTTGTGGATCTTTAAGTTTGCAACATCTTCAATCATCTGTCCAGTCGTACTTGTAGCATATAATTTATGTTTTTTTAAAATATCCTGATACGCGATACATAAATTCTGCATCAGGTTCTTTTTGCCATCATGGGCAACTAATCCTACATTCATAGATAGAACCTCCTAGTGTCTTTTTCTTTGTAAATATATATTAAGTACCATTCCTATCGCGATCGACGCCGACATTAAGGAACTTAATCCATAACTGATAAATGGCAGGGGCTGTCCGGTGTTCGGCATGGTTCCTGTAGCAACTGCAATGTTGATAAAAGATTGAAATCCCATATAACACGCAACTCCTACAGCCACATAAGTTCCGATCAGATTTCCCGATTTCTTCGCCACATTCATGCACTGATATACAAGGCATGCAAAAACAATGATCAATATCACACATCCAACAAACCCAAATTCTTCTCCGATCACAGAGAAGATAAAGTCTGTCTGATTCTCTGATACCAGATTTACATCACTTGCAGATACATTTGAGATCGTATTGCTTCCAAATCCCTTACCGAACAATCCGCCAGAACCGATCGCCATGATCGAATTGCTCGTCTGTAAGGCAGTGGAATCTGCATAATTCTCTGGATGTAAAAAGGACATGATCCTTGCTACCTGATGTGGCTCTAACAACACCTGTCCTGGTGTCTGGACATACCACAAAAAGATTGCTAAAAGTGGTACGCCTACAATCAATACCTGAACGATCAATCTGGAGGATAATCCTGCCATAAAGATCATTCCAAGAATAATAAAACAAATATCGAGTGTAGAAGAAAGACTTGGCTGTTTCAAGATCAAAAGCAGCGGGATCCCACAGATCACAGCAAGTTTTCCTAATACCTTCGGTTCATTCAGATCATCCTGATGCTTCGCAAGAAATGCTGCAACAACAATGATCATGATCACTTTACTAAGTTCTGATGGCTGGAAAGTTCCCAGTGGGCCTAATGAAAACCATCGTTTGGCACCATTGACATCTTTTCCAAATAATTTAACGCCGATCAACATGACCACATTCAAAATATACAATATTTCTGCATTTCTTGTAAAGACCTGATAATCGATCAGTGATACGACCACAATGATTCCAAGTCCCATAATGATCCCCAATGCCTGCTTGGGCACATAGGATGCTTTTGCACTGTGAATAAACAAAAGGCTCATCGCCATCAGTACAAGTACGTTAAAAACAAGTTTGAAATTGTAATTCTGCAGTCGATAATTTCGCAACATAGTATCTCTCCAATGTTATTTTCTAAGCTCACGGATCGGAATATTTGCATATAATGCAGGTCCTTCGGATTCTTCGCTGTTTTGTGTGATCTGAATGTCAAGTCCCTCTGGATCGATCTCCATATATTTGGAGATCACTTGAATGATGTCGTTTTTGATCAGTTCCATTGTCTCAGGAGAACAATTTGAGCGGTCAGATACCAATAATAGTTTTAATCGGTCTTTTGCCACTTCTCCTGAACTTTTTTTCTTAAAAAAATTATCAAAAAAACCCATCGTTTCTCTCCCCTCTACTTCTTAAATACATTTGCAAGTCTCTGGAAGAAAGTTGGTCCTGTGATCTCCATGAATGGAACTTCTTTGCCCATCACTCGATTACAGATATTCTGGTATGCTTTTCCTGCTGGTGTATTGCTTCCAACCAATGGTTCTCCCTGATTTGTGGAAATGACGATATTCTCATCATCTGGTACGATTCCGATCAGGTCAACTGCAAGAATATCAAGAACATCATCTTTGGATAACATATCTCCACGTTCTACCATATCCATACGGATCCTGTTGATCACCAGATCGATCTTATGTATATCATTTGCCTCTAATAGTCCGATGATACGGTCTGCATCACGGATTGCTGATACCTCTGGTGTTGTAACGATCAGTGCACGGTCTGCTGCTGCGATCGCATTCTTAAATCCTTGTTCGATTCCTGCTGGGCAGTCAAGAATGATATAGTCAAATTCACTTTTTAGTTCTTCTACCAGTTTTGACATCTGTTCTGGTGTTACGGATGTCTTGTCTCTTGTCTGTGCAGATGGCAGTAAGAAAAGATTTGGATATTTCTTGTCTTTGATCATTGCCTGTTTGATTCTGCAGTTTCCTTCCACAACGTCAACCAGATTATAAACGATTCTATTCTCAAGCCCCATGACAACGTCCAGATTACGAAGTCCGATATCTGTATCGATCAATACGACTTTCTTTCCTTCCTTCGCTAATCCTGTTCCCACATTGGCAGTGGTTGTTGTCTTTCCAACGCCACCCTTTCCAGATGTGATTACGATAACTTCACTCATTTTTATTTCCTCCATTCACTATACTATGATTTCATTTAAGAGCGCTTTAGATATGGGCTCGATATAAATATTTTCATCTTCTACAAATGCAATCTGTGCTTCCATCGGCTGATTGTCATTATTCTTTGATCTTCCGAAAAGCTTTTTCTTCTTCTCTGGTTCTCCATCGGCACTTCTTGCGATGTGTTTTCCGATACGGATCTGCATCGGCTGCATATCAAGTGCTGCGACAAAAGCGTGATCATCTCCATCACATCCTGCACTCAAATATCCCTTGGCACATCCAAGAACAACTACATTACCTTTGGCACATACGGAAGCTCCAGGATTCACGTCCCCAACCACTACAACACTTGCATCGGATTCCAGACTCTGTCCGGAACGAAGTGTTCCACGGTAGAACTGTCCATCTCCCTTTCTTCTCTCATCAACCATGGACTGGCTTCTTTTTTGTTCTCTTTCCTGAATCTTTTTCAATACATCTTTAAAAGAAGTTTCCATGATCTTATCATCTTCTATTACATATGCGATCGTCAAAGTTGTTTTTTCTGCAATGATCTGCAATACATTCTGAAGTTCTTTGGCATCTAGTTTTCTGCCTTCGATCTTTAGTGCGATCTGTGTCTGTCCATTAAAGAAATCTTTTGCCTGCACAAATTTATCTTCGATCGCTTTGATCAGTTGATCAAACTTCATTCCGGGATCTAATACCATGGTAAGTCCCAGACTGTTTCCCTTGAGCAATACCGGCTGATTCATACAATTCCTCTCTTCTTTCTCTAATCTCCTGCAGTACCTACACTGGTTTCTGTGACTGATTTATTATTCTTCTCTAAGGTCTTCTTTGTCTTATCATTCGCAAAATAATACTCATACACATCCTTTGCAGTCGCTGCTGCATTGGATGAGGTATATCCAAACGGAATAACAACCGTTGTTGTGATCTCTGGCTTCTCATATGGTCCATAAGAGATAAACAACGCATGATTCGGACGTTTCTTATTCTCCTGTGCCGTACCTGTCTTACCTGCTAATTTGACTTTCATGCCTTTAAAGATACTGCTTACAGAACTGTCCTTTCCGCTGACTACACCTCTCATACCAGTATGCACTGCATTCCAGTATGTTGTGTCATAATGAAGCTGTCTTACTTTCTTAACTCCATATTTCTTGACTGTCTTTCCATTATCATCGGTGATCTTGTCCATGATACTTAGATCATATACAGTTCCACTATTGGATAATGTTGTCACATAATTCGCAATCTGGCTTGGCGTGAAACTGTTACGTCCCTGTCCAATGGCAGAACGTACGGATGTTTCATCAGAAACCTGTGGAGATGACTCATCCAGTTCGATTCCTGACTGCTTATTAAGCCCTAGCTGTGTTGCGTATTTCTCCAGGTACTTAAGACCTTCTTTACTACTGTAGGAACCTGATTTGTCTCCTAATCTATATCCTACTTCATAAAAGAAATAATTACAAGATGCTTCGATCGCTGTTGACACAGTTCTTGGTCCATGACGGTCTGGATATTTCCAGCACTTCGCCGGTGGTGTAATCTTATCGTATAATCCGGTACAGTTGATGACTGTACTTGTTGTGATCACTTTCTCATTAAGACCTGCCAAAGCAGATAATGGCTTAAATGTAGATCCCGGTGCTGTCTTATGTTTCAGTGCCTGATTATATAATGGTGTAGATGCTGAGTTTGCCAGCTGCCTGTAGTATCCGGAATCTGTTCCATTTGATAAACGGTTGCTGTCATATCCAGGATAACTTACCAATGCTTTCACCTTTCCTGTCTTGGAATCTGTGATCACAACAGATCCGGAACATGGATCCATACCGATCTGTCCTGGTGTGATCTGTAAACTCTTTAACTTTCTTCGAATGAAATCATAGCTGTTTAGGGAACCAGATTTCAATGCCGTATAATCACTGTCACCTTTCTTCTTTAAAACTCCCTGTTCATAAAGAAGGAGACATACTTCTCTTCCGCTTAATTTTCCTTTCATGATGCTTTGTTCGCAGACTGTCATATCAAAATCATCTGCATCAACCAAAGCATCTTCTACATAAGCAGCCAGTGCTTTCATGATCTCTTCGGTGTCATTGTATTTGCTGCTGATATTCAATGAAGAAATATCAATCCATTCCTTATTCACTGCATATCTTAAGAATTCACTTAAACTGATCTTCTCATTCTTCCACTTCTGATATGTCTTATCTGTCGTATCGATAGAACTTGAGATCAATACTTTCTTGCTGGACAGCAGACTGTATACATAAGATGCATAGGCTTGTTTTTCATCACTCTGATCTTTGTACGCTTTGGTATCTTTCAATACAAGATCCTTTGATATCTTGATTGCCTGATCTTCTAAATCCTGAATCTTTCGATACATCTTCTTCTCATAGGATGTCGCCTTATCTCCATTGAGATTCTCAAGGTCGATCACACTATTGCCAATAAACGAATAATATACTTTCTTGATTGGGATCATAATATTCTCACGGTCATTTCCTGCGCTGTCAGAACTCGTAAGCTTGGACAGAACAATCCCCGCGATCTTCTTCTCGAGCAGATTATATACATATTCCTGTAATTCGCTGTCAATCGATAATGTAATATTATTTCCTGTTCCCGATTTGACTGTCTTGGTTGTGTCGATGATCTTTCCAACATTGTTGACAACCAGCGTCTTGCTTCCGCTGTCTCCGTGAAGATAACTCTCAAACTGCTTCTCAACACCGGCCTTTCCAACCGTCTCATCACTGGAATAGTAATCTTTATCTTCTTCTTTCTTTCCTTTGTTATATGTTTCAAGTTCATCCGTATTGACCGTTCCTGTATATCCGATCACATGAGACATCGCCTCACTTTTATTATATACACGAATAGACTTTGTATCAATATCTATTCCCGGAAGTTCTGAACTTCTTTCTTTGATCTCGGCAATACTTCTGTTATTGATCTCATTTGCGATCGTCACTTTCATATACTGAGAATAACGGCTTAAAAATGCACTGTATCTGACAGACATGATCTTTAATGCATCTTCTTTGGAATAAGATTTATCAATATCAAACATCTTTCCTGTTCCTGCAGAACCAAGCGTTCCATTTCTCAAATACTCAAAAACCTGTTCTGCAGTAGCATTGAGCTGTTTATCTCTTAATTCTTTCTCAGACTTTGAAAGATCTGTGCTGTTTCCAATTCCAAAAACATCTCTCTTAAACTTCTTTAATTTTGACCCAGTCTCTGTAAAACGGAACTTTCCGCTTCCTGTATATTCAATCGGAATCTCATTGATAAAAGAGTCTCCATTCCTCTCCAGGATCTTGATCACTTTATAAATGACTTTATTCTTCTCATAACTTTCTGATGTACCATTCTTTGCTGCCAACGTCTGAAATGCATTGTCATTCTGGAAATTCACTGTATATACAAGTTTGTTGTATGCAAGCAGTTTTCCATTCACATCATAAATATTTCCTCTGGTACCAGACGTCTTGACCGTCTTTTGTACTTTATATGTAAAATCATTTTTATGTGACTGACCTTCTACGATCTGAAGGACAAACACTCGCCCGATCAGCACACAATAAAGCACAGCGATCAGTATGATCAAGGCAAGCAGTCTGTTTGCCAGTAATTTTTCCGCTTTCTCGTAAATTTTTCGTAACACTAGAACATACTCCTTTTTTCACCATCTCTGATCCTGATATCAACTTCTAACAATATCTTATATATAAGCAATGCTACGATTCCTGTATATACTGCTTCCGGGATCATAACTTTGAACAGATAAGAAAAGAACTGCAATCTTCCTCTCATTGCAAAAAAGAAAAAGAAGATCACAAAACTATACGCAAGAGAATTCGCTGTTAAAAGTCCGATCGGCAACAAGATATCATCCTCATAAAAATATGTGTGAAACCATCCATTGACATATCCAAACATTAAATACACAAATGCGTTCTGACCTAAAACATTCCCTGAGAATATATCGATCAGCAGTCCACAGACAAATCCGATCACGATCCCCGCTTTCCTGCCTCGGATAAATGCGATCGTGACCGTTAAGATCAGCAGAATATTCGGCATAACCCCTGCAAGTTTTAAAAAATTAAAGACGGATGTCTGTAAAAGGAAACAGACCAGTACCGATATCACATAAAATAAAATTCGTTTGATCTTCATATCCTCACCTGCTATTCCTTTGTTTCTTCATCAAGATTCTTTGTTTTCTTAAGATCTGTGATAACCAAAACTTCTTTTAAATGCTTGAAATCAACGATTGGTGTTACTCTTGCTGTCTTGGTAAGCTTTGTAGAATCAAGCTTCAGATCAGATACTTTCCCGATCGTGATCCCTTCATTGAATTTAGAGCTTACATAAGATGTTACAAGCTCATCTCCATTCTTGACTTTTGCGTCTTTGCTGATATATACAACTTCCAGATATCCATCTTCCATCGTATCCAGACTTCCATTTACGATACATGCATCATTTGTCTTTAGGAACATCGCACTGACCATACTTGTATCATTGATGATCGTTCGTACTTTGGCTGTATGTGATGATACATCATAGACAATTCCCACAAGTCCATTCCCTGCAATGACATTCATGTCTTTCTTAATACCGTCTTTGCTTCCTTTATCGATCAGGAAGATATCAAACCAGTTTCCTGATCCTTTACTGATGACTCTGGCTCCAACTGTATGATATTTTTTGTACTTTTGTTTTAATTTCAAAAGATCCTGCAGACGTTCTAATTCTACCTGATTCTGTTCTAACACACGATTCTGCATCTTTAAGGCATCGACTTTCTCCTGCAGACGCTCATTCTCTGCTCTCAGTGTCTTCTTGCTTTTCGCATTCTCATTCCATGAAAACACGGCATTTCCTACCGAATTAATGCCTTCCTGCATCGGAGATAAAACAGTGAAAAAGATATTCTTGACTGGAGTTAAGACTCCTCCGGCAAAAACACTGATTCCCGCCAGTAACCCACACACCACGATAAAAATCGCTAACAGGTGGTTTGAATTAAATTTTTTCTTTTGCAATTTCATACGTCTATCCTCTTTCATCATCTATTTAAATATGACTGCATTCCTAAGATCACATGATCTTCTGGCCGGTCAGCAATATGAACCGGTATCTTAAATTCTTCTTTGATCCACTCTGCCGTCTTCGGAAATGCTGCCCCGCCTCCAGATACATAGATTCCCTGATTCATAATATCTGATGCAAGTTCTGGTGTAATGCTTTCTAACACTGCTTTTACCTGCACACAAATGTCTCTGACCTGACTGTGGGCCTTTTCTTCAACGATCTGAATTGGTATCTTTTCTTGTTTTGGAAGTCCGCTCACAAGATCTCTTCCCTTGATCATAGCTGCTTCTTTATCTTCTATCTTCGCATATGCGAGCTTTAAGTGTCTTGCACTTCGTGTTCCGATCGCTAATTTATAATTCTTCTTTACATAATCTCTGATCCACTCATCGATCTGGTCTCCTCCATATGGAAGAAGTCTGCTTGTTACGATCCCGCCTAAAGATATCACAGAAATCTCTGTTGTTGAAGCTCCTATATCAATGATCATATTTCCACATGGCGCATCGACATCAATTCCACTTCCGATTGCTGCAAGGATTGGCTTTGGAACTAAAGTTACATCCTTAACCCTTGAAGCTGATTCCCATGCAAGATCTTCAAATGCTCGTTTCTCAACATTCGTAATATCCACTGGAACAGCGACCATAAGACCTGTTTTCCTGATCCGTTTGAAATAATGGTCCAGTATCGTTCCTAACAGATATCTCATATTCGTATAATCTGAGATCACGCCGTGTTCCATTGGTTTCACTACATGAATGCTGTATGGCTGTTTCTCATACATCGCAAATGCTTCGTTACCGAATGCTTTTAGTTTCGCATCTTCGTCAAATGCGATCATGTTCTTTACCTTTAAAAATTCTTCTTTATCTCTTGTACAGATTCTTAAATGCCTGGTTCCAAGTTCAATTCCTAGTTGTGCCGTTTTCATGTTCTGCTCCTTACATCATGTGTTCTTCTCGAAAACTTAAATATGTCTGGTCTCCGATGATAATGTGATCACATAGCGGAATTCCAAGAAATTCTCCTGCTTCTTTCATCCGCTTGGTCGTCAGGATATCCTGGCGGCTTGGCGTTGGATCTCCAGATGGATGATTATGGATCATAAGGACGGAAACCGCTTCGCATCGAAGTGCTTCCAGAAATAATTCTCTTGGTGATGCCACTGTCTGATTCACTGTACCAACAGAAACCGTAAGTTCCTTTATAACTTTATTCTTTCCATTAAAAAAAATTAAAATCATCTCTTCCCGGCTTAAATGCCGCATCCGTTCCATATAATAATCTGCAATGGATGCCGGTGAATGAAAGCTTATCTTATCTTCGACTTTCGCACTTGCTAATCGTTTGGATAATTCTGCAATACATAAGATCTGCATCGCCTTCACTTTCCCAATCCCGGGAATCTTTTGTAATTCTTCTCTTGAAGTATGGCAAATTCCCAGTATTCCCTCATAAAACGGATCGATCGACAACACTTTCGTTGCAAGATCGATCGCCGTCTGATCCTTTGTCCCACTTCTTAAGATCACTGCCAGAAGTTCTGCATCTGACAGCATTGCTGTTCCATTCTTTTCACACTTTTCATAAGGTCTTTCTGACACTGGTAATTCCTTTAATGTCTGATGTTTTTCTTCCATATCTGATCCTTTCTGTCGAAAAATCTCCATGGTCAAAACATTTCTCACATTAAATCTTACCATAACTTTTCACTGATGTATAGAAATCAAACCGTTGTTTTCCTTAAATTTTTCTTATTTTATTTTATGAAATCTCTGGAATTTCTACCAGACCTTTTTCTGCCATTCGCTGCAGGGACATGATGATTCCATATTTGGCATGTGGATATGTAAGACCTCCCTGGAAATATACTGCATAAGGCTCTTTCATTGGTCCATCAGCACTTAATTCAATGGATGCTCCCGATACAAAGGTTCCTGCTGCCATGATCACCTGGCTATCATATCCTGGCATATCCCATGGAATTGGTGTTACATGACTATCGATCGGTGATGCTTTCTGAATTCCCTCACAAAATGCGATCAATTTTTCAGGATCATGGAATTCCACTGCCTGAATGATATCATGTCGGTCTTCTTTTCCATCTGGAATCACTTTAAATCCTAATTTTTCATATAAATTTGCTGCAAAGATCGCTCCTTTGACTGCTGCATTGACAACCGTTGGTGCCATAAAGAATCCTTGGATAAACTGACGGTTAACTCCAAGACTTGCTCCTACTTCTTTTCCAAGCCCTGGTGTTGTAAGTCTGTATGCACACTGCTCGATCAGATCACTTCTTCCGCAGATGTATCCACCGATCGGTGCAAGTCCTCCACCCGGATTCTTGATCAGGGAACCTACGATCATATCAGCTCCAACTTCCGATGGTTCTTTCTCTTCGACAAATTCCCCATAACAATTATCAACCATTACGATCAGGTCTTTATTGATCTCTTTTACAAATGCGATTGCTTCCCCGATCACATCAACAGATAAGGTTGGTCTTGTCGCATAGCCTTTTGATCTCTGGATATGGATCAGTTTGGTTTTGTCATTGATCGCATTTTTGATTCCTTCTAAGTCAAAGCTTCCATCTTCTAACAGATCGACCTGTGCATATGTGATCCCATATTCTTTCAGTGATCCTTTGGACTCACGGATTCCAATGACTTCTTCTAAGGTATCATATGGTTTTCCTGAAATCGCAAGAATCTCATCTCCCGGACGAAGATTTGCAGATAATGCAAGCCCTAATGCATGTGTTCCACATGTGATCTGCGGCCTTACAAGTGCATCTTCTGTTCCAAAAACATCGGCATATAATGCTTCCACAGCCTCTCTTCCAGAATCATTGTATCCATATCCTGTTGTGCCACCCAGATGCATTTCCGCGATCTGGTGTTTCTGCATTGCATTTAATACCTTGATCTGGTTTAACTGTGCGATCGCATCTAACGTTTCAAAACGATCTTTTAATCCTTTTTCTACTTCCTGTGCATAGTCGAAGACTTTCTCATCGACTCCCATTTCTTTATAATAGTTCTTTAACTGATCCATCATAGATCCCCTTTTCTTTTAATATTGTAAGCATATATGTTAAAATCTCATCTTCTGACCCAAATTGTGATTTATCTACCATGCAGACTTCCTTTTCTCTTCCAAACCAGGTCAGCTGACGCTTTGCAAAATGTCTGGTATCTTTCTTGATCTGTTCGATCGTATCCTCCAAGGAGAGATTTCCTTCTAAATACTCAAACACCTGACGATACCCGATTCCCTGCATGGAAACCATTGTTTTTTCATATCCTTCTTCTTTTAATCGTTTTACCTCATCGATCAACCCTTGTTCCGCCATGATATCAACACGGCGATTGATCCTGTCATATAAAACATCTCTTTTGTGATTTAATACAAAATAAGCAAAATTATATGGTGAGGTCTTTGCTGCTTCCTTCTCATTATGCTCTGAGATCGGATATCCATTTAATTTATAAAATTCTAATGCACGGATCACCCGCTTTACATTATTTTTATGAATCTTTTCTGTAGATTTTGGATCGACTTGTTTTAACATCTCGTATAAACTGTCGTTTCCTTCTGTTTTAGCTTTTTCTTCCAGTTGTTTTCTGTATTCCTGATCTCCATCTTCCTTTGTGAAATCAATATCATATAAAAGACTTTGGATATAGAATCCTGTTCCACCGACGATCAGTGGAATCTTGCCTTTTGCATAGATTTCCTTTAGGGCATCTTTTGCCATCTGCTGAAATCTCGCTACATGAAATTCTTCTTTAGGGTCAAGTTCATCTACCAGATAATGCTTGATCCCTTCCATCTCTTCCGGCATGATCTTGGCAGTTCCGATATCCATCTTCTTATAAACCTGCATAGAATCTGCGGAAATGATCTCTGCATCTAAGATCTTTGCTAAGCGGATCGACAGTTCTGTTTTTCCAACCGCTGTCGGTCCTGTTAAAATTACCATTGGTTTCATCTATTTAAAATCCTTTCGGCATAAGTTCTAATAATCGATATGTTTCAAATCCATCCGGGCTTTGACAGATCACTTTCAGATCTGGATTGAATTCATGTAGAAACTGGCGGCAGATCCCACATGGATAGACTGTTTCTCTGTCGCTGCCATTGGATGCGATCGCGATCATTTCAAAGTCATGATATCCTTCACTGACAGCTTTGACTGCCGCTGTTCTCTCTGCACAAATGGCTGCTCCGTAAGAAGAATTTTCCACATTACACCCGGTGAATACTTTTCCTTCTTTGGTAAGAATTGCTGCTCCTACCTGAAATCTGGAATATGGCGCGTATGCTTTCTCTTTTGCTTTATCTGCAAGATCTAATAATTCCTGATCTGTCATAGTCTTCCCTCCTTGTCTGGTTTCACTATACGATCCTCTTAAACTTCTTGTCTATCTCATACTTACTCATCTTGATGATCGTTGGTCTTCCATGTGGACACTGGTATGGATTTTCCAGTTTCATCAGTTCATCTAAAAGATGTTCTACTTCCATTAACGATACTCTCTGATTTCCCTTGATCGACATCTTACATGCCATTGTCGCAATCTTTGATGCGATCACTTCTGTATCCAATGTACCATTTTCCTGACTTACCGCATCTAAAAGTTCCATAAATAAGTCTCTTTCCCCGATCCCATAGAGATTGGCTGGAACTTCCCGGATACAATATTCATTCCCACCAAAAGATTCGATCGTAAATCCTAGACCTGCGAATGCATCTTTGTACCTTGTTAACGCTTCTGCTTCCGTCATAGAAACCGTCACAACCATCGGCGGTTCTAATCTCTGGCTATATATTTCTTTTTCTTTGAAATTCTTCATCAGCCTCTCATAATTGACTTTTTCATGTGCTGCATGCTGGTCCATGATGAATAACTGGTCTTCATACTCAATAAGCCAATATGTCTTAAAGAGCTGGCCTAAGATCTTGCGGTCAGGTCTTGCCTGAACTGAAAATACTGGATCTTCTCTTAGTGTCATCTGATTGTTACTTAGTTCATCTGTCTTATATTGTGGAAATTCTTTTTTCTGAGTATTGTAGTTTAAACCTGCATAGGTCGCTTTCTTTGTATTTTTTGATGATTCGCTGGCTGTTGGTGTTTTCTTTACAGGGTGTGTCAGCTTTTCAACCTGTTGTTGTACACCTTGCCCTTGCTGATCCACCTTCTGAACCTCTTCTTTCCTTCGGTTCACCTTCTGAACTTCTTCTTTCCTTCGATTCACCTCAAATGGCTCAGGCTTTTTTACTTCTTTTGCCTTCGGCAATTCTTTCTTCTTCGGTGTCTCTCTTAATACATCCTGCACCAGATCTTTCTGAAGTAATGCCGCTCTGACTGCATCTACTACAAGCTCATAGATTTCCCTTCCATTTCGGAAACGAATCTCCATCTTTGTCGGATGAACATTCACATCTAGCAGTTCCTGATCGATCTTGAAATCAAGGCAGACAAATGGATATCTGTGTTTCATCGTAAAGGTGCGGTATCCTTCTTCGATCGCTTTGTAAATGATCGAGCTTTTGATATATCTTCCATTGATAAAGTAGCTCTCATAGTTTCTGTTTCCTCTGGAAACATACGGTTTTGCAACAAATCCCGTGACTTTCACATCTTCATTTTGTGCTTCTATCGGGATCAATGCTCCTGCCACATCTCGCCCATAAATATGATAGATGATGTCCTTTACCTTACCATTTCCAGAAGTGTAAATCTTATTTTTATTGTTATGGATAAATTTAAATGAGATTTCCGGATGACTTAGGGCAATGTGTACCATCATCTGTTCCACATACCCTGCTTCGGTTGTCGCACTCTTTAAGAATTTTCTTCTTGCTGGCGTATTATAAAACAGATTCTTTACCAGAAATGTTGTTCCATCGGGTGCTCCGATATCTTCAAAAGCTTCTTCCTCGCCTCCATAGATCTTATAGGATACTCCGCTGAAACTTTCTGCAGTCTTCGTTACCAGCTCAACCTGTGCAACTGCGCTGATACTTGATAATGCCTCTCCTCGAAATCCAAGGGAAGATACACTTAACAGATCTTCAACCGAACGGATCTTGCTTGTCGCATGACGTAAAAATGCAGTCTTTACCTGATCTTTTGGAATTCCGATCCCATTGTCAGTTACCCTGATCAATGTCATTCCGCCGTCTTTGATCTCCACAGTCACTGCATTTGCCTTTGCATCCACTGCATTTTCCACAAGCTCTTTGACAACAGAAGCTGGCCGTTCAATAACTTCTCCTGCCGCAATATTATCGATCGTCTTTTGATCTAGTAATTGTATCTTCGCCATAAAATTACTCCTCGTTCTTTAACTTCTCCTGTAACACATATAAATAATTCAATGCTTCAAGCGGTGTCATGTCAGAAAGGTCTTTTTCTCTTAGTTCTGCCATAAATGGATGTTCCATCGTTGGTTCATCGCTTTCTCTGAAGAAACTTAACTGTTGTGCCTCTCCATATGGCATGATATCCTTCGCTCCTGACGTCAGATCATGTTCTTCTAATTCTCTTGCGATCTCTTTTGCTCGATTGATCACGGCATCTGGGACTCCGGCAAGTTTTGCAACCTGTACTCCATAACTCTTATCTGCACCACCTTTTACGATCTTACGCAGGAACACAATGTCATCTCCCTGTTCTTTGACAGCAATGCAGTAGTTATGTACACTGTCAATCTTACCTTCTAACTCTGTCAGTTCATGATAATGTGTTGCAAACAGAGTTTTTGCACCTAGGAGCTTTGAATTGCTGATATATTCCACAACTGCCCATGCAATAGACAACCCATCAAATGTACTCGTTCCACGTCCGATCTCGTCTAAGATCAACAAACTGTTTTTCGTTGCATTTCTTAAAATATTGGCAACTTCACTCATCTCAACCATAAATGTACTCTGTCCAGAAGCAAGATCATCTGATGCTCCAACCCTTGTAAAGATACGATCTACGATACCGATATTTGCTTTCGCCGCTGGTACAAAGGAACCAATCTGTGCCATTAATACGATCAGGGCAACCTGTCTCATATAAGTTGATTTACCTGCCATGTTTGGTCCCGTGATGATCGCTACACGATTCTTCTTGTTATCAAGATATGTATCATTAGAAATAAACATATCATTTGGGATCACCTGCTCCACAACCGGATGTCTTCCATCCTTGATATCAATCGTCCCTCTGACATTTAACTTCGGACGTACAAAGTGATTGCGTTCTGCGACATATGCAAGGGAAGCAAGTGCATCGATCTGTGCGATCACATTCGCTGTTCTTGAGATTCGTTCCATCTCTCCTGCTAATGTTTCACGGATCATAACATAAGTTTCATATTCTAACGCATACAGACGGTCTTCGGAACCTAGGATCGTATCCGCCAGCTGGTTTAATTCTTCGGTTGTGTAACGCTCGGAATTGGCCAGTGTCTGCTTACGGATATAATGATCAGGTACAAGATCTTTGTAGGAATTTGTTACATCTAAATAGTACCCAAATACTTTATTGAACTTGATCTTTAAGTTCTTGATCCCCGTTTTTTCACGTTCCCGTTCCTCAAGTTCCATCAACCATTGCTTTCCTTCTGTTTTGGCACGTTTTAATTTGTCTATATCTTCCTTGAATCCTTCTTTGATGATCCCACCTTCTTTGATCGCAAGCGGTGGTTCTTCAATGATAGAATCTTCCAAAAGATTGTGGATATCTTCTAATGGATCTAAATCTTCTCTTAATCCAGACAATAATGGATCTTTGCATTCTTCAAGAACTGTTTTGATCGCAGGCAGCAATTCCAGCGATGTTTTAAATGCGATCATATCTCTTGGATTCGCTGTCTTATAACTTACTTTTGTCATTAAACGTTCCAGATCATAGATCGGATTTAAGTATTCTCTTAATTCTTCTCTTACGATCGTCTGATCGGTAAGTGTTGTGATCGCATCGTATCTCTCTTCGATCTTTTTCTTGTCCACCAATGGCTGCTCTACCATGTTTCTTAGCATTCTGGCACCCATAGCTGTTTTTGTCTTATCTAAGACCCATAAGAGTGAACCTTTTTTTTGTTTATCACGTAATGTCTCACAAAGTTCCAAATTTCTACGGCTGGAGCTGTCGATGATCATAAATTCACTTGTCTCATAAGATTCAATATGCATCAGATGATCCAGAGAGCTCTTCTGTGTCTCATGAAGATATCCAAGCAATGCACCCGTTGCGATCACTCCCATTGGATGATCCAAAAGTCCAAGACCTTCTAAATTCCCTACTTTGAACTGACGCTTGATCCTTTCCTCTGCCTGTTCTTCATCAAAATGGTATGGCTCAATGCTTGAGATCACGATCGACATCTTGTCTTTTAAGTAATCAAAATCCATGCCGCTGATCAAAAATGCATCATTACAGATGATCTCTGCCGGCTCGAACTTGAAGATCTCATCTCTGACTTTCGCTAAACTGTCCATGGATGTTGTTCTAAAATCACCCGTTGTAACATCAACAAACGAAATTCCGTAACTTCCATCATTTGCAAAAATACACATCAGATAGTTATTCTTCTCATCATCAAGGCTCTGCTGGGAAATATTCGTTCCTGGCGTTACAATACGCACGATCTCTCGTTTTACGATTCCCTTTGCCTGGCTTGGATCTTCGACCTGCTCACAGATCCCGACTTTATATCCTTTTTCTACTAATTTATTTAAATAGGAATCCACAGCATGATAAGGAACGCCACACATTGGTGCGCGCTCCTCAAGTCCACAGTTCTTCCCGGTTAATGTGATCTCTAATTCTTTGGATGCTGTCAGTGCATCATCAAAGAACATCTCATAGAAATCTCCGAGACGATAAAATAAGATACAATCCTTATTCTCTTCTTTGATCTGCATATACTGTTGCATCATTGGTGTCAGTTTTCCTTTTTTAGCCATGGATCTGCTCTCCCATATAATAGAAACCTTTTTCCTCAACTAATTTAACATCTGCCATTGTACCAATCTGCTCTTTGCATCCTTTAAAATGAACTAACAGGTTATTTTCCAATCTTCCTGTTAACATTCCTTCTTCATGCGTATTCTCTTCTTCGATCAGAACTCTCTCGATATCTCCGACTTTCTTCTTGCAATTCTTTGCAGATGTCTCTTTTAATAAGGCAAGAAGTCTGTCAAAACGATCTTTGATCACATCTTTGTCTACCTGATCTTCCATGCTCGCTGCTGGTGTTCCGGAACGTTTCGAATATACATATGTGTATGCACTGTCAAATCCAACTTCTCTTACAACATCTAATGTCTCCTTGAAATCTTCTTCTGTCTCTCCAGGGAATCCTACGATAATATCTGTTGTAAAAGACACCCCAGGGATTCTCTCCTGAATCTTCTTAGCAAGTGCCACATACTGTTCTTTTGTATAATGACGATTCATCAATTTTAACAGTCGGCTGCTTCCTGACTGCATTGGAAGATGCATATGTTTACATACTTTCTTGCTTGTTGCCATCACTTCGATCAGATCATCCGATAAATCCTTTGGATGTGGTGTCATAAAACGGATTCTTTCTAATCCTTCGACTTTCTCTACTTCTCTTAATAATTCAGCAAATGACATTGGGTCTTCTAATGTCTTTCCATAAGAATTTACATTCTGTCCAAGAAGCATCACTTCTTTGACACCTTCTGATACGACCTGCTTTACTTCTTTGATGATATCTTCCGGCTTACGGCTTCTTTCTCTTCCTCTTACATATGGCACGATACAGTAACTGCAGAAGTTATTGCATCCATACATAATATTAACTCCACATTTGAATGAGAATTTACGGTCACTTGGAAGATCTTCCACGATCTGGTCTGTATCTTTCCAGATATCAACGATCATTCCCTTGGAGTCTACTCTTGCTTTTAATAATTCTGCTAATTTAAAGATATTGTGTGTTCCAAAGATGATATCTACAAATTTGTAGCTTGAACGAATCTTCTCGATCACATGCTCTTCCTGCATCATACATCCACATAACCCGATCATCATCTGTGGATTTCTCTCTTTCATCTTCTTAACCTGCCCCAAATGTCCATATAATTTTGTATTGGCATTCTCACGAACTGTACATGTATTAAAGATCAGGAAGTCTGCTTCTTCTGTTTCAACTTCTTCATATCCAATCGTTTCTAAGATCCCTAATAACTTTTCAGAGTCTTTTTCGTTCATCTGACACCCAAATGTAGTTACATGGCATGTGAGCTTTCTTCCTAATTCTTCGGACTTTTTCTGAACCCATTTTTTCATTTCTTCCATATATTCATACTGTCTTGACGACTCGTTCTTTAACTGTTCCATTCTATTATTTCTCCTACTTTTATAATTCATCTCTATTTTTACAGTATCTTTGATTATAACAAATTTGAATGGGTCATGCAATGTATATGAGAAAAACGAAACAACAGAATAAGGGAGCCAGACCAGATTGTTTAGACCTTTTAAAATCTATCGGTTGTTTAAATCTTTAATAAAAATCCAATACCATACAACATACACATTTGTGGTGGTTTGAATAGCGTAGATTATTTGAATATTATAAAAAGACGGATAGGTATCTGAAACCGTAGGAGCACGCATGCACTTAGTGAGTGGTAGGTCGTAAGACCTGCCAGGAGCTTAGTACATCTGCGTGCGAGTCGAGCGAGAGTGCGTTTCAGATACCTATCCGTCTTTTTATAATATTCCACCAATAATTTACACTATCAAACTAAAATTTTTCTTGTCACATTGCGTTGTTTAAAGTAAAATATAAGTAATATTTATGTTAAGTTATTGTTAAGAAGGAGAACTGTCGTATGAACTATACTATCATACTTGCTCTGATGGGAGGCCTTGGCCTCTTTCTTTATGGGATGAAACTGATGAGCGATGGACTTGAGAAAGCTGCCGGTGCGAAGCTTCGCCGGATTCTTGAAATATTTACTACAAACCGTTTAACGGGTATGTTAGTCGGAATCTTTTTTACCGCTGTTATTCAGTCCTCTAGTGCTGCTACTGTTATGGTAGTCAGCTTTGTAAATGCAGGGCTTATGAACCTGTCTCAGGCTGCTGGAGTTATCCTTGGTGCTAACATTGGTACTACTGTTACTTCCCAGCTTGTTTCTTTTAACCTTTCTGAAATTGCCCCTGTCTTTTTAATGGCGGGTGTTATTATGGTATTATTTATGAATAATCCTACCGTTCAGAAAGTAGGAGAAGTTATTCTTGGATTTGGTGTTTTATTTATGGGATTAACTTCCATGTCAAGTGCTATGTCTGTGTTAAGGGATTCACCTTTGATCACATCTTACCTTCAGACACTGGATAACCATTTCCTTGGTGTTTTATTTGGATTTATCATGACTGCGATCTTACAGAGTTCTTCTGTTACTGTAAGTATCGTTCTTTTGATGGCATCTCAGGGATTATTACATCTTCCAATCTGTTTCTTTATTATTCTTGGATGTAATATGGGATCTTGTGTGTCCGCATTGCTTGCCAGCTTAAGTGGTAACAAAGGTGCAAAACGTGCTGCGATGATCCATTTCTTATTTAATGTATTTGGAAGTATCATCATCTTTACAGGACTTAGCTTTGCACTTACTCCTATCACAAACTTTTTCTTAAGTATTTCCGGTGGAAATCTTGGACGAAGTGTTGCAAATGCTCATACAACATTTAAGATCATTGAAGTGTTGTTTATGTTCCCATGTACACCTTTAGTTGTTGCATTAACAGAGAAGATCATCCGTGGAAAAGATGAAAAAGTCCACCATAATGAACTGCAGTATATTACAGAGATTTCCTTAAAATCTCCTGCAACAATGATCCCTCAGGCGAAGAATGAGTTAAAACGTATGGCTAATATGGCACAGGAGAATTTAGACCATGCCATCCACGGATTTCTAAATCAATCCGATGAATTTGTTGATAAAGTCTATCATCGCGAAGAAGATATCAATAATGTCAGTCATGCGATCACTGATTATCTGGTGAAATCCAACCAGCTATCACTACCTTTAGCCGATCAGAAGATCTTGGGTTCCATGTTTTATGTCGTTAATGATATCGAACGTATCGGTGATCATGCAGAGAATTTTGCTGATTATACAAAAACAGAGATCAAACATAACACTGGGCTTACTGGAGATGCAAAAGAAGAGATCAACAAGATGTACACTGCTGTCTCCAAACTGTTAAAACTTTCCCTGGAATGTTTCATGGAACAAGATGGTGTCAACAAACCTGAAGAAAAGCTTGCTGAGATTGCAATTCTGGAAGCTTCGATTGACAAAATGGAACGCAGATATCAAAAACACCATATCAAACGTCTTGCCAAAGGTGAATGTGAACCAAGAGCTGGTTTATTGTTCTCCGATATGCTTTCTGAATTAGAGCGTATTGCTGATCATAGTGTGAATATTGCTTATTCCATGAGTGATGAAGATGAAGATGAAATGCTTGCTGCTGAGAATGAAGCCCTCACTGTTAAGAATTAAATTTGAGTTGAACCTAGAATATAAGAAAAGGATCTGCAAACCCTTTTGATACTTTATGTATCTTTGATCTGCAGATCCTTTTTCTTTTCTCTACTTTTTTATGTTAAAATAATGGATCTCTCATAATCGGAACATTCCAATGATAAAAAGACCAGATTGCTAATATTATGAAAGTTATAAGAAATACTACATTCCAAAACTTATCGTATTTCTTTTCTGTTTTTTTATCATGATAGATTAATTGCATGATTGTATCTACTGCAAACAATGTCGCTCCAATCGCAATCTGTGGATATGTCCACCAAAACTCACATCCTGTTGTAAATATAGCTCCTAGCAGGTAATATAATGTTTCATGATATTTGTTATTTACGAATTTCCTTATCACCGTCATCCCTCCGTCCTTTTTATAATTTTCTTTTCTCAAGTGACTTCTCTAAATGTTAAAACAAATAAATACGCATCTTTCTCCTCTATTTTTAATAGCTGTATGCCAAATCTAAATACATATCAGACAATACAATCAATATTGGTACCGCAAGCCACTTAAGTCCCTCTATGTACTCTTTTTTTCTTTTCTCTACATTTTCTTCACATACTTTGATCATCGCAAGCTGCCAAACAAACAGGATTCCTGCCAATATAAAATACACAACACGAGGAAAAAAAATATTTCCTTTAAATTTTCCTCCAATGATAATCAGTATAAATAAAATACTCCCTACAATTCTCCAATGATGTTTTGTATAAAGTTCTGATTGATATAATTTTTTCATAAGGCACTCTCCTTCCTGTTCGTCCTTATGGTTTAAAATAATGGATTTCTAACTCCTAATAATTTTGTCATTAATATTTCATTCCCATAGCTAGAAACAATATTACTACTGGTATTACAAAAACTTCGATCCCAATTAAATATTGATCTTTCCTTTTTTTACTGTCTTTTTCACAGATCATAATCAATGCCATCTGTATCATCCACATAAAAAGTGCCGCTCCAATATAAAGAATATTATATGGTGAAAGCATTTTTATGCCTCCAACTGCAACACTTATGCAAACAATTGCCAACATTAAAATATCTGCAATATACCAATGAAATTTCTTGTATAGTGGTAATTGATATAATCTATTCATCATGACCCTCCTCCAATCAAAGTACTACCCCTCGCACTTATTGCTTTTAAAATAATGGATCTCTCATAATCGGAACATTCCAATGATAAAAAGACCAAATTGCTAATATTATGAAAGTTACAATAATTGCTACATTCCAAAACTTATCATATTTCTTTTCTGTTTTTTTATCACGATAAATTAATTGCATCATTGTATCTATTGCAAACAATGTCGCTCCAATCGCAATCTGTGGATATGTCCACCAAAACTTACATCCTGTTGTAAATATAGCTCCTAGCAGGTAATATAATGTTTCATGATATTTGTTATTTATGAATCTCCTCATCATAGTCATCCCTCCTGTTTTATTCTTGTTCCAAATCCTATCCCTCTTATCTTATTATTCTATTTTCCTTTTATTGCTACATCTGAACATACACATGCACACAATCAAATTTATAAATTTCTTTCTCATCGTCACTTCTCCCATGTAAAATCGACAAAAATCTTTATTTTACTCTTATATCTATTCTCTATAAAAAATTTATAACGCCCTTCCTTTTGAATTTCAAAATCATGAAGTATTTGACTTGATGCCATTACATATCGTTCCCGTCCATTCACATCCATAATTCCAGATATAAAATCTGTATCTCTCTTATTTAAAGTTTCATCTTGCATATCTTGTAAATTAAAACTTACAATTTCTCCCTTTTTTAAATAGATCCAGTTCGACTCCATTCTATTTTGTGATTTTAATTTCTGAAAGAAAGCATTATAATTTCCTTTCTTAATATTTTCTTTCATTTTTACCACTGGCAATTTTTTGTTCCAACGGATATGATCATATTCTTTTAAGTTCATAATTATATCTCTTGTTTCCGCTCCACCTTCTTTTAAATATATCTCTTGTTGTATATCCCCCAACATCATGATCGTCGACATATAAATCCTATGATATCCTTGTGTGATAAGAACAACCGAACCAAAAGATACCAAAAGCAATATCATTACCGCAGAAATTTGAGCTGCAGCTTTTTTGTTTGTATCCTGCATTGCCTTAATCCTGTATATTCTTGTCTTCAACTGATTTTTATCTTCGTATAAAGCTGCACATAAATAAGCGCCTTTTTGAAATGGCTGGATTCCTAGTCTGCATACTGTTGTAAAATATTTCTTCTTATCCTTTAAAACCTGTGTAACTGCATAATCACAATAACTTTCGTTCCAGCTGTCAACAACATAGACAAATCTTTGGATCAATGGATTCCACCAAAATACAATACGAGCAAATGCACATAACTGCTTCCACAGAATATCTTTATGCTTACAATGCATTAGTTCATGTACAAAGATTACATCAAGTTCCTCTCTCGAATAATCTCTTGCTGGTAATAAAATAACAGGTTTCAGCACTCTGCAAATAATCGGTGTCGCAATTGTATAGCTGTATTTTACTTCTATCTTTTGTCGAATTTTAAGTTTTTTTCTCCATATTTCTTTGGTATCTACGACTTCTCTTTCACACATACATGCTGTATTAATTAGATATTTTAGTCTCTTATGAATCTGGATACTATGAATAAGTGCTTTTCCCCATCCTACTGCCCATATAAGCAGCAAAACGCCAAAAACGTATGGCAATGGATCATCTTGTGCAAATGTCACATTATCATCATAAGCATAAATCAATGATACAAATACAATCGGTATCAAGAATGATAAGATTACAAATCTTAACAATCTGACACTCGTCTTTATCAGGCCTCTTTTCTCAAGAGGCTTCTCTAATAATCTAAAACAAATAAATACGCAGCTTCCTGTTAGTGCATTCAGCATGATCAGATTCATTATATAAATAATGGACTGTCTGATCGCATACATTATATCAATCCAAATCATCTATCAAATCCTGTAATTCCTCTTTCTCCTCTGGTGTGATCGTCTTGGTCAATGTCTGAAACATCTCCTTTACGGAACCATCGTGCCAGAAGTCTTTCATCTTTCTCATCTGTTCCTCTCGATATTCTTCCTCAGAAATGATCGCTGTAATATAGCTATAATTTCCTCTTACCTCTGTGTTTAAAAAACCTTTTCCTTTTAGTTTCGTTACATATGTTTTTACGGTGCTTCTTGCATAATTCCTGTCATAATGTTCTTTTAAATATTCGATGATATCATACGTTGTGATGTCATCTCCTAACTTCCAGATACTCTTCATTATTAAAATTTCTACTTCTGATAATTCTTTTAATTTCATCCTTATCACACTCCTTTAATATCTATCCTTATAATCGATTATAGTCATAGTTAATTTGATTGTAAAGCGATTTCGAAAAACATTTCTTTTTCTCTTTTATGCCTAATTTTACTTCGTTTTTTTAGTGAAAATGCACAAAAAAAGAATGGCTAGACCTGCCTTGTCAGCCATTCTTTTTTGCTTTTATAACTCTATCACTTTATAATCTATAGGTGCTACATTTGTCTTGATCACAGTGTTGCTCAAGTTCTTTAACAGCGCCTGTAGTGCATTCTCATTGACCCCTTCTTTGACCTTGTTGAGATCTAGATTGATCTCTTCTTTTTTCATCGTCGGATTGACGAGAAGTAATATTGCTTTGTTCTCACTTGCTTCTCCAAAGACATCTTTTTTCTCACTGATAAATCTTAAGATCGCAAGGACATTTTCAGTCGGTGCCATGTATAATGCATATCCTGTCTGTAAGACTTTTTCCCGATTTCTAAGGCTAGTCAGTCTCAAAACTTCCTGATAGGCTTCTTTGTCATTTTCAAAAAATGCTCCTCGGTTAAATGGGTCCATCAGTCCATGCATTCCATATTCATCTCCATAATAAATGCATGGCATTCCTGGGACAAAGAACTGAACTGCCATTGCAAGTCTTGTGAGTGCTTTTCCTTTCTGATCCATCTTTGATGTTATGACATATTCTGCCTGTTGCTCTCTCGATGGCAGATTCTCATTCATTCCAGTTGCAAGTGTTGTCCGAATTCTTGGAATATCATGTGAAGATAACAGATTCATCAGTGCATAATACAATGGTTTTGGATAATTACACTGCTGAGATAGCAAGAATGTCTTCATATCTTTGGCACTTTGATTGCCGAGTAAATAATCTGTGACGTTGACTTTCAGCGGATAGTTCATTGCGCTGTCTAAGCCTTTTCCCAACGCATATTTACGTTTCATTCCGTAGCTTTCTTTCGTTGTGACATCTTCCCATACCTCACCGATCAGTGCATAATTCTTGAATTTCTTCTTTAATTCGCTTCGCAATTTAAAGATAAATTCATCCGGAAGTTCGTCTGCAACATCCAGACGGAATCCTGATGCTCCAAGTTTTAACCAATGCTTGATCACCGAATCTTCTCCTGCGATAATGTAATCAACAAACTTTTCATTTAATTCATTGACTTCTGGCAGTGTTTCAAACCCCCACCAGCTCTTATAAGTTCCATCTTCGTTAAAGTCATACCAATCATAGTACTTTGACTCTTCCCCTTGATATGCCCCTGGTTCTTCGTAATTTCCCTTTTTGTTAAAATAAACACTATCATCCCCAGTGTGGGAATATACTCCATCCAAGATCACATGAATCCTGCGTTCTTTGGCAAGCTGGCATAGCCGCTTAAAATCTTCGTTATTCCCAAGGAATGGATCGACTTTCTTATAATCTGATGTGTTATAGCGGTGATTTGATGCTGCTTCTCCGATCGGATTCAAATAAATACAACTGATCCCCAATCGTTTCAGATCATCAAGTTTGGATATGATCCCCTCAATATCTCCACCAAAATAATCACATGGATCATAAAATTCTTTTCCAGGAAGTGGTCCAAATACCGGCTGTTCTTCCCAGTCATCATGCAGATAGACCGTTCTTCCCATACTTTCATGGTATGCTTTCCCACGTTTCATATTTTCTTTGTTTCCCTGGCAGAAACGATCTGGGAAAATCTGATACATGATTCCTTTTGACATCCACCTTGGGGTGTCAAAATCTTCTTCATATACGGTGATCTGAAAACTATCCGGGTTATCATCAACGATCATTCCTTCTCCTTGTGTCTTCCCATGTCTGGCTCCATAAAAATAACATTTCCCATGTTCCCAGATTCTGAAATAATACCAGACAACACCTGCTTCACTGGTCATCTTTATGTGTTCTTCCATGCAGTCTTTTTTTCGTTTCATCTCATACTCCCGGTGAAAACTTTCAGAATACATGATGATCTCTGCCTTATTGACTTCCTGCCCTACATCATACAGGCGGATCATCATCTCGCTTCCACATGTGACTGCACCTACGGGAGTTCTGTATTTTTCTACTGACGCGTTATGAATCATAATTTAATCTCATCTTTTTTGTAACTCTTATTTTACTGGTTTCAGATTCCAGATTTTTTCATTATATTGTTCAATCGTTCGGTCTGATGAAAAATATCCGGATTTTGCTGTATTAACAACTGCTTTTTTGATCCATTCATCCTTATGATCGACATACAAACGATATACTTTTTCATATGTTTCGATATAAGACGGAAAATCTGCAAGTATGTAATATGGATCTGCCTCTCCATATTCCCCAAATAAAAGATTCTGATAAATCTCTGAATATTTTCTGTTTCCATATCGTAACAGATTTCCTTCGATCAGACAATTACATACATCACGGATTCCTGGATGATTCTCGAAAATAATCCCTGGATTGTATGTATGGTACATTTTTTTATTGTAATTACCCTCAGCGCTGTCACCGAAAATAAAGATATTCTCCTGACCTACACGCTCTGCGATCTCTATATTGGCTCCATCCATAGTGCCGATCGTCAATGCACCATTCATCATAAATTTCATATTTCCTGTTCCAGATGCTTCCATTCCTGCGGTAGAAATCTGCTCACTGATATCTGCTGCCGGAATCAGCATCTCCGCAACTGATACACAATAATTTTCTACGAAAACTACCTGAATCTTTCCGTCCATATCCGGGTCTTTATTCACCATTTCCTGAATGGAATGAATCAGCCTTATGATCTCTTTTGCCCTGGCATATCCCGGTGCTGCTTTCGCTGCAAAAATAAATGTGATCGGTGTTGTAATACATGTTGGATCTTTTTTGATCTTCCGATATATATAAATAATATGCAGACATTTTAACAGCTGTCGTTTATACTCATGCAAACGTTTGCAATGAACATCAAAAATAGATTCTGGGTTCACTTCAATCCCTTGCTTTTCTTTGATATACTTTGCAAAACGGATCTTATTATTTCGTTTGATCTTCTCATATTTTTTACAGAATTCTTTGTCATCTTTATATGGAAGGATCTGTTCAAACAGACGGTAATCTTTTAAAATATCCCCTTTCACATACTCTCTTACCAGATGATACAGCCCCTGATTGGCCAGTGCTAACCAGCGTCTGTGTGTGATCCCATTTGTGATCGCAAGATATTTTTGTGGAAAGATCTGATAAGATCCTTTAAAAATCCTCGTTTTTAAAATATCAGCGTGAAGGTTTGAAACACCATTGATCCTGCGGCAAAGAGCTACGCATAGATTCGCCATGCGGATCTCGTTGTTTCCGATCACTGCCATCTGTGCGACCTTTTCTTCTTCCTTACTGTAATATACGGAAAGTTTCTGACAATATTTCTCATTGATCGCACAAATGATCTGATAGATCCTTGGAAGCAGTAAACGAAACATATTCTCATCCCAACATTCCATTGCTTCTGCCATGATCGTATGATTCGTATAATGAAATATCTTCTTGACCATACCATAGGCCTCATCCCATCCAAAATCTTCTTCATCCATCAGAATCCTCATAAGTTCTGGTATTGCCAATGCCGGATGTGTCTCATTGATCTGAATGACAACATGTTCTGGCAAGGAGTTCAGATCATCAAATACCTCTTTATGTCTCTTGATCATCGACTGCATCGTTGCAGAGGCCAGAAAATAAAACTGTTTTAAACGCAGCATTTTACCCTGCATATGATCATCTGACGGATATAAGACTTTCGAGATCGCTTCTGCAAATGTCTGGTCTGCCATCGCTTTATCATAGATTCCTTCATTAAACGAGTGAAAATCGAACCGCCGCTTGCTTCTGGCACTCCATAGACGAAGAGTTGCTGGTGTCTTTGTCTTGTATCCAATGATCGGTACATCATATGGGACTGCAATGACGGTATTATAATCTTTATGTTCAATCTTTAATCCATTTTCCGTCCAGTTTTCCTGAATTGTTCCATTAAAATGTACTTCCACACTTAATTCCGGGCGCTCGATCTCCCAGACATTTCCATCTCTTAACCAGTCATCTTCCATCTCAATCTGCGTTCCATCTACGATTTTCTGACGAAACATTCCATATTCATATCGAATTCCACATCCGAGTGCTGGAAGTTCCATCGTAGAAAGTGAATCCAAAAAACATGCTGCCAGTCGTCCTAGTCCTCCATTTCCAAGTCCTGCATCATTTTCTTCATCCGTGATCTTATCAAAATCAAGCCCCATCTTCCAGAACGCTTCCCGATATGCTTCATATAATCCCTGATTGATCAGATTATTAGAAAATGCCCTTCCCATCAAAAATTCGGCCGACATATAGTAAAGTTTCTTAACTCCTTGCTCTTGTACCCTTTTT
Organism: Anaerostipes hadrus; assembly: GCA_036312945.1. GTDB lineage: Bacteria > Bacillota > Clostridia > Lachnospirales > Lachnospiraceae > Anaerostipes > Anaerostipes hadrus_C. The sequence goes on from JAXJNA010000044.1 coordinate 70,287, forward strand.
CTGCTGTCTGCCCAGGATGTCATGATATCATCCCTGATACACTCCGCTGCTGCCTTATAGATCTCATCATTTGTTGCCTCACTGATCGTTCTTCCAAGTACATGAATTAATTTATTCTCGATCCGTTGTCCGATCTTATTGCTGTCCATATAGTCCATTGTGATCTAAGCCTCCTTTCTAGTCTTTATCTTTGACCTGTAAATTTATCTCATTTTTTGTCTTTATGAAGAATGGGCATCTTAAAATAAGATGCCCATTCTTCTTTTGAATTTATAATACGCTATTATACATATCAAGATAAATCTTTGCAGATTTTGCAAAACTGTTATCGGATTCCATCGCTCTTTGGATCAATCCATGTTTTCTCTTTGGACTCTGCAATGTCTGTAATGCATAACGGATCGCTCCCAGCATCTCATGTGCATTGTAGTTTGCAAATGAGAATCCATTTCCTGTGTCCTCGTATTCATTGTAACTTTGTACTGTATCACGAAGTCCACCTGTCTCACGTACGATTGGAAGTGTTCCATAACGAAGTGCGATCATCTGTGAGATTCCGCATGGTTCAAATTTGGATGGCATTAAGAAGAGGTCACTTCCTGCATAAATCTGGTGTGCAACTGCATTATCATATGCGATATATGAACATACTCTTCCTTTGTATTTTTCTTCCATGTAACGGAAAAATTCCTCATATTCATAATCACCCGTTCCAAGAATGACAAATGCAACATTCTCTGTGCACATGATCTCATCCAACATGTATTTCACAAGATCCAGACCTTTCTGCTCTGTTAATCTTGTAACCATACCGATGATCGGAACTCCTGGTGTGATCGATAATCCAAGAGCCTTGATCAGTTCCTGTTTATCTTTCTTCTTTCCAGAAAGATCATCTTTGTTAAAATGATATGGAATCAATGGATCTGTCTCTGGATTAAATTCTTCCTGATTCATTCCATTTAAGATTCCCCATGTATCTCCTGCTCTCGCATTTAAGATACCTTCCTGACGGTATGCAAACGCAGGATCACGAATCTCCTGTGCATAAGTTGGACTTACTGTGCTTAAACGATCTGCAAACACAAGTGCTGCTTTCATGAAACTTGCACATTCATAATTATGCATAAATTCTGGTGTGTCATACTTTGGATCGATTCCTAACCAATGTTCAAACTGATCGAAACCAAACTCTCCTTGATACATCATATTATGGATCGTAAAGATCGTCTTTGCATGTCCAATATCCCAATGTCCGTACTGTGTGCGGAGTAAGATAGGGATCAGACCTGTCTGCCAGTCATTGCAATGGATGACATCTGGAATAAATCCAATACGGCTTGCTGCTTCGATCACGGCACGGCAGAAGAAAGCATACTGCTCTCCTTCTGCAAGTCCACCACGATATACCGCGTCACCAAAGAACCCTTCATTATCGATCAGATAATATGTAACTTCATTATAAACCAGTTCTTCTACACCTACATATGTTTCCCCACCACTAAAATCGATGTTGAAATCTGCCAGATGTCTTGTCTGTGCGCCATATTTCCCTTTCATCTGACTATGAAACGGCATGATTACACGGGCATCCGCACCGATCTGATTCAATTCCTTTGGAAGGGTTCCCATAACATCCGCCAACCCTCCAAGCTTCACAAATGGTGCACACTCTGCCCCTGCAAGCAGCACTTTCAGTGAATTGTTATTACTCATTAACACTTGCTCCTTTCGGAATAAATACTGGATGGTTTGATGATCCTGATAAGTGTGCATTTGAATAAACTTTTACGTGACGGTCTAAAATTGTATTGTTGATCTCGGCCTGTGGTGCGATAAATCCTTCTGCCATAACAACAGAATTCTTGATCACAGCTCCCTCTGCAATCTGTGATTCACGGAAGATGACAGAGTTTTCAACTTCACCATCAATCTCACATCCACTACAGATCAAGCTGTTGCTGACTTTCGCATTTGGTCCGTATTTTGCTGGTGCTCCATCGGCAGATTTTGTGTAAATTCTTCTATTACCCAAGAATAATTCTTTGTAAACATCTGGTTTTAACATATCCATATTTACATTGTAATATGCTTCTAAAGATGTAATACATCCTACATATCCTTTATATTCATATCCCTGAATTACAAGACGATCGAAGTTTGGAACGATAACATCAAAGAAAAAGTGTTTCTTATTATGTGCGATCGCTGTCTCAATAAAGTCAATCAATAATGTTGTCTTCATGATATAAGCATCCATGCTCTTCTTATTTGAACGATGTTTTCCTTCAGAATAGCACATATCAAGAACTTTATCGTCTTCATCTGTTTTTAAATAAACTCCATCATAATCGCAGTTTGTTGAATCATCACTATTATCAAAATACATCAGTGTGATATCTGCTCCTGATTTGATATGTTTATCTAACATATCCTGAAAATCTGCATTGCAGATCACATAAGAACGTCCTAATAATACATATTTTTCTTTTGCATTCTTTAAAAATCCAAGTGTTCCACGAAGTCCATCCATAACACTTGCGTATTCTCCGGATGGAGATGCATCATTAATATATGGTGGGAAGATATGTAATCCTCCACGTTTTTTGTTTAATCCCCAGTCTTTTCCTGAATTCACATGGCTCAACAGTGAATCGTAATTTCTTCTTGTTAATAATCCTACATTCTTGATCCCTGCATTTACCATGTTACTTAACATAAAGTCAACTGTACGATAACGTCCGCCAACCGGAAGTGCTGATAAACTTCTGGAGTGTACAAGGTCTTTTAACTTTCTATTTTCTTCTCCTGCATTGATAATACCTAACATCTGTTTATCCATATCTTCAATCCTCCTAGTGTAAGATGGTATCTGGGTAGATCATTGCTCCGTCTTCAACAGTCGCATTCTCTAACGCAACACAATGATATCCGATTACAGTTACATTATTTCCTTCTCCAACCTTGCATCCCTGCTCGATGACTACTTCTTCATCGATCAGTGCTTTGTCGATCTGACAGTCTGTTCTTACAACAGTATCTTTCATGATCACACTGTTCTTAACTACACTGCCTTTTCCGATCTTAACACCAGAATGGATGACACAGTTCTCTACTTCACCTTCAATGACACATCCATCAGCAAGAATAGAATTCTTAACAGATGCACCTGGTGCTATATAATGAGGAGGTAATGAGAAGTTTCTTGTGTAGATTCTCATCTTATCATCATTTAAGTCAATCTGAGGATTTTCATCCAGAAGTTCCATATTAGCTTCCCATAAACTGTCGATCGTTCCTACATCTCTCCAGTATCCATCAAATGAGTAAGCATACATCTTTCTTCCATCTTCTAACATTCTTGGAATGATGTTCTTACCAAAATCGTGTTCTGACTCTGGATCATTTCCATCATCGATCAGATACTGACGGATCAGTTTCCATTTAAAGATATAGATACCCATAGAAGCTTTTGTGCTCTTTGGTTCTGCTGGTTTTTCTTCGAATTCATAAATACGTTCATCTTCATCTGTATTCATGATTCCAAAACGTTTTGCTTCTTCATAAGTTACATTCAGAACTGAAATTGTACAGTCTGCACCTTTCTCCTTATGATACTGAAGCATCTTGTCATAATCCATGGTACAGATCTGGTCACCAGATAATACAATGATATGATCTGGGTCAAAATTATCAATGAAATTGATATTCTGATAAATCGCATCTGCTGTTCCACGATACCAGTTACCTGTTTCTCCCTTCATATATGGAGGTAAAACATAAGCACCGCCGTTTAAGCTGTCAAGATCCCAGAATCCTCCAGTACCAATATATGCATTTAACTCCAGTGGTTCGTACTGTGTTAATACTCCGACTGTATCAATTCCTGAATTTGTACAGTTTGACAGTGGGAAGTCAATGATCTTATATTTTCCACCATAAGATACGGCTGGTTTTGCTTTCTTCTGAGTTAATGCGAATAATCTGCTTCCTTGTCCCCCTGCAAGCAGCATCGCAACGATTTCTTTTTTGTTAATCATAACTCTTTGTCCTCCTTTATTTTACACCTTGATCATTATTCTTTTTTGTTCTTCTTGTCTTGCTTGTTCTTTTTTTTGGCTGTTCCTCTTCTTTCTCTGTTGTTTGCTTTGTTACCTTTATATCTTTTTTTGGAGTGTCTTTCTTAATTGCCGGTGTCTCTTCTTTTGTTACTTTCTTTGTAACTTCCGGCTTTTTCTCTGCTGCTTTCTTTACTGGTTCTGCCTTCTTGGCAGCTGCTTTCTTTGCAGTTGTTTTCTTTTCCGGCTCTGCCTTCTTGGCTGCACTCTTTCGTGGTTTCGTCTCCACTTCCTCGATCTTATAGTAAACAACACTTAATGGTTTTAAGGAAATTTCTGCTGCCTGTTGGTAAACAGCTTTCTTTCCTTCAGATGGTACTTTCACTCTCTTCGTTGAAACTTTAGATTCGGAAACATCTCCATCTCCACCAAAATCAAGCTCACTGCTGTCTAAGATCTTCGTAAGTTTTGATTTCTTTGGTAATGGGACCTTGTATTTATCCCATTCCATCGGTGTAAAATTGCAGACACAAAGGATCTGCTGTTGTTTTCTTCCTCTGCCCTTCTTACTCTTTCGTATAAATGCTACAACACTGTGGTCTGCATCACGTTGCAAGCACCATTCAAATCCTGCCGGATCCTGATCCAATTCATATAATGCCGGTTCAGATTTGTAAATCTCATTTAATTTAGCTACATATTTGTGGAAAGAATCATGCATCTCATACTGATCGATCAAGAACCAGTCAAGCTGTTCTTTGTCTCTCCATTCTACAAATTGGGCAAATTCTCCACCCATAAATAATAATTTCTTTCCTGGATGTGCCATGGTGAATCCGTATAATGTTCGCAGCGAAGCAAACTTCTCATCATATGCTCCATACATCTTATTGATCATAGAACCTTTGCCGTGAACAACCTCATCATGTGAGTATGGAAGAATGTAATTCTCACTGTAAGCATAGTCCATAGAGAAAATGATCGCTCCATGATTATCCTTACGATACAATGGATCAAGTTCCATATAATAGAGAGTATCATGCATATATCCCATATTCCACTTGTAAACAAATCCAAGTCCTTCCGGATCATCAATATCACTCGTTACCTTTGGATATGCTGTTGATTCTTCTGCGATCGTCAAAAATCCTTCATGTGTTGTACGAAGTGCTTCATTTAGATTGCGAAGGAAATCAACTGCTTCATAGTTGATATTGGTTCCATCTTCATTCGGTACATATTCGCCTTCTTGTTTTCCAAAGTCAAGATATAACATTGCAGATACAGCATCAATACGGATTCCATCGATATGATAAATATCTGCAAAGAACATCGCACTTGAGATCAAGAAGCTCTGCACTTCTGGTTTCCCGTAGTTAAATAATAAGGTTCCCCAGTCAGGCTGGCTTCCCTTTCTTGGATCTTCGTGATCATAAATATGTGTTCCATCAAACATTGCCAGTCCATGTTCGTCTCTTGGGAAATGTGCTGGAACCCAGTCAAGGATGACGCTGATCCCTGCTTTATGTAACTCATTGATCATATAATTGAAATCTTCCGGTGTTCCATATCTTGATGTTACACCGTAATATCCTGTTACCTGATATCCCCAAGAAAGATCATATGGATATTCTGTGATCGGCATCAGTTCAACATGTGTATATCCCATCTCTCCAAGATAAGGGATCAGCATGTCCGCGATCTCACGATAATTATAAAATTCTCTCTCTTCTTCCTTCGGCATTCTCCATGTTCCAAGATGCAGCTCATAGATAGACATTGGCTGATCTAATGCCTGGCGTTTCTTCCTCTGATTGATAAAACGTTTATCAGACCATTTAAAATCATCGAAATCCCAGACTTTCGAAGCTGTATCTGGTCTGCATTCTGCATAAAATGCAAAAGGATCACTCTTATATCTGCAGATTCCATCATAGCCTTCTACATGATATTTATATAGATCACCTTTCTTCAGTCCTTCAATCTCGATCGTATAGATCCCGTCTTTGTCACCTTTCATCGGATGTGCAAGAGGATTCCAGAAATTGAAATCACCTACGACACTGACTGACTTTGCATTTGGAGCCCAAACAGTAAATCTGTGAGTCTTTGTCTTCTTCTGATAGTGACATCCAAATGTCAGATATGCCTGCCTCGCCTTTCCCGTCTGAAACAAATACAAATCCTCACGATTGATAGTTTCATTCATAGTATAACTCCTCCTTAAAACTTCAAAACAAAGAATTCTTGTGATCGAATCCTCCACTTACAGAAAATCTTATCTTATAGGACTTCTTTGCGGAACTAAAAAGTCTAATAAAATAAAAAAGCGTAAACAACCACGAACAATCTTCTTGCAAATGGCTTATTTACGCTTTTATAGTCATATCTTTAATTTCTATAGGTATACTAAAAATGTGACACGTTGTCATCTTACAAGATATTTTCATATTCAAAGAACAATGTACTGTAAATATCTTTCGTTTCTAGTCCACTTTCTGGTTGTTTATCTGCTGTTCAAAAAGTGTTTGTTTCACTAGCTTTATTATACCAAATCTTTTCATATATTTCAACAAATTGTACAACATTTAATGCACTATTTCTATCCATATTGTGAAATTCATCCAACCAATTTAATATACTGATGTAGAATTTCTCATTTTAGGATCATATCCTGCTTTTTTTAAGGATTTGATGATCTTATTTTTATGTTCTGTACCGAATGCTTCCATTGTGATCGTAAGTTCTACCGCACTATTTCTGTTGATACTTACGAACTGGTTATGCTCTAATTTGATAATATTTCCCTGTGCATCTGCGATCACATCAGAAACTTTGTTTAACTCTCCTGGTTTGTCTGGAAGGAATACAGATACCGTAAAGATTCGATCTCTCATGATCAATCCATGCTGTACTAAAGATGCAATCGTAATGACATCCATATTTCCACCACTGATGATAGAAACTACTTTTTTATTCTTAACATCCAGATGTTTTAATGCTGCAATTGTTAGTAATCCAGAGTTTTCTGCTAACATCTTGTGATTTTCTAACAAATCTAAGAAACATGGGATCAGTTCTTCATCTTCTACTGTGATGATATCATCGAGATTTTCCTGAATATATGGGAAAATGATCTTTCCTGGTGTCTGTACTGCTGTACCATCTGCGATCGTGCTGACATGATCACATGACACTACTTTTCCTGCTTCTAATGAAGCTTTCATACATGCTGCTCCTGCTGGTTCTACACCGATCACTTTGATCTTTGGATTTAATAGTTTGGCAAGTGTTGAAACACCTGTTGCAAGTCCGCCTCCACCGATTGGTACAAGGATGTAATCTACGGTTGGAAGTTCTTTAAAGATATCCATCGCTATCGTTCCCTGCCCTGTTGCAACCGTTGGGTCATCAAACGGATGAACAAATGTATATCCATGTTCTGCTGCAAGGTCTAATGCGTGTGCGCATGCTTCATCATAAACATCTCCATGAAGGATCACTTCTGCTCCAAGATCTTTTGTTCTGTTAACCTTTAACAGCGGAGTTGTTGTTGGCATAACGATCGTTGCTTTGACTCCCTGTCTTGCTGCTGCCAATGCAACACCCTGTGCATGGTTTCCAGCAGATGCTGTGATCAATCCTTTTGCTTTTTCTTCTTCAGATAATGTACTGATCTTGTAATATGCACCACGGATCTTGTAAGCTCCAGTCAACTGCATGTTCTCAGGTTTTAGATAAACATCGTTTCCTGTCTGATCTGAAAAATAATCACTTTTGATCAGCTTGGTAGGAAGGACAACCTCCTGCACTTTATTATATGCAGCTTCAAAATCTTTTAGTTCTAACATTTTAATTTTCTTCTCCTTTTTCGAATAATGCATTGACAAACATATCTGGATCAAATCTCTGAAGATCATCAACCTGTTCCCCAATACCAATGTATTTTACTGGAATTCCAAGTTCTGACTGGATTGCGATCGCGATTCCGCCTTTTGCTGTTCCATCTAATTTCGTCAAAATAATTCCTGAAATGTCCGTTGCTTCTTTAAACTGTTTTGCCTGTGCCATGGCATTTTGTCCAGTTGTTCCGTCTAAGACGATCAGTGTCTCCAAATAAGCTTCACTGTATTCTTTCTGGATGATACGATTGATCTTGCTTAACTCATTCATCAGATTCTTCTTATTATGAAGACGTCCTGCTGTATCACATAATAACACATCGACATCTCTTGCTTTTGCTGCTGCTACCGCATCATATACAACAGCCGCAGGATCTGCACCCTCTGCCTGACTGATGATATCAACCCCGGCACGATTTGACCATTCTTTAAGCTGTTCGATCGCTCCAGCACGGAATGTATCCGCAGCTGCCAGTAATACTTTTTTCCCTTGTCCTTTTAATGATGCTGCAAGTTTTCCAACAGATGTTGTTTTCCCTACACCATTTACTCCAATGACAAGAACGACACTCTTTTTATCAATAAAATCATAAGCACTGTCATCTAGTCTCATCTGATCCTTAATAGAATCGATCAAAAGCTGTCGGCATTCTTCCGGCTCCTTGATCTTATTTTCTTTTACTTTTTTCTTCAGATCTTCAATGATATTCATTGTTGTATCAATTCCCATATCACTCATGATCAAAATCTCTTCCAGCTCTTCATAAAAATCTTCATCTATTCCAGAAAATCCGCTGAAAATAGAGTCAAAACTTGAGGCAATATTGTCTCTTGTTTTACTTAATCCCTGTGCAAGTCTTTTAAAAAATCCTTTTTTCTCTGACATAGCCATTCTCCTTTTATTCATCTAAATCATTCTCGATCAAATTTACAGAAACCTGAGTTGAAATACCTTTTTCCTGCATCGTGATCCCATATAAAACGTCTGCTGCCATCATCGTTCCTCTTCGATGTGTGATCACGATAAACTGTGTATCCTTTGTAAGTTTATGCAGATACTTTGCAAATCTTGTGACATTTGAATCATCCAATGCCGCTTCAATCTCATCCAGGAGACAAAACGGAGATGGTTTTAAATTCTGAATCGCAAATAATAATGATATTGCTGTTAAAGCTTTCTCTCCACCTGATAACTGCATCATATTCTGAAGTTTCTTTCCTGGCGGCTGTGCAATGATCCTGATCCCAGATTCTAATACATCATCATCTGTAAGTTCCAATCTTGCTTCTCCACCACCGAATAATTCCACGAATACTTCCTGAAATACTCGTTTGATGTCTTTAAACTTCGCATTAAACTGACGGCGCATCGCATCTTCCAGTTCTTCCATCAAACCTGTCAAATGTGCTTCTGCTGTCACGATATCTTCATGCTGTTTCTGCATAAACTCGTAACGTTCGGAAACTTCTTTATAGTCTTCGACTGCATTGATATTGACTGGTCCAAGGTCCTTGATCTTATTTTTTAACTCAGAGATCGTTTCCTTGACCTTTGAAAGGCTCTGCGTCTCATCCAGATCGATCCGCTGTTTTGCCTGATGGTATGTGATCTCGTAATTCTCCCACATATAATCCAAAAGTTCTTTTTTCTTTCCTTTGCGATTCTCTCTCTGGCTCTCCAGACGATACATTTCTTTGTCATATCCACTAATACGTTCCAGCATCTCTTCGCGTTCTTTGAGAATATCCTTATAAAGGACTTCTTTCTCCTTCACTTCTTCCTGCATCTTCTGATGCCTGTTCTGATCTTCTATGATCTTTCGTTCCATTGCTTCGCATGATTCTTTTAAATGTTCGATCTGCTGTTTTAATGCTTTTACATTCTCATTGATACTTCCAGTATCTTTCTGATTTTCTTGAACCTCTTCTGATAGATGTTCGATCTCAGATCTTACTCGTTCCTGATTATTCTCCTGAAATTCTAACTTCTGTGATTCTTTGCTTAACTGCATATGAACCTTGGAAACTTCCATTGCATGCTGTTCGGCATGTTTTCTAAGATGCTCAAGTTTCTCACTGATCTCCTTGATTCTTTCTTCATCGCGCTCATTTGCACTTTCAAGATCTACCTGTTCATCTTGCAGTCTGTCAGCATCATCTTCTGCATTCCTTAATTCTTCTTCCAGTTGTTGTCTCTGTATACTTAACTGTTCTTGCCTGTTATCAAGCTCTTCTTTTCTTCGTTTGATCGCAGATTGTGACATCTGCTGTGTATTTAATTCCAAAGAGATCTCTTGCATCTCTTTCTCTAAGTCTATCATATTTTGCTGATATTCTTTGAGTTTTTTTTCATTTTCATGATATTTTTCTTCATCTTCTGTGATCGCTTTCGTCCATCGATCCAGCTTCTTCTTTAATTCTTCAACTTCTCTGGATCTTCCAAGCAGATTGCTCTTATTCTTAAAAGCACCTCCAGACATTGAACCGCCTCGGTTTAAGGAATCCCCCTCAAGCGTTACGATTCTTACACTGTGGTGATATTTATTCGCAATTTTAATTCCTGCATCCATATCCTTTACAACAAGGATCTGTCCAAGCAGTGATGCAAATAGATCCTTATATACTTCATCATAGATCGCAAGTTGGTTGGCTGCCCCGATCACACCTGGTTCTAAAAGAATTTCTTTCCTTGCAAATTCTTTTCCCTTCACTGCATCCAGTGGCAAAAACGTAACTCTTCCATAGCGGTTCTTCTTCAGATATTCGATCATCTTCTTCGCTGTTTTTTGCGTATCCGTTACAATGTTCTGAATACTTCCACCCAGAGCTGTCTCGATCGCTGTTTCGTATTTTTCTTCCACTTTGATGATATCCGCAACAGCTCCAATGATCCCAGATGTCACGGCCTGTTGTTCCATCACTTTCTTGATCCCGAATCCATATCCATCATAACGTTCTGCCATATTCCGCATTGTTTCATAGTTGGAACGAACTCTATGATATTTCTCTCTTTTCTGATCCATCTGTTCCTGAATCTGGCGGCGTTCAGCTATCAATGTTTCTTCGATTCTCTTGGCATTATGACATTCGATCTCAGATCGTTTTTTCTTCTCATTGATCTCTTCGATCTTCTGACTAGAAGAATCTTTTTCTTTTTCCTGCTCATCGATCTGTCGTTTTATTTCTTCTATCTGATGATCCAGTCCTATGATCCGGACATTTAGCTGCTCTTTCACTGTCTGCGAACGCTCAATCGCTCCAGCTACGCGCATACGGCCTTCTCTGACAGCATTTACTCGGATTTCAATCTCTTCTTGTTCTTTTTCCAGATCCTGAATCTGTTTCTGATACAATGCAACTTCGCTTTCTTTTTGTATCTTTTGTTCCATGACAGATTCATATTCCTTACGAATTTCTTCTGTCTCTGCCTCAAATCTCTTTAACTGTGCTTTCTTTTCATTCAGATCTTTATACAGCTTATCCTTAGACTCCAGATACATACTCTCTCGCATACGTTCTGTATTGATCTGTTCATTTAAAACCTGAATCTTTCCTTCTTTTTGCTGCTTTGTGATCTTCATTTCAGAAATATGAGCAGTGATCGTTTCGATTTCCTGTTTTAAATGATCCAAAAACTCTTCTTGTTTTCCGTATTTTTCTTTTGCTTTGGCAAGTGTCTGATTTGCCTCATTGATCTCCCGCTGAGCGATTTCTATCTTTTCATCCAGCTCTTTTAATTCCTTCTCAAGATTCTGATTCTCAAGCAGGAACAACTTCACATCTTCATCTTTCAACTGATCTCTTAACAACAGATATTCTCTCGCACGTTCTGACTGTTTCTTAAGCGGTCCAACCTGACGTTCCAATTCTGTTAAGATATCTGTGACACGTACCAGATTCTCACGTTCGATTTCCAAAGATTTTTGTGTTTCCAGCTTGTTTTTCTTGTATTTAACAATTCCTGCTGCTTCATCAAATAATTCTCTTCTCTCTTCCGGTTTTCCACTTAAGATCTGTTCGATCTGTCCCTGTCCGATGATCGAATATCCTTCTTTTCCGATTCCTGTATCAAAAAAGAGTTCTACGATATCCTTTCTTCGGCAGGCACTTCCGTTGATCAAATATTCACTTTCCCCAGAACGATAGACTCTTCTGGCAACTGTTACTTCTTCAAACTGGATCGGCAGACTATGGTCACTGTTATCTAATGTGATCGCAACATAAGCAGATCCCATCGGCTTTCGAAGCTCTGTCCCCGAAAAAATAACATCTTCCATTCTAGAACCACGGAGCTGTTTGGCTCTTTGTTCTCCAAGCACCCATCGAACAGCATCTGCGACGTTACTCTTTCCACTTCCATTCGGACCTACGATTCCTGTGATCCCATGTTCAAATTTAAAGATCATTTTATGGGCAAAAGATTTAAAGCCATTGACCTCAATACTTTTTAAATACATGTCCACCTCTGTTTCGTGTTATTTTTTGTGGCGTTTGATCGCCTCAAATGCAGCATGCTGTTCTGCTGACTTTTTGCTATGTCCTGATCCTGTTCCGATCACATTCTCTCCAAGACGTGCTTCTACAGTAAAGATTTTGGCGTGATCTGGACCTTCTTCTCCAACAAGCACATATTTTAATCGTCCTTTTCCTTCTCCCTGAACAATCTCCTGAAGATTCGTCTTTGCATCGAAAAACAGAACTTTATTTTCTACATCTTTAAATAAATATGTCTCAATGAATTTTGTTGCTGTTTCGATTCCCTGATCTAAATAAATCGCACCGATTACAGCTTCAAATGCATCAGAAAGAATGGAATCTCTTGATCTTCCACCTGTCATATCTTCTCCTTTGCTTAAGAGAACATATTTCCCAAGGTTGATATCTCTTGCACATCCTGCAAGTGTTGGCTCACATACAAGACTCGCTCTGATCTTACTTAACTTTCCCTCTGATTCTTTCTGGTATGTGCGATACAGATAATTGCTTGTTACCAGCTCAAGAACTGCATCTCCCAAAAATTCGAGACGTTCATTATTCTTATCTTTGCTCATTCTTCGTTCATTTGCATAGGAACTATGAATGAAGGCATTCCAAAGTCGGGATGGCTCATGAAATTTAATTCCTATCTGCTCTTGAAATTCTTCCACACTTTTTGCATCCATTTTCTTCTTATCCTTTCACGATCTGGTCTTTGATCTTCTGCGTAATATCTTCTTCAGCAAATGCAATACACTGAATGATCGCATTCTTCATTTCTTTCGCACTTGAAGATCCATGCGCTTTCACAACCAATCCATTTAATCCAAGTAATGGTGCCCCACCATATTCAGAGGCATCAAACTTCTTTAACGTCTTCTTTAATGCTGGTTTTGCTAATAGCGCACCGATCTTGCTCTTTAATGTTGACATCATTCCTTCTTTGATCTGACTGACTAACACTGCTGCTAATCCTTCTTCCAGTTTCAGAACGATATTCCCTGCAAATGCATCGCATACAACAACATCTGCTGCGCCGTATGGGATTTCTCTTGCTTCGATACTTCCGATATAATTGATATTTTCACATTCCTTTAATAATGGACCTGTTTCTTTTACCAGCTGATTTCCTTTGGCTTCTTCCAAACCGACATTGACAAGTCCGACTCTTGGGTTCTTGATTCCAAGAACATCTTCCATATAGATAGATCCCATCTGTGCAAACTGAAGCAGATATTCCGCTTTCGCATCCATATTTGCTCCGGCATCAACTAATAACATCGGACCTTTGGCTGTTGGCATCACTGCTCCCAGTGGTGCTCTCTTGATCCCTTTGATCCTTCCGACAACAAACTGTCCTCCAACAAGGATCGCTCCTGAACTTCCAGCTGATACAAATGCATCTGCAGTCTTATCCTTTACCATTTTCAGGGCGACCACCATGGAAGAATCTTTCTTCTTACGAATCGCTTCTACTGGTGATTCGTCACAAGAAATTTCTTCTTCTGCATTCACAACTTCGATTTGTTCATTTTTATATTGGTATTTGCTTAATTCTTCATGAATCCTTGGTGCTTTTCCTACAAGGAATACTTTCAGATTATTTTTTTCATTCACAGCATCAACGGCACCTTTTACAACTTCTCCTGGTGCATGATCTCCACCCATGGCATCAACTGCCACTTTCACTAATTTCTCCATATGACCTGTTACTCCTTTTCTTAAAAATAGGAAATGCCACACGCCTAAACCTTCTTAAAAGCCTAAACGTATGGCATTTCTCTTCATTTACCATTATTCAGCGTGTGCTGAAACAATTTCCTTTTTATTGTAAGATCCGCAGGCTTTACATACTCTGTGAGGCATCATAAGAGCACCACATTTGCTGCATTTTACAAGTGTTGGAGCAGTCATCTTCCAGTTTGCTCTACGTCTGTTTCTTCTTCCTTTGGATGATTTATTCTTTGGACAAATTGACATTGGTTTTACACCTCCTTAAAATTCTTAAAAATATCCTGAATCGCTGCCATACGAGGGTCTGCCACCGTACGATCGCAGCCACACTCTTTTTCATTCAGATTCGTTCCGCACACCGAACAAAGTCCTTTGCAATCTTCTTTGCATAACACTCTGGACGGAAGTTTTGGAACAACTTCATCGAAGATCAGTATATCAAGATCAAGATACTTGTCCTCGATATATGAAGAATCTTCTTCATCGAGATCCGAAAAATCTAATTCTTTCGTCACCTTCACGGAAACCGGATAGCTCACTTCTTCAAGACATCGGCTACATGGAATTCCAAGCGTGACTTCTGTCTCAAATGCAAATGATATCTTATCCTTTCCAATATTTCTAAAAACGATCGAAAAATCATTCTTCTCTCGAATAGGATAAGACACACCTTTAAGCTTAATCTCATTCAGGTCGATTGACGCTTCGACGGTTTCTTCATATTTAGGTACTGAAATAATTTTTGATAATTGAATCTTCATACGATCTCCTAAATTTTCATACTGTACTATTATACGAATGTGCTTCTGGTTTGTCAAGTAATTTTCCTTACTTTTAAAAAAACAATCCAGAAGCACATTTTAACAAGCTTTATTTTTTATGAAATGATTATTTTACAAGGGCTACTGTGTCTCTTGCGATCATTAATTCTTCATTTGTTGGTACACAAAGCAGTGTAACTTTAGAATCATCTGTAGAGATGATCGCTGTTTCTCCGTGAACATCGTTTTTCACTTCGTCAAGTTCTGTTCCTAAATATCCAAGATATTCGCAGATTGCTTTACGTGTGATATCATCATTCTCACCAAGTCCTGCTGTAAATGCGATCGCATCAACACCATTCATAGCTGCTGTGTAAGCTCCGATGTATTTTGCTACGCGGTATGCATATGCATCTAATGCTGCAGCTGCAACTTTGTTACCTTCAGCTCTTGCTGCTTTTACATCTCTAAAGTCAGAAGATACTCCTGATAATCCGTAAACTCCTGATTCTTTGTTTAAGATATTTAATACTTCAGATGCTGTTTTGTTTTCTTTATTCGCGATAAATTCGATGATTGCTGGATCAAGATCTCCAGAACGTGTTCCCATGATCAGTCCTTCAAGTGGTGTTAATCCCATAGATGTATCTACTGATTCTCCACCTTTGACTGCTGTAACACTTGCACCGTTTCCTAAGTGGCATACGATGATCTTTAAGTCTTTGATATCTTTTCCTAAGACTTTTGCTGTCTCTAAAGATACGAACTGATGAGATGTTCCGTGGAATCCATAACGGCGGATACCATCTTCATCGTAATATTTTCTAGGAATACCATATAAGAATGCTTTCTCTGGCATTGTCTGATGGAATGCTGTATCAAATACTGCTACCATTGGAAGTCCTGGCATTAATTCCTGACATGCACGAACTCCGATCAGTCCTGCTGGATTATGAAGTGGTGCGAATACGCTGCATTCTTCAACTTCTTTGATAACTTCATCTGTGATCAGGCATGATTTTGTGAATTTCTCTCCACCGTGAACGATACGATGTCCTACAGCTCCGATCTCATCAAGGCTTTCTACAACTCCGTTTTCTTTATCTGTCAGCTGATCGATAACGATTCCGATCGCTGTCTTATGATCTGGCATAGCAGGTGTAGATTTGATCTTGTCTTTTCCTGCTGGCTGATGTGTTAATGCTCCATCGATTCCGATTCTTTCACATAATCCCTTTGC
The DNA here is from genome assembly GCA_036312945.1 of Anaerostipes hadrus. Taxonomy (GTDB): domain Bacteria; phylum Bacillota; class Clostridia; order Lachnospirales; family Lachnospiraceae; genus Anaerostipes; species Anaerostipes hadrus_C. Next base: position 86,458 of record JAXJNA010000044.1, read on the forward strand.
TAAAACACTTTCTGTCTCTGAATCAATTAACTGATATTTTAATGATGAGCTTCCGCAGTTGATAACTAAAACTTTCATGAACTATGATTCTCCTTATATTTTTTCTTATTTATCTGCTTCCAGTGCTGCTGCCTGTACACATGTGATCGCTACTGCACCTACGATATCTGATGCTACACATCCACGTGATAAGTCATTGACTGGTTTTGCGATTCCCTGTGTGATAGGTCCGAATGCCTGTGCTCCACCTAATCTCTGTACTAATTTGTATCCAATGTTACCAGCATCTAAGTCTGGGAATACTAATACGTTAGCTTTACCAGCAACTTCACTTCTTGGAGCTTTACTTGCTGCAACTTCTGGTACGATCGCTGCGTCAAGCTGTAATTCTCCACAGATCAGGTACTGAGGGTATTTTTCTTTGGCGATATTTGTTGCTTCTACAACTTTTGTTACATCATCATGTTTTGCACTTCCGCATGTAGAATGGGATAACATTGCAACTCTAGGTGTTGCTCCGATCAGCTGTTCAAATGTCTTAGCTGAGCTTGAAGCAATTGCTGCTAACTGTTCTGGGTTTGGATTCTGGTTCAGTCCACAGTCAGCGAATACGAAACATCCGTTTTCACCCATATCTTTAGCCTGTGTATCCATTAACATGAAAGCTGATACGATTTCTGTACCAGGTGCAGTCTTAACAACCTGAAGTGCTGCACGAAGTACGTTTGCAGAAGAGTTGATCGCTCCTGCTACCATTCCGTCTGCATCTCCAACTCTTACCATTGTTGCTCCGAAGAACAGTGGGTTGGATAACAGGATCTCTTTTGCATCTTCTGGAAGCAATCCTTTGCTCTTTCTTGCTTCACATAAAGATTCGATATATGTATTTAAATGATCACAGTTCTCTGGATCAACAAAAGAAGCTTTGGCTAAATCTAATCCTTCTGCTTCTGCTTTTGCCTTAATCTCGTCTTCTTTTCCAACTAAAATAATATCAGCGATTCCTTCGCCGATAACCTCTGCTGCTGCTGTTAATGTTCTCATGTCTGTAGTTTCAGGCAATACAACAGTTTTCTTATTTGCTTTTGCCTTGTTTTTAATCTCATCAATAACACTCATTTTTCGCGTTGCTCCTTTCAACTTTCCAAAAAGATGAATTTAATCTTGTTAAATTATACAACATCATTTCCTTGTATACAATAATTGTATTTGTATTTTTCGTTGTACATTTCCAGAAAAATCTATATTCTATTCTACATTTTTTTGTTTTCTCTGACAAGATACTTGTTACTCATTTTTCATTTTTTGTGCAATTTTACTTTTTTTCGTTTGTGATTTATAATACATTTACAAAATAAACGATTCAAATAAGGAATCTCGAAAGGATATTTTATGAAAACAGCAGCTATCATTTGTGAGTACAATCCGTTTCACAACGGTCATGAATACCACATCATGCAAACAAGGAATATTACAGGTGCCGATCATGTCATTGCTGTTATGAGCGGAAACTACGTACAGCGCGGAACTCCGGCGGTTATGGACAAAAAAATACGCACCCAGTCTGCCCTTCTTGGTGGTGCCGATCTCGTGATTGAACTCCCATTATTTGCAGCATGTTCATCTGCCCCTGATTTTGCAATGGGAGCTGTCAGTCTGCTTCATAAACTAGGGGTGATCGACTACCTTTCTTTCGGAAGTGAGTGTCAAGAGATTAACAAACTTAAGCAGATTGCATCCTTTCTTATCCAATATGAAGAAGAGATCGAGCGTGGTACAAAAGAGCTTATGAGCCTCGGACATTCTTATCCAAAAGCAAAGGAACTTTATCTTAGAGATCATCTTGATGATGCTTCTTTGATCGAAGTATTAAAACAGCCAAATAATATCCTTGGGATTGAATATTTAAAAGCCCTGCTACGATTAGACAGCCAGATCATTCCTGTCTGTGTTACCCGTGTTTCAAACGATCATCACAGCAAAGAGCTGACACCTTCGATTTCTTCTGCAACATCCATCCGCGAAATCTTAGAGCAAAACCAGATCAGCCCTTTATTCTCAAGAGTCCCTGAAGCTTTGCATGATATCTATCAGATACATTATCAGAAGGATTTTCCTGTCTGCCTGGATGATTTTTCTCTGCTTTTGCATGCAGCTATTTATTCCTGCGGAGATCTTACACAAATCAGCGGTATTTCAGGCGATTTTAAGGACCGTATTTTTAAGATGTTAAAGTATGATCTTTCTTTTGAAGAACTGATCAGTGCCTGTAAGACCAAAAACCTTACCTGGAGCAAGACAAGCAGGAATCTTTTGCATATCATGCTTGGTATAACAAAAGAAAAAGTTGAAAAGGCACGAACTTACGATATGTCTCCTTATTTTCAGATTCTTGGTTTCAAACGTTCTGCTTCCTTCCTGATCGGAGATATCAAAAGGAAATCTTCCATTCCTATGGTCCGCCATCTGCGTATTATGAATGATCCTTTATCCAAAGATCAGGAAGAATTATTATCTACGGAACAACGTGCCAATCAGTTGTATCGCACTGTGATCGGACAGAAATTTCATACGATCATAAAAGATGAGCAGATCATCTTCTAGTTTTATCTCCCGCTTCATACACTGTAAAAAGAAAGCGGGAGATTTTATATGAAAACCAGTTTTATCCAGTTTTTACTTATTTTTAGTATTCTTTCCTTGTTATTTTTTCCACAAACATCGGTCCAAGGAGCAAAAAATGGGCTGATTTTATGGTCTGCAACGATCACACCGACTCTTTTACCTTTTTTACTACTCACTGGTTTTATGCAATATTACCAAACGTTCCATCTGATCTCCCGGCTCTTTTACCCCCTCAAAAAACTTTTTCCTGGTATCAATGAGGACTTTTTTTACACCTGCATTCTAGGTTTTTTTTGTGGATGTCCTCTCGGTGCAAAGATCATTGATGATTTTATTTCTTGTGGATCTTTTACGAAATCTGAAGGAGAAAAGCTATTATATGCCTGCAATCAGATCAGTCCCATGTTCACTGCCGGATATACCCTTACATTGATCCTTCATGGCAAAATTTCTGCTCTGCGCTTTTTCTTTTGCCTGTATTTTCCTGTCCTGTGTTATCTGATCTATCTGATCTTTTTATTTTTTACTAGCGATTTTCTACATACCCACCACTCTTCTTCCTTCATCACACACAAAAAATCTGCAGATCAGGTAATCTTTGATAGTCTTCATTCCATTTTTATGATCGGGATCTGCATCATGATCTTTTCAATTGCAGTCTCTCTTTTAGAAATTCTTCCACTCCCTTTCCATTTAAAAAGAGGATTGACTGCTGTTCTTGAAATCACAAATGCCATCTCCCATTTTGGTTCTTCCCATATATCAATCGGCCGCAAAGTTATTTTATTGTGTATGATCACCTCTTTTGGCGGGTTATCCGCTGCCGTGCAGACTTTAAGTGTATATAAAAAGAGCAGACTCTCCATCGGGAAATATCTGCTCATAAAATCTCTTTTTAGTGTTTCAAGCGGACTGCTTGCTTATCTAGTCTTCATCTGAAATGAAATCTTCTACCGTTCTTGTTCTTGCCTGTGGAATACTGACTCCGGAAAGCTGTTCTTCAATCTCTTTCGCATTCGTTTTGATCGATGCAAGATCTGAATCTAATGCGGATAATAACTGGTTAAACACACTCTCCTGTGCTTCTTTGACACTTGCCACATAACCTTGTACATCCTCCATGATCTCATTGACATAGCGCAATGCACCTGCACGGATCTGATCTGCTTCTTCATTTGCGTTATGTACAACACTTCTTGCTGTATCTTTGGCGTGAGTTTCGATCTCATTCGCTCTCATCTTTGCCATCTCAACGATCTCATTCTGATCGATCAATTCTCCGGCATCTCTTGCTGCCTGATCGATCATCTGCTGTGACTTCACTCTGGCATCTTCTAAGATCGCATCTTTGTTCAGAATGATCTTATGGCTTCGTTCGATCTCACCCGGAATCTGCTTCCTTAATTCCTCGATCACTGTCATCAATACATCTTTCTCGATCATAATCTTACCTGGACTAAATCTTGCTGGTTTTGCTTCATCGATCAGTACTTCAATATCATCGATCATCTCATGTAAATACTTCTCACTCATTTTCATTCGCCTCCTGTGATTTAAATTTCTTCTCAAGACATTCTTGTACGTAAGGCGGTACCATCTCAGAAACATCTCCGTGATAAGAAGCAATTTCCTTTACGATTGTGGAACTTACATAAGAATACTCAATGCTGGTTGTAAAAAACATGGTATCTAAGTCTTTATCCAATCTCGCATTTGTCTGTGCGATCTGAATCTCATACTCAAAATCAGTTACTGCGCGTAGTCCTCGGACTGATACACTGGCTCCCTGTTGTTTTGCAAAGTCTACCAGCAATCCGGAAAATGACATAACCTCTACATTATCAAGATGACTTGTCACTTTTCGTATCATGTCAACCTTCTCTTGTGTTGTAAACATTGGTTTCTTTGCACTGTTTACCAATACTGCGATGATCAGCTTGTCAAAAACCTTGGCTGAACGCTCTATAATATCAATATGTCCATAAGTCACCGGGTCAAAACTTCCCGGATAAACTGCAATACTCATCTTCTAATCCTCCGCTGTTTTCATCAAAAATGTATGTTTATTTGTCTTGTATTCTTTTACTCTTATAACCTTTAACTCCTCAAAATCCGGTATCTCTGTGTCAAGAGACGATTCTACGATAACCACCGTATCTTCTGTACAGATAGAGGATCGATCTATGATCGATAATACTTCTTCTTCAAATCCTTTCTTATATGGAGGATCCATAAAAATATGATCAAATGTTACATTCTTCGTCTCTAACTGCCTGATCGCTGAATTCACATCTGTTGCCAGAACCTGTGCTTTCTTATCAAGCTTTGTATATCTTAAATTCTCTCGGATGCATCTTAATGCAGGTTTTGCTTTCTCAACAAAATAAGCTTCCTTCGCTCCTCTGCTCAATGCCTCGATCCCGATTCCTCCACTTCCAGAGAAAAGATCCAGAAATGTACTTCCCGGGATATCATACTGGATCATATTAAATAACGTTTCTTTGATACGATCCTGGGTTGGTCTTGTCTCCATCCCTTCGATCGTCTTTAATTTTAAACTCTTCGCACTTCCTGCTACGACTCTCATATCTATGTATATTCCTTGTCTTTTATTTACTTTGCAAAGTTATTCCACTTTTGCACACTATTTCTTTTATTTTATTATATCTACAGATTTTGTCAACCGACAAACCAACATTTCAGAAAGAGACAGTCAAAGTTTACACTTTCACTGTCTCTTTCTGTGATCTTATCTTAATTAGCGAGACATTTCTTCTTCCTGTCTGCGGATCATCTTACGAACCATCTCTCCTCCGACAGATCCTGCCTGAGCAGTTGTTAAGTGTCCGTTATATCCTTCTTTTAAATCCACACCGATCTCATTTGCAACTTCGAACTTAAATCTGTCTAAGGCTCCTCTCGCTTCTGGTACCTCGACTCTGTTTGTTCCTTTGCTTCTTGCTGAAGTTCGTTCTTCCATGTTGAAAGTCCTCCATTTCTTTTGTTTTGTTATCTGTTACGCTCATAGTATATGCAAGCGTACAAAAGATACACTGGGAGTTTTTACATGATGTTGCATTTTATGGATTGTTATTTTTTGACACTTACATCATTTTAATAACGAACATGAAATCTTTTCTCATTTTCTTCATATGGACGTTCTTCTTTCTCGATCTCATCCACTCGAACGAAACGATTTCCTGTCTGGATCAATTTTAAAAATTTCTCAATTTCAACTCTGGTTCCCTGAACTTCTGCTGTCACTGATCCATCAGACATATTTTTTACCCATCCAGTCAAATGACATCTTTCTGCATTCATCGCTGCAAAAAAGCGAAATCCAACTCCTTGAACTCTTCCTGTAAATCTTAAATAAAAACGTACCATATGATATCCCTCCTATTTATACTTTTGACACTCTCATCATTATATATTCCTTGCAAGCCCGATCTGTTTTTCTAATCTGCTGTTCTTCAAATCTGAAAAATCAAATCCACTTTCCTCCAGTTGTTTCACCGCATCAGCTGCCTGTTTCATAATATCTGCATTGGTATATATATCTGCCAGAACAAAATCCATCATCCCGCTTTGTCTGACTCCAAAGAAATCACCCGGTCCTCGAAGTTTTAAGTCTTCATTTGCTATATAAAATCCATCATTTGATTTATTTAACACTTCAAGACGCTGCATCGTTTCTTTCTTCTTGGAACTCGTCATAAAAATGCAATAGGATTGATAGCCGCCACGTCCGACACGCCCTCTTAACTGATGAAGCTGTGCAAGTCCAAAACGTTCTGCATTCTCCACCATCATAACCGTTGCATTTGGCACATTAACCCCGACTTCAACAACCGTCGTTGATACTAAAACATCAATCTTGCCTTCTGAAAAATCATCCATAACTTTCTGCTTGTCCGCTGCTTTCATCTTTCCATGGAGGTAACTGATCCTTACCGATGGTGCAAACTGACTTCTCAACATCTGCGCATACTGAATGACATTTTCTCCTTCCATCGTCTCACTTTCTTCGACCATCGGGCAGATAATATATACCTGTCTTCCCTGACTAACCTGTTTCTCAATGAAACGATATGCCGTCGGACGGTAACTTGTGTTAACCACACAGTTTTTGATTGGCAATCGTTCCGCCGGCAGTTCATCAATGATCGATACGTCAAGATCACCATATAAAATAATTGCCAATGTTCTTGGAATCGGTGTCGCACTCATAACAAGTACATGTGGTTTCTCACCTTTTAGTGATAAACTTTCTCTTTGTCTTACTCCAAATCGATGTTGCTCATCCGTGATAACCAATGCTAACTTGTTATATTCCACCTTATCCTGAATAACCGCATGAGTTCCGATCACAATATCTACTTCTCCATCTTTGATCTTTTGATAGATTTCTCTTTTTTCTTTTGCCTTTGTGGAACCTGTCAGTAATGCGATCTTTATATCATAAGATTCTAAAAGTTCTGTAAATGATTCATAGTGCTGAGCTGCAAGTACTTCCGTTGGTGCCATCAAAACCCCTTGGTATCCTGCTTTGGCACACATGAGTAATAGAATAACCGCAAGAATCGTCTTTCCAGATCCTACATCACCCTGTACCAGACGATTCATGACCTTACCAGATGCCATGTCTTTCGCCATCTCATTTAATGCTCTTTTCTGTGCTGTCGTCAGCTCGTATGGAAGATTCCCTACCAGTTCTTTCGCTTCCTTACAGACCCCGATCTTGTATCCTTCTTCCTTGAGATCTTCTCCTGATGTGATCATATGCATCGCCGAGATAAAAATAAAAAATTCATCAAAGATCAACCTTTTCTTTGCTTCGATCAACTGCTCTTTTGATTCTGGAAAATGAATATTCCAGATTGCCTGATGATATTCCATTGGATGATACTGATCTAAAATATTTTGCGGAAGATATTCCGGAATATGAAAGATATAGTCTTTTGTCTGTGCCACAGCCTTGGAAACAAGTTTATTAGTAAGTCCGCTTGTTAATGGATATACTGGCTGCAATGTCTCCTGTTTAGCTTCATAATCTTCCTGTATAAAAATCTCTGGATGTTCCATCGTGATCCGTCCATTTTTATAGATCGGAGTTCCCGTAAATATATAATCTCTTCCCTGATGTAATTGTTTCTTTAGATACGGCATATTATACCAGACAAGCATGATCGTTCCTGTATGATCTTTCGCTGTGCATGTAACAATCTTCATTCTTCTTGCATACTGAATATGAACTTCCGAATTGATACGAACGAAAATAGATACTCTCTGGCCAATCTCGATCTCATTGACATCTTTGGGATCTTCATAGGTAAGATAATACTTTGGATACATCGTGATCAGACTATCTACATCACGGATTCCAAGGCGTCCAAAAGCTGTTGCACTCTTTTCCCCAATTCCTTTTAATTCTATGATATTTGTTGTGCCATCCATCTTTGTCTCCTTCAAAATTCTTTATCATATTCTCTATTAAAAGCAAAGAAATCCCGCCATCAAGCGGGATTTCCCATCTTCTCTTATTCTACTGACAATAAGAAATAATAAATTGGCTGTCCGCCATATTCTAACTGTACATCACAGTCACCATATGTTTCTTCTACTTTCTCAAGTAACGCTTCTGCCTGTTCTTTGGTTGTGTCTTCTCCATAGTAAATGCTGATCAGTTCGCTGTCTTCATCCACCATCTCTTCTAACAATTCTAATGTGACTTTCTCGACATCCTGTCCGACTTTCTTGATCCCATCATCATCGATTCCCATGATATCATCGACCTTGATCGTAATACCATTGATGGATGTATCTCTGACTGCATAAGTAACTTCTCCAGTCTTCACACATTCAATGATATCTTTCATGTTCTCTTCATTCTCTTCGGCATCTGCTTCCGGATCAAATCCAATGATCGCTGAGATTCCCTGGGGAACTGTTGTTGTCGGAATGATCACTACATTCTTATCTTCCACTAAAGACTGTGCCTGTGTCGCTGCAAGAATGATATTCTTGTTGTTTGGCAAGATAAATACAGTCTCTGCATTCACCTGCTCGATCGCATTCAACATATCTTCGGTACTAGGGTTCATAGTCTGTCCACCTTCGATCAGATAATCTACACCTAATTCACGGAAAATGTCATTCATTCCCTGTCCAATCGATACTGCAACAAATCCATGGTCTTTTCTCGGTTCTTCTGGTTTACTTTCTTCTGCCTGTGCTTCTGCCTGTGTGAGATTTAAACGTTCTCTATGTTCTTCTCTCATGTTATCGATCTTCATATTCGTAAGTTCTCCATATGTGAGACCTTTCTCGATTGCTTTTCCAGGATGGTTTGTATGCACATGCACTTTGATGATGTCTTCATCTGCAACAACTACGATAGAATCTCCGATTCCCATTAAGAAGTCTTTAAACTTCTGTTCTTCTTCCATGGAAATCTCTTCTTTCGTCATAACGATAAATTCTGTACAATAACCAAATTTGATGTCTTTCTCTTCTAATGGTGCTTCACTTGCTGTTGCTGCTGGTTTAACTGCTTTCTTCTCAACACTGCTTAAATCGACTTCCTTGCCCATCAAGACATCAACAGCACCCTGTAGGAATTCCACAAGTCCCTGTCCACCTGAATCAACCACTCCTGCTTCTTTCAGAACTGGTAACATCTCTGGTGTCTTCTGAAGGATCTCGTTTGATTCCTTGATCACTACCTGAGCAAATTCTTCAAAATCTTCTGTATTCCTTGCACAATATACTGCTTTCTCTGCTGTTACTTTCGCTACCGTAAGGATTGTTCCTTCCTTTGGTTTCATAACTGCTTTATAAGCTGTCTCTACTGCCTTCTTAAATCCTGCTGCAACAGTTTCTGTTGTTAATACATCCTGATCTTTGACACCTTTATAAAATCCCCTGAATAACTGGGATAAAATAACACCTGAATTACCTCTGGCTCCTCTTAAAGAACCGCTTGATAATCCTCTTGTTACTTCCTTCACTGTCACTTTTGCTGCATTCCCAACTTCTTTGGCAGCTGCAAGGGCTGTCATTGTCATATTCGTTCCAGTATCACCATCTGGCACAGGAAATACATTCAGTTCATTAATATATTCTTTATTCGCCTCTAATCTCTTGGCTCCGCCAATCAACATCTTCTGCAGCAAAGCTGCATCTATCTGTTTCATCTTAATCTTTGCCTCCATTATCTATTATCCTATATCCTTTACGCCCTCTACGTAAATATTGATCCGTTCTACTTCAAGGCTTGTAAATTCTTCTACACGATACTTTACAGATTCCATGAGGTTACTTGCCACTGTAGAAATAGAAACTCCATAAGATACAATAATATGGAAGTCTATCGTGATCTTATTATTCTTTACAGAAACAAATACACCTTTTCTGATATTATCTCTTGTTAACAGCTTGGCGATCCCATCTTTCATATTCACCATCGCCATCCCTACGATACCAAAACATCCAAGAGCACAGATTCCGGCATATTTCGCAATTACCTGATTTTCAATGGAGATCTCTCCATTCTTTGTATTCACATGTCCTTTCATAAATTATACCTCCAAACGAGAATTCATATATTTCGATTATACATTATGAAACCACCTAAGTCTAGTGTTTCAAAAAATGATTTAAAATAAAAGCAAATTTATTCTTGATTTTTATAAATCAATCTGTTAGAATGAAATAGTTGTCGAGCCTGGAATGAAACAGGAATAGAGATTGGAATAAGGAGGTGCTAACATGGCAAAATGTGCTATTTGTGGCAAAGGTGCTCATTTTGGAAACGCAGTGAGCCATTCACATAGAAGATCAAATAAAATGTGGAAATCTAACATCAAATCTGTTAAAGTTAAAGTTAACGGAGCAGCTAAGAAAATGTACGTTTGTACTTCTTGCTTAAGATCTGGTAAGGTTGAACGTGCTTAGTCTTGATTGATCATATAAGAAACCACTAAGAGTTGGAATTTATTCCAACTCTTTTTTTGTTATTCTTCAAGAGTTATTTAAAGAACAGACAGTAAGCTGTGATATCACATCCGATACAGATGACTATTTTCATCGGATCGTGGGTGATCCAGAATCCCGTAAACAACCCCAATGAAAAAAAGAAAAAAGCAATGGCCCAGACTCGTTTCATATTCGAAGATCCTTTTTGTACATATTTATTCCTAATTTCTGGTTTGAATGACGGAAATTAATGGTGAAATATTATAAACATCTGTCTACCACTACAAAAATTGAAAACCAATAATATTTAACATACACACCTTTCCGTTTGAAAATTCTTAATTTTATACAAGAATGTCTTCAGGTATTCATAAAAACATAAAGAAAGATAGAGGTACGAAATGATAGAATTCCATCAATGTCATTAACTTAAGGAAGAAAGCAGAAATTGTAATTATTTATAAAATTATTATTTCTGCTTTTTGATTTTTATATGAATACACTTATCCTATTTTTTCTTGTATTAGTTGAATTTTAATGTCAGTATGCTCTCTTA